>CAIPDV010000045.1 GCA_903863935.1 uncultured Bacteroidota bacterium
ATAGGCACCGCTCCGCCCACACCCATATCGACACTTTTAGCACCCGTCGTGGGATCCGCCGTGTAATTATTATTTACTTCTGCACACAACAAGCAATAGGCAGTAAATAATAATATATATATAGAAAAAGTAATAAAATTTGTTTGTATATATTGTAACAAATGATATTTATCATGCGTAATAGCAATCCGGATTAAAGAAAAGGAAGCGGTAAAGAGGAGCATTTTAATTATAATCTAAGCCGTCGGGCTAGATTGTCCTATTTTCATTTGAAAATACCTGATTAAAGTCAGTTTTTGAATATAATCCCTCATCTTTACATTAAAATGGGATTAAAATGGGAGATAGATGTCCTTAATAGCAATCTGTTTCAAAATTTATTCGGTAATTGGTATACTGTCTATGCTCTAATTGATATTAATTATTTCTTAATATATGAATAAACATTACATCAAAGGCGTTTTAGTTGCGCTGTTTTTAGGTGTTACCTTCGGACTTTTTGCACAAACAGGTTATGTTTCTATTAACCAGTCCGGTGCGGCTAGTACCAATCCTGCCATACTTGATTTAAGCCATTCTTCCAATGCACATTTGGGTTTACTTTTGCCTAATGTAAGCTTAACATCCACTTCAGATGTAACAACTATTCCCGGCCCTACAGTTGGAATGCTGGTATGGAATACGAATGCTGCATTGCCCTTGGGTGTAGGTTTTTATTATTACTCAGGATCAGCCTGGTTATATGTTAACAACAGCGGCGGTGGTAGCGGAATTTCAGGAGCAGGAACACTTAACTATCTGGCAAGATGGACCAGTTCTTCAAACATTGGAACAGGAGCAGCCCAAGATAATGGAACAGGTGTAAGTATATCTTCAACAGCTTTAACCCCTGTAAATAAATTGGATGTTAACGGTAATGCAGCTTTTGGAACATATGCCGGAACTGCTGCGCCAGTTAATGGAATGATCATTTCAGGCCAAACAGGTATTGGTATTGTAGCTCCTAACGCTTCAGCTGCGCTGGATGTAACTTCAACTACGGGCGGATTGCTGCCCCCAAGAATGACAGTAGGCCAAATGAATTCCATCCCTTCACCGGCAACGGGCTTAATGGTTTTTAATACCACCAGCAATTGCGTTGAATATTACACAGGTACTGCATGGCAATATGTTTCTTGCCAGTGTGCTTCAGCTCCTTCCACTCCGGGTGTTATAACCGGCAGTGCTTCTCCTTGTGCAACCTCAACAGGAAATACATACAGTATTGCCGCTGTGGCAGGTGCGTTATATTATACATGGACTTTACCGACTGGTGCAACTATTACCGCAGGAACCGGAACAACTTCTATTACTGTAACTATGGGAACAACCAATGGCAACATTACGGTTACTGCCTCTAACAGTTGCGGAACCAGTGCTGCCAGTACACTTGCAGTTACTTTATTACCTGTTCCGGCAACACCAGGAACTATTGCAGGATCAACAGTGCCTTGTATTTCTTCTGTAGGCAACGTTTATAGCATAGCCGCTGTGGCAGGTGCCACCTCCTATACATGGACAGTTCCAGCAGGGGCATCAATTACTGCAGGGGCAGGAACAACTTCTATAACAGTAACCATGGGTGTATCCTCAGGAAACATTACCGTTACAGCTAATAATGCTTGCGGAAGCAGTGCTGCCAGTACGCTTGCTACAACAATTACATCAACCCCTTCAGCTCCCGGTATAATATCCGGGTCAGCTACACCTTGCGCTTCCAGCACAGGTAATGTGTATACTATAGCGGCTGTTGCCAGTGCAACAACCTATACATGGTCGCTTCCTGCCGGTGCTACTATTACTGCCGGAGCCGGAACTACCTCTATTACTGTTACCATGGGAACAACCAATGGAAATATTACAGTTACTGCCGGCAATGCCTGTGGAACAAGTGCCGCAGGGCCTGCATTCGCAATTACGCGTAGCAATATACCGGCCACTCCTTTAGCAATTGCAGGAACAACATCGTATTGTAACCAATATAGTACTACAGGCCACGTTTATAGTATTACTACTGTTCCCGGAGCCACTACGTATAACTGGACCGTTCCGGTAGGCATTGGTACAATTACAGCAGGGGCAGGAACAACTTCAATTACAGTTACATTAGGCGCTGCATATTCCACAGGAAATATAACCGTTACTGCACAGAACGCCTGCGGAACAAGCGCAGCAAGTAGTTTGGCAGATACCGTTAATGGAACCCCTTCGGTACCTACAGTTCCTTCAGGAACCACAACTCCATCAACAAGTACTTCTTTCGTTTATACTACTACTGCGATTACAAATGCAACAACATATACATGGTCAACATCCAATACAAACCTTGCAACAGTATTCAGTGGACAGGGAACCACCTCGGCAACCATATTAAATACGGCCACGGCCGGAACATATACTATCTGTGTAACAGCAGGTAATGCTTGTGGAACAAGTGCCACTTCTTGCTTAACGGTAACTTCTTCGGGTTGTGTTATTGTACATAGCACATTCACAGGTACAGCAGGTTCTATTACAAGTTGGACGGTTCCTTGTGGTATCACATCAATTACTATTACAGCCAAGGGAGCAAAAGGTGGTGGTGGAAATGCTACTTATTATGGAAAAGGTGCAACTGTGGTTGGTACATTTACCGTTACTCCTGGCCATGTTATGAAAGTTTTAACTGCAACGGCGGGAACCACAACTTCAGATAGTTATGGCGGCGGCGGCGGCGGCGGAAGTTTTGTATGGGATAATAATTCGACCACACTGTATGTTGCCGCAGGCGGCGGCGGCGGCGGCGGCTCTCCATGCACATTGACAGGAGGGGCAGGATCATCTACGAATAATCCTACGTCAGCGGTTTCGGGTGGTCTGCTTTCAGCGGCAGGTGGTGCCGGAGGTAACGGAGGTTCAGGAGGCTCAGGAAATGGAGCAGCTGGTGGTGCGGGATGGCTATCGAATGGTGCCGGAGGAGTAAACGGTGGTTCAGTGGGTGGTTCGAAACCTGCCAATGGAGGAGCAGGCGGTACGGCAGGTGGCAGTTATGGTGGGCCCGGAGGATTCGGCGGTGGCGGGGGTTCTTGGGAAAGCGGCTGTGCTGCAAGCGGCGGCGGCGGCGGATACAATGGCGGCGGCGGCGGTAATGGTGATGATGGTGGTGGTGGTGGTGGTGGCTCATACGTTGCTCCATTCGGAACTGGAACCTCAATGACTGCCGGGACAAATAATGCGACAGGCTCTGTAACTATTGTGTATTAAAAAAGAGAAGGACTTATATTGAAAAAATAAAAGAGCATTGACCAATACGAAAAAATTCAGTAAACATATAAATATGAATAAGCATTACATAAAAGGTGCCTTGGTTGCACTCCTGTTAAGTGTTTCATTTGGGCTTTACGCACAAACAGGTAACGTTGCCATTAACCAAAATGGTAACCCTCCGGATGCATCTGCCATTTTGGATTTAAAATCCAATCCGAATATGGGATTCCTGATGACAAAAGTTAACCTTGCATCCACAACCGATGCTGTTACCATTCCCACCCCTACAGCAGGAATGATTGTTTGGAATACAAATGCCGCTTTGACATTGGGTGTTGGTTTTTATTACTGGACAGGCACTGCCTTAACTCCAAATAACACCTGGCTTTATATTAATAACAGCGGAACAGGAAGTTCACTAACAGGCTTGGGAATTGCAGGATATTCAGCTAAATGGACCAGCGTTTCAAACCTATCTACAGGTGTTTTGCAGGATAATGGAACGGGTGTAAGTATTTCTTCTACGGCTTTAACTCCTGTAAACAAATTAGATGTGAAAGGAAATGCTGCTTTTGGTACCTATGCCGGAACTGCTGGCCCTGCCAATGGACTTGTAGTTTCAGGAAATGTTGGAATGGGAACAAATGCGCCTAATGCATCGGCGGCACTTGATATTACTTCAACAACTCAGGGGTTGCTTCCTCCACGGGTAGCCAATCCTGCACTTATTGTCGGTCCGGCTACCGGATTACTGGTATTAAATTCTACCACCAATTGCCTTCAATATTATACAGGAGTATCCTGGTTAAGCATAGCTTGCCCATGTAATACCCCACCTGCAACACCAGGAACCATTTCAGGAAGTATATCCTTATGCTCAGGTTCTTCAGGTAACGTATATACTATTCCTGCAGTGGCAAATGCAACATCTTATGTTTGGACCGTTCCAGCGGGCTCTACTATTACATCAGGTCAGGGAACAACAAGTATAACAGTTACAGCCGGAGCAACCTCAGGGGTAATTAGTATAGCAGCAGTAAACACTTGCGGAACCAGTTCTATTGCAACCTTAACATTAACTATTTCAAGCGGAATTCCTTCTACTCCTGCGGTTCCTTCTGGACTATCTGTAGTTGCAATAAGTTCAGCAAGCACATATACTACTGCCGTTGTTGCAGGAGCCACATCATACACATGGTCGGTATCAAGTACAAATGCTTCAATAACATCAGGACAGGGTACAACTTCAGTTACTATAAACTTTAACGCGACTCCTTCTACCATTAATATATGTGTGGTAGCAAGCAATGCATGTGGCACAAGCGCATCTGCATGCAAGTCAGTCACATCTTCTGCCTGCGTTCCTGCTGCAACTTTAGACATGTATGTTAACGGGGCCTCTGCTACTTCTTTCAGCATTACAACTGCCACAGCTAATGAAGTTATAGTTATTTATGCAATGGGTTACAGTGGTCCATATACCGGCAGTGCAACTGTTGATGGGCTTCCGGCCACTTTTGAACTGCAGGAAGAAATTAGTAACTCTTCCGGATCGGCGGTATTAGCCTATTTTGCAGCAACAGCCGGAGTACACAATATTGTAATTAATGAAGCCGGTTATGGTGGGTACTGGTCAAATTTTGCGTATGCAATAAAGGGAAATGCTTGCAGCAGTTTAAGTTTAGCTAAAACAACCTTTTCCGGTGCTGCTACAAATTCGTTTAATACCATCAGTGCATCCATTACTACACCGGCAGCAAATTGTTATTTATTATGTGGCGGTTCATCCAATATGTCAGTTTGCGGTCCAACAACTGCATTCAGCGGGGCTATAAATGCAGTAACAGCCTCCAACGTTGTTACTGGTTGTGTTGAAGGAGCCGTTGGAGATATTGCAGAACCAACTGCTGGAACATATACAGTAGCAAATACAAATGTTCCCGGAGGCTATACGGGTCAAACAATTATTTTAGTTTCGGTTCAACCATAAATTATTTTGGCGTCTATTCAGATATAGTAAGATTGAAATACGTAATAATAAAACAGCAACAGGATAAAAACAAAGCACACTAAAAGTGCAGATATAGTTAGAAGAATAAAATTGATACGTTATGTATAAATTCAGAAAATATAGTAGTATGAATAAAAATTATATGAAAAGTGCACTTGTAACACTTATGTTAGGTGTTTCGTTCGCGCTTTATGCTCAGCCTGCAAACGTGGCAATTAATCCTGCCGGAGCATCCAGTGCCAACCCTGCCATTTTGGATCTTAGCGATGCATCCAATGCCAATCTCGGGTTTTTAATACCGAATGTAAGTTTGCTGTCGACTACTGATAACACTACCGTTGTGTCTGCCGCAACCGGATTGCTGGTTTGGAATACCAATGCTGCTATGGTTGGTGGTTTGGGCGTTGGTTTTTATTACTGGTCGGGTACTACATGGTTATATATTATGAACAGCGGTGCCGGAAGTGCCATTACAGGTGTAGGTATTGCAGGATATGACGGACGCTGGACAAGCGGAACCGCAATTGGAACCGGAGTAACCCAAGACAACGGAACAGGTGTAAGTATTTCATCTACTGTTTTGGCACCCGTAAATAAATTAGATGTGAAGGGAAATGCTGCGTTTGGTTCCTATGCCGGAACGGCTGCTCCTGCTAATGGCTTGATCGTATCGGGCCAGGTGGGAATCGGCACCAGTGCACCCAATGCATCAGCAGCTTTGGATGTTACATCAAGCACTCAAGGATTATTGCCTCCGCGTGTGGCAAACCCGGCAACCATAGTAACCCCGGCTGCAGGATTGGTGGTATTAAATAGTACTACTGGTTGTATTCAATTTTATAATGGAGTATCCTGGCAAAATATATCATGTCCTTGTGCAGTTACAGCTCCAGGGGCAGTTACAGGTAATACGGGGCCTCTTATTAGTACATCAGCAACATATACCTGTGGCACTGTTGCCGGAGCTACAAGCTACAATTGGTCAGTATCCACTACCAACGGAGTAGTAACCGCTGGTCAAGGAACAACTTCTGCAACCATAACTTTTAGTGGAACCGCTGGAACGATGAATGTTTGCGCTACCGCAACAGTTGGGTTTTGTACCAGTGCGCCCACTTGTTTAACCGTAACTTCTAGTTCCTGTAACCCTGTAGTTGTAAGGGATGCCATTAGTGGAACTGCCCCTACTCAAATTGCAGGAACTACAAGCACTATTAATATTACAACAACCGCAGCAAACGAAATTGTTGTTGTTGGAGCTGAGGGTGATCCGTTCGGGTCAGCCATTAACTGCACCGTTACCTACACGGGACCTAGTAGTGGAACAGCGACTTTTATGAATTCCGCAACTGGTACCTACGGAGGTACAGCCGTATTTGCTTTTGCTGCACCCACTGCAGGGGTATATAGTATTATTATTGCGGAGGGTAATTATAGTACAACCTATTCTATGAATTTTGCGGCTTCGTTTAAAGGATTTTGTTCCCCGGCCACGGTTGCCGGGAATGTTGTAAATGGGGCAACAACCAGCTATCCTACCGGGACAGGTTTGCCTAGTGAAAGCACATCTGTAACAACCAGCATTGCAAACTCAGTCATATTTACTTCCTATGGCGATGCTAACGGCGGCGGAAGCGCAGAAACTTGGACTGGTGCAACTATATTGGGAAGTCCGGGATATTTATTTATTTCGGGTGGCGAGGATGGTTCCAATTCATACACTTCATGTCCAATACCAGCAACGTATGTTCCAACAGTATCTATAACAGGCGGCTCATATATTGATTATGCAGGATTGGTTTCTGTTATTATTCACCCCTAAACTTCAAATTGATTTTTTGATGTCGACCACAATTTCTTAAATAAAACCATCAATTTTTATCTTGTAAAACGATAGTGGTTTTTAGTGTTTGGGCTGTTTGAATAACTGATTACAAAATTGTTGAAGAATATATTTTCGATGGGTTCATAGGTATATTCAATTAAGTAGAGAAATAAAAGTGGTTTTTTAGAAAAGGGGAAACCATTTTTTTTAAATTTCAGTGAAAAGGTTCTCAGCATTGTTTCTCATATTAATAAGTGCTCCAATTTTTGGGCAGGACCTACATTTGATAGAGAGAGAACTGGTTAAGTTCTTCATTAAGGCCGAATACTATCCTCATAATCCGCTCAAGGCCACAAAAAAAGATGGTTCTGTGGAAGATAGTGTTTTTCAGGCAAAGTTTTTGGAAATTACCGGTACAATACCCGGAACACTCACCTATCCATTTGATTCGCTTAAACTACTTAACCTATATTTAACTACCGGAAGCATTTTTAGTTCCAACGATAGTAGTGCCAGAATATATTGCCTGCGCTCCCGGAATTACTTTCAGTATAAATTCGGAGATGGTGTAAGATCCATTTTACTCCCCGTTGAAAAAGGAGCATTGGAATTTAGGCGGGGTTACCGGAATCTGTACAGTTTTTCTGACAACAAAAAAACATATTATCTGGGAATTTACCTTTTTGCCGATGGTGAAGGAGTTCGCATTTTTTCAATAAATCCCAAGGGTTCTGTTGATACGCTTCCTCTCTTCAAAACGAAAGAAGGTATGAAAAACAAAATTATGTACCATGCCAAAAATTGCAGGGATAACCCCGATGGATACATTTACTTTGACGCTTTAAATAAAGTATTATACATGCCGGTAACAAACGATTCGGGTGAATTGGAAAAAAAACCGGAGGCTTATAAATTTAACGGTAAATTTTTCAAAAAATCTGGCAAATAGGTTTTTTGCATCCCTAGACGTAATGAGTGTTCCTTTTTTAAATAACTGAGGCTAATTTTCTTTTAATAAGGATTAGAAAACTTTCAAGTGCGAAACCATTAAGTGTAACCTCATTAATAATGCCGCCGTATAATTAGCAGCAATTGAAAGTTTAACGCCTTTAAAAGAACCTATTCGTAACGCCAATGATGGCTCAGGTAATTTAAGCTGGAGAAAAGTTACTACCGCAGCAAGTCAAACGGCATGGACCTCCAATTATTCTGGTAATACTTTCCTTTCTACCGCTGTTCAAACAGTAACAGTTACTACTACATCTGCCACTGACAAGGTGATGATACAGGCAGTTTATAAAGGGACCAACACATCCGGCTCAACCAGAACATACGGACTTGGAATTAAAAGAGCTGCTACAGTTATTGACGAAGCAGATCTATCAGCCTCATCAAATTCAGATTTTAATGTTAAAGATGTTTATCTGGATACTCCTGGTGCCTGCACTTTCACTTATACGCTTGATTTATTCGGAGCATCAAATAGCAATACCGTTAACGGAACAACTTTAATAGTTCAGGTTATTCCACAATAATTTTTTTAATTTTTTACACATGAAGAATTTCGTTCAGAAACTTGTAATGTTATTTTTAGTAAAAAATAATAAACTGAAAATGGTTCGTATAAAGGCAAGTGTAGATAAATTCAGAAGATAACCTGTTCCTTATTTCTCCGATTTTTTCAACCGGAAGTTGATGCCAAAATACATTTGAGGCAGCAGCAGGTTCATCGTTTTCGATGTTGTGCTAACTGTATTCGTTGTGGTATTTGAATAAGGATCGTATTTTGTAAGTGTGGTGCTGTAATTCTTGTATTGATATACAGCTCCCAGGCATCCTATACCAAAAGTGAGCGAACATAAATGGGTGTTACTGTTTGTAAAAGTCATGGCGAAATAATAACCAAATCCGGAACCATTTCCCGGAGTGCTAACGGTTACTCCGTTTAATCCCCCACCCGTTTCATTAACAGGATTGGTAGCTGTAGCCACGCCTATCATACCTACAAAATCTACCCAGGGATAACCGGGTTTCCCGCCACTGCGGTAGGTTGCCCCTGCAAGATACTGGCGGAATACATAAAACCCTCCCCAATAATTATCGGAGATATAATTAAGTCCTGTTCCATTATAATCCTGGCTTGCACTCAGGGCAATACCAACATTGGCATTTACATAATACGTGGCCCTGAAACCAAAATGAGTACCTGCAATAGCATCGCGGTAACTTAATGAGGGCACATTAAATCCGGCATCGGCAGAAAGATAAAACTCAGTTCCGGAAGACTTGGCCTTGGTCTTTTTTGTTTCGGTCATATTAAATTTGGTACCCCCGGGATATGCAATATAATCAACCCTCCAGGAGGATATAGATTTGGGCGTGGAATCGGGCGGAATGGAATAAACTACTTTTTGTTTTCCAACGGAAATAACTTTTCCTACTATCTTCTTTCCGTTTCTGCAGGCAATAGTATCCTGGGCTTCCACGAAGGAAAATGCAAAGAATAAAAGTGCTAATAGTAGAAATAATTTCTTCATGTTTACTATAATATCAGGAGATGATTAAGCCAAAAGTAAGTAAAACAGGAGACTATTTTGCCAGATTGTTTTGAACAAATTATTAAGTATTGTTGGTTTCGGATTTACTTTCTGGTTTTAAACCTGAACGTAATACCCCCTTCCAGGAAGTAGGGTGTGCCTATGGCTGCTTCTACATGAAAGCCAATGTTATAAATTGGAAATACGCTAAAGCCAATTAAAGCCTGAACGCTACCGGTTTTAGTTCCTGGTGCTTTGGAAAGGTTGGCAGATACATTAGGGCTAGGAGGATTATACGTCACCCACGAATCCATCCAGATAGATTCTCCGGCTCTTACGCCTGCATACAAATCAATTTTATTTTCCTGAATAAAGTGGTAAAGTATTCTCCCGGAAATATTATAACGGATCACTTTTTCGGTCGCCCAAAATGCATCGGTACCCGATGAAGTCGGCTGTTCATACGGGTTATCATTAACGGCCTGATATGCTCCGCCAACACCAATACTCAGCTTGCCGAAAAAGGTATAATCAATTGTGCAATTATAAGCGGGTGTTTCAGATATAAAAAACGGTCCCTGCATATTTCCAACATCATTAAAAAAGGTTCCGCCAAGAATGGTTAGTTCCATCATACTTAGCCCGGCCCCGAAATTTATCAGCAGCGGGTGCTTGCTGCCTCCTGTATTGTCAAAATCTTTGCCCGAACCTCCCCCTGTATAATAGGTGTATCCATCAGAATAATGAATATACTTCAACTTTGATTGATTAACAGAAAGCTCGGTATCCTTGGGTGGAATAACATAATACACATTGGCCCCCTGAAGAGCAGTCACCTTACCAGCAATCTTTTCTCCGGTTTTAAATGCAAGAGTATCCTGTGCTTTAGTAAGTGAAAAGCTAAAAATGAAAAATGAAAAAAGGAGTAATGTTTTATTCAAGGCAAATAAGTAGATTTATTAATAATCAATTCAAAGGTAAGCAAAATCAAAATAAAGCCTTACCCGGCCCGTCTTAATTTTTAATATACTCTGGCACGGTTTTTGATAACCTTTAAGGTTAATGAGTTCCCGTGAGGGAAATTGAGTTACTTTTGCTACCTTATATCCATAAATCAGATATCTAAAATTTTAAATATACAGTACTATGTTAGAAGGCTTTGTTGAGGTTCTTTCCAAGTTATTTGGCAGTAAGCACGAACGCGATGTTAAAGAACTTCAGCCCGTTATAGATAATATACTCGAAATTGAAAAACCCCTTATGGACATCAGCCACGATGAACTGAGGGCAAAAACCGCCGAGTTTAAACAACGTATAGTTGACCGTGTTGCTGAGAAAGAACAACATAAAAAAGAGCTGAAAGAAAAGGCTGAACAAGAGGTAGATATGCCTGTTAAGGAAAAGGAAGCCCTTTACACTGAAATAGATACTATTGAGAAAGAAATAATTGCGGATATGAAGGCGGAATTGGATGATATTCTTCCGGAAGCCTTTGCAGTAATGCGTGAAACTACCCGCCGTTTAAAAGAATTGGAAACGTTGGAAGTAACTGCTTCTGATGTTGACAGGGAGCTAGCCAAAGAATATGGACATATTGTCATTAATGGCGACAAGGCCACCTGGCATAGTTCCTGGTTGGTAAGGGGCCATAAAGTAAAATGGGATATGGTTCCATATCCGGTGCAGCTAATTGGCGGTGCCGTACTTCACTCCGGAAAGATATCTGAAATGGCAACCGGTGAGGGGAAAACCCTTGTGGCTATTTTGCCAATATACCTTAATGCGCTTGCCGGACGAGGTGTTCACCTTGTTACAGTGAATGATTACCTTGCTAAACGTGACTCGGAATGGATGGGTCCGGTATTCCAGTTTCATGGACTAAGAATTGATACGATTGATAAGCACGAACCAAATACTCCTGAACGCAGAAAAGCCTACCTGGCAGATATTACCTACGGTACCAATAACGAATTTGGTTTTGACTACTTGCGTGATAATATGGCCCGTTCACCTCAAGACCTTGTTCAGCGTGGACATTACTTCGCTATTGTGGATGAGGTGGATTCGGTGTTGATTGATGATGCGCGTACTCCCCTCATTATTTCTGGTCCAACTCCGCGTGGCGACAGGCACGAGTTTTTCCAGATGAAACCACGTGTTGAAAAACTGTTGAATGCTCAAAGAACAGTTGGAAACAAGTTTTTAAATGAAGCAAAAACCCTTATTGAAGCTGGTAATACAAAGGACGGCGGACTGGCTTTGTTGCGTGCGCACAGATCATTACCAAAGAATAAAGCACTCATAAAATATTTAAGTGAAGAAGGACATCGAGCTATATTAATGAAGTCGGAAGCCACCTATCTCGCCGATCAGGGCCGGGAAATGCAAAAGGTGGATGCGGAATTATATTTTGTGATAGATGAAAAGAACAATACCGTTGAGCTTACTGAAAAGGGATATGACCTCATCACCGCTCAGGGAGAAGACCCGAAGTTCTTTATCCTTCCGGATGTAGGCAGCGAGATTGCCGCCATTCAGAAAATGGAAATATCCGATGAGGAAAAAGCGAAACGTAAAGATGAAATGCTCCGCGATTATTCTATCAAATCGGAACGTGTTCATACCATAAACCAATTGGTGAAAGCATATACCTTGTTTGAAAAAGACGATGAATATGTGGTGATGGAAGGCGAAGTGAAAATTGTGGATGAGCAAACCGGCCGTATTATGGAAGGCAGACGCTACTCCGACGGTTTGCACCAGGCTATCGAAGCAAAAGAAAATGTAAAGATCGAAGCGGAAACACAAACCTACGCTACCGTAACCCTGCAAAACTATTTCAGGATGTACAGCAAGCTGGCTGGTATGACGGGTACTGCTGAAACGGAAGCTGGTGAGTTCTGGAGTATCTATAAACTGGAGGTGGTGAATATTCCTACCAACAAGGATATGGTGCGCGACGACAGACAGGATCTGGTTTATAAAACCAAACGTGAAAAGTATAATGCCGTTATTGAAGAAATTCAAAAATGTGTTAAGGAAGGAAGACCGGTGCTGGTTGGTACCACTTCCGTGGAAATATCGGAATTGATAGGGCGTACACTTAAATTACGCGGCATAAAGCACAATGTGTTGAACGCAAAATTGCACCAACGTGAAGCGGAAATTGTAGCTGAAGCGGGTAATCCGGGAACGGTTACTATTGCTACCAACATGGCTGGCCGTGGTACAGATATTAAGCTTGGCAAAGGTGTGGCAGATGCCGGAGGTTTAGCCATCATCGGTACAGAAAGACATGAATCGCGCCGTGTAGACAGGCAGTTGCGAGGCCGTGCAGGTCGCCAGGGTGACCCGGGAACTTCCCAGTTCTTTGTGTCATTGGAAGATGATTTGATGCGCTTATTTGGCTCGGAACGTATTGCTAAAATGATGGACCGTATGGGTATTGAGGAAGGCGAAGTAATTCAGCACTCACTCATCACCAAGTCCATTGAAAGAGCACAAAAGAAAGTAGAGGAAAATAACTTTGGTACACGTAAGCACCTCATTGATTATGATGATGTGATGAACCAGCAGCGCGAGGTGATCTACACCCGTCGCCGCCATGCATTATTCGGGGAAAGGCTTTCCGTAGATATTTCCAACATGTTCATGGATGTGAGTGAAACCATCGTAAATGAATATCACGGACAGGACGGCGATTATGAAGCATTCAAGCTGGAATTATTCCGCGTATTGTCTACTGAACCACCAATGACAGCAATGGAGTTCCAGTCTATGACAGCAGCAGAAGTTTCGCAGCAAATATTTGAAAAAGTACATACCCATTACCTCAAAAAAGGGGAACAGCTTTCAAAAGAAATATTCCCATTCTTAAAAAATGTTTTTGAAAACAACCAACGGAATTTTGAGAATATCCAGATACCGGTTTCCGATGGAATACACATTTTAAGGGTTGTTGCAAATCTGGAAGATGCTTATAAAACCAACGGCAAAGCGGTAATTACTGAAATGGAAAAAACTGTTCTGCTTTCTGTGCTGGATGATGAATGGAAAGAACACTTGCGCGAGATGGACGACCTGCGTCAGTCGGTGCGTAACGCTGTTTACGAACAAAAAGATCCGTTGCTTATCTATAAATTCGAATCCTTCGAACTCTTCCGTGGTATGCTGGTAAGGATGAACAAGAGCATTGCTTCATTCTTAATGAAATGCCTGCCTGTTTCTGATGCTCCGGGTGGAGAAATTCAGGAAGCTCGTGTTGTGGAAGAAGAAGTTGATCTGCAAACCAACCGCACAGGTGATGAAGCCCCTACGGGTGCCGACGGAAAACCTGCGCCGCCTAAAGTGAAGCCTGCTGTTGCCGAAAAGAAAATAGGCCGCAACGACCCATGCCCATGCGGTAGTGGCAAGAAATATAAGAACTGCCACGGTGTGGGGAAGGTGTAGGAAATTCTGAATAGAAGGGCAAGTTTACGATGAAGGTTGCATTAATAATTTTCGGACTTATTGTAATTTCTTTAATTCTTAAAGCCTGCGTACAGGTGAACAATGATTACAAGAATCCATCAAGACCTGTTACAGCCCAATTACCCAATAAAGTAGAAAATGATAAGATAGTTGTTATTAAGGGTGCTCCTTATTCTGATATACATAAAGCGATAAAACAATATTGTAATTCATACAATCAAGAGGGTTATGTTGCAATCCCAAATCTGACAAAAGTTACAGATAGTTTATTCCTGGTTACATTTCCATATGATATATCTTTTGTAAATTTTTGCTATTTTGTTAATTACCTATATTACCCCAATGACATTTTTTACAAAGCTGATATAAAGGCTTGGGTTACTACCAGTTTACGTGATGACTGGATTACTGAGAAGTCTGCAAATAAAAAGGTGATGCTTTACATTCCATCGGATAGCAAGGAATATGATAATGTATATCTAACTACTCCTGATAATATTGGTTATAAACTAGGTTTTGCGGTTGGAGAAGAAAAGCAGTTGCTAGCTTTACCAAAACTAAAATATATCGAGCCGACCTTTACAATAGATATTATTAAAGACAATCCCACGGAAGAAATAAAATAGGCTTATTTGGAGCATCCCTACAGGACGCAATTAAATATTTCTTAGCATGTTTTCTACCGAGCGGTAATGCCTAACGGCATTTCAATACAATTCATCACTGTCCCGTTAGGGACAATCGCTAGGTAGTCCAATATGGCGAAAATGTTATTTTTGTCCTGTAAGGACAACCGCTATAAATAATAACGCTATGTCAAACACCTATACCCAAATTCATTTGCAATGTGTATTTGCTGTTAAAAACAGAGACGCCGTAATTGGCAATGAATGGAAAGAACGCTTACATAAATACATAATCGCAATTGTGAATAATAATGGGCATAAATTATTAGCCATTAACAGCATGCCCGATCATCTTCATCTCTTTTTTGGAATGAGACCCCAACAATCACTATCCGATTTGATGCGTTTGGTAAAAGGTGATTCTTCCGAATGGATTAATAACCAAAAATTGGTTCGTGGTAAATTTAGATGGCAGGAAGGATATGGTTCTTTTTCTTACTCAAAATCGCATGTAAAAGCAGTTATAGACTATATACTCAATCAAGAAAAGCATCATCATAAGAAAACGTTTCTGGAGGAATATAAGGAGATGTTGGAGAAATTCGAAATTGATTTTGATGAACGATATATTTTTAAGGAATTGGAATAATGCGTGCCCCTACAGAGCACTTTTACATATTGGGTGATATAATTGCCAAAGCCCAAAACTCGTGAAGGTGTTCTCCAACCCCAACCTAAAGGTCGGGGCTAATGAATGAATTTTATTTAAACGAGGGTTCATTCATTAGCCACGGCTTTTAAGCCGTGGTTTATATAAAACCCAAAAAAGGTAGGGCTTTAGCCCTTAAATGAAACAAGTGATTTTAGCGGTGAAGAATATCAATTCGTAATTCCAAAGCAAAGTCCGGTCAATGACTTATTTCGAAAATGCTTTTTGATGTTTTATCTTTGTTGCATGAAAAGGAACACAAATTTTCAGCAAATATTTTTAGGTATAAGTACCTTTCTGATATTTTTTCAATTTTTTCTAATTAACAATACGCCTATTCATTATCAATCACTTGCGAGGATTGTTCATTGTTATTTCGTTGTTATTTTATTGTTATTTCCGTTGTTATTTACTGTTATTTTCATTGTTATTTCATTGATAATTCATTGTTATTTTTACCTTTTCCGGCAGTTTTTTGAGTCGTCTTTCACAACTAAAAACATCTCTATATTTGTTCCGAAAACCAAATTAATAAACCATATAAATTATTTACGCCATGGCAAGAATAAACCCTTATTTAGTTTTTAATGGTAATTGCGAAGAGGCTTTTACCTTGTACAAGTCTGTTTTCGGAGGAGAATGGATGATGATGAAATTTAAAGATGCACCTGCAGGGCCGGGAATGCCTGATGCAAGTGCAGGTAACCTGGTAATGCATGTTTCTTTACCTATCAGTAAAGAAACCAGTATTATGGGCAGCGATGCTAATCCTACCATGGGATCTGTAACTTTCGGCAATCATCTTTCTATTTCTGTAGGTGTTGACAGTAAAGAAGAAGCAGACAAAATTTTTAACGGACTTTCAGCAGGAGGTAAAATAACCATGCCTATTCAGGATACTTTTTGGGGTGCTTACTTCGGTATGCTGGAAGATAAATTCGGGTTCGTCTGGATGGTGAATTACGATTATCCGAAGAAATAGCAATAGAACGCGGATGACGCGGATTGCGTATGATTAATTAAGATAAAATCAGCGAACAATTTAAACAATCCGCGTCATCCGCGTTCCAATGTTCTATAATGCTTTTCGATATATTCTATTGCCTGTGCTTGCGTAAGAGCTGCGAAGTCTTTATAGCGTTCATGAACATCAATTATTTCTTCAACGGCTTTGTCGGTTAGTTCTTTGTTTGTCCAGTTGTTTAAGTCGGCTATCACAGTAGCCAGGCAGCCTTCTTTGTAGGCTATTTGTCCGAGTACATGAATAAGCGTATTCCGGACTCTGGCCGTTCTATCGTTCTCCAATTCCTTGAGTAAAGGCAAAATGTCTTCGGGGTATTTTCTGCCACGCAACTCAATACCATGGCATACTTCACGGCGTATCTCCTTATCAGGATGATGCAGGTATTTCTTGACCCAGCGTAAAACTGGTTCCGGATTTTTTTCACTCATCTTCTTAATAGAGCCAATCACAGCGTTTCTAGGTGAGTGGTGCGTATCAAAAATACCCTTGTCGAAGAAATGGGCTACCGGTTCAAATTCACGCATACCTATTTCTCCGGCGGCATTAATAACGGTCTGCCGTATTTTAAAAGCGGGTTCAGGTAACAAGTCATCCAACAGTTTTATGATTTTATTTTGCAGGTTTTTATTTGCGAAATATATCCTGCCTATGGCCAGGTAAGCGGTTTTCCGGATATAGGTATTCTCGTCAGAAAAATACCGGATAACGTTTTTTCGGGCATCCGTTTTGATAGCCGAAAGAATATCTCTTCCGATTTCTTCAACACGTTTTATACGTTCTTCTTTAGTAAGATCATAAAAGCCCATAGCCTGTCAAAAGTACAATTAAGAGTTAAGCCTGTCACTTTTGTAAATGAATTGAACCTTGAAATTAATTTACATTTGTAGAATCAGTTTAATGTGATAAAACAGA
The DNA here is from genome assembly GCA_903863935.1 of uncultured Bacteroidota bacterium. GTDB lineage: Bacteria > Bacteroidota > Bacteroidia > JABEUT01 > JABEUT01 > JABEUT01. The sequence goes on from CAIPDV010000045.1 coordinate 17,400, forward strand.
AATGAAATTACAATCGGGAGTAGTACGCGGAATAGGGTTCTCCTTTTTACTTACTGTGGTTTTTTATCTGGTTACCCAAAAAGTATATCAGCTTCCTTTTTCCTATGGCGATGATCATAGGGTGCTGGCAATGCTGCATCCCGACAAGGTTTCCAATTCCTATAAAGAAGCCTTGTATGGCACTACTCCTGACCTGAAAGGTGCCTGGCTGAATGATATGCATGTAGGGCGTTTCAAGCCGCTTGGCTGGGCGTATGAAGATCTCCTGGGAATGATGTTCGGAGATAATGCCCATCTTTTCCGTTTATCAAAACTTGTCATCTTTTTTCTTTCCGTATTTTTTCTTTTCGGGATATGCATTGCACTTGGGGTCGATTGGTTTTCCGGTATGCTGGTATTGATCTTCTATGCGTTTGGCCGCAATAATGAATGTTGGTGGACACTCATACCACCGCCCCAGGACTTGGGTGAAATGTTTATGTTAGGTGGAATGTACATCTGGCTACTATATCGAAAGAAAGGTGTAACAGGGTATTACTTACTGCCAGCTTTATTTTTTCTACTTGCTGGCTTAACTAAGGAGAGTTTTAATTTCTGTATCCCCTTGCTGCTCCTGACCGAATACCTTTTCTTTAACCCTGCTAAGAGAGTGTTTACAAAGGAGTATTTGTTTTCACTTCTATCAAGTGCAGCTGTGTTTTTGTGTTTGGTGGCAACCATTTTGCATGTGAAAAAAGTGTATGCTTATCCTTATCCTGTTTCAACAATCTCAATCATTGGCTACAATGCAATTCAGTTTATTGGAGCTTCTGCCTTTATGCTTGCACCGATTATCCTTTTAATAATTGGAAGAAAAGTGATTGAAAGAAGAACCCTGAATAAAGTCGTTTTCATTTTCGCCATCTGGACAATTGAACAACTTGTACTTCTTAAAGGTATCAAGCTCGATGATCAGCACCATTACCTAATACCATGGCTTATTTATCCGCTTATTCTCACAGCACTAGCGTTGAGTGAAATCCGGAAGGTTTCGGCTAAATGGTTTTCAGGTTTAGTAGTTGTATATGGGTTAGCTGCCCTTATTTTTATGCGGAATACGTATTCAACCAGCCAATCGTATAGTGCCTGTTTGCAGGGATATTACAACATGATTGATGCCATTAAAAATGACCCCAATGTTCCGAAAGTTGTTTACCTGAGCGAAGATCCACTGGAAAAAGACTGGCTCGAAGGAACCCGTGTAATAATGGATAATGCAGGAATTAAGAAAGAACTTTATTTCGCAACAACAGTTGCTTCAATCCCAGACTGGGAGAAAGATTATGCAGCGCATACCAGGCAAAACGCATATAAGCATATGTCGCTCGACAGCGTTTTCAACCCGGATGGTAAATGGATAGTTTTGGTAGAGGATCCGGCAAAAAATGGATTTATGAATGACAACCTTTCTTTTTACAAACGGAAAGATTCGAGTTTTGTGAAAATTAATGGAAGGGAAAAATACATCAGCGGAAGCTATTTCTACTTCTCGGTTTCGTACCCTGGAAGATCTATTGGCGATTTATTAAAAGGCAACTTTAATGCCGAAAATAACAAAGGGTTTTATGCGGTAAAAATGAATAGCTTGAAATAAAAGAATCAAAGCGATGGTTGGAATGCTTCTTAAAATTTCCCGAAATAATTACTTATATCAAAATAGACTTTCATCGGGGTTCCCGTTGAAGTTTTAATATTTAAAATATCATAGGGCCGTTTATCGTGATAAACCAATGCTTGGCCACTTGACGTATATCCTGGGTAGTGGTCGGAGAGCCACTTATATTCTGCATCAACACCTGTTGTTTCCGTCTTCTCTGTAATAACAATTGCTTTGTCAAATGATGAACCATCTCTATTCGTGTTATCTTGTTTTAGTTTTCCGCCGGAAGCACATGAAGCTAAGAAAATTGTGAAAACCAAGGCAAGGGAAAGTAGTTTTTTCATTCGATGATTTTTGATAATCAAATATATGAAAAAATATTTCACACAAAAACGGAAAGAACTAAACGGTCATTTCCCTTCAGGCTAAATTTACTTAGCCCTAACTCTTCTCATCTTAATTATTCCCAGTTTACTGAGAATAACCATTACCGGAAAAGTAGGATCGAATTCAAACCAGCGTTGGGCAAAGTTTGGACGGTTTGGGCTTTTGTGGTGGTTATTCTGGAACAATTCTCCCATCAGGAAAAAATCGAGTGGTAAGGTGTTTTTGGAATGGTCTTTGTTATCATAATTGGCATATCCATATTTGTGTCCGCACCAGTTTACAATAGCTCCTTGCACCGGACCCATCAACCATTGGATAGGCAAAAGCAGGTAAAGAAATGGATTGGTTGCAAAAGCTATGTAAAACGCAAGGTAGGCGGTCCCGAATATGATTCGGGTTATCCAGTTGTCTCCAATTCTGTCAATCAGCGGCCATTCGGGGTAATTGCCTCGGAAAGCTTCTTCCGGCTCAATATGATGTTTAACATAGGCTACATACATATTCTTGGTTTGAATCATCATAGACCATACGTCCTTGAAAAAGTGAGGAGAGTGAGGGTCTTTTTGTGTATCGCTATAGGTATGATGCATACGGTGCATAATGGCATAGGCACGCGGGTTTAAAAAAGAAGACCCTTGAGTAAGGAAGGTTAGCATATAAAAGAATCGTTCCCAACCTTTACTCATGCTAAACATCTTGTGGGATGCATAGCGGTGCAGGAAAAAGGTCTGGCAGAAAAGAGACAGAAACCAATGACACAAGAAGAATATGATAATTACCATTCGTGGGTTAAAATTTAAGGAATGTACGAATATAATGCTTTTAAGGTTTGCACCAGACTAATCACATCCGCTCAGGGTAAGGACGTATCATCCTACCGGGTACTTTAAATGGCATGGTTACAAATGCAAAACGGCATTGATATAATATCAATGCCGCTTGTGCAAGGCGTATAAATCCGAAATGAATAATCAATATTCGTATTTGATACTTAGGCTGAAGCTTTTTTCTTCATCATTCCCATGATGGAACCAACTAAAGAAACAATTCCGCCCAACAATAATACCCAAATGCCAATTCCTGCTTTTCCGCCTTCGGCTGAAGCATCCCCTGAATACTTAATTGCAAGGGCAGCAACCATAAGGCCAATAAGCAAACTTAGGATATTTAGCCAGCGTTTGTTAACTAAGCCAACAATGGCAACAATTACGCCAACTACTACATAGAACTAGGCAACACCGCCAAGGGTCATTCCGTTTAAACTGACATCTCCTAATGAGAAAAAGGGAAGAAATACACTGATTGCTGTGAGGAGACCTCCTCCAATGGTAAGATAACGATTCATGGGTTTTGTTTTTTTAAATTGTTTATGATTTTAACTAAGGATGCCTGAACAAAAGAAGTGCCAATATAATAATTTTAATCTTCCAAAAATAATTACTGTTTTGGCACATATATGTGGAAGAGGTCATTTGCGTCATCTGTAACGCCAGCAAAACCGGAGGTGGGAGAAAAAACCTCAGCACCGAATACCTTATCAAATTGATTGGAAACCACGCCTTGCTCTGTCCATGTTGCTCCTCCATCTGTTGTCACCATAATAGTTGTGCGATTCATTTGATACGTTGCCACTCCGCAATTTCCATGGAAAGTAAAATTATTTACCTGGTAAAGGTTAAAACATTTTTTAGTTGTCCAGGTAGTGCCTCCGTCATTCGTATAAAGACAATCTATATCTTTATCCTCATCACTCGCTTTCGAACAGGCTATCCATCCGGTGGTTGCATTAATGAATCCTATACTGTAGTAATTCCTTCTTGGTCCGCTGAAATAATCTTTCGTATTTCGGGTCCAGGTGGTTCCTCCATCAGAAGTTGTAAACATCATTTCGCCGCCTCCGACAAGTATGCCATGTTTACTATCCGTGAAAGATAAACCCGTAAAATCTTCTGTAGATTGTTCATTCGGTTTTTTAGGGCCCATATCTTTCCAGGTAGTTCCGCCATCGGAGCTTCTGTAAACGCCACCGTCACTTAACATATAGCCATGCATCTGGTCGGTAAAAAATATCTTGGTAAACTTAGCACTTTGAAACATCGAATAATTTGCTTTCCAGGTTTTGCCTCCATCATGGGTAACTATATATAGATTGCTTTCCCCGGCTGCAAAACCGTCTTTATCATTTTTAAAATAGATAGCCAGTATCCTGCCTTCTCCGTCAAACTGGTTCTCCCATGTTTTGCCTCCATCCGAAGTATGAAGGATATTATGTGCTCCGGCAACCCATCCATTATTGGCATCTTTAAAAAACATACAATACATGTTCATCATGTCTCTCCCGGAATAAAGCTCCTGCCACGAAACAGACGGTTTAGCATCTTGTGCCTTAACGGTTGATGCGAATGCAATTAATATAAGTGCAAGTAAAGTAATTAGTTTTTTCATGGAGCTGATTTAAGAAAAGGGGTTATTTTAAACTTGCGAACAAAACTAATTTGATTTGTATGGCGGACTGGTACCGTTTACCAATATTTTTTCACTTATTCGGGGAATTTGATCACAACGGTCGTTCCCAAAGCATGTCCGGCTTCCGATTTGTCAATGATATCAATATTTGAATCGGTGCTATTCTTCTTGCTGATCAATGAAAGCCGCTGTCTGGTCAATTCAATTCCCATGGATTTATATGGAAAGTTGCCCGTTTGTTTTAGTTGCATAGACCGGTCCCTGCCAATTCCGTTATCTTGAACTTCGCAATACAATCTTTTTTCCTTGCAATAAAATGAAATGGACAATAGTCCGCCTTTGCCATTCAGGTTGCACAGTCCATGCAGAATGGCATTTTCAACAAAAGGTTGAATGATCATAGGGGGTATTTCAACATAATCCATATCCACATCACTAGCGCAGGTAATCCTGAATTCGAACTTATTGTCGAATCGCATTCTTTCGAGTGAAATATAATTCTCCAGGTACTCTTTCTCGGCACGAAGTGTGATATAATCTTTAGATGAATTGTTCAGTGTCTGCCTCATAAGGGAAGCAAAATCGGAAAGGTACTTCTCCGCATTTATCACATCATTCTGCATTATAAAATGCTTTATAGAATTGAGGCAGTTGAAAATAAAGTGCGGGTTCATCTGCGCCCTGAATTGCTTTTGCTCCAGTTCCAGTCGCAGTTTGGAGGTTTTTATTTTATTCTGACGGAACAGCAAAAGCCCGATTATTACCAACAAAATTGCAGTTATGGAAATACCTAAAATGAATATGTTTTGGTGATTTAGCTGGAGCTTTTGGTAATCATTTTCACTTTGCAAGCTTGAATTTTTCTCTTCCGTTTCCTTTAAATTAAACCGGGATGTCATTTCGGAAATTGCCGTTATTTTTTCATCGTTCAAAACCGAGTCGTTATTTTGATAAGCCATTTGCAGGTACATAAAAGCATCTTTGAAGTCGCCTTTTGCAGAATCTATCCCGGCCAATGCATTGCAAGCATCACGCAATGCCGGCCTGTAATTAATTTGTGACGCTTTGTCCACAGTAAGTAGCAGATATTTTTCTGCCAGGTCATGTTTCCCGTCTAATTCATATGTTCCGCCAAGATTACCTAATGATGTTATGACACGTTGCATGTCCGACATCTGTTCTGCCATATGCAAGGCTTTGAAGAAAAAATAATATGCAGAGTCCTTCTTTCCCAGATACCAATAACAACTGCCAATTGTATTGTATTCTATTGAAACGGTATCATGAATTTTATTGTAAATGGATGTTGATATTCGGAGGTAATATAAGCCCGTGTCATATTTTTTCTGGTTAATAAAATTGGCTGCTATATTATTATAGTCGGCCCCCATGGCTTGTTGCCTGTGTAACAATTTATTAAACAAGAGTGCATTAAAAAAATATTTGTTGGCATCGGAATAGTGTGCCATCACGGCCAGGCAGTTTCCAATGTTGTTATACGAATCGGCAATACCATTTGAATCGTGCAGGGTTTTCCGTATTTCAAGCGACTTGGTAAAACAGTCAAACTCTTTTTCATATATGCCAAGGCTGCTGTATAACACTCCCATGTTGCTATAGGTGGTTGCCCGCAACCCTTCAAATCCGAAACGGCTGCTTGTATCGAGAGCTCTTGCATAATAACTCATTGAAACTGCTGTGTTGCCCATTCTCATATTCAATACACCCAGCAGTTCCATAGCCTTTACAATTCCCTTTCTAAAGTGCAATTTCATAGACATATTGAGGGCTATCATACCTGTCTTCAACGAATATTGAATATTTGTTGTTGAACTGTCCTGAGCCTGAATGATCAATTTTTTTGCCAGTGCAGTATCGCCAGGGGTAACTGACTGACAAACGCCTTTCCCGCCAACAGCAAAGAATATAAGAATGGTTAGCAGGTGTTTAATCAGTTTCATTTTTTGTGATAATCTCGAATATAAGCTTGTAAAAATACCGATATTATGAAAGTAAATCAAATCAGGAAATTTGAAAGGGGAGCTATTACCTCCCCTTTCGCCAACCTAAATCATAAGCCGTTAGCAAATAATCATTTTCTGACAAAACCGAAATCCATATTGAATAAAATGATTCGAACAATTTATGACAAGGCAAATCTAAAGAGTGGCTGACAAGCGTTCCATACCGTTAACTAATATTTTTGCACGTATAGCATTTTTAATAATTCCCGTAATAGAAATGCAAGTATTTTAGCCCCTATAAAAATAGGATAGGGCAATGGGAAAAGTAAGATCAATAGTAGTGGATGATGAAAGGAATTGCAGGACTATTCTTACAACTATTTTAAAAGAAATAGGCCAGGAAATAGAAGTGATAGGTGAAGCCCAAAGTGTTGATGAGGCCTACCGCCTGATAAATGAATTGCATCCTCAATTGGTTTTTCTCGATATACAAATGCCGGGAGGTAACGGGTTTACCTTGCTAAAGATGTGGAATGAAATACCTTTTGAGGTAATATTTGTAACAGCTTTCGACCAATATGCTTTAAATGCAATTAAATGCAGCGCGCTCGATTATTTGTTGAAACCGGTAGCCAAGGAAGATCTGCGCTATGCCGTTAACAAAGCGATGAAAAATATTCAAGTGAGGCTGAACATGCAACAGCAAATAGTTGCCTTACTTGACAACCTCGATCCTAAAATTCCTGAAAAAAGAATTGCCCTTCATGTAAACGACAAGGTTAAACTTATTAACGTAACCCTGATAACATACATTGAAGCAGACGATAGCTATTGCAGAATACGATTAGTAACCAACGAAAATTATACCATTGCAAAGTTGTTGAAAGATTTTGAGGAAATGTTCTCCAACAGTTGCGATTTTGTAAGGATTCACAAAAGTTGCATGATCAACGTGAAGCATATCCGTGAATATACAAAAGGTGAGCCATGTGTAATAGAAATGCAGGATGGGAGACAATTTGAAGTTTCGCGCCGCAAAAAACAAGAAGTACTGGAAAAACTTAGGGGTTGATGTGTATAAAACTAATTTTTTCTGAAACAGAATTTTCTTAATTTTGAGAATTAAATAAACACGCTTGCAAAAAACTATCCGCTTACTAATTGCTTTCATTCTTGTATTACCATTTTATGCAAAATGCCAAAGCCCTTCCATTTTATGGAGGTTTAATACACATGATGAATCCTTTGGGAATGCAGCTATTGATGATTTACTTGGTGACAACAAAAAAGAAATAGCTTTCAGTTGTTATTGGGGCGACAGCAATATTTATGTTGTTCATGCCGAAGACGGTACGCTTCTCTGGAAAAAAAACATGGGTGGATGCAACGATGCGGCACCTATTATTTACGATGTGTTTCAGAATGGGCATAAAGAAATTATTTTAGGATCTTCATGTAATCCGGTGCTTACTTGTTTTGATGGTGCCAACGGAAACATTATCTGGCAAACCCCTTTTGGAGGAACCGATTCGCCACCATCCATTGATTTGGACAGTAATGGGAAACCACAAATACTTGTCGGCGATTTTGAAGGCAGGCTTAATTGCTTTTCTGCTGACAGTGGAAAATTGAAATGGCAGGTAATGGTTGACGACAGTGCCGCTATTGAAGCTTCTCCGGCATTAGTAGATATAAACGGAGACGGACATCCGGATATTATTGTTTGCACCTGGAGTTTTGCGGGTTTTCACGATAGTTCTGCCATATATGCGTACGATGGACTTACCCATAAACTTATCTGGGAAAATCAGGTACCTACCGACTGGATCTATCATGGTGCAGCGTTTGGCCCTGTTAGTGAAGATGGTCATCCTGAATTGGCAATCACCTCGTATGACGGGCATGTTTATTTATTAAATGGCCCCGATGGGAAATTGAAATGGGCATACCCGACAGCCGGGTTGGCATACATAGGTGACCCTGTTACCATTGGCAGTATTAAAAATGACGGTCACCTTGAAATGGTATACAGTGGCGGCTACGGAGAAGAAGACGCACTTGACAGGGATGGAAATTTATTATGGAGTTTCTTTATGCCAACCTATGAATCATCCTTTCGTGGAGCGGCTTTAGCCGATGTAAATAATGATGATACGCTGGATGTGGTTTTCGCTTGTTCCGATGGAAAAGTGTATGCATTGAATGGGAGCAGAGGCAACCTCCTTTGGGAGATAAATCTGCGAGCCGATTATGGAGATTCGAATTTCACTTTGGAGCATGGCCCTGTGATTTCAAGTTTTAAAAACGATGATACATTGGATGTATTTATTGAAGGCGGACATACCTTCTATCCTAATATCGACAGTGATTTTGGAAGAGCGTATGCAATTAAAGTAGGGCCGGGTAAAGGGCCAGACTGGATGATGTTCCAACATGATTATACGCGTAGTAATTGCGTTTGTAATCCTTCTCCAAGTAGTGTAAGTGATGTTAATACATCTTCATTAAATGTTACCGATTACCCTAATCCGTTTACTTCCACCGTTGCCTTTAATGTGCACCTGGAAAGTAGCTCGGAACTATCCGTAATTGTTTATAATATGCAAGGGGAAGCTGTTAAAAGATTCAGCAATACAAAAGCATCGGCAGGTAACTATATATTCACATGGAATGGTAAAGGCGATAATGGCAATACCCTTGCAAATGGAATTTATTATTGTAAAATAATTGCGGATAAAAACATGATTGTTAAGAAGATAGTTTTGTTAAAATAATTGGTTCTAAATTCATTTGAATTTGATAGATTAATTATTTGTAAAGAATTTGATTAGGTTTAACTTTTTTATACATTTGTCGCAGAAATAATGGCCCTGATTTTTTTAATACCCCGCCCAACACAGATTTTTATTTGAGATGAATTCACTACAAACATTGATAGCAGGTTATGCGGCTTTGATTCTGGTGGTGTTTATTATCATCCTGCTCCTTGTTCTTTTTATTACAGTTTGTAACTGGATCATCTACGAAAAGGCCGGTCAGCCCGGCTGGGCCGCTATTATACCTTTGTATTCAACAATTATTCGATTGAAAATTGCCGGCAAGCCTATTTCCAGGGTCGCCTGGACAATACAGTATATTTTCTTTGCCGTTGTGAATGCAATTGACCGGGGCGGGGTAATCACCGGAGTATTATATTTCTTTTCGCTGGTGGCTTTTTTTGTAATTAATGTTATTACATTAAATGGATTATCGAAAAGCTTCGGGAAAGATGCCGGATTCACCGTAGGGCTTTTATTTTTACCTTTCATTTTCTTTCCTATGCTTGCATTTGGCAGTGCAAAATATATTGGACCGGGCGGAATTTCAACTTCAATACCTAATCAGGTTTTATAGCAAATTAAAATAGTCCTTAATTAATAATTACAAACAATCAAAACAAAAACAACATGGAACCAAGAGACGCCTTAATGGCAAATATGGGTGTGTTAATTGCCATAGTGGCAATCGCATCTTTATTCGGAATTTTTCTAATCATCTGCCAGTGGATGATTTATGCAAAGGCAGGACAACCGGGATGGGCGTGCCTCATACCCATTTATAATTTAATAGTTCTGCTAAAGATTGTTGGCCGTCCTGTATGGTGGTTCTTTTTGATGTGTATACCCATTGTCAATATTGTTATTATAATAATGGTATTGAACGGGCTATCGAAAAGTTTCGGAAAAGACTCCGGCTTCACAGTTGGTTTACTTTTCCTTTCCTTTATCTTTTATCCTATTCTGGCATTTGGAAGCGCAAAATACATTGGTCCCGGTGGAGTTCCCTCTGCTGAAGCAGCTCAATAAGCGATAACTAGTTATTTCTGGAGTACTATCTTGCCGGTCAGTATTCCTTTTTCGGATCTGACCTGCAGGACATAAATCCCATCCGACAAGCTACTTAAATCAATAAGTAGCTTGTTGTTTTTTATATCAGGGGGTAGAGATTGGCTATAAACATTTCTTCCCAAGGCATCGGTAATTTCCATGTTCGTATAGCCATTTCCTTTCAAATCAACAGTGAACAGCCCACTGCTCGGCACAGGATAGATATGCACAAACCCTCCGTTCTGAAGGGTATTAATTCCGGTGGCAACCGTAGTATCACGACACAAACTTCCGCAGCCATAGCAACTTGTTATACAAACGGAATACGATCCTGAATCGAGATTGGAAAGAGTATCGGAATTATATTTCGAATACCTTCCCAGGCTTCCCCACAAATAGTAATAACAAGCTGTATCGCCGGGTGGTACTCCGCCAGACACAAATACGCGGATACTACCATTATAGCAGGTAGGGCACGTCTGAGGTGTTTGAACTATGCTGTCAATCATCATTACGGCAGCCTGAGTAATAACTACAGTTCCCTTTCCGGAACATCCGTTTGCATCGGTAATAGTGCAGGTATAAGTGCCTACGGCTAAATTCGTAACAGTATCTGTTGTTGAAGTATTGCTCCAGTAGTATGTAAATGGCCCGCTGCCTCCTAAAACGGTTACCCATGCAGAGCCTCCGCCTCCGCCGTTACAAGCATTGGAAACATTGAAACTAATACCCATTGGCGCAGGCCCAACGGAATCAACTAATGTAAAAGCAATTCCTCTTGAATCAGTAACTGTGCAGCTGTCAATCCCATATTTTAATCCGGTAATGGAACTTGTAGTAGCACCATTGCTCCAATGGTAAGTAAGGGGTGCAATTCCTCCCCGCACATAAACTGTCATTTTGCCAGAACTATCACCTGGGCAGGGATTTTCGACAACAGTATCACTGGCACCCATTACCTCGAGGAAGTTGGCGTAAGGTTGAGCACCGCGGGGTCCATCATAATTAAATAATACTGAATATAAACTAGAACCAATATTATAGCTGAAAATAGTGCCTTCATTAATTGTTCCACCAAAATTGCAATTACCATAAAGCAAGCCATTGGTGGCCTGAATAACATCAGCAAAAGGCTCAAATCCCGACCTGAGACCAAAGTTATAAATAACTGTTTCAGTATTTGAATTGATATTATAACGGAATAAAGTACCACTGTCTCCTGTTCCGCCAGATTCTGTGGTGCCATAAAGATTGCCATCAGTTGCCATCATAAGGCTACCACCCGGGTTTCTTCCATCAGGCTTACCCGTAAAATTATGAAGTACAGTTTCAACATTGGTTCGGATATTATAACTAAATAATACACCATCACTACTTGAACCGCCAGATTGAGTTAGGCCATAAAGCATAGTATCGTTAACCTTTAGGAGGCTACCGCGAGGGTAATTTCCTGAGGTGCCGGTAAAAACATAAAGTAGTTTAGCCTGATTTGTATAAATGTTATAACTGAAAATAGATCCGGGGCCACCGCCTTTGCTATAGTCGCACATGCCATAAAGTAAACTGTCGGTAACTACAATAAGGTTACCGGTCGGGGAGCTTCCGATTTCAAAACCCCACAGACTCCACATTTTAGTGACAGTGTTGGGTGGATGGAATTTAAAAATAGTACCTGAACCAGCATAGCCTCCATACCAGTCTAAGGCATAATAATTATTGTCGGGAGCCAGAACTAAAGTTCCGTAAGGAATGGAAGGCTTGCCTGTGTCGGCACCAAAGTTGTAAATGATATTTTGATTTTTGGCTTTTAAATCATAGCTGAATAGTACTCCTCCACTTAGTGTACCACCATAATTTGTCATCCCGTATAATAAGCCGGTTTTATTTTGAACCAGGTTGCCATAAGGCCTGAACCCATTCAATCCATTGAACTCAAAAGGAGCCCAGTCACTATCATCAATAGGATCAAAAATGTTAAAGGTTCCGCCCGGGGTTGATACATTACCACCATAATACACAAGGCTATACAATTGCCCTACCAACTGCGCATGTAACTTAATTGGGCTTGCAAATGCAAAAAGAAAAAGGGTAAAAAAAAGTAATCCTCTTTTCATTTCATGAAATTATGGCGTTTCGTATGCAAATATAATAAAAAGAAGTGTGATTACAAATGATTTAAATGAGTTTTTTCAGGCAACGGATGTTAATAAACAAGCGCGTTATTTCTTCCTTAGGAAGTTAAAGTGCAAACCTGCTGTAAGTTGAATGATACCAAAATTAATGGTGGGGGAATAGTTGCCTGTCCAACTATATGCATTATTTACATAATAGGTTATTGTCCAATTCGGGTAATGAATGGCAGTAGTAACATAGTTAAACGAAAGGTCGAGATTCAGTATTTGTGCTAAAGCACATGATAAGCCTCCGCCAATACTAAACCCGAAACCCGTTCCGCTGCCTGCATTAACCACATCGCGGTATTGATTTGGTTGCACATAATAGCCCGTGTAGTTTTGATCGGTATAATTGGGGTAATTGGCCGTAATTAATCCTGCCAATACTTTCAGAAAAGGACGAACACTAATATTAGTTTGCGGTGAAAGCTCAAAACCGGCCATATATTGACTTATGCTAAAATAAGGGTTCGCAATACTAATATAAGTCGGATAGTTTACAACATTTGTTTGGTTGAAACCATAATTTGCAATAACCCTTAAAGATGGAAGCAGTTTGTATTCAAAATTTGCATTAAGGCACCATCCACTATTTGAAATATATTCTTTTAAAAACCAAAACGAGGGAACAGAATAATAATAGTAATTTGTTTGATTGGTAATATAGGGAAAGCTAAAGCCCCCATCAAATGAAAAGGACCATTTTTTGTGAATGGTATCAGCGTGATGATAGTCTGAACGGCTCATTGTTAGTATTTCTCCGCTTGAATAATGAATATAATTTATTGATGAAGAGGAGGCTGAATAGGCCTTTCCATTTAAATCAGTATAATTAACTCTACTATCGATAAATGTAATGGTAACCACTTTCTTTGTCCCATTATTGAAAATGATGGTATCCTGCCCATTGCAGAATGAAATGCTTAAAATTAAAAGCGATAAAAAGAGGATATGGTTTTTCATGTTGTATAACAAATGTAAGAAAAGAATTGATTAGCAGGTTGGAAACCAATCAGCTATTCAATAATTCCAGTGTATTGGGAATAAAAGAGTGATTTTACCGGACTTCGAAAAAGAAATCCGCCCAGCAATCAAAAGTTTTTTAAATTTGCAACCTTTTTTAGAAAACCGGCAGCACCAAACCGCCTGTTAAACATAAAAAGGAACGTTCTTTCAACGATGAAAATAGTTAAGCTGGTGACAGAAAAATTCGTCAACCATGCCAGTGTAGCTCAGCTGGTTAGAGCAGCTGATTTGTAATCAGCAGGTCGCGGGTTCGAGTCCCTTCACTGGCTCTGCACCGAGTTATGAGTTATGAGTTATAAAGTATGAATGAGCGGAACGCCTCTGATTATAACTCATAACTTATAACTCATAACTTGATAGGGGAGATACCAGAGTGGCCAAATGGGACAGACTGTAAATCTGTTGTCTTACGACTTCCAAGGTTCGAATCCTTGTCTCCCCACCAGTACGAATTAGGAATTAACAATTAGGAATTAGCAATGAAATGCACCCGATTACTAATTACTAATTCCTAATTAAATAGTAAGCGGAAGTAGCTCATTTGGTAGAGCATCAGCCTTCCAAGCTGAGGGTGGCGGGTTCGAGCCCCGTCTTCCGCTCCATCCCCCGACCCCTTTTGAGGGGAGGGGAATTGTTAGCCGACTTAGCTCAGTTGGTAGAGCGCGTCCTTGGTAAGGACGAGGTCACGGGTTCAAATCCCGTAGTTGGCTCTTCGCCCCAAACCCCTAAAGGGGCGTTAAATTCATTAAGTTACATTGGAACTGTCCGCTATCAAAGCCCCTTTAGGGGTTTGGGGTGGTGAAGAGTTTTTCGCTCTTTTTTTTTGTGATTTTTTCACAATCCCATTTTTGATTATATGTCAGTAAAATCAAAAAATCACTTTACTGACACATAACCATATTTTACTGACAACTAGATAATTAACACCCCTATTTTTATGTCAGTGCCAAAGGGGTACTGACACATTTTTTTTGCCAAATAAATGCGTGGCAATTGTGAGGCAAGTGCCTGATAAATGCAGGGCAAATTATTTGATAAAATAAATGTTTTATTGGTTAAAATTTTATTTAGCTGATCATCAAGTAATTCCCCCCCCCCCCTGATTTTATTTTAATAGTAAAAGTACTTTTTGTATTTAATAGCTAATTATATTTATGTTGTTAAAGAATATAAACGAAGCTAAAATCCAATACCCTTATGAACCACAAAGTGCTCACGAGTTCTTTTAAAGGAACAAAAAAGCTTACGAGTAACAAATTACTAATCCCTTTGTTCATTCTTTTGTATTCAGTTTGCAACGCTCAAATTGTAACATCAGTTGTCGGCAATGGAACTTCCGGTTTTTCGGGCGATGGGGGACAAGCCTCGGCTGCTGAAATTAATGCTATTATGGGCGTTGCTACAGATGTTTCAGGCAATTTATATATAGCAGATCAGGGCAACCAACGGGTACGAAAAGTAAATACCTCGGGTGTTATTTCAACCTTTGCGGGAACGGGAACAGCGGGTTTTTCCGGCGATGGTGGACAAGCAACAGCCGCCAAAGTAAGCAGTCCTATTGATATTGCATTTGATGCCTCTGGAAATGTTTATATAGTTGATAAATCAAATAACCGTATCAGGAAGGTCAATACTTCAGGAGTAATAAGTACCATTGCGGGTAATGGAACAGCAGGTTATAATGGAGATGGAGGACAAGCTACAGCGGCAGAAGTGAGCAATGCAAGGGGAATTACTATAGATGCTTCAGGCAACATTTATTTTGCTGATTTGGGTAATAATGTAGTGCGTGAAATAAACACATCGGGTGTTATCAGTACGTTTGCTGGAAATGGCGTATCGGGCTTTTCAGGCGATGGTGGACAAGCTACTGCTGCCGAAATTAATAATGTGCAGCGGGTACTTGCCGATAATTCGGGCAACATTTATATTGCCGATGGAAATAATGCCCGGATAAGAAAAGTAAATACTTCTGGAGTTATAAGTACGTTTGCAGGGACAGGCACAGCAGGTTTTTCGGGAACCGGAGGACCTGCCACGGCTGCAAAAATTAACAGCCCCCATGGCATGACCTTTGATGCTGCCGGCAATATGTATTTTACAAATATTGGGAATAATCGTACCGAAAAGATAAATACCTCGAATGTTATTAGTTTGATAGCTGGCAATGGAACGGCAGGTTATTCAGGTGACGGTGGACAAGCAGCCGCAGCCGAATTTAACAGCCCCGACGATGTGGCCCCTGAACCAACGGGTAACTTATATATTGGAGATGCTGCTAACAACCGTGTACGCATAGTGTATCTTGTTTTAAAAGTTACTGCAACCGTTACATCCAATGTTAGCTGCTATGGAGGAAGCAATGGCAGTGCTTCCTCAACCGTAAGCAATGGAACAAGTCCGTATACTTATTCATGGTATCCTGGTTCTCCGAATACATCAACTATTACTGGCCTTTCGGCAGGAACGTATACGTTGACTGTTACTGACAATGTGGGTGTGACTGGAACGGCGAGTGTTACTATAATACAGCCTGGGCCCGTGCCAACACCAACCATAGTAGTATTTAATACAGATAGTATTGCTTATAGGGCATCAACTTATACAGGTGATACACTAAGGTATTCATGGGCATTATTGGATATGACCGGAAGTTATTCTGGTATACTAGATACGGCGTATATGCCAGTATTGCCACGCAATGCCACTCTAACTTTTACCGCAACAACTCCTACTATTGGGTGCACTGCTTCCGCATCGTTATATATTGCGAATCATATTGACCTTTCTATATATTCAAAGCCATATCCGAGATGGAGTAAAAGAGGAATGTATTTGGAATGGGCTGCATATTATATTGATAGTACCTACGATTGGAGTTACAATAAAATCACTCCGGTTGTTAATTATTGTGCCAAAAACCATATTACCTATGTATTATTAGGAGGCCTACAATATGACCCAAGTGATTCCGGTTGGGTTTTTGGTATTAGCAATAAATGGGTTGACTCTGTTCATGCTTTGCATCTTGAAAGTTTCATAGACTCTCTGAAAACAAGGGGTGGAGTTGAGCAAGTAGGGGTTGAGTGTTATAACAATGGAATAACTACGGATACATCTCAGGCATTTAATGTTGAAAACTTTGACCAGGCAGAATTTAATGACCATATACATAGGTATACCTATGGATTGCCATGGAACAAAAAAATTGATGTGTTAAGCCTTGATGAAGAATTTTGGAGGGGATATGATACAAGTTCAGGTGCTTTCGGATGGGCTGGCAGTCTTAATGACTTTCATACCCTACATGCCCATGCTAAAGGCAATGTATAATGCAGCACATAGCTGCCCCGATAATTATTTGCGGGTGGAAGACTATTTGGAAACACCTCTGAATGTAATGGGCAATGCAGTATTGCTGACCGATTCATTGTATCCGAACTGGACAAGTGCAATGGAAGTGGATTCAATAGGCATATATGCAGACCGGCTACTACTTGGATCTTATACCCAATTTGGCGAGGCCCTATGGAACCGGGGCGATTTTATCCAAATAGATTCGGCAGCGGGAATGAATGTATATCACAACTATTATAAAAAAGAAATATGGCCCGTATTTTCTGCAGCAGACAGTACAGGCGGATGCACAAAATGCTATGAGGATATGGATGAGGCCGATTTATCGGGCTGCGAACTTTGTAAAAAAAGCAAACTACAGAAAGCAGAGTATATTGAAAATCAATATTATGATAGCCTTGCAGTAAGCTGGAAAAAACAAAAATTCACCAACAACCTAAATGGATATTATGCTGAAGATGCTATGGGCAAGGATACCAATTTCCAAATTTTGGGTGATGGATGGTTTGAATATGAGTGTTTAAACAGGGAAAATATCAACTTTAATTCAACAGGTTCAGGGTTTTTGAAGTTTTACGTAACCTTGCCTCACGATACCCAGTATGTGAGGTGGGGTGATTTGAGTATGCTGCATCAAGATATTCCTATAACCGCGACCGTCCATGGTGGTACAGGGCCATTTACCTATTTCTGGTATGATATACAAACCGGAACACCTTTGGGAGTCACTTCGAGCAACACCTACACAGTAACATTTAGTTATAATACGCTCCAATACAACGCTACACAACTTGCAGTTGTGGTTCACCAACCCGGGACTATTGATACCAATGTTACTGACTATATGAATATTTATCAATATTGCGACCAGCCTTATTATCCGCATGCTCCTCATAAACATCCAAAAACAAATTCAACTTCAAAAGTCCATCAGCCATTGTTTTCTGTTTATCCAAACCCGGCAAATTCAGACCTGACTTTAGATTTAGAAAGCAGTAACCAGCCTACCTATTATTTTGATTTATATAATGTGGTTGGCGAGAAGGTAATAAGTATAGAACTATCAGAAAATAAAACCACATTCAATATCAGCCAATTGCCGAGCGGGTTGTATTTTTACCGCACCTTGAAACCCGATGGAGCATTAATAAAATCAGGGAAAGTGGAAATTACTCATTAATTTTTTCTTATATTTGCCTAATGAAAAAGGTAATTTCTTTTTTCTCCTTTCTCTTTTCTTTTTCACTTATCTATTCGCAAGGTATTGTCATTAGCACTATAGCGGGCAATGGTTATAACCACGGAACAGGTAATGGTGGTTACAGTGGCAATGGTGGTCAAGCTACATTAGCTGAATTAAATTTGCCAGCGGATTTAGCAATTGATAAAAAGGGAAATATTTACATTGGTGACTACGCCAACAATTGTGTGCGTAAGGTTGATGCAATATCTGGTATCATTACAATGTATGCTGGGATTGCTTTTCAAGGTTATTCTGGAGACGGCGGTCCAGCGACCGCAGCGGAACTAAATACTCCCAATGGATTAGCTTTTGATACAGCAGGAAACTTATACATATGTGAAAGATTCAATAAGACAATACGCAAAGTATTAGCGTCAAGTGGAATCATCAGCACAGTAGCCGGAGATGGATATACTGGATATACTGGAGACAACGGGCCCGCGACAAAGGCAAGAATGAATATCCCTTGCGGTGTTGCAGTGGATGATTCTGGCAATATTTTTATTTCAGATAAAGGAAATTATGTAATACGTGAAGTAAGGGCGGCAACTGGAATTATTAATACAATTGCAGGTGGAGGTTCCATTCTAGGGGATGGAGGGCCTGCCACAGCCTGCCGATTGGATGGTGCAGAAGGCTTGGCGGTTGACTCTTTAGGGAATGTATATACCGCAGATTTTTATCATAATGAAATACGAAAAATTACAATGTCAACAGGTATCATAAGTTGTGTGGCTGGTAATAATGCAATAGGAGGAGGGTATAGTGGTGATGGTGGCCCTGCTACCGCCGCAGAAATTGAAGCTGTAAGTATTGGAATAGATAGGCAAGGAAACCTGTATTTTCCTGATGGAAATTATATAGTTCGCAAAGTAGATGCTCAAACAGGCATTATCAGCACGGTCGCAGGTATAGATAAAGTTTTTGGCTATAGTGGTGATGGTGGACTTGCAACTGCTGCAGAAATGTTTGGGCCTTCTGATGCCAAAGTAGATACTGCGGGAAACATCTACATTGCGGACGGAGTAAATAACGTTATCCGTAAAGTAACGTCAACGATTAGCACATCAATTAAAGAGCAAAAGAATAATAGTAGTATTTCCATTTTCCCAAACCCCTCCACAGGCATCTTCAATTTATCTTTATCAAGCATAAAAGAAAACTGTAATGTGGAGGTTTTTAATATTTTGGGAGAGAAGGTGCTAAAACAGATCCTTCGCTCCGCTCAGCCTGCCCGAACTGGTACAGGCGGGGATGACAATCTCATTAATATTACTAATCAGCCCAATGGCATTTATTTTTACAGAGTTGTTTCGGAAACTGGGGACTTGGTTGGAGAAGGGAAAATAGTGAAGGATTAGGTTCATTTGATACCTTTGCAGGGTCGCATTTTTGTTGTAAAGTCAATATATTGCTGAAACCCGTTTAGGGGTATTTTAATAATTGCCGGTCGGGCTCCGACAAAAATTATTTATAAAAAGTTATGCAGATTGATTTTTTTTCTACCTTTGCGACCCGAAAAAATAAAATCAGTAACAAAACCATCAAAAAATAACCGTCATGGCTAAAGGCAAATTTGAAAGAACAAAACCTCACGTAAACATTGGAACTATCGGTCACATTGACCACGGTAAAACAACTCTTACAGCCGCTATTACAACGGTTCTTCACAAGAAAGGATTTTCATCTGAAGTTCGTGCATTCGATTCAATTGATAACGCACCTGAAGAAAAAGAACGCGGTATCACAATCAATACTTCACACGTAGAGTACGAAACAGCAAACAGGCACTATGCCCACGTTGACTGTCCGGGCCACGCTGACTATGTAAAAAACATGGTTACAGGTGCTGCTCAAATGGATGGTGCTATTCTTGTAGTAGCCGCTACCGATGGTCCTATGCCTCAAACCCGCGAGCACATTCTATTGGCTCGTCAGGTAGGTGTACCTACTCTTGTAGTGTTCATGAATAAAGTTGACATGGTTGAAGACACAGAAATGTTAGAACTCGTTGAAGTTGAAATTCGCGAGCTCTTAACCTTCTACGGTTTCAATGGCGATGCAACCCCAATTATTAAAGGATCTGCACTCGGAGCCCTTAACGGCGACCCAAAATGGGAAGATAGCGTTATGGAACTTATGAATGCAGTAGACAGTTATATTCCAATTCCAACCCGCGAAGTTGACAAGCCATTCCTCATGTCAGTTGAGGACGTTTTCACGATTACAGGTCGTGGTACCGTTGTTACCGGTAGAATAGAAAGAGGCGTTGTTAACACAGGCGAGGAAGTTGAAATCGTGGGAATGCGCGAAGAGAACAAGAAAAGCACCGTTACGGGTGTTGAGATGTTCCGCAAAACCCTCGACAGAGGAGAAGCAGGTGACAACGTAGGTCTCCTACTCCGCGGTATTGAAAAAACCGATGTTTGGAGAGGTATGGTTGTTGCTAAACCAGGCAGCATTACTCCACACACCGAGTTTAAAGGCGAAGTGTATGTATTAAAGAAAGAAGAAGGCGGTCGTCATACCCCATTCCACAATGAATATCGTCCGCAGTTCTATTTCAGAACTACAGACGTAACCGGACAAATCACCCTTCCGGCAGGAAGAGAAATGGTTATGCCAGGCGATAACGTAAATATGGACGTAAAACTTATTGTTCCTGTAGCTATGGACAAAGGATTACGTTTTGCAATACGTGAAGGTGGAAGAACAGTAGGCGCAGGTCAAGTAACTGATGTTATAAAATAATTAATTAGGAATTAGGAATTAGGAATTAAAATAATCAACGCTCTCGATTCCTAATTCCTAATTCTTAATTCCTAATTAGCTACAAACAAACGGGTGTAGCTCAATTGGTAGAGTAGTGGTCTCCAAAACCATTGGCTGGGAGTTCGAGTCTCTCCACCCGTGCAACTTTAAAGTTATGAGTAAATTTAGGACATATATAGATGAAGTAAGCGACGAGCTTATGAACAAGGTGAGCTGGCCCACAGCTGCCGAACTTCAGAGTAGTGCTATTGTAGTGCTGGTTGCGGTTGTTATCATTTCGCTGGTAATATTCACAATGGATTTCTCCTCCAGTAAAATAATGACCTTATTCTATTCCCTGTTCCATAAATAACAAAGCCAAATGAATATAGAACCAAATACACCGGTAACACCTGTTCCAAGCAGCGACTCTGCTCTTGTGAAGAAGTGGTATGTGCTTAGGGCTATAAGCGGCAAAGAGAAAAAGGTAAAACAACAAATTGAGTTGGAGGTGAGCAGGCTTAACCTGAAATCGTATATTTCACAGGTATTAATTCCTATGGAAAAGTACATTCAGATAAAGAATGGCAAAAAGATAAACAAAGAAAGAAGTTACTTCCCTGGATATGTTCTGATTGAAGCTGCGCTTGTTGGAGAATTACCACACGTTTTAAAGAGTATTCCAAATGTTATAGGATTTTTGGGTGCTAAAAGAGGCGATGATCCGGTTCCACTCCGTTTGGCAGAAGCAAACAGAATCCTAGGTAAAGTAGATGAATTATCGGAAACCGAAGCCGGAATGAATATCCACTTTATGGTGGGTGAAACCATCAAAATTATTGATGGACCATTCAACAGCTTTGTTGGAACGATAGAAGAGGTAAATGATGAAAAGAAACGTTTGAAAGTAAGTGTGAAGATTTTCGGCCGGAAAACCCCGTTGGAATTAAGTTATATGCAAGTTAAAAAAGAAAGCTAATTTTTAATAATAAGAAATCATGGCTAAGGAAATTTCAGGACTAGTAAAATTACAGATTAAGGGAGGAGCGGCCAATCCGGCTCCGCCAATCGGTCCTGCATTAGGTGCTAAAGGTGTAAACATTATGAACTTTTGCAAAGAGTTCAACGCCCGTACAGCAGATCAGGCTGGTAAAATATTGCCGGTTATTATTACCGTTTATTCCGACAAGTCTTTTGACTTTGTTATAAAGAAAACCCCGGTAGCGGCTCAAATCAAGGAAGCTCTTAAAATTGAATTGGGTTCTTCCGAATCGAACAAAAAGAAGATTGGCAAGATCACCCACGCACAAATGGAAAAAATTGCAGCAGATAAAATGTCCGATTTAAATTGCTTTAAGCTTGAATCAGCCGTTAAGATGGTTGCAGGAACAGCCAGAAGCATGGGCATAGAAGTAGTTAATTAATAATTAGTAATTAGTAATTAATAATAAAATTTCTAATTCGTAATTAAAGTAAACATGGCAAAGATCAGTAAAAAAAGAAAAGTTGCATTGTCAAAATATGATATCAATAAAACATATCCTATTGTTGAAGCAACCAAAATATTGAAAGAAATTTCGACCACCAAATTCGACGGTTCAGTTGAAATGAGTGTTCGTTTAGGTATTGACGTGAAACAAGCCAATCAAATGGTGCGTGGTACCGTTAGTTTACCACACGGAACCGGAAAAACATTACGTGTACTCGTACTCTGCACCCCTGATAAGGAAGCAGAAGCTACTGCAAACGGAGCAGACTTTGTTGGATTGGATGATTATATCACCAAAATTAAAAACGGTTGGACAGATGTTGACGTAGTAATTGCATCGCCATCGGTAATGGGAAAAGTGGGAGCACTTGGTAAAATCCTCGGTCCACGCGGATTAATGCCAAACCCAAAAATTGGTACTGTTACCCAGGAAGTTGGTAAAGCAGTGAAAGAAGCGAAGGCCGGTAAAATTGAATACAAAGCCGATAAAGACGGTATTGTACACGTTTCGGTTGGCAAAGTATCTTTCGATCCTGCCCAATTAGCTGAAAACGTAAATGAATTTATGCAAACCATAGTAAAGGCAAAACCTGCTGCATCAAAAGGAGCTTATATCCACAGCATCTTTATGTCGTCTACCATGAGCCCAAGCATACAAATTGAAACTAAATCATTCGGATACTAAAACAAGTTATGAGTTATAAATTATAACCCATAGACTTACAGAAATTCATAACTCATAACTTATAACTCGTAACTAAAGAACATGAACAAGCAGGAGAAAAATAAGAAAGTTGAAGAGTTAACCGCTCTTTTAAACGAAAACAAGAATTTTTACCTGGCCGATACTTCCACCATCACAGGCATTAAGATCAACCAATTCCGCAGGATTTGCTTTGAAAAGAATGTGAATATGGAAGTTGTAAAGAACACCCTATTGCGCAAAGCAATGGAAAAGTCTGATAATGCTGCTGCATTTGCTGATCTTCATGCTACCCTGGTTGGCAACACTGCCGTACTTTGGGGAAGCCAGCCTAGCGATCCAGCACGTGTTATCAAGCAGTTCCGTAATGATGGTACAAAGTTACCATTATTAAAAGGTGCATTTATTGAAGAAAGCGTTTACCTTGGAGATGAAAGCCTTGAGTCACTCAGCGCACTCAAAACCAAAAACGAACTCATTGCCGATATCATTGCATTGCTTCAATCACCTGCCAAGAACGTTATTGGCGCTCTCCAATCAGGAGGCCAAAAACTTAGCGGCATAGTGAAAACCTTATCGGAAAGAGAAGAAAAAGCTGAATAAGTCGGAAGCCCGACTGGCAAATATTTCCATATTTTCTAATAAAAAAGGCCCTCGAGAAATCGGGGGATTTTTGTTGCTATTTAACCCTAAAATGGGCAACTCTAAAAAATGCCATATCTTTGTATAAAATTAAAGGACAAATGCTTCACCCTTTTTTACAAGAAAAGTTGCCTGAAATAACAAAGATGTTTCGACAATACCATGTTAAGTCGGCGTATGCATTTGGCTCTGTAGTAACTGATAAGTTTAACGATAAAAGTGATGTTGATTTTATTATTAATATAGATGAGTCTTTAGACCCGCTTGACAGAGGGGAGATGTTTTTGAATCTTTATGAGAAACTGGCTGACTTGCTAAAAAGAGATGTTGATTTGGTTTCCGAAAAATTTTTGACAAATCAATGCTTTAAGGAAGAGTTGGACGAAAAAAAAACTCATATATGGACAGGCAGACTGAAAAACTACTTAGAGACATTCTTGAAGCAACGAATTCTGTTTTCAGCTTCACTGAAGGAATGAGTTTAAGTGATTATCAAAAAAATAAAATGGCAAGACGGGCGGTAGAACGTGAATTGACCATTATTGGGGAAGCAATGAATAACCTGTGAAGTTGGAGTCAACTATTTCGATTACCGCTGGTAAGAAAATAATTAGTTTCAGAAACCTTGTTACGCATGCCTATGATTCAGTGAATAATGAAACTACTTGGGCAATTATTACCAATCACGTGCCGCTCCTTAAATCGGAAGTAGAGACTTTACTGAATAGCAAATAAGCATTGCTAACCTCCTTCCCCTCTCATAACCCAATTTAAAAAACGTTATATTTGTTTTAGTAGATTTTACCAAAAAAGAAAAAAGATTCGGCTATTAATTTTTTTATACTTTTGTATAAAATTAAAACGCCATGAAAAAATATTGCTTTTTAATCGTAGTTATGTTTTTTTTAGGAATAGTATCGAGCAGGGCTCAGTTTACCGACCTTGTTAATTTTAGCGGAACTAGTGGTTCTTATCTTGGCGCATACCCTCAATATGACTCTCTGGTTGTTTCGGGTAATGTGGCGTATGGAATGACTGTTACAGGAGGGTCATTTAACTATGGTTGTATTTTTTCAGTCAATACCAATGGAAAAAATTATACAATCCTGCATAATTTTACAGGAAGTACTTTTGATGGAGAAGATCCTGCAGGAAGTTTAACTCTTTCGGGAAATACGCTATATGGAATGACTGCTGAGGGCGGGTCAAGTATTTTTGGTACTATTTTCACCATCAATACCAATGGAGGAGGATTTACGGTCCTCCATGATTTTACCGGTAACTCTTCCGATGGTTCATATCCTCGAGGAAATTTAACTCTTTCAGGAAGTATTTTATATGGAATGACTCCGAACGGAGGGCCAAGTAATGATGGTATTATTTTCTCCATCAAATCTAATGGAAGTTCGTTTACAATCATCCATAATTTTACCGGGAGTTCTTCCGATGGTACAGGCCCTATAGGAAGTTTAACTCTTTCAGGAAATACGCTGTATGGAATGACTGCTGCAGGAGGGTCAGGTAATGATGGTATTATTTTTTCTATAGATACCAATGGAAATTCATTTACTGACCTTCATAATTTTATCGGGACCTCTTCAGATGGAGCATCTCCTTATGGAGGCTTAACCCTTTCCGGAAGTAAGTTGTATGGAATGACTTATTACGGAGGGTCAAGTAATTATGGTATTGTTTTCTCCATCAACACCAATGGAAGTTCATTTACCGACCTCCATAACTTTACCGGAAGTTCTTCCGATGGAGAACAGCCTGAAGGAAGTTTAACACTTTCAGGAAATATGCTGTATGGAATGACTCTGGCGGGAGGATCAAGTACTAATGGTGTTATTTTCTCCATAGATACTAATGGAAGTTCATTTACTGATCTCCATAATTTTACCGGAAGTTCTTCAGATGGGGCAAACCCTCTCGGAAGCTTAACTCTTTCAGGAAATACGCTGTATGGAATGGCCCAGGTGGGAGGGGATAGTAATGAGGGTATTATTTTTAGTTTAAAGGATACTATCGTTACTACCTCAACTAATCAATTAACAACTCTAGGACAAATAAATATTTTCCCCAACCCCTCCACCGGCCAATTTACTTTATCATTATCAAATGTTTCCGAAAAATGCAATGTGGAGGTTTATAATGTGCTGGGGAAGCGAGTTAAGAGCGAAGAACTAAGAGCTAAGAGTGAAGAAATTGACCTTATCGGTCAACCCAATGGCATTTATCTTTATCGGGTTATTACCGAAAACGGTGGCTTGGTTGGGGAAGGAAAGCTAATCCTCCTTCGCTAAAGCTACCGCGGACAAAGTAATTCAGAAATAAAACGAGATTCCTCATTTCGTTCGGAATGATAGTATTTATTTGTTATTTGGAGGGGAAGTTGCGGCGGGC
>CAIPDV010000046.1 GCA_903863935.1 uncultured Bacteroidota bacterium
TGAAAGAAAGGTAGCCGAAGGTAAAAACAAAATGAGCGTGCTCAATGCTATAAGGAACAAACTTATTCATAGAGTCTTTGCCGTTTTGAAAAGAAATACTGAATATTATTTGGTTTTATCATAGAAATAGGGGTTTGGGGCTGAGATAAATTATTTTGATACAGTCTGGAACTGGCCTTCAGCCTTTAACAAAACTTCTGCAATAAGCAGGTCTTTAGGGCTGGTGATCTTTATATTTTCCGGATTCCCGTCTACCAGGTGTATTTGTTCACCCATGGCTTCAACCACCATAGCATCATCGGTAAAGGTATAGTGATATTCTTGCAGATACGCTTTCTTAATAATATCGGAACGGAAACATTGAGGGGTTTGTGTAGCGCAATACCGGGAACGATCAACTGCAATGGTACGGGTAGATTCAATCTGCCTTATGGAATCATTGATTGGGATAGCAGGAACAGCGTTTCCATACCTCTCTGCCGCTTTATAAGTAGCCAGAATAGTTTTACTGCTAACCAATGGTCGAACAGCATCATGAATGGCCACAATGCTTTCTTCGGTCACCAATTCAAGTCCGTTCTTAACAGAATGAAATCGGCTCTCGCCGCTGAAAGCAATCTTTATAGGTTTATGAAACATAAACTCAGCACACAGTGCTTCCCAAAACTTCATATAGTCTTGCGGAAGGACCAAAATGATCTCAATTGAAGGATCAGTATCCAGAAATTTGTTGATGCTGTGTAATAAAATCGGTTTGCCGTCTAACTTTAAAAATTGTTTTGGCACCGGGCTATTCATACGAATTCCGTTGCCACCAGCAACAATTATAGCATATCTTTTATAACCTGCTTCAGGCATCTCTACTTAAAGGATGAGCATGGCATCACCATACGAAAAGAACTTGTATTTATTCTTTATCGCTTCTTTATAAGCTTTCATAATCAAATCATATCCACCAAATGCGCAAACCATAATGAGCAGGCTTGAACCCGGAATATGGAAGTTGGTGATCATGCTATTGGCAATACGGAAATCGTAAGGAGGATAGATAAACTTATTTGTCCATCCGTCAAAAGGTTTCAACATTCCATCGGTAGATACGGAGGTTTCAATGGCACGCATAGAAGTGGTTCCAACAGCGCAAACCTTCCTTTTATCAACTTTGGCTTTATTTACAATATCAGCATTCTTCTGAGTGATTATCATCTGCTCCGAATCCATTTTATGCTTGCTCAGGTCTTCCACTTCAATCGGGCGGAAGGTTCCTAACCCAACGTGTAATGTAACATGTGCAAATTCAGTACCCTTTAACTCCATTCTCTTCATCAGCTCTTTGCTGAAGTGAAGTCCGGCAGTTGGAGCCGCTACAGCTCCTTCATTAGCCGCATAAACGGTTTGATAACGTTCTTTATCGGTGTCTTTTACTTCGCGTTTAATATATTTTGGAAGCGGGGTTTCGCCCAGGCTGTATACAATGTTCTTAAACTCTTCGTAAGTTCCGTCAAACAAGAAACGCAAGGTACGGCCCCTGGATGTGGTATTATCAATAACCTCGGCTACTAACTCCTCATTATTTCCGAAATACAGTTTGTTACCAATACGGATTTTACGGGCAGGATCTACCAATACATCCCACAGGAAACTTTCACGATTCAATTCCCTTAAAAGGAACACTTCAATCTTCGCTCCTGTTTTTTCCTTTTTACCGAACAAACGTGCCGGGAATACCTTGGTGTCATTCAGGATAAATACATCATGAGGGCCATAATAACTTAATAAGTCTTTAAAAACCTTATGTTCTATCTTGCCTGTTTTACGGTGAACCACCATTAATTTGGCTTCATCGCGATTGGTGGCTGGGTATTCTGCTATTAATTCTTTAGGAAATGCGAAGTTAAATTCTGATAATTTCATGTGTTATTGATATGTTACTTTTCTATAAAAGGGTGCAAATATAATGCCTCAATGGGCGTTTGTCAACAAAAATCTTTGATAATGACCATAAACCGCATCTAATCTTCCAATTACCAATTGCTATTTTTAAAGAGGCATCGTTTTTCATACAGTAAATTAGACGTTTACCCATCCTAAAACCTTCATTTGATTTTTCATTTCGGCTTTCACCGACAAAATCCTCTCTTTTACCTACTTTTACCCATGCAGTACCTAATACCGCTAACCTACCCCTGCCAGGTTGAGTAGTTTTGCATCATAAAATTTAAAAACACTATGGATTCAGAAAAGATTCAACAACAGTATAACTTCGGAAAAACCCCTAATCGCGGTGGCCGCGCACTTGGCGGTTTAGTATTAGTAGGGCTTGGCGTAGTATGGCTCATCCACCGCATGCATCCGCTACTTTTAGCCTCATGGATTTTCACATGGCCTATGTTTCTAATTGCAATTGGTTTTTATATTGCAGCCAGAAAAGGTTTTTCACGCGGAGGATGGGAAGTACTTATGATTGTGGGTGCAGTATTTTTAATCCCGCACATTTATAGGTTTTACACAGCCCAATCTATTTCAGAGTACACCTGGCCGCTGGTAGTAATTGTGTTTGGGCTTTATATGATCCTTCGACCAAGGAGAAACTTTCGCAACAGTGCAAAATATCAGGCCAAATGGGATAAGTATCAAGACTGGACTCACCAAAATAATCCGGGTTCAGAACAGTCTACTGGAGAAACATCAGCTGATGATTTTATTGATGCAACTTCTGTATTCGGAGGGGTTGACAGAGTGGTTGTCTCTAAGAATTTTAAGGGAGGCCATATCGAAAACATCTTCGGTGGTTGCGATCTGAATCTTACCCAAGCAGATTTTACTGGAACCGTAACTATAGACTTTGTAAACGTTTTCGGCGGAGCTACTATTATTGTACCAACCGACTGGAAAGTAGTTGTTAAAACAACCTCTATTTTTGGCGGCACCGACGATAAAAGGCCTCAGGCTATAATTAAAGAAAACCCTGCTAAAACACTTATTATTGATGGGACTTCTATATTCGGAGGAGTAACTATTCAATGTTATTAAGATTGAACGTTAAAAGAAAATGACAAGCACTAGAATAAACAGCCGCAACCTGCTTTTGATAAATATCGCCCTATCGGCGGTATTTATCATTATCCAGACTGCTATTTTAATGTGGCTGGATATTTCTCTAAGAACTTCCTTAATTGACAGTGCAGTTTGTTATGTGCTTCTTTCAGTTATTTGCTATAATTTAGGGAATATTCTGCGCTACTACCGTCCCGGAAAAAGCAGGTTTATTTATGTGTTCATCTGGGACCTGGCTATATCGGGTGTTTGGTTGCTAGCCATTAACTGGATTCTCTCATCCATTATTACTGAGCCTGCCTATTTAGCTCTTCTTCCCAAATCGCTCCCCATTCGTTTGTTTGTAGCTTTTCTTATTACAGGCTGGTTTGCCATGATAAGCTGGGTTATTTACAGCAATGAGGAACAGCAACTGAATGAAAAACGCAAACAGGAAGCAGAAAAATTAACCCGAGAAGCGGAGCTTTTCAAATTGAGAAAACAACTTCATCCTCACTTTTTATTTAATAGCTTAAACTCCATTAGTGCGCTTACCATTGCACGCCCCGAAGAGGCCAGATTAATGGTCCAGAATCTTTCCGATTTTTTGAGAGGTACATTAAAGAATGAAGAAGAATTACAGGTTACATTGGAAGAAGAATTGCGACTGCTCCAACTTTATCTCGACATTGAAAAAGTCCGCTTTGGGCATAGGTTGGAGACAGTACTTGAGAAAGATGAAAGTTGCCTCACAGCCAAAATTCCGCAGTTACTTTTGCAACCAATTGTTGAGAATGCTATCAAGTTTGGATTGTATGATACCACCGAAAAAGTGCTGATAAAAATTACAGCGAAAAAGGACGACCACCTACTTACAATCTCCGTTCAAAATCCATTTGACCCCGCAACTTCTTCTTCTCAAAAAGGAACGGGATTTGGGCTTACATCTATATCCCGTAGGCTTTATCTGCTCTATGGACGAAATGATTTATTGGAAACAAAAGCGGAAGGAGCTCTATTTATTACAACCGTAAAAATCCCCCAATTAGGTTAATTAAAAAATAGCCATGGCAAAAGAAATAAAAACTGAAATAATTATCAATGCAAGCCCCGCAAAGGTTTGGGCTATACTCACCGATTTTGATAAATACCCGTTATGGAATCCTTTTATTAAATCGTTAAAAGGTAAAGTTTCGGCCGGAAACAGGATTGAAACAAATATTCAACCACCGGGAGAAAAACCCATGACCTTCAAGCCACTCGTTCTTGCATTTGATGAAAATAAGGAACTCCGCTGGATTGGGCATTTGCTTATCCCCGGCCTGTTTGACGGAGAACATAAGTTTGAACTTATTGACATTGGTAATGGAACAACACTCTTCAAACAGAGTGAAAAATTTAGCGGAATACTTATTCCCTTGTTTAAGAAAATGCTCGACGTAAATACTGTTGAAGGCTTCAATCAGATGAACCTAAAATTAAAAGAACTGGCAGAAAAATAAAATATTCATTACCCATGATTAAAACAATTATTATTGATGATGAGCCACTGGCAAGGGATATGGTGAAGGAATACCTGAAAGCTTATCCATTTATTTCGGTGGTAGATGAATGCGGAGATGGCTTCCAGGGCGTGAAAGCAATTGCAGAACATCAACCAGATCTAATTTTCCTGGATGTGCAAATGCCAAAGATAAATGGGTTTGAAATGCTGGAATTATTGAATACTCAACCCGGTGTAATTTTCACCACTGCTTTTGATGAATACGCCATTAAAGCATTCGAGGCACATGCTATAGACTACCTTTTAAAACCCTTTAGCAGGGAGCGTTTCGACAAGGCTGTGCAAAAGTGGAAACAACACCATAGTACTACTATTCCAAATCGCGGACTGAAAGAATTGGAAGAAGAACCCACATCGCTTACGCCAGAACAACATAGCAGAGTAGTTGTGAAAACCGGTAACAACATCCGCATCATTCCGATGAGTGAAATCCTTTACCTGCAGGCCGATGACGACTATGTTAAAATTCATACTAAAGAAGGGTCCTATTTGAAAAAGAAAACCATTTCGTACTTTGAAAAAGTAATGGACCAGAATCAGTTTGTGCGGGTACATCGTTCCTACATGGTACAAGTAGGGCAAGTTACACGCATAGAGCCTTATGAAAAAGAAGGTCACCTCGCCATACTTAAATCAGGAGAAAAAATACCTATCAGTAAAACTGGATACCCCAAACTAAAAGCGATACTCGGACTATAAAACTCAAGCCTATGAGAACAGTAGAAGTGTTTAAAACAAATGTATTGAACAAACGTGCGGCTAAAATAATTTTAGAGGAAATTGGCATGAACGCCCCACATTACAAATGCAATTTCGATTTGGAAGATTGCGACAAAGTGCTGAGAATTGAGAACAGTAGTGGGAATGTAGATAACAATTTGGTTTTTTCCATTCTTGAGAAGAATAATTTCCAGGGATCCATTTTAGAATAAAGCCCTCTATCTGTTCTGGTATCTTTCTGTCTTTATCTTCGTATAACGTGGGTGCTCTCTACCCTATCATTATGAATAAACAGTTTCTAATTCTTTCCCTGATATTTGGTTTTCTTATATCAAAACCGGGGAAATCACAATCGGTTGACGCATTGCTAACCGCGGATTATTCTGCCTTTGAGTCTGCCAAAACTTATTCTCAATATCTTAGTGTGTGCAATAAGTTTAAGTTAATTGCGAAGCAGAATCCTCAAAATTGGCTTACCAATTATTATGCCGCCTGGAGTATTGCCATTGTATCTTTTCAGGAGTCTAACAAAGACAATAAAGATAATATGCTGAATGAGGCTGATGTCTTTTTCAAAAAAATTGAGCCCATGGATTCAACGAACGATGAAGTTGCAATTCTAGGAGGATTATTGGCTCAGGCAAGGCTTTCGGTGGCTCCTGCCGCCAGGCATACCGAATACGGTGCTATTGCCAATGCTTATTTCGACAAGGCAAAAAAGATAAATCCAGATAACCCCCGCGTGTATTTTCTAGAGGGTAACATACTCTTTTACACACCTAAACTTATGGGCGGCGGTGCGGAAAAAGCTTTACCCCTTTACAAAAAAGCAGCAGAATTATTTTCCGAAGATACCGGCCCCATGTTGAGAGATATAAGTAGCCCCTTTTGGGGAAAAGAGGTGAATGAATACATGATTAAAGAATGTAAGGAGTAGGAAAACAAGTCCTATTTCAGAATAATTCTAAAATCTTTTTTGCCAACACTGCTGAAATTTTTTCATTCGATTCGTGCGTCCAGCCTGCAATATGGGGAGTGAGAACTACACGGTCACTTTTGGCTAAATATTGAAATGAAGAAGGTAAATTGTTTTTATCAAGTCCTTCAAAAGAGAGACTTTCATATTCCATAACATCAATACAAGCACCAATTACCTTCCCGCTTTTCATAAATGCTACAAGGTCATCGGTAACGACTTGCTTACCGCGCGATGTATTGATAAAATAAATATTCTTTTTGAATTTTTCAAGGAAAGCACGATTGACAATTTTATTTGTTTCTTGAGTTAAAGGTAGATGAATACTCAACACATCTGTCTTTTCAAAAAGCACTTCCATGGTGACTTCTCGCACATATTCATTGGAGTAATTCTTCTTGTACTTGTCGTAAGCAATCACAGTACAATCAAATCCCTTTAGCCTTTGTGCAAAAGCACTGCCCATATTTCCGTAGCCAATTATCCCGACTGTTTTTCCTTGCAATTCTACTCCTCTATTTCCCTCTCTAACCCATAAACCCTGCCTTACTTCTCGGTCTGCACGGTTAATATTATTGAACAGGCAAAGCAGCATTCCCAATGCATGTTCCCCTACCGCATCTCTATTTCCTTCTGCCGATGGCAAACATTTTATCCCTTTGCTTTCAGCGTAAGGCACATCAATATTTTCCATACCCGCTCCTGCCCTTGCAATGAATTTTAAATTCGTTCCCTTATCAATCAATTCCTTGTCTAACTTAACTCTGCTACGGATTACAACACCATCAAATTTATGCAACTCCTCCCCTATTTTCTCACGGCTCCATTCATATTGTAAATGGCAAATAAATCCATGTGCTTCCAATTCCCTTTGCAATAAAGGATGAACAGAATCAATGAAAAGGATATTGATAGGCATTTTGGGCTGGGTTTGTGAGTGCGAAAATAGATAAAACAAAAAAGCCCTGAACAAATCAGGGCCTTTCCATTTTAATCTTGCTGCGTCTTACATTTTCTTCTTCTCTCCATCCGGCACTTTTGCCTTTGATGTATCTCCACCCATTCCCGGCATCAAACCCATTTGCATCATCATTTTTGTCTCTTCGTTATAGCCCCAATGTCCAATAGCTTTTCCATTTTTGAACTTAACAATATCCACTCCATCAATATTTACTTTTTTCCCGGTGGCCGGCATTCCCATCATCTCGCCTGTATTGGTTCCGGTAAAGGTATATTGTACGGTAACATAGTCGGAATCCGCAACCATGAAATTAACTTGGGAGTGCATATCAGGCATCGATTTAATAAAATCATCAAACGATTTTTTAAGGCCGGCCCTATCAGGAGTATAGCCCGGTGCTGTACAATGCTCCACATAATCCGGTGCCACAAGTGAATCAATCATTGCCGTATTATGCTTGTTAAATACTTCCTCCATAAATAATTTCTGCGCCTCCATATTTTTAGCTGCCCTGTTATCGGCCATTTTATTGTTACTCGGAGGCATACAAGCAGAAAAAGCTGCTGTAATAGCTATTACTGTAATTAATTTGTTCATGGGTTATTTTGGTTTTGATTTATAGGTTCAAATGTATAAAATATTTTATTCCTTTTCATTCGTATTCCCATTTTGGGAACTTTTTGTATCTTTGCATCCTACGATTAAACATGAGGATACTTACAAAAAAGAGGTTAAAGGATTTTTGGCTAAAGCACAGCGATTGTGAACAAGCCTTAAAATCATGGTATGCGGAATGTAAACGTTCACAATGGAAAACACCAAATGATATTAAACGGGAATATCCAAGTGCGAGTTTTCTTATTGACAACCGTGTAGTATTTAATATTAAAGGAAACAACTATCGCTTAATAGTGAAGATAAATTATAAATACCAAATAGCCTGGATTCGCTTTGTAGGAACTCATTCTGAATACGATAAAATTAACTCAACAACCATATAAAAATGAAAATTAAACCTATTCATACAGAGAAGGATTATAAAGAAGCAATGGCCCGTTTGGAAGATATTTTTGAGGCATCGCCCGGAACTAAAGAAGGTGATGAATTAGAACTTCTCTCAATTCTCATTGAAAAATATGAAGACGAGCATTTCCCTATAGAAGCACCAGACCCAATTGAAGCCATCAAATTCCGAATGGAGCAATTAGGGCTTGAGAATAAAGACTTGGAAGGTATCATTGGTTCTAAAGGAAGAGTGAGCGAAATATTAAATAAGAAACGCAAACTCACTTTAAAGATGATACAAAGTATCATCCAAAACTTACATGTTCCTGCTGAAATATTGCTACAGGAATATTAGTCATAGTTTCGCACCTTCCACCATGGCACAACCTACAAAGAAAAATATTGCAATCCTTGGCTCTACAGGCTCTATTGGTAAACAGGCGCTAGATATTGTAAGGGCTAACCTCGACAAGCTACAGGTGGAAGTTCTTTCTGCCGAAAACAATGCGGACCTGCTTATACAACAGGCAATCGAGTTCTCTCCGAATGCAGTTGTAATTGGCAATGAAGAAAAATACCAATTTGTAAAAGATGCTCTCTTCAAACACGATATAAAAGTATATGCCGGTGCTGATGCGCTTGTACAAGTGGTACAGATGGAAAGCATACACATGGTATTGGCTGCCATTGTTGGCTTTGCCGGATTACGTTCTACACTTGCCGCTATTGAGGCAGGCAAACAAATTGCACTCGCCAACAAAGAAACATTGGTTGTTGCAGGTGCCTTGGTAACCGAAGCCGCCAAAGCAAAAGGTGTAAATATTTATCCGGTTGATTCGGAACACTCTGCTATCTTTCAATGTTTAGCAGGTGAGTTTCATAATAAGATTGAGAAGATAATACTCACCGCATCGGGCGGGCCATTCAGAGGGAAGGATAAGAAGTTTTTAGAGACAGTTAAAAAAGAAACGGCACTGAAACATCCCAACTGGAGCATGGGTAATAAAATTACCATCGACTCTGCAACCCTTATGAATAAAGGGCTGGAGATTATCGAGGCGGCATGGCTCTTTGCCCTCAAACCCGAACAGATTGAAGTGATTGTTCATCCACAGTCTATCATTCATTCCATGGTGCAGTTTGAAGATGGCTCTATCAAAGCTCAAATGGGTTTACCCGATATGAAGTTGCCAATACAATACGCTCTTTTTTATCCGCTGAGAGTTCATTCCTCTTTTCCCCGTTTTGATTTTGCAGCTTATCCTTCCTTAACTTTTGAAAAGCCTGACTACACTGCTTTCCCCTCCATTCAACTAGCTTTCGATGCCATGAAAAAAGGTGGTAACATGGCCTGCATTTTAAATGCGGCCAATGAAGTAGCAGTACATGCATTTCTGCGAGATGAAGTTGGTTTTACCGATATTCCAACAGTAGTTAAAAAGTGTATGGAACAGGGAACTTTCATTGAAAAACCAACTCTGGCAGACCATCTTGAAAGTGATAAAGAAACACGAGTTAAGGCAATCGAGTTTTGCAAAAAGAACGTTAGTGCATGAAGTTTTCTTACAAAAGTTTGCGGTACTTTATAATCCTTATATGCCTTTTTCAAAGCCCCTTTAGGGGTTTGGGGCAAACTAAAAATGATTCCGATACTCACCCCACCCGGTTTGATGAACGTTTTATCCTTTCCGGATTTTTAGATGCCCGGGATGTGGTTGTTGCTCCATTTCATTGGAAGGGCTCTCAATGGTTAATTTTCGGAGCGATTGCAACGGCAGATGTTGCCCTTATCTTTACGAATGCTGATAAAAGTGTAATGACTTTTGCCCAAACCAACCGCAATAACACCTCAAATTATCTTGAAAAATATGTTGGAGACCCTTTTGGCAGTGGAGTTTTTCCTGCGGTAATAATCGGCACCTCTTATTTAGCCGGATGTATTTTTAAGAAGGACCATCCAAAGCACATGGCTATGCTTACTACCAAGTCTATTGTAATCAGTGGAGTAACTACATTATTGCTCAAATCTGTTTTTGAGCGTTATCGTCCCTATCAGGACCCAAACCCCAAGCACTGGTTAGGCCCAAAAGGTCAATTCCAATTCGATTCCTATCCGGGAGGGCATACCACACTTGCGTTTGCTACCGCCACTATGATTGCGCAGGAATATCCCCACCCTTTAATTATTCCCATAACAGCATATACCCTTGCCACCATAACGGGGCTGGGCCGTATAAATGGCAATTACCACTGGGCCTCCGACATATTAATGGGTAGTGCAATAGGGTATTTTACTTCGCGACTCATCTTCAGGCATGATAACTGGAAGAAGTGCCGTTTGAAGCGATTAAAACATGAACCGAACAATGATTCTATGTAGATTGAAAAATTGGGGTAACTTTGCAATCTTTTTAATTTAAAATGGGTGTATTAGTTCAGGTCTCTCAGTTCTTACTTAGCCTCTCTATACTCATCCTGCTTCATGAAGCAGGACATTTTTTTGCAGCGCGTTTATTTAAGATTCGTGTAGAAAAATTCTATTTGTTCTTTGATCCATGGTTCTCCTTATTCAAGTATAAGAAGGGTGATACAGAATATGGAATTGGCTGGTTGCCACTTGGCGGATATGTAAAGATCTCAGGAATGATAGATGAATCGATGGATAAGGAGCAGATGAAACTGCCGCCACAACCATACGAATTCCGTGCTAAACCGGGATGGCAACGACTGATTGTTATGGTTGCCGGGGTTACGGTTAATTTCCTGTTGGGCTTTGTAATATTTACGAGTCTCACCTATGCAAACGGAACTTCTTACCTGCCTATAAAAAACGTTAAGTATGGTATCTATTGCGATTCACTCGCTACTAAAATAGGGCTTAGGAGTACCGACACTATTGTTGCTGTAAATGGTAAAACGGTTACCCGTTTCGATTCCATTACCATGGATATCATTTTTGAGAAGGCTAAATCCATTGAGGTTAAAAGAATGGGCAAAGTGGTTAGTCTCCCAATCACCGAAGAAAACCTTTCCGCTATTTTAGGCGATTCTAAAGGATTTATTGATGCCCAGGTTCCCTTTACGGTTGATTCGATAGCGGTCGGATCAGGTGCGGAAAAATCGGGATTAAAGAAAGGAGATATTATTGCAAAAGTTGACACTTTCCCTACTCCTTATTACCAGAATTTAACCGCTACCTTACAGAGATATAAAAATAAAGATGTTTCACTTTTAGTAAACTCCCACGGACAAATGCACACCCTAAATGCGCATACCGATGAGGATGGCAAACTCGGTTTTTATCCAAAGCTGGATACAACCCTACAGTTCGTTCATATAAAGTACACTTTGCTGCAAAGCATTCCTGCCGGTGTAAGGAACACCTTTGCTACCATTGGAAGTTTAGCAAAGCAATTGAACATTATTTTCACCGTTAAAGGGGCTCACAAACAGATCGGCAGTTTTATTACCATTGGAAAAAGCTTTCCCAAAGTATGGGATTGGGGCCGTTTCTGGGCATTCACTGCGTTCATTTCTGTGATGTTGGCATTTATCAATATTCTCCCTATTCCTGCATTAGATGGTGGGCATGTTATGTTCCTGTTGTATGAAATGATCACCGGCCGCAAACCCAACGAAAAGGTGATGGAATATGCACAATGGGCTGGCATGATCCTTCTGCTTACAGTTATTATTTACGCCAACGGGCTTGATATAGGAAGGCTACTACATAAATAACCATGTTAAGCAAAACCCGGAACATAGCTGTTTGTCTGGGACTGTTGATTGTCTCCACGCATTTGTTTTCGCAGCAAACCAAAGTTGCGCCTAAAAGTGCGGATAGCATAAAACATTCCATTCTGCTTATTCCTGTTAAGCCAACCATGATTATGAGTGAAATAGGAAAGGCGGTAAACACCACAACAAAATTAAGTTATCCCAAAATAGCACAGGCTTTCCGGTATAGTCTTGACCTGGCTTTATACAATACCTTGAAGCAAACCTACAACGTCAAATCACTAATTCAGACAAAGAAAAAGTCAGACTCAACTTTGTTATATATTTACAATTCTATAGGGTATAATTACGATATCATTCCCGGACACGATTCAGGTGAAAGTCATTCCGAGTTCGACCCTAAACAACAAAAAACACATTTTATAAAAAATGGCCAGTTGCAGGTACCCATGGATTATACCAAACGGTTCATGAATACATATGTTGTAAATCCTAAATTACTTCCGAAACTCAATTCAGTTTTCGGTTCTGATATCATTGTTTTCATTAATGAACTTGACATACGCAATGTTGCAAACACCCTAACAGAAGACCTTACCGCAAGCAATTTCCGAAGGGAAATAATGGTTCAGTACACCATACTTAATGCACAAAAGCAATATTTGGCCAAAGGTGTTCTAACAACATACTTTCCGCATAACATGAATGATCCGAAAATAATCGGAGAGAAATATTTTGCGATTATTGCAGCCGATATGAGTAAAGAATTGGCTAAAGGACTTGCAAAAGCGCAAGCATTTAAAGATAAACCGGGTGCTATACATAGCCCCAAAAAAGTCACTAAAAAGAAATAACCTTTATGAAAACAAAAGATAAACACGGCATTGCAGCAGTACTAAAAAATTTAAAACTTACCGGCATCCAGAATGGTGCATCAACAGGTGTTGAGTGGGTAAAAACATCGGGAGATATTCTTGAATCACATTCCCCGATTGATGGAAATTTAATTGGCTCAATAAAGCAAGCTACCGAAAAAGAGTATGAAAAAGTAATTGCAAAAGCCACCTCTGCATTCATTGAATGGCGCAAGATTCCTGCTCCGAAACGTGGTGAGATAGTACGTCAGATTGGTGAAGCTTTGCGCGAAAACAAAGAAAGTCTTGGCAAACTTGTTTCCTATGAAATGGGAAAAATTTACCAGGAAGGATTAGGCGAAGTGCAAGAGATGATTGATATCTGTGACTTTGCTGTGGGGCTCTCACGCCAACTCTATGGTCTCACTATGCAATCGGAAAGGCCGTTGCACCGTATGTATGAACAATACCATCCTATCGGACCGGTAGGAATTATTTCAGCATTTAATTTCCCGGTTGCCGTATGGTCGTGGAATGCTATGCTGGGCTTAGTTTGTGGCGATGTGTGCATTTGGAAGCCATCGGAAAAAACTCCACTCACTGCTCTCGCTTGCCAGCATATTATTGCTCCCGTTTTAAAACGCAATAATGTTCCTGAAGGTGTTTGTTGTTTGCTTATTGGTGATTATAAAATCGGGGAATTAATTTCAAATGATACCCGTATTCCGCTTGTATCTGCAACAGGTTCCACCCGAATGGGAAAGAAAGTTGCAGTAGCAGTTGGTCAGCGTTTGGGCCGCTCTCTGCTTGAATTAGGGGGCAACAATGCAATTATCCTTACACCCGATGCTAACTTGAAAATGGCTATTACGGCAATTCTTTTCGGCTCGGTTGGGACTGCAGGACAACGTTGTACCACTACACGCCGTTTGATCATTCATGAAAGTATTTATGATAAACTGAAAGCTTCCTTAGTAAAGGCTTACAAGCAAGTTAAAATTGGTAATCCTTTGGTGGAAGGTACCTTGATGGGTCCACTCATTGATAAACTTGCGGTTCAAAATTATTCCGACGCTATTGTACAGATTAAAAAACAAGGCGGAAAAATCCTTTACGGGGCGCAGGTTTTGAGTGGAGGTGAATATTCATCGGGTTGTTATGTGCTACCAACAATTGCTGAAGTTAAGAATGAATACTCCATTGTTCAGCATGAAACCTTTGCTCCTATTCTCTATTTAACAAAATACAAAACCATTGATGAAGCCATCGCTATTCATAACGATGTGCCACAAGGATTATCTTCATCTATCTTCTCCAATAATATTCTTGAAACAGAAAAGTTCCTTTCCAATGCAGGTTCTGATTGCGGTATTGCCAACGTAAACATTGGCACCTCTGGTGCTGAGATTGGCGGGGCTTTCGGCGGTGAAAAAGAAACAGGCGGCGGACGTGAAAGCGGCTCCGATGCATGGAAGGTATACATGCGCAGGCAAACCAATACCATCAACTATGGTTCTGTTTTGCCACTGGCACAAGGAATAAAGTTTGATGTAGGGGAATAAACACTTGTATTTATTTTTATCTTTGTTCAGAATTAGTAACCATTACCTTTTTTTGAGCATGAAAAAATTATACATCTTTTTATTAATTGCCATTGGCGCATCTCTTTCAAGTTTAAATGCTCAAATCATCTCCACCTATGTGGGAAATGGCATACAGGGGTATTCAGGTAATGGCGGACAAGCTACTTCCGCTGAAATATATAATCCCTATTATATGTCCTGCGATAACCTGGGTAACCTTTATTTGGTAGATGCAACGGATGGATGGTTGCGCAAAGTTGATCCAATTTCGGGTATCATTACCACTATTGCCGGAACAGGAGTTAGTGGCTTTAATGGCGATAATATTCAAGCAACCGCAGCTAATTTAAGCAATCCGCTTGGCAGTGCTGAAGATGCTTCGGGCAATGTTTTTATTTCAGACCAGGGCGCATCCCGCATCCGCGTGATTGATGCCACCTCCGGCATTATTACAACTATTGCAGGTAACGGATATGGTGGGTATACTGGTGATGGTGGACAAGCTACTGCCGCTGAAATCTATTTCCCTTCGGGCTTATCAGTCGATGCACTTGGAAATATTTATATCTCGGATGCATTAAATTGCTGTATTCGTAAAGTCACTAAGTCATCGGGCATAATTACAACCATAGCAGGTAACGGAATTTCAGGTTTTAGCGGAGATGGCGGACCAGCAACTGCGGCCGAAATAGCCCAGCCTTTCGGAAATATTGTAGATGCATCGGGCAATGTATATATAGCCGACGGCCTGAATAATGTGGTGCGGAGAATAGACGCTATTACCGGCATTATTACAAGCTTTGCAGGTAATTCAGTTGGCGGATTTTCAGGTGATGGCGGACAGGCTACTGCAGCTGAAATAAGTTTCTGTTACAATCTGGCTTTCGATCCATCCGGAAATATTTTAATTGCCGATGATGGCAATAGTGTTATACGTGAAGTGAATATAAGCACCGGAGTTATTACTTCTGTTGCCGGCAATACTGTTTCCGGATATTCAGGCGATGGAGGAATGGCTACTGCTGCTGAAATTGCTTCTCCATTAGGCCTTGCAGCTGATCCATCCGGCAATTTTTTCATTGGCGATATTTCGAATAACCACGTGCGCAAAGTAACAGGCGTACCAACCAATACTTCTCAATTGAAAATGGACAATTATCAGGCAACAATTTACCCGAACCCGGCAAATAATAACTTGAACATTATATTTTCACAACCACTTTCTGATATTACTACTCTTAGGGTTTTTGACCTTTCAGGCAGAGAACTTATTACTGACCACTTACAACTTTCCACAGATCACTATTCCCTCGATGTGTCTTCCCTTTCTTCTGGTATGTATTTCATGCATATTGAAAACAAAAACGGGGTAGTTTTAAGTTCTAAGTTTATCAAAGAATAAAGATCAGCGAACTCCCTTTTTGTAAGAATATTTATATACTTTTTCGTACCCCTATAGTGACGGAATCTACACTATTCATTTATTATACTATTTAAAATTAGAGTTGAATTTCAGCTATAAAATGAATTTTACAAAATAACAGCGAAATAACAGGGGGAAACAAGGTAATTAACAGAAAAATAACAGCGGGGAAACTGTAGCCATAAAAAGCTATTTTATTGATATTCATATAGTTAATTTTTCATTTCCTTGTTATTAACAACGGAAAACAGGGTTTTATAGCAAAAATATGTATATACTTTTTTATTTTTGATATAATTATTCTTCTTTAATTCCAACATCTTCCAACTCTTCACAGTACAAATTTACAATACGGAAATGTGCTTTTCTAAAAAGTCAATGACCTGAAGGTACCCATAAAGCAATAACAAATTATATTATATTTGTTTATCAAACCTCTTCTCTTTAAATAACTTCTGCATGAAAAAAATTATCCTTTCCCTTTTTGTTTTAGCTCTGGCGCATCAGTTTACAGTTGCCCAATGCAACCCTGCCATTCCAAATTCAGCTTACGTAATTAGCAGCACCCAAGCCATAGGCTTTGGTGGTTCCAACCTATGGGTTTGTAGTGGAGACACGCTTACTACCAATGGAGGAAGCAATACAGTTTTTCTTGAAATAGGGGCATTCCTGTATGCAAATGGAGGAAGCAATTACGTTTATGTTCCCATAGGGGCGAAAATTGATCTTTCAAGCGGAAGTAATACGATTTATTATGTAGATACTACCGATATAATTAGTGCGGGCGGAGCACCAATTATCAATAAATGTGCTTCTATTGCATACGATTATACCAATGCCCCTGCAGGTGGTTGCACGTTTACTACCGGCATGGCTCATGTAAATGTTGAAAATACCGTTTCTGTTTATCCAAATCCCGGTAAAGGCATATTCACAATCACGCTTAGGCACCCTGAACTTGTTTCATCCGCCGTGGCGGAGCAAACAACAATCATCGAAATTTATAATGTGCTTGGAGAGAAAGTCACTTTTGGGATGCTGAAACCAGTTCAGCATGACTATGAAGTTGACTTAAGTAACCAACCCAATGGAGTTTATATCATTAAAATATCTTCCGCTAAAGAAGTAATCACGCAAAAAATTATTTTGGAGAAATAGGGTATTTCGGATTTATAATGAAAAAAATCCTGACACATTTATTTCTCTTCCTTTCCCTCCTCTCCCTCATTAGTTGCAGCGTTACCAAACGCAAATACACAGGCGGGTTTTATGTGAGCTGGCATAAAAAAGTGCCAGAAGTACTTAGGCCTCACCCTACCCTCTCCTGCAAGGAGAGGGGAAAGTCACGACCTTACGATGATACATGTAAAATTGCACTTGGTGGAAAGCGAGATAAGCCTCTCTCGCCCGCTAATACTATAAGTAGGCCCTATAAAGAAATCATAGCACAGCGGGTACATGAAAAAAACATTTCGAATAATCGAATTGCAACTACATATAAAGTAACACCAGAGAATTCAGTACCAGATCCTGATAAAACTAAAAAAGATTCATCTGGATGGAAATTGGCATTATCTATTATTTTTTGTCTGCTTGGAATTTTAGGTGCAATTATTGTTGTAGGAATAGTCGCTTCAGCTCCATTTTTTACAGGTACCAGTTTACCATTGGCTAAAGGATTATCGTACGCTTTGTTGCCTCTAATGCTTTTATTTGCCTCCTTAATATTTGGCGATGCTGCTATGAAAAATGGACATAATAGGGGGTTGATTGTTTGTATGATTTTGGATTGTATATTATTCTTGGTTTTAGTTTTTAGTGTATTTTCATTAAAATAAATAATTGCATTAATATTGAAACCCTTTACCAAATTTCTCTTCTTATTTTCACTTCTATCCCTCGTTAGTTGTAGCGTTACCAAACGCAAATACACGAGAGGGTTTTATGTGAGCTGGCATAAAACAATTAGACCTCACCCCCGTCCGAACGATTCATCCGGGCGGACTGCCCGCTCTTATGAGGAGAGGGGAAAGTCAAGATCTTACGAAACTCACCAAGTTGCAGTTAGCGGGCATGAAAAAGATAAACTTAACATTCCACAAAGCGCAGTTTCGCGGACACAAGTGCAACAAAAAGAAATTCCCAAAAGCATTTCTTACAATAACATTACGGTATCAGCCACACAAAGCATTGCCGGTGGCACCAAGCATGTGGAGAGTGTTAAAGCCCGCAACCGCGACAATGGCTTAACCGGTTTCGAAATTGGCCTACTGAATATTATAGCTGTGGCCTTGTTGATTTTTTTCGGGCATATTGGCTATGGAATTTTTGTGCTTGGTATGTTCCTGATTTTCCTGTTCCTGTTTATCTCTGGCTTGATATATAGTTTCATGGGCCTCAACCGGCAAGACAAACACCGTGGATTAGCCCTGCTTGGCATATTGATTGAAGCAGTAGTACTTTATGCTCTTACAAGGTTTGCTTAAATTGTGGAAAGATTATACGCAAATAAATTAAAGGGCTAAAGCGGTAACTATATATCTGTCCGACCACGAATACCTGTAACTATATAGCAGTAGGGACTGAATAGGAATTTTTTCTTACTTTCGCCTACAAATATGAATATATGAAAATAAAACACATTATTATTTTAGCGTTTATCGGTTTTACTGTATCCTCTTTTACCATAGATAATTTAAAAGTAACACCAAAAATTAAAATTGTTAGGGCATCTGATGATTATTGCGATGGATGGAAAGACGGATATAAGGATGGATGGTGTTATGGAAAAGGGATAGGTTGTTTACCACCATTAGTTCCATTATGCCCATTGCGGGAGTTGGGTGAACC
This sequence comes from uncultured Bacteroidota bacterium, assembly GCA_903863935.1. Lineage (GTDB taxonomy): Bacteria > Bacteroidota > Bacteroidia > JABEUT01 > JABEUT01 > JABEUT01. Next base: position 18,711 of record CAIPDV010000046.1, read on the forward strand.
AGATACTTACAAGGCAGGGTATCAAAGAGGATTTAATCAAGGGCAATATGATAATCGTTAAATAATACCTATCTTTGCAAATGGAAAAGGGGCTATAATGATTGCCCCTTCTGTCGGTCTGCCACTCTAATGATGTAACCCAACCTAAGCCCTGCCTCAAACAGGGCTTTATACTATTATTTTATCAATAGAATGTAAAAACATTTCGGTATCTACGAAATAGTTCGGATAAGCACTTTTTAAAGATGCTATTGAATCGGCAGAAACAAGTACAGCATTTGAATCGGCAATATTTAACGTCTTTTTTTCTATATCTAAATAATCATTCATCGCTTGCTCTAATTGTGCGCCTTTATAAGGAGTTACAGTTATTGATTTATTTTCTATTTGCATTAAATAATATCTTGCATTTCTCTTTTCTTTAATGTCAACCTGAGTTAAGGCTGACTTATATCCTGACAATACCGATGAAACAGATAATTGGTTATAGTATTCTCTTAATTCTTTCCTTAATTCGTCTCCTGATGTTGGAACTCCCGGAACTAATGGAGTGCCTTCATACATGGACATCCCTGCTGATGCTAACGAAAAAAATCTCAACCAATCTTGTTCTCCTATACTTGATTTTAAAGCCTGTCCAGTAAATAATCCAACAGTTTCAACAGCGGTTGCCCATGCGTGTTGTTGTAATGTTCTAAGTTGAATTTCTATTTTGAGTCCATTATATCCAGCGACCTTATCACTAACATAACTATATACTACATGCGCCCCTCTATACCCTGATGGTTTTGGCGTAGCAACATAATCTTTAGCATCTATAACTTTATGTTTAAGTCCTCTTTCTGAACGGTCTTTATCTTTTATCCGCATAATTTCATACATCTTATACAAATGCTCAACTGTACTTACGATTGCCCTGCAACCTCCAATGTCTTGCATTTGGTATAAACGCATGCTATCAAATCTATCTAACTTATGTTTTATAGAAGATAATCGTTTTATTCTTTGTGCACCCAAGCACAAGGCATACCAAAATATCAGGCAATAAAACCTGATGAACAAGTTGCATTTTTTATGCAATACGTAACCCATATCGGAGGAATTATCGATAATATCATTAAGTCAATCAAAAAATAATTTTGTTTTTTCAAGATAATCGAATCCAATAAAATTTCGTGGTCGGACAGATATATAGTTACCGCTAAAGCCCTTCCTGAAATGTAGGTATTTTTCACCCCGCCATAAATGGCGGGGCTAATGAATGAACTCCTGCTCAAATGTTTTTCATTCATTAGCCACGGCTTTTAAGCCGTGGACAGGATGGAGAATCCTAAGTTCTGAGGGCTTTAGCCCTTACCTCTGTTTGTATAAAATCCATCTATGAGCAAAAGCAAACAGCCCGCAATAAATTGCAGGCTGTTAAAATTATTGCCGGTCGGGCCCCGACTAGTAAATACCTCTGTAACGGATAGCTTTTTCCAGCCTCTTAAAGCCTGTGATGTAAGCACCTAAACGCAGGTTGGTTTTGTATTGTTTGGAGTTATACCAAACTTGTTCAAAAGCCTGTTGCATATAATGATCGTGCTTTGCATTTACTTCTTCTTCTTTCCAGTAATAACCTTGTTTGTTCTGTACCCACTCAAAATAAGAAACGGTAACACCGCCTGAGTTGGCAAGAATATCCGGAACTACAATTACACCTTTGTTATGCAGGATTTCATCGGCTTCTACTTCGGTAGGGCCATTAGCACCTTCTACAATCAATTTAGCTTTAACACCTTTAGCAATCTCAGCAGAAATTTGGTTTTGCAATGCAGCAGGAACCAATACATCAACGTTTAAGGTAAGCAGTTCCTGATTGGTAATTAATTCTCCGCCCGGGAAATCTTCCAACGTATTTCCGTGTTTCTTTTGGTGTTGAAGTGCTTTATCCAGATCAATGCCTCTTTCGTTATAATATGCTCCTGTGTAATCGGAAATAGCAACTACATTAATATTCTTCGATTTAAGCAAAGTAGCAGCAAAACTGCCTACGTTACCAAAACCTTGCACTGCGGCAGTTGACTTTTTACGGTCAATGCCCATCTTTTTCATTGCTTCCAATGTATGGATCATAACACCTCTTCCTGTAGCAGCTTCGCGACCGCGTGAACCACCAAGGGTAATAGGTTTTCCGGTTACAACACCAGGCTGGTAATTACGGTGAATAGTTGAATATTCATCTACAATCCAAGCCATTTCACGTTTTCCGGTACCCATATCAGGAGCTGGAATATCGCGGTCCGGTCCGAAAACTTCGCACATTGCAAGAGTATATTCACGGGTCAATCTTTCTAATTCTCCGGCCGACATGCTGCGTGGGTCGCAGGTAACACCGCCTTTAGCTCCGCCTAATGGCAAACCTGCAACGGCACATTTGTAGGTCATCCATGCAGCCAATGCTTTCACTTCATCATCATTCACATCGAGTGCATAACGAATACCACCTTTAGAAGGGCCTAAATAAGTGGAGTGAATAATACGATACCCTTCAAATACCTTTATCTTTCCATTATCCATCATTACAGGAAGAGAAACCTTCACTTGTTTTTGGGGGGCACGCAGAATTTCTGCAATGTCGGATGGTAATTTGTAAATATCGGCAGCCTGATTAAAACGGGCAAGTACTGCCTCATACATACTTAAAGGTTTATGTTTGTGGGGATGAGCAGCAACAATTTTTTTGCTTGGTTTAGCCATAGTTTTGTTTTTTGAGGGGGCAAAGGTAGAAAAATGGAATAAATGGTGGTGTTATCTTTGTCATGTATTGCTAACAGCCTGATATTAATAAGTTTTATTGCGAAAATGCATATAAAAACTCATTATTTGGCTTGATCTGATAGCTAACAGGCTTATTTTGTCATGAGTGATTTATAGTCTTTTATGGCGGTTCGAATGATTTTTTTAGCGGTTTTCGCATCCTGAAAATCCTCCACTTTAACCGTTTTATTTTCCAGCTTTTTATAACTCTCGAAAAAATTACGGAGCTGAAGAATGAAATGCCCCGGTAATTCGGAAATAGAATTGATGTAGTTTACACTCATATCCTTTTCAGCTACTGCAATTATCTTGTCATCGCCTTGCTTCGTATCAATCATACGCATTACTCCTATCACTTTTGCTTCAACAATACAAAGAGGCTGAACAGCAATTTCAGATAATACCAGTATATCAAGCGGATCGTTATCATCGCCATACGTTTGTGGAATGAAACCATAATTAGCCGGATAATAAACTGTAGAGAACAGAACCCGGTCCAGACGAAGCATACCTGTTTCTTTATCCAGTTCATATTTGGCATTGCTTCCTTTAGGAATTTCAATTATTGCCTGAACTACATCAGGGCATTTATTGCCTATCGGAACCTGATGCCAGGGATTAAAACCATTATTTTTTGTCATGATTTAAAATTTTGCAAAATTGACTTGGTAGAATTATATCCTACATCAAATATCTCAGATAGCTTGTGAATATCGAAGAGTCCATAATTATACAAATTCTCCGGTTCAATATACAAATAACACCCTTCTGAAGATTTCCTGACTATAGGCCGGAAACTTAAATGGATAGAACGATCGAGAACTTCAAATGAACCTTCATCCGACTTAAATGGCTTAATAGGGTTGACATAAACACATACAACATCTTTCTTTCTGTCGCTGAATGGTTCAACGGGTAAGTTATTTGATAATCCCCCATCTAAATAAGGAATACCGTTAATCAGTACCGGTGGAAATAAAACAGGAATTGAACTTGCTGCAATAACCGCATTAACTAGTTCTCCTTCTTTAAATGTGGTTTGTACGCCATTAATAAAGTTTGTTGCCGTAACATAAAATGGAATTTGCAACTGTTCGAATTTGGTATGCGTGAGGTTTTTCTCCAAAAACTCCCGTATGTTTTTCATGGAAATCAAACCCGGTTTAAACCAGTTCAACGGGAACATACTTAACTTCAACTGGCTCAAAAATAACTCCTTAATTTCATCGGGAGCGAAGCCATCAGCAAGGAATGTCCCTGCAATTGCTCCTGCGCTTGTACCTGCTATTTCACAAGGAATGATACTGTGTTCTTTCAACGCTTTCACCACCCCTAAATGTGCGAACCCCCTGCATCCTCCGCCCGATAATACAAAATACTTTTCTATCATATTTGATATAAGTCTATAATATGTATTTGTCATTCTGAGTGCAGCGAAGCCCGCCCGGATGAATCGTTCGGACGGGAATCTGGGCTAAAACAGATCCTTCCTACGTCAGGATGACAAGTAAAGTCACCTTTTTTGCCACATGAACAAATGTGAATTGCTGGTATAATTTAAATGTATATCTTTATTAAGAAGGATAAGTACAAAATCAATAAAGGGCAATATGCCTATGCCACCGCCTAATGTAGCTATATATAAAAGGGGCACTTTAGCCGACGAATGCATATACATCCGGTGAGCACCAAACACCCCAAATGGGACAGGAAATGCAAGCAAAGCAGCTATTAACCTATGCTTTTTATGGAATACTTTATTCTTTTGGTTAGTTGCCGGAGTATCTGTAGCTACTTGTTGCGGATTAGCAGCCTTTATATTGTTTACATGACTTTCCGATTCTCCTTTAACGGTGATTTTAGAAGTATCCGCATCCAAGGCAAATCCACGCAGGGATGCGAATACAAATATTAAAGCCCATAAGAAAAAACGCAAAGGTTTTCCCATGAAATAGAACAGGGTTTTTCTAAAAGTTCCGTTTACTTAGCTGCATCAAAACGCTTTGCAACCTCATCCCAGTTAACTACATTCCAGAAAGCTGCAATGTAATCAGGTCTGCGGTTTTGGTATTTGAGGTAATAAGCGTGTTCCCAAACATCCATTCCGAGGATAGGAGTTCCTTTGCATTCTGAAATATCCATTAAAGGATTATCCTGATTAGGAGTTGAGCAAACGGCCAATTTACCATCGCTACTACAAAGCCATGCCCAGCCTGAGCCAAAACGGGTAGCACCTGCTTCTGCAAATTTGGTTTTGAAATCGGCAAATGTGCCAAACGCACTATTGATAGCCTCAGCAAGTTTTCCGGTAGGTTCTCCACCGCCGTTAGGTTTCATAATGGTCCAGAAAAGGCTATGGTTAAAATGTCCGCCGCCATTATTTCTAACAGCCATCGGATATTTTGAAATGTTCTTGCAAATTTCTTCAATGCTCTCTTCAGGCTTGCCTTCTAAAGCTTTGCTAAGATTGGTTACATACGCATTGTGATGCTTGCTATGGTGAATTTCCATAGTTTGTGCATCAATGTGCGGCTCGAGTGCGTTGTACGCGTATGGGAGTTGTGGAAGTGTGAATGCCATATTAGTTTAAAGTTTATAAAGTTAAAAGTTCATAAAGTGAATTAAAAGCAAATCTATGAAATTCTAAATACTGCTTTGTTACATAATTCCGACTTTATTTTAAAAGTTCCCTTGCTATTACCACCTTCTGAATTTCGGAAGTTCCTTCGCCAATAGTGCAAAGCTTGGCATCACGGTAGAATTTTTCAACCGGGAAATCTTTGGTATAACCGTATCCGCCAAAAATTTGAACCGCATCATTTGCCACTTCCGTAGATATTTCAGAAGCATAATACTTTGCATAAGCGCATTCTTTGGTGCATTTTTGATGCCTTGTTTTAAGGTCTGCAGCTTGATATGTCAATAATTCCGCCGCTTCAATTTTGGTTGCCATATCAGCCAGTTTAAACGCAATGCCTTGAAATTCGCTGATGGATTTTCCAAATTGTTTACGCTCTTTTGAATATTTTATGGATGCTTCCAAAGCACCTTTTGCAATACCAATTGCCAGTGAAGCGATAGAAATACGTCCACCATCAAGCACTTTTAATGCTTGCACAAAACCATCCCCTTCTTCCCCTATAATTTGGCTCTTATGAACTCTGCAATTAGTGAATATCTGTTCAGCAGTTTCCGAAGCACGCATACCCAGTTTGTTTTCTTTTTTTCCGCTGGTAAACCCCGGTGTTCCTTTTTCAACTATGAAAGCTGTCATTCCATGGGAATCTCCTTTCTCGCCTGTGCGGGTCATTACTACGGCAACATCACCGGATATACCGTGGGTAATGAAATTCTTTGCTCCGTTAATGATATAATCATCTCCGTCTTTTACTGCGGTGGTCGACATATTTCCGGCATCCGATCCCGTACCAACTTCAGTTAAACCCCAGGAACCAATCCATTCGCCCGATGCAAGTTTTGGCAAATATTTTTTCTTTTGCTCTTCGTTAGCAAACTGCAAAATATGACCGGTGCAAAGCGAATTATGTGCTGCAAATGAAAGTCCAATTGAGCCATCAATCTTGGCAATTTCAACAATAGCTGTTATGTAATCAAAGTAACCGAATCCGGCTCCTCCGTATTCTTCAGGAACCAATACCCCCATGAATCCAAGTTTGCCCAATTCTTTAAAAACTTCCACCGGAAATTTCTGGCTCTCATCCCATTCCATAATATGCGGATAGATATGCTCCTTACCAAATTTGCGGAGGGTATCAGCAATCATTTGTTGGGTTTCGCTGATAGAAAAATCAATGGCAGATGCTATGGTTGTTTCAGTAGAACTCATGGTTAGTTTTTTTGCAAAGTTAATATTTCAGTATTATAGAAATTCTATCTTTGAACTTTTAATCGTACTACTTAACATATTCATAATGAAAACCACGTTATTAACAGGTTTATTTGCGGCTGCTTTCGGAATTTTAGCAAACGCACAGGCAACAAAATCGCATTATAAGATTGTGAACCGTATTCACATAAACGGCGAAACATTTTGGGACTATCTTACCGTAGACGAAGCATCCAATACTTTATATGTTTCTCATAGCAACCGGGTAGAAGTTGTGGACCTCAATAAGTCGAAACTGGTTGATAGTATAATCAACCTGAATGGAGTTCATGGAATAGCCTTGGCACCTGATTATAATAAAGGTTTCATTACCGAAGGGAAAGATACCTCTGTTACCGTTTTTGATATGACTACGCATGCCACACTTGCAAAAATTAAGTTGCCCGGTGGCTTTGGACCGGATGCAATTGTTTATGATAAAACCACACACCGTATTTTCACATTCAACGGGCACAGCAATAATTCAACCGTAATAAGTGCCAAGACAAATGCGATTCTCGGAACCATTCCATTAGATGGCAAACCGGAGTTTTGTGTGGCCGATGGACAAGGTAAACTATATGTGAACCTGGAAGACAAAAGCATGATTGAAGAGATTGATGTCAATACTATGAAAGTTTTAAAACAATGGTCTATTGCACCTGGGGCAGGCCCAAGCGGGTTAGCAATGGATACTAAAAATCGTCGCTTATTTTCTGTTTGCGATAATAAATTAATGGTTGTTTCCGATCCGGATAAAGGAACCGTTGTTACTACAGTACCTGTTGGAGATGGGCCAGATGCTGCAGCCTTTGATCCGGAACTGATGCGTATATATAGCTCCAACGGAAACGGAAATATTACGGTTGTTTCGGATAGCGCAGATACCTACAAAGTATTGGAAACAGTTACCACCCAAAACCGGGCAAGAACCATGGCCATTAATACCAAAACACATCACCTTTATCTGCCGGTAGGCGAATGGAAACCACTGCCGCCCGTTAGAGCCGGAGCTGAAAAACCAAAACCCGGAATTAAACAGGGTACATTTGTTGTTATGGATATTGAGACGAAGGATTGAGGTTTTCTAAATTATTTTTCTGTAATACAGTCTGCACTTATGCTTAATCTATCCATTATACTTGAAGATAGTGCAAAGCGTTATCCGAAAAAGGCGGCTTTTACTTTTTTAGATAGAAGCATCTCCTATGTTGAAACAAATGATGCAGCAAACCAAGTTGCCAATGGGTTACTAAATTTAGGCATTAAACCCGGTGATAAAATAGCCATAAGCTGTCCGAACCTAATTGAGTTTCCGGTTATTTATTTTGGTATTCTAAAAACCGGAGCAGTAGTAGTTCCGCTAAATGTATTGCTAAAAAAAGATGAAATAGAATATCATTTGAAAGACAGTGATGCCAAAGTTTATTTCTGTTTTGCAGGCACACCCGAATTACCTTCAGGTGAAACAGGTTACGCAGCTTTCAATTCAGTGGAAGGATGTCAACACTTTTTCCTGATCATGCAAGATCCTGAAATGGGTTCTTCTATAAAAGGAGTTCAGACATTAAACGATTTTACAAAAGGGCAATCATCGCAATTTGAAACACATCAAGCTAAAGAAGATGATACCGCTGTCATTATTTATACATCAGGCACCACAGGCCGTCCGAAGGGAGCTGAACTGACGCACTCGAACTTGCTGCTCAATGCAATTTCTATGTGCGATTTGATGGAATGCCAAACGGAAGATGTAATACTAATTATCCTGCCTTTGTTCCATAGTTTTGGTATGACGGTCTCCATGAATGCGGGTGTTTACAGAGGTTGTAGCTGTGTATTGTTAACTCGCTTTGATGCAGAAATGGCTTTTAGCATGATGGAAAAACATGGCGTTAGCATTTTTGCAGCTGTACCTACTATGTATTGGGGACTATTGAATTATACCAACCCTAAATTTAATTACGAGCTCATTGCCAAAAACCTGAAATTATGCGTTTCGGGTGGTGCATCGTTGCCTGTGAAAGTGATACAAGATTTCGAAAAACGGTTTAACGTTCCTATTATTGAAAGTTATGGAATGTCGGAAGGTTCACCAGTGGTGACATTTAACCAACCGAAAATAGGCCGGAAAGCAGGTTCCATTGGTACGCCCTTATGGGGATTGGAAGTAAAATTGATAGATGCTGATGGGAATGAAGTACCCGTCGGAGAAAAAGGAGAACTACTCTACAGAGGCCATAATGTGATGAAAGGCTATTATAAAAAACCGGATGAAACCCAAAAAACATTGCGAAATGGTTGGCTGCATTCCGGCGATATGGCTGTAAAAGACGAAGATGGTTTTATATATATTGTAGATAGAATTAAGGATATGATAAACCGGGGAGGCATGAAGGTTTACCCGCGTGAAATAGAAGAAGTGATTATTAAACATGAAGCTGTATCTTTAGTAGCTGTAATAGGTATTCCGCATGAAGAATTAGGTGAAGAGGTAAAGGCGTATGTTGTTTTGAAAGAAACTGCAACAATATCCGATACAGATTTAATAACATGGACGAAAGAACGGGTTGCATCTTATAAATATCCCCGCCATATTGAGTTTATAAAAGCCTTGCCGACCACTGCAACTGGTAAGATTTTAAAAAGGGAGTTAAGGAAGTGAGGTTGTAAATGTTGCCATGACCAATTTAAATTAGGCTAAAGCCAAAATATAGTTCACTTTTTTATCCACGACCTAAAGGTCGTGGCAATTGCAAACTCTTTCCAATATTGAGTGGGGGCTGTTTTAGTTGCCACGACCTTTAGGTCGTGGATAGATTGACCTCCAGAATTTTGGCTTTAGCCTAAATTCATCCTAATGAATTTATTTATCTTTGCTATAATTATAACCTACTTATCATGCCTTATTGCAAACTAATGGTTCATGCCATTTGGTCCACCAAAAATCGTAACCCAATTATTGGGAAAGAGCTGAAACCACTTTTATTGCAACATATAAAGGAAAATAGTTTCAAAAAATATATACATATTGATTCTCTTGAATGTGTTTCAAACCATATTCATTTGCTTATATCTCTTGGAGCAGACCAAACAATTGCAAAGACAATAGGATTGATAAAAGGCGAGTCATCAAATTGGGTTAATAAGCAAAGTTTTAGTCGCGTAAAATTTGAATGGCAGGAAGAATATATAGCTATTTCTGTAAGCCCCTCAGTAATTGATAAAGTTCGTGTTTATATTTCGAGACAAGAGGAGCACCATAAAAAGAAAACTTTTGCAGATGAATATGATGAGTTTATTAAGGCAAGCGGTATTGTGTTAGGCTAAAGCCAGAGCATTTGGGCTTATCAATCCACGACCTAAAGGTCGTGGCAACTAAAACAGCCAAAGTTCGATTTCAAAAGGAAGTCCTAATTGCCACGACCTTTAGGTCGTGGATTAGAATAAAAAAGGAAATTGGCTTTAGCCTAACAATTTTCTTTTAGGCCAAAGCTAATACAAAGGGGTTTGGCTATCCACGACCTAAAGGTCGTGGCAACTATAATGCAAGGCTATTCAGTTTTCTTGTCAAATCTAACAGCTAGAAAATACACCCCAATAGTATATGTTGTTAAAATAGCTAATAATACCAATTCATTTGGTGTCCAATAAGTTCCAATTGAAAAAAATAAAACAAATACACCAAAAATGAAAAGTGAAGGGGCAATCAATGCTTTCGAATTGTATTTAGCGATTGAAAACATCGTGCCAAAAATGCTAATTACTCCAGATATTTCACATATCCTAAGCCAGACATTTAAATAAGTTCTTTCATCATTTACCCCATAGTAATAAGCAGAATAGAGCGTAACAATGAACAGTAGATAAAATGATAAATTAAATATTGTATAACCTTTAAAACTGAACTTAAAGTATTTAAATAATTTGGCCATCATTCGGATATTAAACCCCGCTCACCCACCCTAACCTGTCACTCGCAGGGAACTGCCAGGGAGCGCCGTTGTTCTCAATATTGTTGAGCATCATCGCCAACTCTTGCGGTGCAGCTGATTGCTCCATTACGAGGAAACGGCGTATGTCTACAATAATAGAAAGTGGGTCAATATTTACAGGGCATTCCTGTACACAGGCATTGCAAGATGTGCATGCCCAAACCTCTTCCGGAAGAATATAATTGCCGAGAAGTGATTTTCCGTCATCAACAAATTTTCCATTTTTTGCTATATTCTTTCCCACCTCTTCCAACCTGTCCCGGGTGTCCATCATTATTTTGCGCGGAGAAAGAAGTTTGCCGGTTTGGTTGGCCGGGCAGCTCGAGGTACATCGTCCACATTCGGTGCAGGAGTAAGCATTCATTAACTGATGGCGCGATAAATCAAAAACATCCTTGGCTCCGAAACGCTCCGGCGGGGCAGCATTGGCAGTATCAGGAGGAACGCTTGATGGGTCCAGCATCAGCTTGATTTCTTTCGTAACCGAGGCGAGATTTGTAAACTCTCCTTTGGGTTTCAGGTTTGAATAATATACATTCGGGAATGCAAGCAGAATATGGAAATGCTTGGAATAGGGTACATAATTTAAAAAAGCAAGGATGCCAATTATGTGAAACCACCAACAGAAATGTTCTATGAATTCAAGGGTTGGAATGGAGCAGCCATTAAGCATTGGTACTAAGAAATTGCTTACCGGAAATCCTTTAACATTGCGCATAAGAATAGTATCGGAAGCATCCAGAAAAAGGAAAGCAGTCATTAAAGCTATTTCTGTAATGAGGATAATATTTGCGTCGGACCTTGGCCAGGTTGTCATTTCTCTTGACCAAAACCGTTTTAATTTGGCAACATTCCTTCTCAATAAAAAAATGGCACAGGAAATCCATACAGCTACCGCTAAAAATTCAAATGAAGTAATAAGAAAAGTGTAAAAAGAACCCAGGAATGAGAAGATACGATGCGTCCCCATCACACCATCAATAAGGATTTCGAGAACTTCGATATTGATGATGATGAAACCGACGTAAACAAAAATATGGAGTATACCCGCAAATGGACGCTTCACCATTTTACTTTGCCCTATGGCAACCATGAACATAGTTTTCCATCTTTCGGCAGAATCGCCTGTAACCTCAAAAGGCTTGCCCAGCTTAATATTGCTTGTTATCCTGCGGATGGCAAGTGTAAACGATACAATCGCGACGACTAATACAATTATGAATATGATTTGTGCTATCATAATGTAGTCGGTTATTCTTTTTTACCAAAAACAGAGAAGTGAACATACCGTTTTGGATGCAGGCGGAAATCTTCCAGTAATTGTCTTAGCTGTTCCGATGCGCCTGAAAGCCTGTTATACAATGCCGTATCTTTTGCCAACATACCCATGCTACCTTCGCCCTTGTTTATCCTTCCCATAATTTGAGAAGTATAATAAAGGGCACTGTCGGCGTGATTAATTGCGCTTTGAATTTTAGCTTTTGCCAATGTGTCACTAAGGTTGGCAAAGTTCGTAATGATCTTATTCAGGTTTTTGCTGTTCTTGGCGAGTGTTGTCGAAATTTCATCCACCTTTCCAAGGATTGAAGAAATGTGCCCTGATTCATTTCCCATGAGTTCGTCAACACTTTTCGAAGTATTCTCAATGTGAACGAGAGAATTCTTGATGCTGGCTATACTTTGTTTCAGATTATCACGTGTATCCTTGGTAAATATTCCATCAATTATTGCAATGGTTGTGTCGATGGATGAGATAAGATTTTCAACTTTCCGTTTTAAAGGCAATACCTGCTTGTCAACCGTTTCTTTAAGGGTTTCTTCTACAGTTGCCGAAAGTGTGTCTCCATCCTGAATTAATTCAGTTCCCTTACCCAATTGAATTTCGATTGCTTTGGAACCAAGAAAATCTGCGCTGAATATTTTAGCAATGGAATTCTTAGGTATCTTAACATCGGTATTGGTAATTTGCATGGTTACCACAATTTTTCCCGATGTATTCGGTTCAATAGCAATTGTTTTGATATGTCCTATATGGAAACCATTTATTACAACCGGGTTGGATGGAACAACACCCTGCACATCGGAATAAACTGCATATATTTTCTTAGTATGCGTAAAAAGGTTTATGCCTTTCAGAAAGTTCAGCCCGAAAATCACCATTCCAAGCGCAACCGTTACTATAATACCTGTTTTAACTTCTTTTTTTAATGCCACAATCTTACTATAAAGTTGCAAAGGTAAGGATTATGGAATAAATGAACCTATTCCATCCTGATTACTTATGTTTTCAGATTCCTCACTTCGTTCGGAATGACAGAGTTTGTATTATAGTGGGGATGTTGCGGCAGGCTTCGCCCGCCGCAACATCCCCCTACCTTTCAACCTCAAAACCTTGTTATTCTGAACGAAGTGAGGAATCTGACAGAAGATTTACAATTTCACCAATTAGTTTAATTTGCCAACTATTAATAAATTAAACTATCTTTGTGGCCTCCCCTTCAATTTTATGGCAACCAGGCAAAAACAGAATTCTATTTTTGATTTTGAAGATTTTTCCTTCGGAAGAAAATTCGGAATGCTTGGTAAACTGTATGTTACACAACTTGCCAAAAACCTGAAACACCTGGGTATAGAAAGGCAGTTTTCGGTGCTTGTTCTGCTCGACAAAATGGGTAGCCAGTGCAGCCAGAAAGTAATTGGTGAAATGCTTCATATAGATAAGGCCATGATGGTTGGTGTAATTGATGATCTTTCAAAGAAAGGATTTATTAAACGGACCCCCAACCCGAACGACCGCCGGGAGTACTGGATTCAGCTTACTGCTAAAGGAAAAGAAAGCACCCCCGAAATTTTATCGACCGTTCATCGTCTAAACAAATCTATTACGAAAGGATTGACCCCGGCAGAAGTGAAAAAGTTTCACAACCAGCTCGAATTAGTTTACAAAAACCTGGAAGAGATTTCCAAATAACACAGCATCCCGGTATGAAAAAAACTGTTATATGGATAGTAATTATTGCAGCCGTAGTTAAAGCTTTGATACTTCTGAAGCCTGTAAATAAAGACGCCATTGTTGGCCCACCGGCATCCAAAAAAATTATTCAGGTTGAAGGTAGAATTGTAAAAACTACACCCGTTTCCAATATTATTAAAGTGTCGGGCAATATCATGTCGAACGAAGAGGTGAATTTGCAAAGCCAGATTGCTGGGGTAGTTACTGATGTGAATTTTATAGAAGGAGCCCATATTAAAAAGGGGGACCTGCTTATTAAAATAGATGACGCCCAATACCAGGCGCAGTTGCAAAAGGACCAGGTCGCTAAAAATCTGGACCAGGTTACAGTTGACCGGACAAAAAAACTACTTGATATAAACGGTGTTTCCCAGCAGGATTATGACATTGCATTAAATAACCTGAACACGGTTATTGCGGATATGAAACTTATTGAGGTCTCTATTGGGTATTGTAGTATCCGGGCGCCATTTGATGGTGTGATTGGCTTGAAAAATGTAAGCCCGGGAAGCTACATTAATACCGGAACAGTGATAGCTGACATAGAACAACTATCCCCAATAAAAATTGATTTTTATGTGCCTGAAAAATATTCGGGACAATTACAAAAGGATGATTCCATTCACTTCACGGTAAGTGGTTATGAGGAAAACTTTGCCGGTATTATTTATGCCGTTGACCCTAAAATAGAACAAACTTCAGGTGGTATGCATGTTCGTGCATTGTCGCCCAACAAAAACGGAAGATTACTGCCCGGGCAATTTGCCAATATTTCCATCATGTTGTCGCATGTTGATAATGCCATTATGATTCCCACAGAAGCAGTAATTCCAAAAGTAATAGGGCAGAATATATATGTATATAAGAAAGGTGTGGCGGTTTCCAAACCAATAGAATTGGGCATAAGAACTGATTCTACGGTTGAAGTAACCAAAGGCCTTAATCCGGGAGACACCATTATTACCCGAGGAAGTATGGTTATCTATCCAGGAAGTAAAGTAACTATAAACACACTCCGATAATTTAAGCAATGAGCCTTTCATCCGTCAGTTTAAAAAGACCGGTTTTTGCAAGCGTAATGTCAATCATTATCGTGTTGTTTGGCTGCATTGGCTTTAAACGGTTAGGTGTTCGTGACTATCCTGCCATCGATCCTCCGGTAATTAACGTAGTGACCAACTACACCGGTGCCGACCCGAATGTTATAGAATCTCAAATTACTACTCCGCTCGAGAAAGCAATTAATGGAGTACAAGGTATTAAAGATATAACCTCCTTTAGTGCTCAAGGTTTAAGCTCTATTTCGGTTGAGTTCAACCTGGGATACGATATGGAAACTGCCGCCAACGACGTGCGTGATAAAGTATCGCAGGCGTTAGCTCAGTTACCTCAAAATCTGGATGCTCCGCCTGTAGTTACAAAACTGGATGCTAACTCCGATGCTATTGTAGCCCTGCTGGTAAAAAGTAAAACAAAGAACGCATTGCAGGTAACGGACTACTGCGAAAACGTGTTGATGAATACCCTTCAAACCATTCCGGATGTGAGTACTATTCAGGTATGGGGAGAAAAGAAATATGCCATGCGTATATGGATGGATCCAGCGAAGCTGGCGGCATTCAAAATGACTCCACTGGATGTTCAACAAGCTCTCATTGCTAAAAACGTTTATCTGCCTTCAGGCTCTGTTGAAGGTACTGCAACCCAACTTACTGTTAATACCCGGGGCAACCTGGTTACCGAACAGGACTTCGATAACATGGTAATAAAAAGCAGCGGCACAAAAACCATTCGAATCAGGGATATAGGGTATGCCGAACTCGGCGCACAGAACCCTGAAACGATTATGAAAGAATCGGGTACCCCTATGATTGGTCTTGGAATTGTTCCTCAGCCGGGCGCGAATTATGTAAATATCTCGAATGAATTTTACAAACGTATGGCTATGCTTAAGGCAACCATTCCAAAAGATTATGAACTGGATGTAGCACTTGATACAACCAAATACATTAAAAACTCAATTGCGGATGTAGAAGAAACGTTGGCAATAGCATTCGCACTTGTTATACTTATTATTTTCCTATTCTTCCGCGATCTGCTTATTGCCTTCCGTCCGTTGATTGATATTCCGGTTTGTATTATTGGTTCCTTCTTTGTTATGTATGTGGCCGGGCTTTCCATTAATATTCTAACCATGCTTGCCATTGTATTGGCAACCGGCTTGGTTGTAGATGACGGTATTGTAGTTACCGAAAATATTTATAAAAAAATAGAAGAAGGAATGTCTCCCATGGAGGCTGCCCTGAAAGGTTGCAATGAAATATTTATGGTGGTAATTACTACCTCTATCACGCTTGCTATTATATTTTTGCCTATCATATTTTTATCCGGTTTCACCGGAAAATTATTCCGCGAGTTTGCCATTGTAGTTGCAGGTTCTGTACTTATCTCTGCTTTTGTTTCCTTATCGCTAACTCCAGTTCTCAGTGTAAAATTAGCCCGAAAAGGAGGGAAACACGGTAAATTTTATGAACGGTCTGAACCATTTTTTGTAGGCATGAATAATGGGTATTCAAGGATGCTTAAAGCATTTATGCGATACCGTTGGGTGGCATTCGTAATTATGGTTGTTTGCGGAGGAATTATTTACTTTATGGGCAGTTCACTCCATTCTGAATTGGCTCCTCTAGAAGATAAATCATTGCTGCGTTTTCAAATACTTGGCCCTGAAGGTGCCTCGTATGATTACACATCTGCGTATATGGATTCGATTAACCGCTTTGTGCAGGATTCTGTACCCGAGAAAAAAGTATTTCTAACTATTGCTGCACCATCCTTTAGTGGTTCAGGAGCGTTGAACACCGGTTATGCCCGTATGGTTTTGCCGCCTCCAGATGAACGAAAACGCTCGCAAAATGACATTGCCAACTATATGACTGCCAGACTTGGCAAATTCCCTTCGGCACGGACTTTTGCAGTGCAGGAACAAACCATTGCTGTAGGTTCAGGAAGGCTTGCCCTGCCTATTCAGTTTGTTATTGAAGCAACTACCGTTCAGGAATTACGAAAAATACTTCCGCGTTTTCTAGCCTTGGCACAAAAAGATTCTCTTCTTACCAAGGTAGATGCGAATCTAAAATTCAACCACCCTCAACTGGATCTTACCATTGACAGGAATAAAGCCGATGCACTCAATGTGCCCATCATGAATATTGCCCAAACATTGGAAGCCTCTATGAGCGGACAACGGTTCCAGTACTTCTATTTAAATAATAACCAATACCAGGTAGTAGGGGAATTGATGAATAAAAGCCGCACCAAACCATTGGATATTCAATCTATTTATTTAAGAAGTGATTCCGGCAGGGGCAATTTGGTTGAATTGGATAACCTTGTACGCATTCATGACACTGCAAACCCTGCTCAGTTATTCCATTATAACCGTTTTGAATCGGCAACCATTGCCGCTGACATTGCACCCGGCCATACCATTGGCGATGCTATTAATGAATTAAACAGGCTGGCAAAGCTGACTGATACAGCTACTAAAAAAGCCTACCTGCCCGATAATATCCGAACAGAACTGGCAGGAGCATCGCGCGATTTTACGGAAAGTTCTTCTGATCTGTTATTTGCATTCGTACTTGCACTGGTATTAATTTATTTAGTCCTTGCTGCTCAATTTGAAAGCTTTATTGATCCGTTCATTATTATGTTAACGGTGCCAATGGCAATGGCAGGTGCTATTCTTTGTCTCTGGTATTTCAACCAGACTTTAAATATTTTCAGTGAGATAGGAATCATTACGCTTATAGGTCTGGTTACAAAAAATAGCATATTAATTGTCGAATTTGCAAACCAATTACAGGAACAGGGTGTTTCATTCCGTGAATCTATTCTGCAGGCTGCCGAAGCCCGTTTACGCCCCATCCTTATGACTACATTAGCGATGGCTTTGGGGGCTTTGCCAATTGCATTAGCTTTAGGTGCCGGGGCTACCAGCCGCAAGTCGCTTGGTACTGTCATCGTAGGAGGGTTATTGTTTGCCCTGGTGCTTACTTTGTTTGTAATTCCAGCTATGTATACATACCTGGCAAGACCTGTTAAACATATAGAAAAAAATCCTGAAAAAATTTAATGAAGAAAGTCGTTCTATATATAATCACTCTGTTTATTAGTTCGGGAATTTATGCTCAAAAGTTTCTTACACTTGATAGTGCTATTGCAATCACCCTGAAGAATAACTACAATATTCTGCTGGCTCAAAATGCGTATAAAACAGCTACCAATAACTATGCCCCCGGTGAAGCAGGTATGTTACCAAATATTGGACTAACAGCAGGTTTTTCAGGGTCTGAATATAATCTCGATCAGAAATACAGTTCCGGGTTAGAGATAAGTAAAAACGGTGCTACTTCAACCACCATTAACCCGGCAATTGGGTTACAATGGACCTTATTTGATGGCACAAAAATGTTTATAGCATACAAACAACTGGGATTGTTGCGCGATATAAGTATGCTTAACCTGAAAGCATCGATACAAGACAATGTTGCCTCCGTAATTGAAGCATACTATAATGTGGTACAGCAAAAACAATTGCTTTCGGTTGAGGATTCAAACCTTGCCGTGTATAAGGAAGAAATGAATATTGCCCTTAAACAATGGCAAATAGGGACAAGTTCAAAGCTTAATTATTTGCAGGCTGAAGTAAGCTATAACGCACAAAATTCTGCTTACCTGCGCCAGGAAGTTGCAGTGGTTAATGCAATAATTTCATTGAACCAACTATTAGAATTACCATTGGAAACAACCTATAATGTCAGGCAAGATATTACGATTGAAAGGGAATTAAAATTCGACAGTTTGAACAGCCTCGCAACAACACAAAATCCTACACTTGCTGTTGCAAAAACCGGTATGCGAATTGCAGAAAATAATGTGAAAGAAACCGACGCAATGCGTTTACCAACTATTGGCCTTGGCTTGAATTACGGACTTACACGCACACAATCAAATGCCGGGTTTGCATTGTATAATCAAACCACCGGTTTATCCGGAGGCCTTACATTATCATGGACCATCTTCAATGGCTCTATTATAAACATACAGCATGAAAACGCACAATTGGCGGAGCTTTCAGCCAAGTTTCAATATAATTTGGCAAGTTTCCAGGTGAATACCGCTTTACTCGAAAATTTCAAACTGTATGAAGTAAATTTGAAAATTTTGAAGATGGATGAAGATAATTTTCTGATTGCAAAAGAAAATATTTACGTTGCCCTGGAACAATTCAGAATTGGAACAACAAATATAGTTCAATTGCAGCAAGCCCAGCAGAGCTACGCACTGGCCGGAAGCCAAGTGGTTAGCGACCGTTACGCGGCCAAGGTCAGCGAAACCCAACTCCTGCAACTATCAGGCGAACTGGTAAAATAATTTCTGAATTAACTACACTTTTTTTTCATTCCGCGAAGAAAAATATTTTTTTATTTTTCGTGCGGAGATTGAAAATATTTCTTTATCATTGCCGAAGAATTCCAAAGTTCGAAAAAAGTTAGTACCTTTGAAAAAGCTTGAATTTATTGGGATTCTCAAAAAGACCGAAATGCAAACAAAAAACACATACGAATTATTCACGAAAAAAAAATCAAAATTTTTTTCGGGTAATTCAAAAAGAAATGTTTTTTTTGCAACCCCAAAATTAAAGCCGTAAAAACGTAACCATTTAAACTTTCTATAGTAAAGAACTATTCATCCCCTTGTCGACTCTAATGGAAAAAAATCACTTAAAAATTTGGGAACACTGCCTTGAGATCATCAAGGATAACGTAACACCTCAAAGTTTTAAGACTTGGTTTGAACCCATTAAGTCTGTTAAGTTGAGCGATCATGTTCTTACCATACAAGTTCCAAGTCAGTTTGTTTACGAATATTTAGAAGAACATTACATCGGATTACTCAAGAAAGCCCTTAAAAGGGAACTTGGAGCTGAATCGCGTTTGGAGTATAGTATAGTTATGGAAAACAACCGTAGCTCCAAGCCCTACAATATTAAATCTCCGAGCACCAATAAGCAAGGTGCAAAGTCACAGTCCGTTGCTATTCCTATTGATATCAATAAGAACCCCATACGTAATCCGTTCATTATTCCGGGGTTAAAGAAAATTGACATTGCTCCTCAGTTAAACCCTTCCTATTCATTCGAGAATTTTATTGAGGGTGATTGCAACCGTTTGGCACGCTCTGCAGGATTTGCTGTAGCACAAAAACCGGGAGGCACTTCTTTCAATCCATTATTTATTTATGGTGGTGTGGGATTAGGAAAAACACACTTAGCCCATGCAATAGGATTGGAAATTAAGAACAATTTCCCGAACAAGACAGTACTTTATTTATCATCGGAAAAGTTTACTACCCAATTTATTGACGCTACCAAGAATAATACCCAGAACGATTTCATCAACTTCTACCAGATGATTGATGCTCTGATTGTGGATGATGTTCAATTCTTAGCTAAGAAGGAAAAAACCCAGGATGTATTCTTCCATATATTTAACCACCTGCACCAAAACGGTAAGCAGTTGGTATTTACATCGGACAAACCTCCGGTGGAAATTGAAGGTATGGAACAAAGGCTACTCTCCCGCTTTAAATGGGGATTGGCTGCCGACCTGCAAATACCGGGACTGGAAACCCGTATTGCTATCCTGAAAAAGAAGATCTATACAGAAGGCCTTGATATATCGGATGAAGTAGTGGAATATTTGGCATACAGTATTAACAGCAACGTTCGCGAACTGGAAGGTGCTCTTATATCCTTGGTTGCTCAGTCATCATTAAACAAGAAAGCTATTACCCTGGAACTTGCCAAGCAAATGATTGACAAGTTTGTTAAGAATACCGCCCGCGAAGTATCTATAGATTATATTCAGAAAGTGGTTTGCGATTATTTCGGACTTCCGATTGACATGATTAAATCGAAGACCCGTAAACGTGAAGTAGTACAAGCCCGTCAGATAACCATGTATTTTGCCAAGAGCTTTACCAAATCATCGCTTGCCAATATTGGTATGCAATGCGGGGGCAAAGATCACGCTACTGTATTACATGCCTGCAAAACGGTTAACAACCTTATCGACACCGACAAGCGTTTCAAAGCCTACATTGTAGAACTGGAAAAGAAGATTACTCTTTCGAATTACCAGTAAAAGACATTTCTCGCAGATTATAAAAAAATGCCCACGAATATTCGGGGGTATTTTTTTGCTCGGGTTTAGGCAGAAACAATTATATAAGTAAAATAGGATGGTTATTTTTGTGGGGGGAGGGTGGACATTTAATTGTTAGCAATCCCAAATCACAGAGTAGAGATAATACTAATAACATGGCTTTTTATCAGCAAACTAACTCCAAATTCGGGCGGACAGAAAGAATATATGATTTTATGTGATTGATAATAAGCTTTAAATCTTCGCAGTAAACCGAAGGTTGGTCGAATTTTTTATTTTCACTATATCGATGTATAGGGTTCCCGCCGCCACAAACTCGGAATAATTCACAATTTAAACAGATAGCAGAAGCATAAGTTGCCTTATTTCGAAAGGCCTTTGTCAGTGGTAAAGAATCAGTAGATTCAATAGTACTATCCTGTACATTCATTTGAGTAACACCAGCCCCAGAAAACGATGTTTTTAAGCCATCATAAACTTGATATGACCCATCTGTTTCTATCATTATCGTTCCAATAGATTCTGCGCCTAGTTGATCAGTTCCATTTTTACCGCCGAGTAATAAATTGATTATTGTTAAAAATATCCTAATATGTACAGCATTTTCTTGATTAATCCAAATTTTGAAAACATGTATGAGCCAGTTTCCAATTTCTCCTGGAATAATATTTGCATTTTTAATTGTATCGTGATTTAAATCCGGGAATAGGAGGTCTGTCCGTTCAATTCCAAGAACTTCTAAGTTTTTAAGTACGCTTGCCGGTGAAACCTTTGGATCAATGACTTGCAAAGTGCTATCAAGCAGATCAGGTGCAATATTTCTTACTAAATTTAATCCTTTCAAAATATCATCATAACTTCCATTTCCATTATGATATACCCTATATTTATCATGCTTTTCTTTGCTACCATCAATGCTAATTCCGATTCTAACTTCATTTTTCTTTAGAATTTCTAAGTTTTTTTTATTAAACAGAGTACCATTTGTTTGAATGGAAAATACTACTTTTCCATTCGGCACTGATTTTTTTATTTTTTTAAAGAAATGGTCCAGGTAAGGGTACAATAATGGTTCACCACCATGAGTACATTAAATTCTATTCTACGCACAAAGTTAAATAAAATTTCTTTAAAAACGGCAAACTCTATTCCTTCGCTTTTTTGTTTTACTTGCGGTAATGGAGCACCTTTCGTTAGAAGCATCAATTGAAAATCAATACCTTCCTTTAAGCCAAATTCATTTAGAATAGTTATAATTTGAAGCCAAGATAAATTACTTTCCTGTTTAGTTACGGTATCTTTACATATTTTAATAGAATAAGAAACATTTTCAATCGTAGCAATTCCCGGCCCAAAATTCGATAAATTAGTTATCCATCCCTTTCCTTCCATAGTCGTGCTTTGTGAAAAATGAGTAGACCATGAAATATTAGGTCTCATTGACATTGCAAATTGCCCACGAGCAATCAATAAACTGGCGAAGACACCTGACAAAGTTGCAGAACTTGTTACTCCGAGTAGTGTAAATTTCCATGGACATATAGTAGTTGTCATGTTAGAACGAACTATCTCCCAAGTTAAATCTGACAAAAGTAAAATAAGAATGAGCATTGGAATAAAAAAAAATTTCCAATTACGTTTTACAATTCTTTGTCGGGCATTTTCTATTTCTAAAATAGGCTCGGGATATTCTCTCATTAGCTTAAAAATTAAATTTGGGTTTATGAACCGAATGAAACTGTGTTTACAGGTGTAGAACTCGAAGAATCCCTAAAAGACAATACATTATTACAACACAAACATATTATGCTGGAAAAATATGCTTACTTCAAACACATTGGTCCATATAGATTAATTGGGCAGGCAGGCCAAAATATGAATGAAGAAATAAAGAGCAGAGGTTTTCAAACGACATTACCCTACATCGAAATTTATGGCCATTGGAACAACGATGAAACAAAGCTGGAAACAGAGCTTTTAATGAGTTTGCGATAAAAAGGTTTTATACAACACATATGTCTTTAATTATCGGCTAAGCCGAAACTGGGGCATCTACCTTAGCGGTTAACTATTACTACTTTTTTATCTCATATCGTAGTTCTACCAACCCGTTTTTATAAGCGGTAACGTCTAACAGATGCAATGGTTGTTCGTGCCCAATTCCTTCAAGAAAAGATAGACCTTCCCCCAGGATAATCGGGATAATAGTCACCCTTATTTCATCCGCTAATTTTAACCTAATAAATTGTTTTGCAAGCATTGCCCCTCCAACAAGCCAAACATTTTTATAGGTTGGTTTTAACTTCTCGTTTACCAGTTTAATCAGGTCTCCGGAAAAAACTTCAATGTTCATTCTTTCCGGCTTAAAATTTTTATGGCTTACTACAATAGTAGGTACATCGCCATAAGCCCATCCGTAAGACTTAGAAAGCTCCAAGGCATGTTGATACGTAAGTGAGCCCATCACATAGCAGTCAATCGTTTTAAGAAACTCCTCCGGGTTCTCTCCGGCAACTCCTTTTTCGTAGTTGTCAGTTGTGTCAAACCATGAAACACTATTATCCCTTTTGGCAATAATACCATCGAGGCTTGAAACCATGTGTACTGTTATTTTAAATGGGTCTTTGGTCATTTAAGATTCCGGTTGTAAGTTTTACTTTGTTAATCATCAATTCCTTTACCTGCAAGTATTTGCGGTATATATTTTTCAACTTTTGCCTCTCTGGTTTTAGCTAATTTGGCAAGGGAAATAGTATAAATATATGCGCGTTGCCTACCAGGAGTCAATGCATAAAAGGCTTTTTTTAAATCGGGGTTTTCATCCAGTTTAATTTCAAGTTCTTCCGGCATTTTGTATTCAGCGGTCTTTTTCAAAGTTGCTTTCACACCTCCTTTTTCCAGTTCGATGGCTTCTTTAATATAGGCTTTAAGGGTGGGTGCCAGCTTGGTAATCTCCTTCACATTGGTAACCCGTATTTGTCGGGGCACTTGTACATTGGGCGTTTGCTGGATCAGAATTCCACTCTCATCTTTCATTAACGAACCTTTGAAAAACAGGTAGGCGCAGTACTCTTTAAAACCATGTATAAGCACTATGTTTTTATCTCCTAAGGTATAGCAAGGGCAACCCCATTTCAGGTCTTCCGTAAGTCCGCAGTCCAGCGCAATGGTTCTCAATTTTCCATATTCCTCCTGCCATTTGGTAGGCTTAGTGAAGAACCAATCGACTTTCGGATTTAATTTGCTTGATGTCATAATATGTCTAAGTTATTTCAAAAATAGCTTTTCGCCACAAATACACTAAATCACCAAATCCCACAAAATACTTTTAGTGTGTCTTTTTTTAGTGATTTAGTGTTTTTGTGGCGTATTTGGTTTAATACTATTTTAATTTACCCATTATCTCTTGCATCCTGTCATGTGCCATGCTTAAGCCTTGTGCAAAAGGCATTTTCAACTGCCGGTCGCGTAATGTACCTGATTCATAAATTACGTGCGTAGTGAGTTTGCTAGTGGTGTCAGTTAGCTTTTCAAACGTAATTAATTCCAACTGAACACCTAATTGCGCATTCTCCATTTCAAATGTACGGGTGATTTTCTCGTTTGGAATAAATTCATGGAATGTTCCGTTTGCTTTAAACACCACTTTCCCATTTGAATCTTTCGATTCCTGTTGATAACTGCCATGCTTCTTCGCTTCAAACTTCAGCATTTTAGCGGTTGCATATGGGTTCGACATCCATTGCTCAATGAGTTCAGGTTCGGTATGCGCTTTAAAAAGTAACTCAACGGGCAAATCAAATTCCCTTGTAATCGTTAAATCCTGTTTGCCGTCTTCTGCATTTATTTTTGTCTTCAGTTCCATATTAATTGACTTTTAAAATTTGTTTTATTGTGGTAGTTGTAATACTTCATCAAGGTTTCCAAGTGTAGATGTAAACCCGGCTTCAAAGCCCATTTCAATCATCTTCTTCATACGGTCAAGGGATTCATTTATAATAATAATGTACACTTTTGTTGCTCCGTTTTCTTCGCTAAAATTCACATCCCAATCAGATCCCGGCAATTGAGGGTTTTCATCTTTGTCAGCAAAAGTGTTATACATTTTGAAATTGGTTTTTGGAGTAATGGAAGTATATTTTTGGACTGACCAATGCTCTTGTCCTTCCGGGCTTACCATTGCATAAAATCTTCGTCCGCCAACTTTGAAATCCATAAATTTTGTTTTTGCACTGAAAGGTTTAGGCGCCCACCATTGGTCTAATAAATCACTTTCAGTCCATGCACGCCATACGTTTTCAAGCGGTGCATCAAACTCTTTTGTAATGGTAACTTTTTTGTTTTGTAAATCCGTTACAAATTCTGTTTTGCTGTTACTTTCCATCTTTTTTTAAGTTTTTTAATACAGTTTCTAATTTATTAAATCGGTCATCCCACATTTTGCGGAATGGTTCTACAAAGTCTGCTATCTCTTTCATTTTATCAGGATTTAAGTTGTAATAGACCTCTCTGCCTTTTTGTTCTTGTACAAGCAACTTACACTCGGTGAGTATCTGCAAGTGTTTTGAAATGGTTGGCCTGGCGGTATCAAAATTTGAGGCTATTGCGCCGGCTGTCATTACCTGCGAGGCTACTAAAGTAAGTATGGCCCTTCTTGTCGGGTCGGCTATGGCTTGAAAAACATCTCGTCTTAAATTCATTGTGTAGCTATTTGACTGCAAATATATATGAAGTTATTTGACTACATATATTTTTTAACAGTTTTCTATGTCATAGAAATAGAACTGACTGAAAGTTAGCTTGAAAAATTTTTGGGGTTCGATTAATTTACATAAGTACAACAAAATGCCACGCGTACCCAATGGTCATTTATTCTTTGATATAAACCTGTCCAGCCATCACCGCATAGCCCTGCACAATAGTGATGACAATGGATAATTGCGTAGCTGTAATTTTTATCGAAAACCGGACGGCTTATATTATAAGCTCCGTCAGCGTTAGCATAGAATCGCTTAACAGAATCTATTTGCGCTAATCTTTTTTGAATTATTCTTTCTTGCTTTTTATTACTGGCCTTCCGGTGTTGTGTATAATGATCTAACAGTATTGCAACATCCTTATCCTGTACAAAACAAATTCTCCTGCTCCCGGGAAGATGAACATCCTTTGCAATCCACTGGAAAGTTTTGCCGCTATCACCACCTATACTTTCCTTCATTTGCTGAAATGAACTGTCAGGCAAAAACCCACTACCACAACAACTATAAGAAACAATCAGGCCATTCTTATCTGTTTTAGGCTTCTCAAAAGGATTCTCCTTCCAATAAAATTCATAATTACATTCTAAATCTACCAATGTAGTGTTGTGCACCATATCATCAACACTATAATAATTGGTGTCAGCTATCATATCACTCAAAAAAAATTCTTTTGTGACTACTTGGGAATGACACCAAAAAGGAATAAAGAAAGCTACTATCCAAATCCATCTCATAGACTCAAAGATAAAAAATATTGGGGCATTAAAACAAAATAAGCCGGCTTAGTTGCGTGAGGGATTGCAGTGGAAAGCCTGCAAAGGCATTTCATGGCTATTATGCCTGCAGACTTGTAACGGAAAGCCCGACCCCTTGCGCTTTGGCATGGGGGCACGCCCAAAATCAGTAAAAAGTGGAAAGTAGAAAAGGGAAAGTGCCGATTGGGTAAGATTGCTTCGCAGAGCCTCGCAATGACGTGGTTTATAGGGAAATGATACGTCCCGCAATTTCTGCGGGATAAGGAATGGGGCAAACTACTGACATTTTGTCACTATCCCCTATTGGCATGTTTTGGCACACTAATTGATAAGTACTTTAATAGAACATAAATTATAAACCGAAAAATAAATAGAAATGAGCAAAATCATTGGAATTGACTTAGGAACAACCAACTCGTGCGTGGCAGTAATGGAAGGCAGCGAGCCTACCGTAATAGCTAACAGCGAGGGCAGGCGTACAACCCCTTCTATCGTAGCCTTTGTAGAAAACGGCGAACGTAAAGTGGGCGACCCTGCTAAAAGACAGGCGATAACCAACGCCAAAAAGACCGTTGCCTCCATCAAGAGGTTTATGGGACATAACATGAGCGAAGTAACCGACGAAATGAAACGGGTACCATATACTATTGTAAACGAAGGTAACGTACCTAAAGTACAGATTGACGACCGCAAGTATTCTCCTCAGGAAATATCGGCTATGATTCTTCAAAAGATGAAGAAGACCGCTGAAGATTATCTGGGACATGAAGTTACCGAAGCCGTTATTACCGTACCTGCATACTTTAACGATGCACAACGCCAGGCTACCAAAGAAGCCGGAGAAATTGCCGGATTGAAGGTTCGCCGTATTATCAACGAGCCTACTGCAGCTGCATTGGCTTATGGCTTAGACAAGAAACATAAAAACATGAAAATAGCGGTGTTCGACTTAGGTGGTGGAACATTCGATATATCTATATTGGAATTGGGCGAAGGCGTATTTGAAGTAAAATCGACCAACGGTAACACCCACTTGGGTGGCGATGACTTCGACCAGAAGATTGTTGACTGGTTGGCAGATGAATTCAAGAAAGATGAAGGCCTGGATCTCCGCAAGGACCCAATGGCGCTGCAACGCTTGAAAGAGGCTGCTGAAAAAGCCAAGATTGAACTTTCCAGTTCTACCTCTACCGAAATTAACCTGCCTTATATTATGCCGGTTGACGGTATGCCAAAGCACTTGGTAAAAACCTTATCGCGCGCTAAATTTGAAAGCCTTTGCGACAGCCTGATACAAGCATGTATCCCGCCATGCGAAAAAGCCATGAAGGATGCAGGCCTTACCAACAAAGACATTGACGAAGTAATTTTAGTAGGAGGTTCTACACGTACCCCTATTATACAAACCATAGTAGAAAAATTCTTCGGCAGAGTACCAAGCAAAGGTGTAAATCCTGATGAAGCTGTTGCCGTAGGTGCGGCCATTCAAGGTGCCGTATTGACAGGTGAAATTAAAGATGTGTTATTGCTCGACGTAACCCCGCTTTCCTTAGGTATTGAAACCCTGGGAGGTGTGTTTACCAAGTTGATTGAATCGAACACTACCATACCATCGCGCAAATCGGAAACCTTCTCTACCGCTGCTGATAACCAGCCTTCGGTTGAGATACACGTGCTGCAAGGCGAACGCCCGATGGCAAACGCTAACCGTACCATTGGCCGCTTTACATTAGATGGCTTGCCACCTGCACAACGTGGCACACCTCAAATTGAAGTGACCTTTGATATTGATGCGAACGGAATTGTGAACGTATCGGCAAAGGATAAGGCAACAGGCAAATCTCAACATGTGCGTATTGAAGCAAGTTCTGGATTGAGCGATGCAGAAATAAAACGTATGAAAGAAGAAGCTGCTGCTAACGCTGACAGCGACAAGAAAGCCAAAGAAGAAATAGATAAGATAAACAGCGCTGATGCTCTCATCTTCCAAAGTGATAAGCAACTGAAAGACTATGGAGACAAACTCTCTGCAGATAAGAAAGAAGCTATTACCAAAGCATTGGATGGTTTGAAAGAAGCCCACAAAGCAAAGGACCTTGCACGGATTGATGTTACCATGGGTGAATTAAACACCGCATGGCAAGCAGCCTCCGAAGAAATGTACAAGGCTACCCAAGCAGCCCAACCCGGCGCAGATGGCGCAGGACAACCAAACGCTGACGGAGGAGCTCCCGGAGCCGACGGTAAAAAAGAAGGTGAGGTTACCGATGTAGATTTTGAAGAGGTTAAGGATGACAAGAAGTAAAAACAAATAAGAGGAAACCCTCGCAGAAATGCGGGGGTTTTTGATTTTAAAGAGTATTATGAAAACAATAGAACAATTACATATGGCAAAAAATTTTATTCTCTTCACGGACAAATACATTTCCTTGAAAACTATTGAAGTAGAAATTCAAAACTTTCAGGAGTCTCTCGCATCTGGAACAGGCTTAAACCTTTTGAGTTGGTCATTTGGTGATAGGAGTGATTTAAGATGTTGTATTACATATCTTACCAGTATAGATAGAAACTGGGCTGCAAATGGAGAAACAGAAATATTTCGATGGAACTTGGAACAACCTATTGAAGACAAGCAATTTCAATTGGAAATAAAAACTGACAAAGATTTAAGTACTTACGCAATTGCTGTTACAGGCAAAGATAAGAATGGAGAAACTGTAAACTTTGAATTGGAGAGAATGCCGAATTAATACCTTGTCATAATTATTTATTCTCGTTAATTATTGACGATGCTATGTAGCCGGTGCTTTAGTATTGGGCGATTCTGTTCTTCTTGGTGCCATACCAATGGAAGATATGGATTTGGTAATTCACCCCTTGAAGAGGTTACTTAGTGTGAACCCTGAGAGTCCAAACATTCCTGCAGGAATTGTGAAATAAGAATTTTCCAGTTGCCACAACCTTTCGGCCGTGCGCAAAAAAACCCCGACATTCCTGCCGGGGTTTTTTAATTGGGTAAGGAGAACCTACTTACTTACCTAAACCAATTTGGCTCATATAGGTTTGGTTATCCCAAAAGAGCCACTCTTCAATCATTACACCATCTTTCCAATGCCCGATAGTGCACATAGGCAGTTTAAATGATTTCCCTGTTGGCTGAATAAATTTTCCGTTCCCGATAGGCATAGGTTTGGTAAATGTACCTTCCATAACACCCATAACACAGGTCCATTCACCGTTGGATGAGCCAATCTTTATAGGATGCTGTTTTATTCTTGTATCAGGAGCATAAACAAACATGGCTTTCAGGTCTTCAATGTGCTTTTCTATACCATTGGTATGGTGTCCGTCGGGCCAGTCTACAATAATGTCCTTGGCATGACTTTCATGCAGGCGAACCCAATCCTGGTTTGAGAACACAGTATAATCGAGGGTATCAAAGGTCATCAGGTTTTTTGCGAGCGTTGAGTTGCCGTCAGCAATTCCTTTCAAAATAGTCTGCATCGAATCTATTTTCGCCTGCATTTCTTTCGAATACTTTTCATTGTTTTCTGAACAGCCCGTAAAATTCAGCGCCCCTGCCACACATAAAAGCATGATGCCGATTTTGAATGTTGTTTTGATTTTTTGTTTTTTGATAATTTTAATTAATAAATATATTTCAATTGACGATGCAAAAGTATCAGGTTTGTGCTAGAAGATACTTAACCTAGATTAATAAATAAATTTTCGAGTCTTCTTATTTGATTTAACGTTATTCATTTTTCATCTCCGCCTTAGCTAAACCTATATAAGCTGCATCTCTAACAGAATTATTTGTATAATTGTATTAGCACTTAAACATATTCAATATGAAAAAAATAATCTTGTTAATCGCAATGGTATTGGGTATAGTGTCAGCTCAGGCGCAAAGGATGGATACAAATGATATTCCTCAGAAAGTGAGGGATGCATTCCGGAAGGATTACTCATCGGTTGAATTTCCCGGTTGGACCAAATTCGGAGATATCTATATTACAACATTCGCTTTTAATGGTTCCGTAACCATCAGGTACAATTCCGATGGAACATTAAACCACCTGGAACAAAGTATTGAACCGAATGCGATCCCACAGGCGGCTAAAGATTATTTAGACACAAATTTCCCTAACGATACAGTGCAATTGGCATACGAAATAAAAGATGGTAATGGAGTAATTACCTATTTAACAGATTTCAGTTATAGTGATTCCAAAAAGATTTCGAAATATATTTTTGATGCGAAAGGAAACTTTCTGGAAACAAGAAGTTGGTAGCTAATGTGGATTAGACTAGGCCTTCTTCAAAAACTCGGGCCTAAGGACAATACTGCTGCCGTTAATCTTACAATCAATTTCATTTTCGTCGTCAGTGAGTCGTATTTTTTTAACTACGGTTCCGCGTTTAATAACTTGTGATGAGCCTTTTAATTTTAAGTCCTTTATCAGGATTACTGAATCGCCTTCGTTCAATATAGTGCCATTGCTGTCTTTTGTTTCCATGTTTTTTTGATTTTCACAAAGATACAATCTTGGGGTTCTTATAAGATTTATTAGATTTGTCAATTATAAACTCCGCTCATGAAAAAATTAAAAATCAGTATCATTTTATTTGTATTTACTGCCTTGGTTTCCTGTAATTTTTTTCTGAAAAAAGGAAAAGCCATTACTGCAATGACCGCTACCGGAAAGGAAGTACAGTTATATGAAAACGGTACGTGGGAATACACCAATAAAGCTGACGGTAAGAAAATAAAAACTACCGATTCTCTCCTTGATGCAGCAGATGGCTCATCTACAAGTTATGTGTTAAAAAGCCAGGTTACCAATGTATCGGTAAATCTTAATCCGGAAAAATGGTCATTTGAAAAAGGCGATGGAAGCAGTTCTTCTGAATATACCTTCACACTCAAGCGGAAAGATGCCTACGCAATGCTTATTACAGAACGCATTGGAGCTACCATAAAAATTTTAAAAGAAGCAGCATTAAGCAATGCCCAAAAAGTATCACCTGATGTAAAGGTGGTGGATGAAGAAATGAAAGATGTACACGGAGTAAAAGTATTATTCATGCAACTTGAAGGCACAGTACAGGATATTCCGTTCACTTATCTGGGTTATTATTACTCAAGTCCAAAGGGGTCTATTCAGTTTGTTGCGTACACCTCCCAATCTTTATTAAAGGAATATCGTTCAGATATGGAAGAATTATTGAATGGAATGACTATAACTCCTGACACTGCACCCGTAAATTAGTATATTTGTTTTTCAAATGTTTAGTATGAAAAAAGTGCTTTTATTTTCATTCTCACTGCTGCTTTTTTTAAGCGGATATTCCCAAAAGGGGCAGGTAGTGAATATTAAGAAGTTGAAGAATGACACGATCATCTGGCAGAAAGATTCCCTTTTAAACCCGGCTGATTTTAAAGGAAAAGTAAGCAAACAATGGGCCGGTTGTGCAGTTACATTTATCATGATTGAACCTGTGGAGAGTAATGGTAACATGCTGTTCTCTGTTCAGGCTGTGTTCGATAAATCGAAATCATCTATCATCAAAACATCTGACTATATTCTGAAACATGAGCAACTTCATTTCGACATTTGCGAATTATATGCCCGCAAATTGAGAAAGATGCTGCTGGAAACCGATTTTAAGAAGGTAAAAAATATTCAGCGGGAAATACAGAATATGTACAACAAAGTGAACAATGAATACGCAAAATACGAGGAGAAATACGATAAGGATACCAACCACGGTGAAAACCCTGCCAAACAAAAGGTGTGGAGCGATGATATTGCTAATCAGATGAAAGAGCTGGATAAGTACGCTTCCACTATGGTGAATGTAGTTCAGAATTAGTCGGGGCCCGACAGATAATTACCATACCTTTTTGCTTTTTGCCCTATCCCCCTAAAATGGCTTTGTATAGCAGTTTTTCAAGTCCCCTTTAGCGTTTTGCAGCAGGTAAATCCCACAATTCCGATAAAAAGCGTACCTTTGCAGCCAATTGAATCAATTTTTACATGGGTTACTGTCTGCTAACTGTTTGTGAAAGTTGATGCCTTAACATAACAAACAACGTGAGCAACAGATTTAAAGAACTCGGGATAATTAAACCCGTATTAGAAGCTATTGTGGAACTCGGCTTCGAAACCCCAACCCCAATACAAGAAAAAGTAATTCCAACTCTATTAAGCGACTCCTGCGATATTGTGGCACTGGCACAAACAGGCACAGGAAAAACCGCTGCCTTCGGACTTCCATTAATATCGCTGATTGATTTTGCAGAACGCAAACCGGTAGCCCTTATTTTGGCTCCTACCCGCGAGCTTTGCATGCAAATTACTTCAGACTTAAAGAACTACTCCAAAAATATACATGGTGCCAATATTGTAGCCGTTTATGGCGGTGCCAGCATTCGCGGACAAGTTGATGACCTGAGACGTGGTGCTCAAATTGTGGTTGCTACTCCCGGTCGTATGGTAGATATTATTAACCGTGGCAGCATTGATCTTGAAAACATCCGCTATGTAATACTTGACGAAGCAGATGAAATGCTGAACATGGGTTTCAAAGATGATTTGGATTTTATCCTTTCCTCTTCGTCAGAAAAAAGAAATACCTGGCTCTTCTCGGCTACCATGCCGAATGAAGTGTTGGCTATTTCGAAAAACTACATGAAAGACCCGATTGAAGTTACGGCGGGCGAAAAGAACGTTGCCAATGAAAATATTGAACACACCTACTACGTAATTCAGGAGCGTGAACGCTATAATGCGCTTAAACGTATCGCCGATTTTTATCCCGATATTTTTGCTGTGGTTTTTTGCCGCACAAAAATTGAAACTCAAAAAGTTGCTGATAAACTTATAAAGGATGGATACAATGCCGATGCTTTGCATGGCGATTTATCGCAAGCACAGCGCGACCATGTTATGAAACGTTTCCGAGCACGTACTTTGCAATTGCTTGTAGCAACCGATGTTGCGGCCCGCGGTATTGACGTGAGCGACATCACCCACGTTATACATTACAACCTGCCTGATGAAATTGAAAACTATACCCACCGTAGCGGACGTACAGCCCGTGCGGGAAAAACAGGCATCTCCATTGCACTTATCAATCACAGAGACCAGTATAAAATTAAGACGTTAGAAAAACTTACGCATAAAACATTCAAGAGGGAAAGCATCCCTACAGGATTCCAGATATGCGAAAAGCAATTGTTCCATTTGGTGCAAGGGTTAGATAATGCCAAAGTGAACGAAGAAGAGATAAAAGAATATCTCCCGAACATCATGGAGCAGTTAAGTCACCTGAGTAAAGAAGAAGTAATCAAGCGTTTTGTTTCCATAGAATTTAACCGTTTCCTCGATTATTACCGCAATGCCCCTGACCTGGATGCAGGCAGTAGTAGCAGCAGTGACGAAAGAGGATATCGTGAAACCCCGGCAGGTGTTGTGAAACTATTCCTCACCGTAGGTAAAATGGATGGATTCAATAACGACAGTTTGAAACAATATTTATCGGAGACATCAACTGTTCCAATGGAAGCATTGACATGGGTGGATATTAAAAACAGTTTCTCTTTTATTGAAGTGAAAAACGAAATGAAGGACCAACTGATGACAGGAGTTAACGGCCAACTTTATCGCGGTAGAACCGTGAAGATTGAAAATCGCGGCAACCGCGAAGAAGGTGTACCAAGAGAACGCAACAGAGGTTACGGCGGCGGAAGAGACCGTGGCGGTGACAGAGGAGGAAGTGACAGACGTTTTGAAAAAGGCTGGGGTGATTCAGGTGGCAGCAGAGGCGGCGACAGGAGAAGCAGTGGAGGCGGTGAAAGACGAAGCAGCGGCGGATTTGACAGAAGAAGTAGCGGAGGCGGAGAAAGACGCAGCGGTGGTGGCTTTGACAGGCGCAGCAGTGGCGGCGACAGAGAATACAAACCGAGAGAACGCAGCAGCGAAGGCGGTTCTGAGAGAAGAAGCAGTGGCGGTTCTGATTATAAGCCTCGCGAAAGAAGCAGCGGCGGCGGTGAATTTAAACCAAGAGAACGCAGCAGTGGCTCAGACTACAAACCACGTGAAAGAAAAACCGGTGGTAGTTTTGAAAGACGCAGCAGTGGCCCACCAAAAAGTGATGGCTTTAAGAAGACTGAAAGACCCGCCCGATCAGATGATAAACCACGTACCCCACCAGCAAGACCGGCGGAAGGTGGCATGAACAGAGCAGAAAGAAGAAAAGCCAAGTTTGGAAGTGGTGAGGCTCCGAAGGGGGATAGCTAGGTAAAAATCTTTAATCGAATTTTTCACTATGTTTGTCTAAAAAGCAAGCATAATGAAATCTAAAATCATGAAAAATATTTCACTATTGCTATCAGTAATAGTACTGTTTAGCTGCAACCAATCTCAACAAAATCAAACAGCGAAAGACGAAAAAGCATCTGTTAAAAAAATAGATTCTGTCCTAACTCATTGGATTTACAGTAGCGACACAGACCAAATGCGAAATATCATAAACAGGTATGCTACTTTAATCTCTGTTGACGAGCAATTTAGTATCCATTTACGGTTAAAGGATAATGAATTTGAAATTTTTATTACTTCTAACAAAGATATTTTCACCGACAAGGAATTGCTATATAAATTTGACAACGATAGTATAATAAAGGCGTATTGTGGGAAATCAGACGATGCAACTGCTTTATTTCTATTTAGTTCTGAAATCGACAAAAAGATATTTAAGGACATGGCTAAAAGGAGCATTAAGGAAATTGAAGCAGACGAAAATAAGTTTATACAAAATAAATTAGGTGCATTTAAAGAGCAGTTAAAAAGCCATAAGAAGTTGTTTATTGAAGCTCATTTATACAGCAAGACCAAACAAGCAATATTTAATATTGAGGGGCTAAAATGGGAGTAAATGGACACAGTAAGCAAATCACTCTCACCCCAATTGGCTTTGTAAAAAACTCCCGCAGCGGAATGAAAGATGATTTTTGGGGAAATGTAATTTCAGAAATTACTATTTCAGATGACCTGCTTGAAGAATGTCTGGATGGAATTGAAGCCTATTCACATCTCGAAATCATTTTCTATTTGAATCAAACGGATACAGGCAATAAAGTTTATAAAGCTTCCCATCCTCGTGAAAATCCGGAATGGGCTAAGGTTGGCGTGTTTGCCAGAAGAAATAAAGACCGCCCCAATCATTTAGGTTTGACAATTGTAAAACTCCTTTCCCGAAAAGGCAGAACCATAACGGTCCAAGGTTTGGATGCCGATAATGGTACACGTGTATTGGATATTAAACCTGTTTCAAAAGAATATCTCCCAAGAGAAGATGTGAAGCAACCTCAGTGGATGACTGAGTTGATGAAGGATTACTGGAAGTAACAATAATAAAATGAGTGAGAACACCGTTTTATATCTGACATCGCTCCTACTACTTGCACTTATTATATTTTCTGCAAAATATAAAAAGAGCTTCTTTATAGTTAATCTCATTCTCTTCTTGGTTTATACGTTGCCTATGTACTACGGACTATTCTTTGATGTTGGTAATGGATCTGCACTTGTTTACTGGGCTTATTTGCTATTTCTTACCTTACTGCATATAATTATAACTACATATTATCTTGTCTTCTATTTATTGAAAAGCAAATCTTCTTCCGGGCAATAGAAACTACTTTGTTATTCACGGTTTTTTTGTATCATTGTCTTAATGCTAACTCCTAAAGAAATATACGGTGGTATTGCCCTTTGCCTTGCAATTGGGGCATACATTATTTATATATCGAGCATACTTCAAAACAAAACCAAGCCTCATGCTTTCTCCTGGCTTTTGTGGACATTGACTACTGCCGTCGTTTTCACAGCACAAGTATTAAAAGGTGGTGCTGCTGGTTCATGGTCTACCGGATTAACATGTACCATCTGTCTGCTTATTGGAATTATTTCTCTTTTCAAATACGATAAGAAGTATACCCTCTCTGACATTCTGTTTATCAGTGTGGCATTACTCGCTCTTATTCCATGGTACTTTACCAAGGATCCTACTGCATCCGTAGTGTTGATTGCAAGTATAGATGTGGTTGGATATGCGCCCACACTTCGCAAGTGTTACTACTACCCCGATGAAGAAAAAGCGGTAACCTTCGGTATGAATTCCATCAAACATTTCTTTTCGTTTATCGCGCTTGGCAATTATGAAATAGCTACATGGATTTATCCGATATCACAAATTTTTATGAATGCGTTGGTGGTAGGGCTGATATTTATAAGAAGGAAGCGATTATTGTAGTGCGCAATGAATTTGTCATGCTGACGCAGGAAGCATCTGTTTTTTTAACTCAGATCCTTCGCTATGTTCATGCCTATGTCATGCTGTTGTATGTGCTAACAGCACTATAACACGGTCCTCTTTCATTTTATTATTCCCTTTTTTCCAAATTTATTTATCCTTTACTTATATCCATTATGGAACTTGAATTAATAGCCAATACTGAAAAACGCGAACTGAAAAAAGTCAGTGCTATTCACTCATTCACGGTTTTTCCGGAAGATTTGAATTACAAAGGCTCGCTCTTCGGAGGAAAAATTTTAGCTGAAATGGATATAGCAGGACTTAAGCCTGTAAGAAGGATGCTATATGCTACAGATTGTGATAACACGGTTACGGCAAGTATTGACAGGGTTGACTTTCTGAAACCAGCCAAGCTTGGCGATATTATTGAAATGACTTCTACCATTTACAAACTTGGCAGGACCTCTATCAATGTGTTTGTGCATGTGACCAAGGAAGATGAATTCGGAAACATTGAGAAGATATGCGATGCTCATTTCGTATATGTTTCTTTGAAAAATGGAAAGCCTCACCCGCACAATCATTATTTGGCTAAGGAGTACGTTTCGAGCGATGATTTGTTCAATCCGTGTGTAAGCTGAGCATTTATTTTTATATTTGAAAGTGTATTTTCAGAAAATACCTTCAACCTAAAAACTACAACTCATGGAAAACACAACAGAACCAAAAATCAAGTGGTATCATTACATAGCTGCATTATTTGCAGGATTCTTTTTGGCGAATGTTGTTCCGCATTTTATTCATGGTATATCTGGCGACCCCTTCCCTACCCCATTCGCTACGCCCCCGGGCAAAGGGCTTTCATCCCCAACCTGCAATGTATTATGGGCATGTTTCAACCTATTGGTAGGCTATATACTTTTAAAAGTAAGCAAAGCCTCCTGGAAAAATAAACTCTTGTTGGTTTTTGTTTTTATCGGGATAGTTATCTGCGCGGTAATGCTAAGCATAGCATTTCAGGATAAAATGAAGGCATAAAGACCGGGTGTGTTAAACAGAGAGGCTTTAAAAAGGTCGCTGAATTCATTAGTGGAACTCGGAACACCTGAGTTGGATGATGAGCGTATCCGGGAGTATGTGGTCCTGTACAATGAAACACTGAAATACATCAGTAATCATCTAAATGAAGACTCCGTTCTGAAAGAATATTATGGCAAATTTCCTAAAATTGAATTAAAAGAATTTAATAAGCCTTCGGAAAAATTCCTTGATCTTACATTCCGTTTCATAAATGACGTCATCTTTTCCAAAAGCTATGCACGTGGGCAGGGAATGAGCCCCGAGCATAGAAAATATATAGATTCTGTCCGCGAAACTATGCCGGAAATAAGTACCATTGCTTCTGAATTGATAATGAGGATAGGTGAATAAACCCACAATTATAAATTATACCTGAACATCCAAATGCCCATAGACACATTCGCAT
This sequence comes from uncultured Bacteroidota bacterium, assembly GCA_903863935.1. Classification (GTDB taxonomy): domain Bacteria; phylum Bacteroidota; class Bacteroidia; order JABEUT01; family JABEUT01; genus JABEUT01. The sequence continues at coordinate 56,963 of CAIPDV010000046.1, forward strand.
TGCTTGGCTTACCCAGAAAAGCAGTAATGTCATTTGTTCCGGCATAAAATTCGATTCTCTTGGTGGCACTAAACGTAACTCCCAATGGAATACCCCATCCGAAATAAGCTGTAGTTGCAAAGCCTGTAGAGAGAGTGATTATTTTCGGTGCTTTCCATTGTGCACCCACTGCGTAATAAGGACCTTGTAATCCGCCTACTACCCTGTTCAATGGGAATATTGCATCAGCCGACAGTAACCAGTTTTTTGTAAGAATGTAGCTTGCAGCCACCCGCATTTTTGCGGGAAGATAGGTCGTGAAATCACTTGCAGGTGTTGAGCCTGCCAGGGTGCCCGTTTTTAATTCATTCAGAAAATCACTGCCGTATTTTATGGGTGCCACGTTTGTATCGTGTACTGTACTGGATGCATGTTTCCACCGAATGGAACCAAAATCGGTAACAGACCAGCCAAAGGTCCAGCGTCGGTATTTCTCACTTAAGCCCAGATCAAAAGCATATCCATGTCCGGGTGTATTAAAAAACCCTTTTGGAACATTCGGGTAATCAGGTGTCATATCATAGATAGCATTAATTCCTCCACCCGATATACCTCCGTTTAAATCGGCGATGCCGAAAATGTATTTCAACCCTATCCCTGCATAGGTTGAAGCTTCCTCATCACCAAGGTTAGTGTTGTTTTTGTTAAACGAAAAACATTTGGAGAGATCGGGGCCGGCACTCCCAAACCCACCGCTACTGCTGAAAAGCTTTACACCATAATCCAAATTTATTTCTCGGTAATGCAGATAATTAAGGGTTGTGCCATTTAAAAAAGACATGATCCTGGCATCGGTATATTCTCCGTCGGTACTGTGTATTAAGGCTTCCGATGCATTGAATCCCAAAAATGCATTGCCGATTATTCTATCCCGGAGGTTTACTGCAAACGCACCCGGAATAACAGGTATTTTGAATGATACTGCAAACCAGTTAACATCTCCATAAGCATTCATTCCTCTTGGAGATCCCAGAATTTTTTGCCAGCTCAACGCACCGGAAATAAGGCTTGCTGAGCCTAAGGCGGTGGCAACGGTTGGCATGTTCATCCCTTTTGATTGTCCGCTTATACCTGCATCAAGTATAGTAAATGAAAGCCGGTGGTTTACATCCCAGCCAAGGTTAGATGGGTTAACACCAATTACTTCCCAATCATAAACTACCGCAGTTAGCGAGCCATTTTTTGCAGTAGATACCGGAAGCACGCTTTGAATTTGTCCGCTTGAAATGACCGGAAACAATATAATGGCCAGAAATAACGATCTGAGTGTTTTCATAGGCAGGAGTGTTTGTTGTATATAAGTTACGCCTTTTTTTACAAAAATGTTACGCCAAAGTATTGTATAATGAAAGACATGCTAAATGAGCCGTTGTTTTACCTAAAATCGCTGACGAATGTCAGGAATAAATGCACCCATTACTTCGTCATAATCACCATAACATTTTCATTGTGTTAAATAATTTATATATTTGATTTCATGGATAAGGCACAATTGAATAAGAACTTATGCCGTCAAGTGGAGGATATTATTTTCCAAGCTAATGCACTTGAATCGTGCCAATATTTTTATACGGATTTCGACAACTTTTGCCAATACAATCAAGAATTAAAGAAATTTATTCAAGAGCACATTACCAATTCCAAAATATTGAGTATTGCAGAGGATATTCCTGACATCAGTCTGAAGATATATTTGAGGAAACACTGGTATAGTTTTTTACTTAGTGGAAATGGAAATAACTTTAGGACAGAGTCTGCTCTTAGAGATGATTCAAAATGGGATAGAGCCCATTTAAAAGAACAATACATAAAGATTTACGAAGAGCTTTGCGGCAATGAGGATAATGTTTCAAAAAATTGAATGAAAAAAATAACAGATTACAACGCTCAACTGGATTTGCATTTTGAATCCATGTTGAAGAGTTCTAAAATTTATGTGGTTCTTCAGGAGGTGCTTTTTGTAGTGATGCTTTTCTATTATTCTTGTTTTTTTTAATTCGATAAAAGTGGTATTTCTTCCATTTGTATTCCTTTGTCATTTATATCTTTTGTTTTTATTCATGTTAAGATTCAAACTATTATTTGCCTTTATTTACGGGATAGAAATACTTACATTTACGACAAATACAAAACATATTGGAGTTATGTAAGGGGTTATTATCCATTATCCAACATTAACCTTTTCAGGTTAACCAAAAATGATTTAAGTGAAATAAAAGATGAAAGGATTGTAATTCTTATTCAGGCTAAGCGAAAGGCTTTCCTGATATGTATTTCCTGTGTTGTTATACTTCTATTTCTTTTAATTGGAAAGTCGTTTAGATTTCTTTGATACTCGAATCACCTACATTTCATAGTTAGTTTATTGTTGCTTGTGATTTCTTGTTTATATTTGAACATTCAGAGAAAACCTCATGTCAGATTTTGTAGTATCAGCCAGGAAATATCGCCCTTCTACGTTTAATGATGTAGTGGGACAGGGTGCTATTGTAAACACCCTTAAGAACGCTATTGCCAATAATCACCTTGCTCAGTCATTTCTTTTCTGCGGCCAGCGTGGTGTGGGTAAAACAACCTGCGCACGTATTTTGGCGAAGACCATCAACTGCCAGAACTTAACCGCCGATACCGAAGCCTGCAACGAATGCGATTCCTGCAAAAGCTTTAACGATGGCCGTTCGTTTAATATTCATGAGTTAGATGCTGCATCGAGCAACTCGGTGGACGATATCCGTGCTTTAATTGAACAGGTGCGCTTTGCACCACAGGCCGGAAAGTACAAGGTCTATATCATAGATGAGGTTCATATGTTATCAGCCAGTGCATTCAATGCCTTTTTGAAGACCTTGGAAGAACCACCACCACATGCTATTTTCATACTTGCTACGACTGAAAAGCACAAGATAATTCCGACCATACTTTCCCGTTGTCAGATATTTGACTTTAAACGGATTCAGATAAAGGATATTGCCGGACACCTTGCCTATATTGCCAAAGCAGAAGGCATTACAGCAGAACCGGAAGCACTGCATATTCTTGCTGAAAAGTCAGACGGAGCGATGCGTGATGCACTCTCCATGTTCGACAGGATGGTGAGTTTTGCCGGAAATGAATTGACCTACAAAAAGGTTATTGAAAACCTCAATATACTCGATTACGACTATTATTTCAAGGTAACTCAGGCCATACTAAATGCCGATATTTATTCAGCACTTTTAATCTTCGATGAAATTCTTGCCAACGGTTTCGATGGTCATTTATTCATCAATGGTTTAGGGGAACATTTCAGGAATTTATTGGTCGCAAAAAATCCATCAACAGCAGTACTTCTTGAAAAAGGTGGTGCTTTAAATGAAAAATATATTGCCCAGGCTTCGGCTTATACAGAGCCATTATTATTCAAGGGGCTTACCATTATCAGTCGTACCGATGTCAGTTATAAAATGGCAGTGAATCAGCGTTTGCTGGTAGAAGTTGCGCTGGTAAAACTTACCAATCTTTTAATTGCTCCGGAAAGCCAAACGATTGCTCCGGTAAAAAAAGCGGAAGCAACACCAACCGTTATACCTGCGGCTACCGCCCCTCCCGCCTACAAACAACCTGCTCCTCCCCCACCTACTAAGGCGGCGGAACCTAAACAGGAAGCCCCAAAACCGGTTGCGAAGCCTATTTTCACTTCCATTAATAAACTTATTAATGAGAATCCTGCTGCAAACCAAGCCTCCGAAAAAGAAGAGGCTGGAGAACCCGAAAAATCGGAACCTCTGCCTGAAGAGGCTTTATTAGAGGCCTGGAATGAATACGCCCAATCTATTAAAGAGAAAAAAATAGGTAACTATAGTATTCTTATAAACACCGCTCCAAAGGTGTTGGCAGATAATCCATCTACCTTCGAAGTATTGGTAGAAAGCACCTACCACCAACAAGTTATTGAAACCGAAAAGTTAGCCTTGCTTGAGTTCATCCGGAACAGGCTGCAAGTTAAAAAGGCCAATATGGTTATCAGTATTTCGAAAACTGAAACCCAAAAAAAGCCCTATACAGCTGCCGAAAAGTATGCTCACATGAAGAGTAAAAACCCTGATGTTGAGAAACTAGTAGACCAACTTGGGTTGGGATTAGACCAATAAGTATTTTCTTTACCCCAAACTCCTAAAGGGGCTTTGAATAGCACTATTCAAAGCCCCTTTAGGAGTTTGGGGTATGTAGACGTTAAGGACCGTTAATTTTTGAAAAATGTATACCCACTTCTGCTATATTTGCAGTCCTTAAAAACAAAATTCATGAAAAAATTATTGCTTTTTCTGCCATTAGCCACTTTGCTATTTGGAGGTTGCCCGAATAATAAGCAGAAAGATAAATATGCTTATGTAACTGTTCCGAACGATCCTACCAACGGACGTATTTACACATTGCCTAACGGATTGACAGTATTCATCAGCCAGTATAGTGCTGAGCCAAGGATTCAGACCCTTATTGCTACCAAAGCAGGAAGCAAATTCGATCCGCATGATGCAACGGGACTGGCACACTATTTAGAGCATATGCTCTTTAAAGGCACACCAAGTTATGGCAGTGCAGATTATGCAAAAGAAAAACCATTACTTGATCAGATTGATTCATTGTGTGAACAGTATCGTCACATACCAATGGATGATAAAGATACTGCAGCCCGTTCGGCTATGTATCATAAAATAGACAGTGTTTCCCAACTAGCTTCGCATTTTGCTATTGCTAACGAGTATGATAAAATGATGACTGCCATTGGCGCAAGGGGAACCAATGCATTTACTTCAGTTGAACAAACAGTTTTCCAGGAAGATATTCCTGCGAATGAACTGGAGCCCTGGTTGCAAATTGAATCAGACCGTTTCACAAACCCTGTAATGCGTTTATTTCACACTGAGTTAGAGGCTGTGTATGAAGAAAAGAACAGAAATCTGGATAACGATGATGTAAAGGCTTATACAGCTATGAATGAGCTGTTGTTTCAGAAGCATCCATATGGCACACAAACCACCATTGGAACTATTCATGATTTAAAGAACCCTTCGTTGAAATATATCATAGAATATTTCCATAAATATTATGTTCCGAATAACATGGTTATTGCACTTAGCGGTGATATCAATCCGGACACTGCAATCCGTATGATAGATAAATACTGGGGTGGAGTTCCTTCCAAAGAAGTTCCAAAGTTTAGCCCTCCTGTAGAAGACCCTATCACAACTCCAATTTATAAAACTGTGGTTGGTCCTGAAGCCCCTTATGTTTCTGTAGGCTATCGCTTTCCGGGTGCAGGTTCTAAAGATGCAGACATGCTAGACCTTTGTTCCCAACTCTTAAATAATAACCAGGCCGGATTGTTTGATCTGGATCTGAAACAGCAATACAAAGTTTTAAATGCAAATGCCTTTAACCAAAATATGATGGACTACTCTGTTTGGGAATTACAAGCGTATCCTAAACAAGGCCAATCACTGGAAGAAGCGCGTGATCTTTTATTGAAAGAGCAAGATAAACTAGCAGCAGGAGATTTCCCTGACTGGTTACTTGGTGCGGTCATCAACAATATGAAACTTCAGGAAATTCAACAGTTCCGTGAATATGGCAGCCGTGCCTACGCTTTTGTGCAGGCATTTACTTCTGGTGAAGATTGGGCCGACGCAGTAAATGAAGTTGACCGCCTTTCAAAAGTAACTAAGCAAGATGTTATGAATTTTGCCAAGGCAAACTTTAAAAATAATTATGCTGTAGTGTATAAAAAAGTAGGCTATGATTCAACGGTTGAAAAGGTTCACAGTAACAAAATAACCCCAATACAAACCAATGCCAAAGGTGAATCTTCTGCATTTGTAAAGAAGATTGAAGGAGAAAAGATGCCTCCAGTAACCCCGGTTTATATGGATTTTAAGAAGGATATTCAAACCTTGAGCGCAGGAAACAAATTACCTGTGTACTATGTAAAAAATAGTGAAGACAGTCTTTTCAGCTTCACATACTCTTTTGATTTTGGCTCGAAGAACAGTAAGTTGATCAAACCCGCACTTAAGTATTTAGAATATGGTGGTACCTCCAAACTGTCGCCGGCACAAGTTCAACAGGAGTTTTACAAAATTGCATGCGCTTTTTCAACTTCTGTTGAGAAGGACAAACTGAATATTACACTAACAGGGTTAACCAGGAATTTTGTTCCTGCCATTCAGTTAATGGAAAACCTTTTGAACGATGTTCAGCCTGATACATCTGTAATGCAAAAAGTTACAGGAGCCATAATGAAACAAAGAGAGAATGACAAACAGGATAAAAATGTGATTCTGTTTCAATCCATGTACAGTTTTGGCATTTATGGCAAGAACAATCCTTTCAACTACACTCTCTCTAATAAGGACCTGATGAGTTTGAAGCCTCAGGAGCTGACCGACCTCCTGCACCATCTTTCCTCCTATTCTCATTATGTGCTTTACTATGGTCCGGAAGATGGAAAGCAATTAACGGCAGATCTTGAAAAATACCATAAACTTCCGGCTACGTTTGATGCAGTACCTAATTCTGAGAAGTTTGAACAACAGGAAGGAGCTAACCAGGTTTATGTTGTTGACCACGACATGAAACAATCTGAAATTATTGTTCTTTCACGTGGCGGACATTATGACTTAAGCCTTTCCCCGGTAGCTAATATGTATAACGAATATTTCGGAGGCTCTATGGCTTCAGTAGTATTTCAAACCCTACGGGAATCTAAAGCACTTGCCTATTCAACCTTTTGCAGTTATAGACCACCGAGCGATTCTACCGAGCATTATTACAACCTTGCTTATATAGGAGCACAGGCTGATAAGCTGCCTTTAGCAATGGATGGCATGTTCCAGCTCCTGAATGACACTATGCCAAACTATGAGCAATTATGGAGCACTTCAAAAGATGCAGTTATTAAAAGTATTGAATCAACACGGATCATCAGAGAAGGTATTTTATTCCGTTTCGAAAGTGCACGCAGGTTAGGCATTGACCATGATGTGCGTAAGGACATCTATGAAAAGATTCCGGGAATTACTTTTGCCGATATTCAAAAATTCCACGCAGAAAAAATTGCCAAGCATCCATATACGATTCTTGTAATTGGGAATAAAAAAGATATGAATATGACTGCCCTCGCCAAGTATGGCAAGATTAGTCAACTTACAATGGAAGATATCTTTGGCTACTAATATTAAATAATCAAATCACTAAATTAAATCATGACTCCGGAAAAAATCAGTATTGAAAAAGGAAAATTAAATGTTCCAAACAACCCTATTATCCCCTTTATTGAAGGTGACGGAACAGGCAGAGATATTTGGAAAGCATCGGTACGCGTAATTGATGCAGCAGTTAAAATTGCATACAATGGCGAACGCGAAATTGCATGGAAAGAAGTATTGGCAGGCCAAAAAGCATTCGACCAAACCGGTAACTGGCTTCCGGATGAAACGCTTGCAGCTTTTAAAGAATATTTAGTAGGTATTAAAGGACCTCTCACCACTCCTATCGGTGGCGGTATCCGTTCATTGAATGTGGCTTTGCGCCAGATTTTAGACTTGTACGTATGTCTTCGTCCTGTGCGTTGGTTCGAAGGCGTGCCTTCGCCCGTAAAGAATCCCGGAGCTGTGAACATGACTATCTTCCGTGAAAATACCGAAGATATTTATGCAGGTATCGAATACATAGCAGGTAGTCCTGAAGCACAAAAAGTATTGGACTTTATAGCTAAAGAATTCCCCAAAGATTTTGCAAAGATCCGTTTTGGAACTTCACAAAAAGTAGCCGATTTTTATAAACTGGTTGGCGTAGAAATGCCAAATGAAGTGATGGTTGGTCTAGGGGTTAAAGCTGTTAGCAAAACAGGAACGGTGAGATTAGTTCACAGTGCTATTGCTTTTGCCATTAAGCACAAACGCAAATCAGTTACCCTTGTACACAAAGGAAATATTATGAAGTATACTGAGGGTGCTTTCCGCGACTGGGGTTATGCTGCGGCAGAAGAGTTTTTCGGCGAACAAGTATATACCTGGAACCAATGGGAAAAAACCAAAGCTGATAAAGGTGAAGAAGCCGCAAACGCAGAACAGAAAGCCGCTATTGCAGCCGGCAAAATCATAATTAAAGATGCGATTGCTGATATTACCTTGCAACAAGTTCTTACCCGTCCTGAAGATTTTGATGTGATTGCAACCCTTAACTTAAATGGTGATTATTTATCCGACGCACTTGCTGCACAAGTAGGTGGTATTGGAATTGCTCCGGGTGCAAACATCAACTACATCACAGGCCATGCAATTTTTGAAGCTACCCACGGTACCGCTCCAAAATATGCTGATCAGGATAAAGTAAATCCGGGATCGGTAATCCTTTCAGGTGCTATGATGTTGGAACACATGGGTTGGCTGGAGGCTTCTGAACTTATAATAGAAGGGATAAATGCTTCTATAGCTGCTAAACGTGTTACCTATGACTTCGAAAGGCAAATGCCGGGCGCAACTCTTCTTAAATGTTCAGAGTTTGGTACGGAGATCATCAAAAATATGTCCGCTGTAAAAGTATAATTTATGGTTACAGCCAGGCAATTCAAATTGGAAGAACAGATTCGCGAGTTAGTCCGAAAGGATAACAAGTGCGATGTGCAGTTCATTTATAACAGAGATGCTGATAAATGGTCTGTCGATGTTTTTACAGTGAATCCGGGTAATGGCGAAACTTTCCTGATGAAATCAGAGCCTAGCATTAGCCCTAACTATGAACTGGCATTAGAACGCGTTCTACAATATGTTAATACGCATAAAAAGGACTACAGTTCGTATACCGTTGAATGGGCTAAGAAAGGCGAGAACAGCAATACCACTTCCTATTTTTATTGCACCGGAATGTATGATGTGCTTCACAAATTTTATGAAGGAAAAGATAATCCTGATAAGTATATCATCTTTAGCATTAAACTAAATTCAGCGGAATAAAATTCAAAAACACATAATAACCCTGACAGAAATGTTGGGGTTATTTTATTTCTAAGCACGTACTACTATTGGTATTTTAAGCTTGTGTCACTAACTAGTTTGGCTATAGTCCTGCGTAGTGAGTCAACCCAAATATATTCCTGGGCTTTAGAACTATCTGGACCAATTGAATCATGCGCTGGCCAAGTCTTTGTATAAAATGGTATTTTAAAATCACCTTCGTGAAATTTATAAACAATTATGCTTTTTTGTGTATTACGAAGCACGGACCAATCCGTAGAATCTTTCCTTATTCCAAGTTTATATGTATAGTAAATACTATCACAATTTAAATTACGCCGAACAATCAGTTTGTCTAAATCCCAAGCTGCATCAGGATTATATCTTGACATGGAGTGGCGTTCTGTTTCTCTCCCCAAAGTATCATATAATGTTATTGTTATAAATTCAGGTATTGGTGGATCATAAGTAATACTATAGTTCCTGAAAATATGCATTTTTTTATAAATTCTTCCTTTAGAATCTTTGGAAATTACATCTTGGTCAATCTCTCCATTATTATTACATGAGTGCAGCAATAAACTACACATCACCAAAATAATCAGTTTCTTTTCTATTCTCATTTGTCAAGATATGTTATCACCCTTTCAAATATTATATGTTCTGGCATTAATAACATTATATATAACAAGCCTTTTATTTACTATCTTATAAATGAAGATGTAGTTTATATCAAACACGGCGCAATGCAGGTTTCGTTTGGCTAATGTTTGTTTTATGCAAACCGGATATTTATCAGGGAGAATTGCAAGAGAGTTTCCGAATTCAATCAGACGCGCTAAGAATTTTTCAGCATTTTCGGGGTATCCATTCAACTCAATATAAATTACAATATTGAGAATTGACTGCCTTGCTTTATCCCTATAAATTATTTCTTTTTTCGCCTCCAAGCCTTAAGTTCTTTAGTTACAAAACTTACTACTTCTTTTGGAGAGTGCTCGCCTTTATCTTTTTCCATTTCAACAGCAAGTTGCTCAAACTCTGCGTCGGTGGCAGGGCGCGAAGGGTTTATCCAATTATATTCCTTGCTCTCATTTGGGTCAATGGATACTGATTTTACCGTTTTCACATTCGATAAAAAATCGGCCAGTTCTTTTGCGTGGGCTTTGGTATCGGTAGTTAAAAGGATGGTGTGCATAGTGTATAATTAAGCAATACACAAATATAGGCATATTCTATTTTCACGTTGAGACATTCTTCCTGACTATTGATATGTTAAAATGTGTTATTACCCTTCTCCTCCCCTACCTTTCCCCGAAAATTGCTACATTTGGCGTCTTAATTGACTTGTCCGCATGAAAACTATCTTTAACGAGACCGATAAAAACGAAATACTTTCCAGAATTGAAAAACTCACTCCTGAAACTCCAAGGGTGTGGGGAAAGATGAATGTTTCGCAAATGCTGGCACATTGCGCTTTGGGCGCACAAATGCCCACCGGAGAACTTATTGTGAAAAATAGTCCTTTGATGTTCATCGGTCAATTTTTCAAAAAATCAATTATCATGAATGATAAACCATTAGGCAAAAACTCTCCTACCGCTCCCGAGCTTACCATGGTTGATCAAAAAGAATTTGAAAAGGAGAAAGCTGCCTTAATAGCTGCTGTTAACAAACTGTCTGCCGGAGGCGAAAATGGAATTAAAGCCGAAAAACATGCCTTTTTTGGCAAAATGACCCCGAAAGAATGGGGCGTACTTAATTATAAACATGCAGACCATCACCTGCGTCAATTTGGAGTTTAAAAAGCACATCATCACTTATGTATAGAACCAAACTTATTCTGTTATTTTCCCTTTGTCTGTTTTTCTTTTCAGGCTATAGCCAGAAGGCTTATTACGTCTCCACGGCAGCAGGCGATACAGCCGATATTCCGAAAGGGGCTGATTCCAATGCCGGATGGCGTGATGGAATAGCTACATATGCCAAATTCAATGGACCTACTGCAGTTGCTACCGACACTATGGGCAATGTATATATTGCAGATACTTATAACAATGTGATACGTAAACTGAATACCACCTTCAACATGGTAACTACTATTGCAGGTGATACCACAGACATTAAGAAAGGCCTCGATTCAAATATTGGCTTCAAAGATGGGACCAACTTTGTTGCGAAATTTAAAAACCCGCTTGGCATTTGTGTTGACAAATTTGGCAACCTGTACATTGCTGATACTTACAACAATGTGATACGTGAAATATTGGTTTCAGGAGGCGTTATTTCCTATGCAGGCAACAACACACCCGGCTATGTAAATGGACCAGCCGCAGCGGCTGAATTCTACCTTCCTATTGGCATAGCTGTGGATAATTCCGGAAATATTTTTGTAGCTGATGAAGGTAATAATGCAATCCGCGAAATCGTGAAAGCAACTGACTCGGTAATAACAGTTGCCGGGCTTGGGCCGGACAGTTCAGGATATGTGAACGGACAAACTACGCTGGCTCAGTTTTCAACGCTTTATGGTATTGCTCTGGGTAAAAAAGGGGATATTTATGCATCCCAGTTTGGTAATGGTGTTAATGCTATCCGCCACATATATAATGATACAGCAACCACTTTTGCAGGATATGTTACCTATGGATTTGATACCAATCTCACTGCTCCCGTAGGATATAAAAATGGCAAATGCACTCCCGGATTTGATACTGCAGTACTCTTTAACGGCACCACCGGTATTGCCTTTGACACTGCCGGAAACCTTCTTGTAGCCGACGAATTCAATAATGTTATCCGCTTGGTAAATACCAACGATTCAGTTGTTACAACCTTAGCAGGCAACCCTGTAGCAAGTGACACAACCTATCTGGATGGTTGGCATAACAAAGCTAAATTCTTTAACCCAATGGGTGTTACAGCAGATAACAAAGGCAATGTTTATGTGGCAGATCTGGGCAATAACTTAATCCGTAAGATCAACCTGCAGACTGTTACAGCTATTCCGGCGATTAACAAAGATGTAACTTCTATGCATGTTTATCCAAACCCTTGCAGCGATCGGTTGAACATTGTATCAAGTTTTAACGGTAAAGCAGAATTGCTGGATGTTACCGGACGAATTATCTGGTCAAATAACGACTTCAAATCGCCTGCTGTAATTTCCACATCAACCGTTACTCCCGGTGTTTATTTCCTTAAAGTTTCTTCTTTGAGTTCGACGGAAATACAGAAGATAGAAGTGGTAAAATAAAAAACCAAATTCTCATTTCTTTTAA
>CAIPDV010000047.1 GCA_903863935.1 uncultured Bacteroidota bacterium
CGGAGTGACTGGAGTTCAGACGTGTGCTCTTCCGATCTTCACGAATGTTCAAATAAGCATTGAAGAATTCCTTTACACATGATTTCAGTTCAGCATTACTTTTTAGCAGGTTTCTTTTTAAACATTTCTAACATACGGTCGGTTACAACAAAGCCACCAACAACATTCAGGGTTCCTAATATTACAGCGAGGAATCCAAGTAAGAGTTCCACATAATTATTCGGGTCAGCGTTTAATAAAACTATAATTGCGCCAATAATTACAACGCCGTGAATGGCATTCGCACCCGACATAAGGGGTGTATGCAATACAGACGGTACGCTGTTAATTACTTCCACCCCTACAAATATCATAAGGATGAGTATATACCACATTTGCATGTGTGAACCAATAAATGACAATGTTTCTTGCATGATTATTTAAGTATTAAGATTGTTTTACACTTGTATGAACTGCAACTCCCTTATGAACAATAAGCGAACCTTTTGTAATTTCTTCTTCCATTTCCCATTTGAATGCTTCGTTAGTTGCAAGGTGGTAAAGAAATGTAGAAATATTTTTTGCATACAGGTCGCTGGCATTTAAAGGTAATAAAGCAGGAAGGTTCGATTCCCCAATGATTTTTACACCATTTGAAGAAACAACATTTTCATTCATTTTACTGCCTACAACGTTTCCTCCTTGCTCAACTGCCATATCAACAATTACTGAACCATTGCGCATACTCTTTATCATATCTTCGGTAATTAGCACAGGTGCTTTTCTGCCGGGGATAAGAGCGGTTGTAATAACTATATCTGCATCAGCAACGTGCTTGCCAACAAGCTCTTGTTGTTTCTTTAAGAATTCGTCAGATACTTTAGTTACATATCCGCCTTCCATTTTTACGGTATCATCGCCTTTTAATTCGATGAACTTACCACCGAGCGACATTACTTGTTCTTTGGTTTCAGGACGAATATCCGATACTTCTACAATAGCACCTAAACGTTTTGCTGTCGCGATGGCTTGCAATCCGGCAACACCTGCACCCATGATAACCACTTTCGCTGGTTTAATTGTACCGGCTGCAGTCATTAACATAGGGAATATTTTACCTAAAGCATCGGCAGCAATAATTACAGATTTATAACCTGCAAGGTTAGCTTGTGAGCTGAGCGCATCCATCTTTTGCGCCCTGGAAATACGTGGGATAGCATCCACTGAAAAAGCCGAAATTCCTGCACTAACGCAAGCTTTTACTAGGTCAGGGTGAGTTGCCGCATACATAAATGAAATAAGAATGGCTTCTTTTTTCATGGATGCAATATCATCTGCTGAAGGCGGGTTAACTGCCAGAACGATATCAGCATTCGAGAATAATTCTTTACGGCTGCCAGCAACAGTAGCACCTGCGGCAATGTACACATCATCTTTATAAAATGAATTTTCGCCTGCCCCTTTTTCAATGGTGCATGAAAATCCTTTTTTTATTAAATCTTTGATGGTGTCGGGTGTAACAGCTACCCTGTTTTCTTTGAGTTTGGTTTCTTTTGGAATTGCTATTTTCACTTCAATCGGTATTTTAGTTTTTACGAGTCAATTATCTTTTTTTGAGTGCCTGTTGTTCTTTCATCATATCATTCAACTTCTGTTGAAACTTTGAAACCTTAACAGGTTTTGCCTTGTTTTCCTGCATCTTTCGATGTAATTCTTTCTCATTAATAAACCTCCGGGCGAGGAAAGTTTGCCCAAAAGTAATAAGATTCGCGAGAAAGTAATAATAACTAAGTCCGGCAGAGTATGAATTTAAGAATCCGAGAATCATTACCGGGGTTAGATACATCATCCATTTCATGGTCTTAGCCATCTGATCGGTACCACCTGTACCCATCAATTGCTGGTTAGCGGAGAGGTATAAATACTGGGACAAGGTCATTAATAAAGCAAACAGACTTATATGATCTCCATAGAATGGTACATTAAACCCGAAATTGTAAATAGAATCGTAGGTTGAAAGGTCATGCGCCCATAAAAAGTGTTGCTGGCGCAATTCAATGGAAGCAGGGAAGAAACTGATCAATGCATATAATATAGGAAGCTGAAGTAACATTGGCAGACAGCCTGCCATTGGGTTTACACCGGCTTTTTTATACAAGCCCATTACGGCTTGTTGTTTTTTCATTGCATCTTCGGTCTTCGGGAATTTCTTTCCTATTTCATCAATTTCAGGTTTTAACACCCGCATTTTTGCCGATGATACATAGGTTTTAAAAGCTATAGGGAACAGCAGTGATTTAATTACGATTGTGAGAATCAGAATCACCAATCCATAATTCATATTAAATCCATTCAGGAAGTCAAAAATGGGGATAACAAGAAATTTATTTACCCATCCGAATATTCCCCAACCCAGACTTATCTGTCCGTGCAAATCAAGGTCATTGCCGGATGATATTTTCTTTAATAATTTGTAGTTATTAGGCCCGAAATAAAACTGCATTCCAAAGCTTTCATCGCTATTGCGGTCATAAGGAATATAGACTTCGGCGGAATAATTCTTAACCAATCTTGGATTCCTGCTATTTTCACATTCTACCTGCGGTGTGCCGAATTTGGTGTTTGCAATCAGTATGGAAGAAAAGAACTGTTGCTTAAAAGATACCCAGGTAATATCTGAGGACAAGGTCTTTTTTTCATCTTTCATAGTTGACAAGTGGTCAACTTCATCGTCGTGGAATTTATAATAAACCGTTGAAGCCCTTTGCTGATTTTGAATACTGGCTTCCTGAGAAGGTGTATGCATACTCCAATCAAGTGCAATATCCTGTGCATTGGATGGAAGGATATCTTGCATTCCAACTACTTTTATCCGGCATTGCAAAAGATAGCTTCCTTGTTTTAAGGAATAGGTGAATTGAATGTATTTTTTGGGATCCGTTGTATTCAACTGCATGGTGCAGACAGAAGAATCCTTACCAGTAACTGAAGAACCGGCCACCTGGTTAAAATACAATGAGTCGGTTGAGATTACCTTTGAATACGCGTTAAGTATTAATCCAAAACGGTTTGAATCAGGTGTGAAAAGCATTAATGGGCCTCCTGCACTGGTTTTAAAATTCTTAAGCTCAACCGATTCTATTTTTCCTCCTTTAGAGCTGATGGTGGCTTTCACCAGGTCATTTTCAAGAACATAGGGTTTATCTGTTCCTTTTAATGCCGAATAAAAAATCCCATTTTCTGTTTGAATCCGGTGTATTGCAGTTAATGAATCATTTTCATGTTTTGCAGTATCTTTAGTTGCAGCAGATGTAGCAGTTGCAGCATTTTTCGCAGTGTCTTTTACAGCAGCTTTAGGTTGCGTTGTTGCAACGGTCTTGGCTTTTTCTTTTTGCTGATTAACCTTAGCTATCGAATCTTGTATTACTTTTTGCCTGGCTTGCTCCTTTTCTGAAGGGCTAGACCAATACATCCATCCGAAGAGTATTAATCCGATTGCAAAAAGACCTATGTATGTGTTTTTATCTGATCCCATTAAGTATTTTCCTTTTTTTAAGGGACGGCAAAGATATGCGAAATGTTGTAAGCTGAATGTTCCATCTTGTATTTTGAACTCAAAATGCAATATTAATTTAGAATTTAACATTCAAAATTTAACATTCTTTTCTATATTTGACCCCAACAAAAATCCATCAACATGAACAAATTAAAAGTAACTATTGCCGGGCTGCTTATTGCATGCTTTGGTTTTGGAGTAATCAATGCGCAGGACAAGACAACAAAGCCTGCCACTAAAAAAACAACTACTAAAAAAGCAACAGGGGGAGATAAAGCTACTGCAAAACCTGCAAAGGATACCCCTGAGTCTAAACCAGGTAAGCATTTGAAAAAAGATGGCACACCTGACAAACGCTATAAAGAAAACAAAACAGGGGGAGATAAAGCAGCTGCAAAGCCAGGTGCGGACAAAACAACCACTAAGAAAGCTGACAACGGAGCCACTAAACCTGCAAAAAAAGCAGCTCCAAAGAAAGCAGCCCCAAGTAATAAAGGAATGTAATCATTGCTAATACAAGTAAAGTCCCGGTCAATCACTGGGACTTTTTTATTTATATTAACTCCCGTATATTAACATTAAATTCACATAAAATTACTAACATTGTGGTATTAAACTTACTGGTTAACCTTGTTCATCCTCAATAAAATGAAAAAGCATTTCCTCATACTTTTATTTTTTACTTTTTCAATATCGTTCATACACCTTAATGCCCAGGAATGGGTTAAAATGATGAACGACCCTAAAGTCAATGTGCACGATGTTCAAAAGGCTTTTTACGCCTGGTATTTAAAACAACCGCATTCAAAAAAACATTTAAAAGAACTGAAGGAGAGAAAGCACGAAGCAAAAGAAACAGGTGCAGACGAAGCCCTGATGCAATTTAAACGCTGGGAATATTTCTATACAAAACGCACGTTCCCTTCCGGCAACAGACCTGACCCGGCAAAACTTGAAAAAGAATACAATGATTTTGTCAATTCCTCCAAAATAGACAAAGCTATTAATAGTCATAAAGTGACAACTGCTGCCAACTGGTCGTATGCAGGAAACACAAGCGTTCCATTAGGTGGTGGAGGCGATGGAAGGGTAGCCCACTTGAGGTTTGATCCTACAAATACTAATACAGTTTATGCTTGCACACCTTCCGGTGGATTGTGGAAATCTACCAATGGCGGTACAACCTGGTCAACAAATACAGACCAACTAATTGATTTAGGGGTGAATGATATTGCCATTAACCCGCTGAACACAAACATAATGTATATGGCTACCGGAGATGGCGACGGAGCCTATACAAACTATACCCCTACAACTGTAGGCATACTTAAATCCTTTGATGGCGGAAACACCTGGCAACCATCCGGACTGTATTACAATATCTCGTCAACAGGTCCTTCTGTTTCAACATGCAATGAGCTTTTATTAAACCCAGTGGATACGAACATTATTTTTTGTGCAACAACCGGAGGATTATTTCTTTCTTCAAACAGTGGAAATTACTGGACTAATGTTCTTCCCGGAGAACAGATCTATGACGTTCAATACGAACCCAATAACTACAAAGTTGTATATGCTTCCACTATCAGTGGTGCATTTTACCGTTCATCAAATTCCGGAGCTTCATTCACTAAAATAACAGCAGGGCTTCCGGTAGCTTCCGGCTATGCCCGAATGGAAATTGGGGTTTCACCCGCCAATCAAGCTTATGTTTATACACTTGCTTCAGATAGCGCAGATGGAGGGTTTTTAGGTTTATATCAGTCAACCGATACAGGTAAAACATTCAGTCGCAAATCCAACTCCCCCAATATTTTAGGATGGACAACTAATGGCAGTGATGTTGGCGGACAGGGCTGGTATGATCTTACAATTGCCGTTTCACCTACCAATGCAACCACCTTGTTTATAGGCGGAGTAAATATTTGGGAATCTACCAATGGTGGCTCAAACTGGACAAATAAAACAGATTGGACGAGCAACGGAAGTAATTATGTTCATGCGGATGTGCATCACATTACTTTTGTTCCGGGCAGCAGCACTAATTTATATGCGACTTGTGATGGTGGCATATTCTACTCTTCAACCTCTGGCACAAGCTGGACTGATAAAAGCAATAACCTGGAAATTGCACAACAATATGGAATAGGTCCATCATCAATTACCTCTACCCTATGGCTTACCGGATGGCAGGACAATGGTACTGATTTGTTATCAGGGTCAACCTGGTCTCAAACAGTTGGAGGAGATGGTACCCAATGCTTTATCGATTATTCCAACAATAATAATATGTATGCTTCTTACCCTTACGGCACTTTGTACTATTCAACTAATGGAGGTGGAACTTGGAATAATGGAGGTAACGGAATTACTGACAATGGCCCCTGGGTTACCCCTTGGGTAGAGGATCCGAATACAGCGAATACGGTTTATGCGGGATATTCTAATGTTTGGAAATCAACAAATAAAGCTAATACATTTACTAAAATAAGTACCTGGGCAAAATCAAGCTACCAAATGACTGCCATAGCAGTTGCAAAATCTAACAGCCAATGGATTTACGCTGCAACAGATAGTTTACTTTACTACACTAAAAATGGAGGAACATCCTGGACAAACATAACTGGCACCCTTCCTAATGCCAGCGCAGGGATTTATGCCATAGCTGTGTCACCTACAAAACCTAACAGGGTTTGGGTAACTTTTTCAGGTTACTCAGCGGGTAATAAAGTGTTTGAATCTACTGATGCAGGTGCAACATGGACGAATATATCTACAGGATTGCCTAACCTTCCTGTAAACTGTATTGTATATCAAACAGGCACAGCGGATGGAATTTATGTAGGAACCGATCAGGGAGTTTATTATCACGATACAATAATAAATACATGGGTAGACTATAGCACCGGAATGCCAAACACGGTTGTGATGGATCTAAAAATTTCAAAAGCTTTGGGTAATCTTTTGGCTGCTACTTTTGGGAGAGGAACCTGGCAAACCGCCACCTATACTTCGCCAGTTGCAGCTCCTGTCGCAAATTTTAGCGGGTTCCCTACCACTTTCTGTGTGGGTGATACTGTTCAGTTTACTGACCTTTCAACCAATCAGCCAAATCAATGGAGTTGGACATTTACCGGAGGTACGCCAAGTTCATCTAACTTACAGAATCCGATAATAGGATACTTAGCAGCCGGTTCTTACCCTGTTTCACTTACTGCAACTAATGCAAATGGGAATAATTCAATTACCCAAACAGGATATATAACAGTAAATGCAGACCCGGTAACTCCAACAATTATACAAACAACAAACACACTTACCTGCACCCCATCAACCATGGCATCGTACCAATGGTTCTTTAATAATATTCGTATTCCGGGAGCTACACAAAGCACTTATACCCAATCACCTACTTTACCAATTGGTAATTATTCAGTTGTGATAACCAATAGTAACGGATGTTCCAATTCATCATCCTTTCTATCAGGAATTAATGCAATTTCAAATAATGATTACATATCTATTTACCCTAATCCTACCAAAGGAAACATCCAAATAACCTCAAGGTTACCCGATGGTGATTATGCTATTTCGGTAAATAATATTATAGGACAAACACTATCTTATACCAAAGTCCATTTGTCTGGCTCAACCGTCACCAATTTAAACTTATTGGGTTTTGGTGCAGGCATCTATCTTCTGAACATTGAAAATAATGGTTCAAGGATAGTTAAGAAGGTTGTAGTTTATTAGGATATTGAATACTCCTTTAACATTTTCGATTTTATTTCAATCAAAAAAGAATCAGGCACCCCACTAGCTAGCTACATGCCTTATTTTCAATAACATTCTCTTAATAAACATCTTTACCAAACTTGACATTACGACTGCAAAGTCTCATTTATTAAGTTTAAAAGATAGTATATAATCATATTTTAATGTCATTATTTAAGCAATAATTATATTTTTGCCGACCTGTTATGTATATTTTATAATTTTATTAACAATTCAGTTTTAATAAACTAGGCGGAATTCCTTGTTAAAAAAAGATGAAGATTATCTTTTTTTCACATACCTATTCCAAACACACACACCTTCTAACAACCTACAAATCAATACAATGAGAAAAAAAATATTACTCTTAGTTATTTTATTAGGAGCGAGTTTTTCATTACTAAGATCGCAAGTATCACCCGTTGCAAAACATCTCAGCCAATCTCAACCTGCTAATTCAGTTGCCTGGAATGCTGAAGATTTTGAAAAGACTATGGCCTATTGGGATCAGGGTTTTTCTAACTTAAAAATTCAACTTGGAGCGAGTGATAAAGATTTCACTGCGTTCCTCCAATTCTATAAGGATACCGTAGAAAAAGAGACAGGTATCTATTTTACCAAGGTAAGCAACAATACAATAACTCTGGTAAATGCATCTTCTTATGTAGACATGAAGATGATGAGTTTTACGGCTCTGTATTCCAAATATAAAACTTTCGCCAAAGATTTCCCGACCTCGGTTAAGGAATACTCTAATCTGCCTGTTAAGCCTGCCAACGTTTGTAATTCTGCCTGCTATAATGTTGGATTTGAAAATGGAAACTTATCAGGATGGTATGGTTATTATGGCATTAATAATAGCACAACAACGGCCAGGGTTATTACTGGCCTGACTGGCGGAGCACTTGGTGCTGTGCAAAAGGCTGCCCAAGACCCTAATACTGGCAATACTTACCAGATTCACCTGACATCCGGAATTGCCACTGACTGGTTTTTGAATACCTACTCATCCTACAAAATGAGTCAGGTATCACCGGTTGGAGGAAACTACTCTTGTATGTTAGGCGACAGCATTCGAAATGGCAAAGGAGTATCATTACTTGAACAAACTTTTCAGGTAGATCCAAACCAAACCAACCTTACAGTGCAGTTTGCCCTGTTTCTTGAATTACCGAATCACAAATTTTATCAGCAACCATTTTTTAATATGTTTTTCCTGGATCAGAATGGAGACACAATCAAAAATTGCGGAGCTTATTATTTAACTGCCCCCAATCCGAATAATGCTTATGCAACCTTGAGCCCTCTTGGGTTTAAGGGCATATATTACACGCCGCGTGCTGACACTGTTTATTGGAAAGATTGGACTACTATTAACGTTGATCTGGCTCCATATAAAGGAACCTGTGTAACGGTTGGTTTTGAAGTGGCCGATTGCCAGCCATCAGCACACTCTGCATGGGCTTATGTGGATGCTTCGTGTACAAAAAATGATATTATTACATCCTCTCCTGCTTTTTGCGGACAAGACACTATCATATTGACTGCTCCTCCGGGTTTTGTATCCTATAAATGGGAAGGAGGGCCTGCGGGCGGTATAAAAGGTTCTTCCACCAAACAGAAACTGGTTATTGACAGTGCAGGAACTTATTGTGTAATTGCTACTCCAATAACAGGAAGCGGATGTAACGACACTATTTGTATTTATGTTCCCACTATTACCGGAGCCGTTCCGCACCCTCACTTTACGGTAAATCAGGGAGGATGTGCAGGACAACAAGTTTGCTTTACTAATATTTCCAGCCCAGACTCAGCTGCCGGAGGAAAATTTTATTGGGATTTTTATAACATTGGTCACTATGATGATTCCCTGGTTAATCCTTGCTGGACATACAATGCTTCTGGTACCTATACAATTAAACTTCATGAAAATTATAATGGTTGCGGTGCAGACACATTTGTTACTATTACGGTTGCTCCCGTTAATGCTAATGCTACAGTAAATTCTAATACTACAGCCTGCACCAATATTGGCAGTGCAACTGTAACACCATGCGGCGGGAAAACACCTTATACCTATTCCTGGTCTCCTAGTGGAGGAACCAACGCGACGGCTACCGGATTGAGTGCCGGAACATACACCATTACTGTAAAGGATAATAATAACATTTCAGCTACGGTTACTGTAACTATCACCGCCCCGGCAGCAATACTGCCTAATCCATCTATAAATAGTAGTGCAACTGCCTGTTCTAATACTGGAAGTGCAACTGCCAATCCTACAGGAGGTAATTCACCATACACCTATTTATGGAGTCCCGGAGGACAAACCAATGCCAATGCTACAGGTCTTTCTGCCGGAACCTACACAATTACCGTTCATGAAAATGATGGTTGCAGCGGCACGGCTACCGTTACAATAACTGCTCCGGCTACTATTAATCCAAATGCTGTCGTCAATGCAAATTCAACAGCATGTAACAATACAGGCAGTGCAACCTCTACTCCATCCGGAGGAACTTCTCCTTATACGTATTCCTGGAATCCGGGAGGAAGTACCAATGCTAGTGCTACAGGGCTTTCCGCTGGCACATACACTGTAACAGTTACAGATAATACAGGCTGTACAGGTACGGCAAGTATAACAATAACTGCTCCAGCTATAGTTTCAGCCAATGCGACTGTAAATAATAATGCATCTGCATGTGCGAATAATGGCAATGCAACAGTTACAGCAGGTGGCGGTAAATCTCCTTATACCTATGCATGGTCGCCTAGTGGCGGAACGAACGCAAGTGCAAGTAACCTTTCGGCGGGTTCATATACTGTTACAGTGACTGATAATAATGGCTGC
>CAIPDV010000048.1 GCA_903863935.1 uncultured Bacteroidota bacterium
GGAGTGACTGGAGTTCAGACGTGTTGCTCTTCCGATCTGCCTTGAACCATTTTTTTATCTTTGCCGCCCAAACCAATAAGTTTGTAAAGTAGAAAGTTTGTAAAATAGAAAGTAATCACCTTCTAACTTTATGACCTTTATAGCTTTATAAACTTTCAACTGATTTATGAATATAAGCATTATAGGAACCGGATACGTAGGATTAGTAACAGGTACTTGCTTTGCCGAAACTGGCAACCAGGTTGTTTGTGTAGATATTGACAAAGCCAAGGTGGAATCGCTACAGGGTGGCAAAATGACCATCTATGAACCAGACCTGGATACCCTTTTCGAGCGCAACCTGAAAGCAAAAAGGTTAACCTTTACAACCCATCTCAGAGAGGCAGTAGAAAAGACCGATATTATCTTTCTGGCATTGCCTACACCACCTAATGAAGATGGTTCTGCCGATCTGTCCTATGTGTTGAATGTAGCTACCGAACTGGGCAAACTACTCACCTCATACAAAGTAATAGTTGATAAAAGTACCGTTCCGGTAGGTACGGCCGAAAAGGTACGTGCTGCTATAGCTGCCAATTGCAAGGTAGAATTCGATGTGGTTTCGAATCCGGAATTCCTTCGTGAAGGCTTTGCAGTAGATGATTTTATGAAACCGGATAGAGTGGTTATCGGAACTTCTTCGGCAAAGGCTAAAAAAATAATGGAAGACCTCTACAAACCATTCGTAAGGCAAGGTAACCCCGTTTACATAATGGACGAGCGATCTGCCGAGCTTACTAAATATGCTGCTAATTCTTTCCTGGCTACCAAAATTTCATTCATGAACGAAATAGCCAACATTTGTGAAAAGATGGGTGCTGATGTGGATATGGTGCGTATTGGCATTGGGGCCGACCAACGTATTGGCAAACGTTTTTTATTCCCTGGTATTGGATACGGAGGCAGTTGCTTCCCGAAGGATGTGAAAGCATTGGTACAATCCTCTGGTGAATACAATTACGATTTTAATATTCTGAAATCGGTAATGCAGGTGAACGAAAGCCAGAAAAGTGTGATTTTAGCCAAGCTTAAAAAGCATTTCGGAAAACTGGAAGGTTTGAAAATAGCCCTTTGGGGATTAGCATTCAAACCGGATACTGATGATATACGGGAAGCACCTGCACTGGTGATAATTGAAGAATTACTAAAACAAAAAGCCGAAATTAGTGCATACGATCCCGCAGCAATGGAGAACGTTCAACGGATTTATGGCAGCAAGGTTTACTTTGCGAGCGATGAATACCAGGCTTTGCAAGATGCCGATGCATTGATAATTGCAACAGAATGGAGCGAATTCCGCACCCCGGATTTTGCCCAGATAAAAAAGCGAATGAGTAAACCCGTTATTTTCGATGGAAGGAATTTATATTCCATCGAACAAATGCAGCAGGAGGGCTTTTCATATTATAGCATAGGCCGTAAAGATTTAATTCAATAAACCATGAGCAGGAAAAGAGTATTAATTACAGGTGCAGCGGGCTTTCTGGGCTCACATTTAAGCGACAGGTTTATTAAAGAAGGATACCACGTAATTGGTATGGATAATCTCATTACCGGGGATCTGAGGAACATACAGCACTTGTTTTCACTGGAAAATTTTGAGTTTTACCATCATGATGTTTCCAAATTTGTTCATGTTCCCGGAGAATTGCATTATATTCTACATTTTGCATCTCCTGCCAGCCCGATAGATTATTTGAAAATACCAATTCAAACCCTTAAAGTTGGCTCACTTGGCACTCATAATTTATTGGGATTGGCAAAAGCTAAAAATGCACGCATGTTGATTGCTTCAACATCAGAAGTCTATGGTGACCCACTTGTTCATCCACAGAATGAAGAATACTGGGGAAATGTGAACCCTGTCGGCCCGCGTGGGGTATACGATGAAGCCAAACGTTTCCAGGAGGCTATAACAATGGCTTATCATACTTTCCATAAGTTAGAAACAAGAATTGTACGTATTTTCAATACTTACGGACCGCGTATGAGACTGAATGACGGACGTGTTCTGCCTACCTTTATAGGCCAGGCATTGCGCGGTGAACCATTAACAGCTTTCGGTGATGGAAGCCAAACACGCTCTTTTTGTTATGTATCCGATCTGGTAGAAGGAATCTATCGTTTGCTATTGAGTGATTATGCATCTCCTGTAAACATTGGCAATCCCGCCGAAATTACCATCAATGAATTTGCTGAAGAAATATTAAAACTAACAGGTAGTAATCAGAAGATCATACATACAGCTTTACCAAAAGATGATCCAAAGCAAAGGCAACCCGATATTACCCTGGCCAGAAAATTGTTGGGTTGGGAGCCAAAAGTATCAAGGACTGAAGGGTTGAAAATTACATTTGATTACTTCAAATCGCTTTCTCCTGAAGAACTGTTGAGATCTGCGCCGAGGTTTGCATAAAGGCAACCAGGAACTATAAGCTATGAATTCCAATGGATTGCATATTTCCATTCATAATTCATAATTCATAACTCATAATTCAACATAATTATTTATCTTTGCAGCCCTTTTAAAAATAAAACAGACAAATGCCATTAAAAATTCGTTTACAGAGACAAGGAAAAAAGAAACAACCTTTTTATCATATTGTAGTTGCTGATTCACGTTCTCCACGCGATGGAAGATACGTTGAAAGGCTTGGAACCTACGACCCGAAATTTGAC
Source organism: uncultured Bacteroidota bacterium (assembly GCA_903863935.1). Classification (GTDB taxonomy): domain Bacteria; phylum Bacteroidota; class Bacteroidia; order JABEUT01; family JABEUT01; genus JABEUT01. Next base: position 2,719 of record CAIPDV010000048.1, read on the forward strand.
CACGATGGTGTGGTAATCAACAGTGAAAAGACCTTGGAATGGATGGAAAAGGGTGCAACCCCAACCGATACCTGCCGTAATTTGCTTTCCGATAAAGGCATTATGTTTAAAAAGCATTTGCACAGAGGAGTTAAGAAAGGCTTATTCTCTATGGAAGATGCTGATGCAAAGTTTGTTAAATGGGAGCAAGAAAAACATGCTTTGGTTGCTGCCCACAATGAAAAGAAAGAAAACGCCCATAAGGACGCATATAAACAACGTTTTGAAGCTGAAAAGGCTGTTCGTGATGCAAAAGCAAAGGCAATTGCAGATAAAAGAGCCGCTGCTGATGCTGCAACCGTTGCAAGTGTAACTGAAGCCATCAACGAAGCTCCGGAAGCACCTGCTGCTGAATAATACTGTTTTTTAGATTTGTTAGAAAGCCGGAACATAACTGTTTCGGCTTTTTTTATGTCAGCAACCGAAAAGGTCGCGATTGAAAACAATATTAAATTTTAAATCCTTTAGGTTTATTATTACTACCGCGGAATCCTCATATCCTTCTTCAAGCATTATGAGTTCAGGTATGCCGTCTCCATCAATATCTTCCATATCTATTATATTATACCCATTGCCCCAACTGTCAATTGCAAGACCTTTGTACATAGTAGCAACCGTATCAATAGTATTGTTTTTAATTTTGAATATGCAAAGCATACTGGCAAGCATCTGTTTTATGGTATCTGAACAATCAGAGGTGCTCAGGTAATATTGTTCTTCATTAATAGTAAAGGGTGTTACAACGTTTTTATATAAATTCAAGTAAACCATTGTGTCACGGCTTTTGTAAATACGCTTTAAAACTGTACCTAAACCGCTCAGTGCAGGGTTTTTAAGGAGACTATCAGTAGGTGTTTTCATTATTTGGGTTGTAGCCTCCATTTCATTTGTAGCAAAAAATGTAGTCTGGCTATAATTCACTTCTTTACCTTTCGAGTAGCCTTCACTTCCTTGAATATACTCATGTTGCCTTTCAATTAATTTAGTGGTATCTATTTTCTCTTTTGAAATGCCCACCATTAACGGTGTGCAGTCATATTGTGCTGAATCAATTTTGGTAACTGTAAGCGAACAAAGGGGGTTACTTTGAAAGTAAAGGGTCCAGTTTTTGTTTTTTTGTAAAACACTGTCACGCTTACTCGGAACGGAATTATTCGTATCATCAATAACACTATATTTTCCATTGCAATATTCGCCGAAAATTAAAACCTGCGATTCGGTTGTGTTTTTAATATTATCAGTCCTTACAAATACCAATGAAAGTAATTTCTGGCCTGAAGTGTTTTCGTTTTTAATTTCAGGTGCCTTTTTAGCAGTTTTCGCGGTTGAAATAGTATCTATTCCTTTAGTTGAACCTTGTTTCCCATGTTCATGGCAGGAGCATAGGCACAGAAGTACAATAGAACTCAAAAAGGAATATGTATTACGATGAAATTTCATTTTGTTTGTGAGGCTATTTCATATCAAATATAAGGAGATTTGTATTCATGATGAATTGCAATTGGTATTCGTTGCCTACATATCAGGCATTTAAGTTGTCATTATCAATAATATACTACATTTGACACACTAAACATTTACTATGGCAACCATTTCAACACCATCGCTTTCATACAGGATAAGCCCAAGAGAAGAATTCTATTTTGCGGTTAAGATCTTTTTCGCCATCATATTTTATTACCTGCTGTTTGTTTTAGTGGAAAAGATATTTACGATTGACAACCCCAAAGCAGCAATTATTTATAAAATATATGGAGTATATGCTTTATTAATTGTGTTCTATCTGATCTTTCGAATTCTGTTCCTGGTCGGGTATTTAAGAGGGAATGCCATTAAAGTAACCCAAAAGCAATTTCCTGATATTTATGCAATTGTTGTAAGTCAGGCGGAAAGACTTGGTATGTCAAGGGTTCCAGAGGTATATATATATCAATCCGGTGGCTTGCTGAATGCCTATGTAACCCGTTTTTTCGGAACCAATTACTTGGTAATATATTCTGATATACTCGCTGCCGCTTACGAACAAAACATGAAAGTGGTGGAATTCATAATTGGTCATGAAATGGGACACATTAAAAGAAAGCATGTTATTAAAAGGCTGTTACTTTTACCTGCCGCACTTGTACCATTTTTGGGTCCTGCCTATTCAAGAGCTTGTGAATATACATGCGATAGTATTGGTAATGCACTATGTCCAGAAGGTTCGCATGAGGGTATGTTGCTGCTTGCTGGTGGAAAGAGCCTTTTCAAAAAGATAAATGTGCCGGCTTACTTAGACCAGATTTACTCGGAAGAAGGTTTTACAACCTGGTTGGCAGAACGGTTTGCCTCGCATCCGAATTTAACCAAACGGATTGCCGCATTTAACAACGAAGGATTCCACTACCAGGCGGCTCCCGCACCTGTTGTTGAAAAGAAAACGACGGAGGATGATTATACTAAATACATGCCACAATAATATAACCTGCAAACTTTAAAGCATGAGCAAAAGCGGAACAATTCAGGCAGTTATAGCGGCAATATTGGCATTGGGTGTTGTTGCCTGGCTGCATTTCAGTGTGTTTGATAAAACTATTGACCTGGGTGATCCTTCTTACAGGCTAAATTATTCATCTAACAGGTCCGTTTCTGACGATGCTTTAATTCAAGCTATAGAGTTAATGAACAGATCCTGCCCCAGGGAAATAGATTCACATACCAGGATTGATAGTGTTACGTATCACCCCGGTAAAATTTTTGCCGAATATTTCACATTTATTGATCTGGACAAGAGTGCCTTTGACTACGAAAAGGTAAAGGATAAAATTGAAGAAAAGCTGATTGAACAAATAAAGACCAGTTCTGCTTTCGCAATGTTTAAAAACAATAACTACAATTTTGCTTTTATTTATTACGACAAATCAGGCGAGCTTTTGTTTAATTTAATTATCACTCCCGAAAAATATAATAACTAGGCGTTTGTTTATACGGACTAGTGTTATGCGATAGAATTTCAATCGAACGGATCTGGTAATTGGTAATGAATAGAGAACGAAAGTATAAGGTGAAAATTGGATTGAAATAAATTAGATACTATAATGTTTCAAGACAAAAAACTAAGGAATACTTTTTGGCTGTCTATTTGGACAGTAATTATACCTGAAAGTTTTTGGTTCATCAATTTGGAATTTGTCCACGACTTCTTTGCCTTTCATGTTTTTGATATTATCTTAACCGGCATTTCTTTTTTTATCGGCATTTATACGTTGATAATATATGCAAAGAATTGGAAAAGCTGGAACCAAGTTGCAATTAAAAATCTAGGTGTAATAATTACATCTATTGGAATATTAATTGACGGATATGTTTTCTTGGTGATTTATGCCCTCAATCATTGGTACACTTAAAATCTTTACACTTGGACCGTCGCTCTCTCCTTCAGATAATTCACCACACTCTTCTCAATTTCTGCTTCCAAATTGGCTCCACCTGGGGTAGGTACAAATTTGTTTCCGGTAATTTTATCGAATAACTCTATGTAACGGGCAGAAACCGCATTTACTATTTCGTCATCCATGGCAGGTACAGATTGCCCTTCTAATCCCTGGAAGTTATTTGCAATAAGCCATTCACGCAAAAATTCTTTCGAGAGCTGGCGTTGTGGTTGCTTGTTCTTTTGTCTTTCTTCATATCCTTCGGAATAGAAATAGCGGGAAGAATCAGGTGTATGAACTTCGTCAATCAAATAGATTTTACCTTCATGCAGACCGAATTCATATTTGGTATCTACCAATATCAAACCTTGATTGGCAGCCATTTCAGTGCCTCGGCGGAACAACAGACGGGTATAGTTTTCGAGTTGTTCGTAATGTTCCTTTGAAACCAAGCCATGTTTAATAATATCCTCTTTTGAAATATCTTCATCATGTGCAACATCTTCTTTGGTAGTAGGAGTAACGATAGGCTCGCGGAACTTATCGTTTTCATGCATTCCTTCGGGTAAACGCACACCGCAAATTTCCCTTTTGCCGGCTTTGTATTCTCTCCAGGCATGGCCTGAGAGGTAGCCACGAATAACCATCTCCACTTTGAATGGTTGGCAGAATTTACCAACACTCACCATTGGGTGTGGTACATCTAGTATCCAGTTAGGAACAATATCAGCTGTAGCTTTCATAAAGTGAGCGGCAATCTGGTTTAGCACCTGGCCTTTGTATGGTATGCCTTTAGGTAAAACCACGTCGAATGCCGAGATACGGTCGCTCACTACTATTACCATCAATTCATTGTTGATATTATAAACATCACGGACTTTGCCTTTGTAAAAACTCTTTTGTCCGGGGAAATTAAAGTGGGTAGCGGTTAGGGTTTGCATATATAATTAGGAATTACGAATTAGGAATTAGGTTTTTTTTGGGTGGTGCAAATATATATGAAAGGTAAATTGCAGTTTGGTCTTGTGAAATGAATGTTAATAAAAACATTTTTGGGTTCCCATTAGCCAATAACATGACTTTGTCATTCTGAACGCAGTGAAGAATCTGAATTTAAAACAGATACTTCGCTATGCTCAGGATGACAATCTCATCGAGTGCAAGAAAAGTGAATTACTTCTCCGCCGGTTTCTTCTTCTTTGGCGGATCGGCGTAAATGCTAAGAATCTTCCTTACCAGTTTATGCCTTACCACATCCGATGCATCCAGGAAAATAATATCAATTCCCGGTACATTTTCGAAAATCTGTATGGCATGTATCAATCCCGATGGCTGTTTGAAGGGAAGGTCTGTCTGGGTGGTGTCACCTGTTACAATAAACTTGGCGTTAGCACCCATACGGGTCAGGAACATCTTCATTTGGTTCTCGGTAGTGTTCTGGCCTTCATCCAAAATTACAAAGGCATGGTTCAAAGTTCTTCCACGCATAAATGCCAATGGGGCCACTTCAATAATTTTACTTTCGAGGTAAGCTTCCAGTTTTTCAGGGGGGAGCATATCATAAAGGGCATCATATAAGGGTTGCAAGTATGGGTCGAGTTTTTCCTTCAAATCGCCCGGAAGAAAACCAAGACTTTCACCGGCTTCTACAGCTGGGCGGGTAAGAATAATTTTCCTAACCTCTTTATTTTTTAAAGCTCTTACTGCTAGTGCAACAGCAGTGTACGTTTTACCTGTTCCGGCCGGGCCTACGGCAAAAACCAAATCATTTTTGAAGCTGGCTTCAACCATTTTTTGCTGGTTAACCGTGCGGGCCTTTACAACAAGTCCGTTATTACCATATACAATAATGTGGTTCTCGCCGTTCTTTTCGGCTGCAGGTTCATGGGTATCACTTGCCTGCATTATACGTTCTACATCAGTATCATGCAAATGATCATTCTTTCGGTAATGGTCTACCATACGTATGATTTTTTTACTGAAAGATTCAATGCTTTCATGTGACCCCGAAATCCTTAGGGAGTCACCTCTTGCCACTATTTTAAGCCCCGGAAAATACTCCTTAATGATTTGCATGCGGGAGTCGTTGATGCCATAAAGCTCTATCAGGGGGATGTCTTCTATGAATATATCTTTTTCAGGCATAGGGTATTGTTTTGATGTATTACAAAGGTAGGTAGAGTTAGAATGATTAATTTTGACCGACTTAAAAAGATTTACACAAGTTTTGAATAGTATCTTTTCATATAAACGCATAGAATTAATCCGGTGTTAACATGTCCGTAATAACATTAACAACTGACATGGGTAACTCCGGCTATTATGTGGCAAGTTTAAAAGCTGCTTTGTTGAAGGGTTTACCCGATGCCAATGTAGTTGATGTTACGCATACCATAAGGCCTTTTCATGTGAGTTCGGCAGCATTTATCATTCGGAATGTATACCGACAATTCCCCGAAGGCACCATTCACATTGTTGCGGTGGATTCACTTAACACCCCTAACTCAAAGGTTATACTTATTAAAACAGAAAACCAATATTTCATTGGGCCGGATAATGGTTTGTTCAGCCTTGTATTCAGTGCTCCGCCAACGGATGCATATGAAATAACTATTAGTCCCGATCCAGCCTCGCTGGCGTTTACTGCTAAAGATATAATGGCTAAAGCAGCCTTACATATTGCAAATGGCGGCAACATAACAGAAATAGGACGTGAATACAAAAACTACGTTCTGCTTACTGCATGGCAACCCATTTACAATGATGCTACTATCCGTACGTCGGTTGTATATGTGGATGAATATGGCAACTGTATCTTTAATTTAGAGAAACGTTTATTTGAACAGGTACGCAGAGCAAGACTTTTTAACATTGATGTTAAGAGAAACTCCATTGAAAAAATATCTCCTACCTATAATGATGTTGGAGGCGGCGAATTAGTTGCAATCTTCACGGGCTCGGGTTTGCTTGAAATTGCAATTAACCGGGGTAATATATCTGAATTATTGGGTATGAAAGAAGGCGATAGTGTGCTGATTAGTTTTGAGGGGTAAATAAATGCTAATTAGCTACTACAACAGCATTCTTAATCTTAACCGATAGTTCATGTATTGCAAAATTCAGATTATCAATATACTCTAAATCTTTTGTATCGATGGCTAATGTAAGTAAACGCTGAATAATTGCGGTGGCAATAAAATCTGGCTCAACAAACCATGCCGCATGACCGAATCTGTTGGGAAATCCTAAAACCCCATCCTCGCCTTCATTCCATCGGGTGCCCAATGCTGGAGTGCCTTCATATTTACCCCAGATAACAGAATATTCACCATCATCATAAAGAACCTTGGGAAGGTAATTTGGGTCTTGAAGCCATTTCGCTGGTCTAACATCTAGTGCATTCATATTTAATAAATTATTTGGTTACTCTTCAGTTTCATCAGGAATGGTATAGGTTTGAAGATATTTAATTCTTAGCAGTATAGCCTGATCTCCGCTATTATTCCATATAGACTCATCACTACCCCAATAGAAAGCATGTACGTTTGTATCTTCTGCATTTTTATAACTCCCATCTTTTCCTGTGCCAGTATATAATACAATTATTTCCCCTTTTTTTACTGCTTTGTGAGGGAATTCGTAATAATGTGGAAAGATATCCGATACATCACCATCGTCATCATAGGTGTGGTCTCGAATAGCATAGTTTCCAAGATTTATATCTTCTTCAACTACCAGAATAACGCATTCATCATCATCCGGGTCTGCGTTATTTATAATATTTATAATAGAAATACTCATATGAAAAATTTAATTACTTTGCACAAATATATAGTATTTTATAAAAATATAATTAACCTAAAATGTTAAAATTGCATAATAATAATATGTGCTAGATAATCAGATAAATAATTTTTCTAATTCGATATAATATAACTCAGTTAAATTATATTCATCATATACCCTAAAGCCGCTCCTCCTGCTATAATCCAAAAGGAATTAAGGTGTTTAAATTGAAAGAGACAGGCAAAACCAAGCACTACTATGGTCCATGTTTTCCAATCAATAAGTATGGTATAGCCCATTTGCAGTGTAACTGCCAACATTAACGCCACCGATGCAATATTTACTGAATCTAAAAAAGCGGATGTGTATTTTGATTTACGGAGTTTCGGAATAAATGGAGTAAGTATCCAGACAAAAATAAAAGAAGGAAGAAATATTCCTATAGTTGAAGCAAGTGCTCCTTTAACTCCCGAAATTTGATACCCGATAAAAGTGGCGGTAGAAAGCACAGGCCCCGGAGTGAATTGTCCTGCTGCAACGGCATCCATAAGCTGTTGCCGTGTTAGCCAGTGTAAATGTTGTACCAGATCGCCATCCAGATAAGCGAATAACACATAACCGCTGCCAAATAAAATGGAGCCGATTTTTAGAAATACAAAAAACAATTTTGTAGTAGAGTAGGATGGGAGCAGATTCCCAATTTGTAAAAGCGTGAAGGGGAAAACCGTTTTTAAGTTTCCATTGAATCCTGATAGGATAAGCATTCCAATTATTCCGGCAATGAGTATTATGAGGATGCCATTCACATTTAGTAATGATGCCGCCAAAGCTGCTGCACCAATTAATCCGAGTTGCCAGTTTTTTAACGCCTTTTTCCCGAACTTGAAAACAGCATCTAAAATGATTGCAATTACTGCCGGTTTTACTCCATAAAAGAAGGGCATTATTGCCGGTAATGAGCCATAATGTTTGTATATCCAGGCAAAGATTGCGGTAATAATAAATGAAGGAAAAATAAAACAAAAGCCTGCCAGCCACAAACCTGCTGCTCCGGCACGGTTGTAACCGCAATGCATGGCCATTTCGGTGCTGTTAGGGCCCGGAATAAGGTTGGTCATTCCCATCAGATCAATGAAATGCTCGCGGGGCATCCATTCCTTTTTGTTAACCACCTCTTTTTCCATAATGGCAATATGAGCCGCAGGCCCGCCAAATGAGGTAGTCCCTAAACGAAGAAACAGCAATGCAATATCCTTTAGATTTGAGAATTTCATTTCGAGTTTTTCGCAGATTTTTCGCGAATATATTTTGCCTATGTTAACTAAATATAACTTATTAATTTGCCAGTGCAAATTCCACTGCTGCTTTTGAATGAATTAAAGTAGTATCGAAAACAGGAACTGAACAATCACTTTGTTTAATAATTAAAGGAATCTCGGTGCACCCGAGGATAATGCCTTGTGCGCCTTTGTCAATTAGTTTGTTTATAATTGAAAGGTAACCTGTTTTTGTTTCCTGAGTAAAGATTTCCTTACCCAATTCTGAAAATATTTTTTCATGTACAAAATTGCGATCTGCTTCTTCCGGAATAATTGATTCAATGCCATAATCGGTCAGCATATCGCGGTAAAAAGCCATTTCCATGGTAGCTTTGGTGCCGAGCAACCCAACTTTTTTCAAACCGAGTTTTTTAATTTCTTCGGCAGTAGCTTTCACAATATGCACTACAGGAAGTTTTACAGTTTCTTCAATCCTGTCAGCAAACATGTGCAACGTGTTAGCTCCTATTACTATTGCCTTTGCTCCTGCAAACTTCAGATTTATAGCGGCATCCTGCAAAACTTGGTAAGTAGCTTCAAAGTCGCCTTTACTATTGTTGTTTATCACCTCTTGGTAGTTCAGTGAATAAATTATTAATTTAGCATAATCACTCCCTCCCAATCTTTTGTTGAACTCCAAACTTATTTGTTTGTAATAATCAATGGTAGATATCCAACTGATTCCGCCTATTAGTCCTAATATTTTCATTTTTGGTTTGTTTATTAATTACGCACCCCTTCCTTTCCCCTCTCTACCCGTAGAGAGGGGAAAGGGGGTAAGTGTTTATTTTTGTTTATGTACTATTTTTAAAAAGAAATCAAATATTTCATCCTCAGCGTTAAAGTCTCTGCATACTTTACCAATAATAAATTTGGGCAGATATTGTTTCCCTCCCGGCCAGGTGTGTCCACCGTTTTCAACCTTTATGAATTCAACATTCCAATCGCTACAATAAAGCTTATCTTTTGTTGCAGTGCATCCGTCATCGGGATCATTATCGGGCATAGTGTACGTTTTATAAGAAAGATTGCATGAATCCAACGAACTGATTTTCGCAGCCAAATCATCAGTTGATGCCATATCAAAACCTTCGCCTGGTTCATCGGTTTTTAAATACTTTCCAAATCCGCCATTGTAGGGTATAAGCGGGTCGGCAGTACCATTAATTAATAATACAGGTGTAAGGTGTTTAAAGGAATAAGTTTTTAAAAACTCTTTAGGTACGCTTGCACACACCGGTGCAATAGCTGTAATTCTAGATGATAATTTATCGGCAAGATAAAGCGAGAATTCTCCACCCCTTGATATTCCTGTTGTAAATACAAGGCTGCTGTCTCCCTTGTAGTACTTAATTACAGTATCAAGTATTGAAGCAATAAAATGTACATCGTCTACAGTTGAATCATTTCCTTTGGCTCTTGTTGAAAAACCTTGCATAGTCCAACTTTTCCCAATGGCATTAGGATATACCACAATGAATCCATTTTTATCAGCCAGTCCATCAAGATTATATTGCTTTACTGTATTGTTGAAATTACCTCCGCCACCATGCAGGGCAAATAGCACTGGTAAACTTTTCGCACCGGAATAAGTAGGCGGTAAATGAATATGGTATTCCCGTTGCCTTCCATCCACAGTAATGATTTTGTATTGCTCAATTTGCGCAAATGAGATACTACGTGATAAAATCAATAATAAAACAAGAACAGTTTTAATAATGTTGTGTTTCATGAAGTATATAAGTATTCAAATGTAATAAATGCAAATGAAAAGGTAATTCCTATATTTGTAGACCAAAACATAACCACATATGAAAAAAATCCTCCTCTTATGTTCGCTCTTACCCCTTAGCTCTACGCTTTTCACAGCAAGAGCCGGCGGTTTTCAAATCCCTCAACAGTCTATTAAATCGATGGCCTATGGAGGGGCATTTGCCGGTATTTGCGGCGATGCATCTGCTTTGTTTTATAATCCGGCAGGCATGAATAACCTTTACGGTCAGAATTTTACTGCTGGTGTTATGGGTTTGTTTCCTTATGTCTCATTACAGACCCCATCGTATTCAAATATTGACCAGACCTCTAAAGTATATACTCCAATCGATTTTTATTGGGTCGGACAGTTTTGTAATAAAGTTCGGATTGGTTTAGGTGTAAACAACCAGTTTGGTTCTGCCGCATCATATCCTACCACTTGGGAAGGAATGTACATTGTGCAAACCATTGCTTTAAAAACGTATATGTTCCAGCCCTCCATCTCCTACCAGGTGTGCAAACATCTTAGCGTTGGCGGTGGATTTGTATACACATTAGGTACATTTTCCGATAGTAAGGCAATACCGGTTTCCAGCAGTTCATATAATAACGGAGAGGTCAACATAAGCGGAACTGGACACGCATTTGGATATAATTTCGGGCTGTTCTCAAAAATTTGGGAGCACGGTAGCGATAGCTCTTCCAATCAATGTTTACAATTGGGTGTGTCCTACCGTTCTGCATTGCCTATGACAGTGCCTAAAGGCGATGTGACATTTTCCCAGATACCATCATCTTTGGCAACTGAATTTCCGGGCTCCGAAAATTTTTCAACCAGTGTTAATATGCCTGCCGTGTTTACTGCCGGATTCGCATTTAAATTTTCCTGCTGCAAAAATTGGGATTTTATGGTGACCTACGATTTCAATTACAACTTCTGGAAGACCTATGACTCATTACATGTGGCATTTTCCGATCCGAATACTCCTTCGCAGGGATTTATTTATAACTGGAAAAATGCAATGGCACACCGCATGGGTGCCGAAGTTACTTATATGAAGAAATATACATTGAGGTTGGGATATTATATTGATGGTTCTCCTACCCAGGATGGTTATGTAAGCCCTGAAATTGTGGATGCAAACTCAAGCGGTTTATGTTTTGGTGTTGGAGTAAAATTCTGCAAACATTATTCTGTTGATATAGCATATCTCCGTTCCGATTTCACCACTACCCAGAAATCATGGACGGCACAGGGGTTTACCGCCGCATACCATCGTGTTATTAACATATTCGGAATTGGTGTTAATTATCAATTTTAATAAAAAAATATTTAAACCATGAAAAAGTCAATCATATATACTACTGCAGCAGTTTTAGGCTTATCGGCTTGTACTAAAACTCAATTCAGTTCCCAATCATACTCTACAGGAAGTGCCAATTTTTCGAACATGGTATCTGTCGGTAATTCGCTTACTCAGGGCTACATGGACGGAGGACTATACGCTTACGGCCAAAGCAATTCTTATCCTGCAATTATTGCCAAGCAGGCAAAACTAGCTTATCCCTCACTTGTTTTCAATCAACCTATGGTAACAGGCAATGGTTCCGGATATATTCACTTGGTGTATGAAAACAACCAGATGAATCCGGTTCAACCGGGCGATGATTCTACAGCAGGTGCAAACCCATGCGATCCCGATGCATCTTGGGCTACATGGGGAACAAGCCTGCAGGGAAATACATATAACAATTTAGGTATTGCAGGTATTACTCTATCTAATACTGTTGCATTAAATCCTATGGAAGTATTGATAAATAATGTTGCCGTAAATTATCAGATTACCCCTTTTACGGGTACTAGCCCGGTTGGAAATCCTTTCGGCAGATTTATTAATTTCGGGTCTGTTTTAGCGAATCCTATTCAGTATATAGACATTGTAAGGAAAAGCAATGCTACATTCTTTACATGCTGGCTCGGAAATAATGATGTGCTTGGTTATTCATTGAACGGTGGTGTTATAACAAGTCTCACTGTTCCCGGCTTTGGAACCTTCGCTTTGGACACGATAACTCCACCGAATATTTTTGCCCAAAAGTATGATTCAATTCTTTCGGCTTTTCATAAGCTGGGAGCTCAGGGAGTGTGCGCTACTATTCCTGATGTAGCGTCAATACCATACTTTAATACAGTGCCTAATAATGTTGTAATTAATGGGGTAAAACATTACCTGTGGATAACTACTAAAGCAGGTGTAAGGCAAGCAATGCCGGGCGATTTAATAACACTTCCTGCCTATGGTGGAGTGCTTGCAGGACAAGGCATGTATGAGTCGGCACCATTGCCTGATAATGAAGTGCTGGATGTGTCGGAAGTTGCTAACGTTGAAAGTACAACCCAAGCTTACAATGCTTCAATAAAAAGTATTGCTGGTAACTTTGGATATCCGGTAGTAGATATGTATCAGTTTTTAACTACCCTGCAAAAAAGCTATACCATTGATGGTATTACTTTAACAGCTCAATATGTTTCGGGCGGTGCATTTAGTCTGGATGGGGTACATCCGAATGCAAGAGGATATGCAGTTATTGCAAATCAGTTCATCAATCAGATCAATATCAGCTACGGTGCAACTATTCCAATGGCAGATGTGTCAGGGTATATGGGTGCTACCTTCCCTAATTTCTAGGCTGGAGATTTAATGTATAAAGAATAAGGGCTTTACCAAAATTCAATTAAAATGGAAGACGGTGAAGCCCTTGTTATTTTAGCCCTGAACGTAGAACCGGTTCAGAGTGCTTTTATTCAGGATACCCTGAGGGAAAACCATATTGAATGTGTTGTTACCGGAGATTATTCCTCTTATGGTAGTCGTGGGCTTGTATATGTGAGTGCACAAGGTATGGGAAGGTTCACCATTAAAGTAAAAAAGAAAGATGAAATAGCGGCCATACAATTAATGGAAGATTTGGGTTACTCAGTTCTTTATGAAGATGCTGAGGAGCAAAACTTCCTCCGAACACTTGCCTCGCCAACAGAAATAATACCCTACTTAGGAGAACGATCGTTGAATGTAAGACTTGCCGTTATGGCACTTGTAATAACGGCTATAGTAACTGCCATACTTCTTGTCTTTTTAAAGAAGGGCTAGTTCGTTAATAAAATCTGAAAAGTTGTTGATGGGTAATTTACTGAGGAAAGATTAAATTTGCATCATTCCTTATTTCCTAATTGCTAATTATTAATTAATAAAAATGTCTGAAAGCCTTTATCCGCAAGCAATATTACTCTTAGAAGACGGAAAAGTTTTTCATGGAAGGGCCTGTGGGGCCATTGGAACCACTACGGGTGAACTTTGTTTTAACACAGGCATGACCGGGTACCAGGAAATCTTTACCGACCCATCCTATTTCGGGCAATTGCTCGTAGCAACCCATGTTCACATTGGTAACTATGGAATTGAAGACCACGAAAATGAATCGAAAGGAATAAAAATAGCAGGACTAATATGCAGAACTTTTAATGATATTCCATCTCGTAAAAGAGCTCAATCATCATTGAAAAAGTTTTTTACTGAGAATGGAATTGTAGCAATTTCCGATGTTGATACACGTTCGCTTGTCCGGCACTTGCGTAGCAAAGGAGCTATGAATGGCATTATTTCTTCCGAAATAACGGATATAAATAAACTTAAAGAACTCCTTAAAAAAGTTCCATCCATGCAGGGGTTGGAGTTGTCTTCAAAAGTAACAACCAACTCATCCTATGAAGAAGGGGAAGCGGATGCGAAATTCAAGGTTGCTCTGCTCGACATGGGGGTAAAAGGCAATATTGTTAAATGCCTTACCGACAGAGGTTGTAAAGTGAAAGTCTATCCGATGTCTTCCTCTGCTATTGAAATTACCCAATGGAATCCCGATGGTATTTTGATATCCAATGGTCCAGGCGACCCGGGGGCAATGCCCAATGAAACAGCTTCTATAACCACATTAATTGAATCAGGCATACCTACTTTCGGTATATGTCTCGGACATCAGTTAATTGCACTTGCTAATGGCATTCAGACTTATAAAATGCACAATGGACACCGTGGCATTAATCACCCTGTGAAAAACCTTTTAACAGGAAAGAGTGAAATTACATCCCAGAATCATGGATTTGCGGTGAGCGAAGAAGGAATCAAGAATTCGAAGCATGTTGAAGTAACCCATATTAACCTGAACGATGGCACCATTGAAGGGATCCGTATGAAAAACAAACCTGTGTTTGCTGTACAGTACCATCCTGAAGCCTCACCGGGGCCGGAGGATGCACGATACCTTTTTGATGATTTTGTTACACTTATGGAAAAGACCAAAGTAGCAGCGAAGAAGGAAAAGGTTAAAAACTAGATTTTATTTATTCCCGAATTATTCTCAATTGGCATAAATCTACAGCCAGGTTACGGATATCTGTTTAATAGGAAGGGTTAAATTATAAATCTGAATGAATGGGAGAGGTTCCACCATTATTTTGTTTAATATATTTGCGAAAAGATTAAACAAAATATTCCCCCGGATATGAAAAAGATCGTTGTTTCACTTCTCCTGATAATTCCATTTCTTGCATTTTCACAGTCGGGCGTAATAAAAGGCCGAGTGTATGTTGCTTTGAACAATGAGCCTTTGCCCTTTGTCGCCATAGCTTTTCAAGACTCAACCAATTCAATATTTTCGGATGATAAAGGCAATTACGAGATTAGGGAGGTAAAACCCGGAACTTACAATATAAAAGCATTAATAGTAGGTTACAAACCAGTCACAATTTATGAGGTTCAGGTAAATTCATCCAAAACAACCATTGTTGATTTTCCTCTGGAACTTGAGGCAGATAGCCTGAAAGAAGTTATAGTGGCCCCTCATAAATCAGATGACAGCCCTGTATCGTTAAACAGTATAAGTGCAACAGAAATTGATAAGAATCCGGGTGGCAACCGTGATATTTCGAAGGTGATACAATCCTTGCCGGGTGTGGCTTCTACGGTTTCTTTTCGGAATGATATTATTATCAGGGGCGGCGCACCGAGCGAAAATACCTTTTACTTAGATGGAATACAAGTTCCCAATATAAACCACTTTACCACACAGGGCTCTACCGGAGGCCCTGTAGGCATGATCAATGTGGACTTTATTAATTCAGTGGATTTTTATTCCGGAGCCTTCCCTGCGGATAAAGGCAATGCCTTAAGTTCCATTTTCGATTTTAAGTTTAAAGAAGGTAACCCCGATAAACAAGTGTTTACTGCAACTGTCGGAGCGTCTGATTTTGGTGTTTCCGCCGATGGACCTCTATCCAAAAACACAACTTACATTTTTTCAGCCAGGCGTTCTTATTTGCAATTCCTGTTTAGTGCATTGGGACTGCCATTTCTGCCGAGTTATAACGATGCCCAGTTTAAAATCAATAAAAAGTTAGGCGATAAAGATGTGATTAATATTATTGGCCTCTGTGCTATTGACAACTCTCCGTTGAACTTAAGTGCGGATAAAACAGCCCTCCAGCAATACCTGCTCTCAAACCTTCCTGTATACCAGCAATGGAGTTATACACTGGGAGCTACTTACCGCCATTACAGGAAAAACGGCAGTACGTTAATTGTATTGAGTAATAGTGATCTTTTCAACCGTTCGTACAAATACCAGAATAATGATGAATCGAACCCAGCCAACCTTATAATGGATTACCGTTCAACGGAGAATGAATTGAGGGTTAGGTTAGAGGATAACGTAAGAGTAAGCGGTTTCAAATGGAATTACGGGATCCAGGCGGAAAATGATTATTATTCCAATTCTACATTTGATAAAATTGCATATCCATTCGGATTAACCATTATTAATTTCAATTCGCATTTGCCATTTAATCAGTTTGGTGTTTTTTTTAGGGTGTCGAAAGAATTTTTTCACGATAAACTTGCTCTCTCTCTTGGAGCGAGGACTGATTTTTCCGATTATTCCCAACAAACCATAAACCCAGGAAAACAGATATCTCCAAGATTTTCATTGTCGTGGCAGTTCGCTCCAAAGTTTTCATTTAATTTCAATACCGGAATTTATTACCAACTGCCTGCGTTTACTGCGCTTGGGTATCGGGATTCTGCCGGTACGCTGGTAAATAAAAATAACGGAGTAACTTACATTTCCTGTAAACATATTGTTGCCGGTATTGAATTCGATCCTAACCTGAATACAAAAATTACGGTAGAAGGCTTCTATAAAGTTTATGCGAATTATCCGTTCCTTACCCAGGACTCTGTTACCCTTGCTAACCTTGGCTCCGATTTTGGGGTTATTGGCAATGCTCCTGTAGTTTCCACAGCCAATGGTAAAGCTTATGGAGTTGAGTTTTTAGCCCAGCAAAAACTATTCAAGGGGTTTTATGGAATAGTTGCATATACTTTCTATCATAGCCAGTTTACCGATAAATATAATAACTATAAACCTTCGGCTTGGGATGACCGCAATATCATTTCAATTACTCTTGGTAAAAAAATAAAAGGAAATTGGGAAGTGGGAGCGAAGTGGAGATACCAGGGTGGTGGACCTTATACGCCCTATAACATAAATCTTTCGATGGAAAAAAATGTGTGGAACATTACCGGGCAAGGAATTCCTGATTATAGCTTGTTAAACTCACTGCGCCTTCCAGCCGTTAATCAGTTAGACATAAGAGTGGATAAAAAGTTCTTTGCAAAAAAATGGAGTTATGATTTCTATCTTGATATTCAAAATGTATTGAATGAGCAATTCAAACTTCAGCCGTATTTATCTGTTGTTCGGGATGCGAATGGAAATCCGGTTACTGACCCTACCAACGCGAATGCATACCTGCCAAATTTTATCAATAATATTTCCGGAACATTACTGCCTTCGGTGGGAGTTATAATTCAATTTTAAAATGGGGAAATATTCAATCAAAGAACTGGAAAAGCTATCAGGCATTAAAGCCCATACTATACGCATATGGGAATTGCGGTACAATTTGCTTAAACCGAAACGCACCAAGACCAACATCAGGGTATATGACGATGAACAATTAAAGCGAATACTGAACACATCGCTTTTACTAAAAAAAGGATTCAAGATTTCGAGGATAAGCAAAATGAAACTTGAAGATGTAAACAAATTGATACTGAACCTTGATGCCCATTCTAAGTCCTTTATAGAAGAAAAGATAAACGGGCTTATAGTTTCCATGATAGAGTTGAATGAGGAAGCCTTTGAAAGTATCTTTATGGCTGCATTTAAAAGTATTGGGTTTAAAGAAACAATAGTGAATCTAATTTATCCCTTCCTGAATAAAATTGGCATTTTTTGGTCTGCCGGAAAGATAAATCCGGCCCAGGAACACTTCGTTTCAAGTATTATAATACGTAAAATAATGACAGCAATTGATAATTTGCCTCCCATCAAAGGGCATAGCGATTCATGGCTGTTGTATCTTCCCGAAGATGAACAGCATGAAATCGGATTGCTTTTAGCATATTATATAATAAGGGCAAAGGGAGATAAGGTAATATACCTTGGCCAGGATGTGCCTATTAAAGATGCTGAAGCTGCCTTTAATTATTGTAGGCCTGAAAATGTATTATTGTTTTTTACATGCGCCAAACCCGAAAATGAATTTAGTCTTTACTTGAAAAAAATAAGTGCCTTATTTGTAAAAGCCAACATATATGTATCAGGAAATTATTCGATAGTAAGTTTAGTTAAAATTCCTTCGAACATTCGATTTTTAAAAAGCATGAATGATCTGGAGGATATAAAGAAGGGATAAATACTTATTAAATCCCATAATTCCCCACATCTCGTCGAGATTGATGCAATTAATGCGTTAAATGAAAAGTTTTTTCTGTCTGGCATTCTATTTACCTGTAAATCAATTAAATTATTTTCAAATCTTAAAAACCTGATTCATATCAGTGGAATTATTAACTTAATAGCGTAATAGATAGTAAATCAGCGAGAAAGGGTGTGCAGTTGAGTTGTATGGCGATTTATATGAAAAGTAACAGTTTGTAACCCTATATATATATGTGCGTAGAAAAATGTGTATCAAAAATTTAAGGTTCTAATAACTCAGTTTTACTTTAGTCGTTAAAAGTGAAACTAACTAAAAAAAGGAAGCAATGAAAAAACTACTAATCACAATCTCAATCGCAGCATTCCAGTATTGCGGTGCACAAGTTACACTGGTAGGAATGTCATCCCACGGAGGGTTCGGTAATCACGGAACCATCTTCAGCATTAATACAAGTGGGAGTTTAGACACAATTTTTAATTTTAATGAAGGCCTCAACGGCTGTTCTCCTATGGGTAACCTGGTGCAAGATACCAATGGTAACCTGTATGGTGTTTCGGCAAGTTGCGGTAAATTCAGCCTTGGTACTTTATTCCGTTACAACATCAAGAGCCACTCATTAACTACGCTGGTTGATTTTAACCTTGCTATTGGTGCTGGCCCAACCGGAAGTCTTATCATTGGTTCCGATGGTAATTTATATGGTATGACCAATGTAGGTGGTGCTAAAGGTAAAGGAACCATTTATAAATGTACACCTGAGGGTGCGTTCTCTATTCTCCAGAATTTTGGTGGAGATGAAGGAGCTAGTCCTGTAGGTAATTTGATTGAAGGATCGGATGGTAACTTTTATGGAATGACTCGCCTTGGTGGAGACTTTAACAGCGGTGTAGTATTTAAATACACGATGTTTGGAGACTATTCAGTAATCCATAGCTTTTCTGGTGTAGATGGTTCACAGCCACTCGGAAGTCTGACAATTGTAAATGACAGTTTATTGTATGGTTTAACATATGGCGGTGGAACTTTTAACAGCGGAGTGGTTTTCAAATGTTCTATCAATGGAAATTACCAAACTCTTAGTAGCTTCAATAACGCTACCGGCTCACTCCCATGTGGAACCTTATTGAATGCACAAGATGGATACTTATATGGAACAACATATTACGGAGGTTCAAATTATTTAGGTACCTTATTCCGTTGCGATCTCTCAGGAAAGATGGCAGTGCTTACCAACTTTGATGGTAGCAATGGCTCTTACCCTATGAGCACCCTGGCAATGGCAAGTGATGGCAACATCTATGGTACCACCAGTTCTGGCGGCGACGCTACTGCACAGGCAGGAGTTATTTTCAGGTATAATACTACCTCAAATAATTTCTCAAGTATTTATCAATTCTCCGGTTCAGGTCCAGCTATGGCTCAGGGCGGTGTAATTGAAATGAATACCCCAACTCATCAAAATGCTTTAGCACAAGCAGGTAAAATGCACAAACATATTTCCAGAAAATCTACCCATAGTAGAGCCGGAATAGCTGAATAGTAGGAACTCGAAATTTAATAATACTGAAGACCCTTCCAGAAATTTCTGGAAGGGTTTTTCGTTTTGCAGAAATGTATGCGCAATTAATTATCAAGTTGATGACACTCTGTAATTCGATTTTGATTGTAAGGTATGATTTAAATAATTGATATACAATACATTTTAAGCTTATTATTCACATCACAAAGACTCGTAAAACTGTAAAAAACTGTAAAATAAAAGTCGCTGACAAACTTGGTTTAGGTAGTTGGGTCTATTAATTCAAGTTTGTAACTTAAAGGGGTGGGAAATCAGTTGAACCCGATAGTCATAAATAAAGAAACCACGAATTACATGTGTAACCCGTGGTTCTTTAATCTGAAATACCAAATTTATTTCATCTCGTTAGGTTGCAAAAGTTTCTTTTGGTTCTTCCACTTCGTATTGTACTCTTTTATAAGCACTTTTTCCTTCTGCTGGGCTTTTGCCACTTGATCTGTCAAATCTTCTACATTTTCGAGTTGCAGGTTTGAGGGTGCTGCCTCTTGTCCGCAAATAGCACCATAAACACGGGTTATTTTCTCACGAAGCCTTTCTTCATCTGCAAATATGGATGTCTGGGTTGAAGCTAGTAAAGTGCTTTTGAAAGCTTTCAGCGTATCATAGAAAGCAACCATTTTTTTATCAGGTTTACTTGTGTTGTCAAGTATTGTTTTCATAACACCAATTGCTGTGTTAACGCTATCAACAGTTACTGCAAGTGCTTCGTGCATTTCCATACACTTTTTTGCTGCTGTATATTGGGACAAACGTTCAGCATCTGTCATTTTGCCGTTTTTAGGAGCTACCACGTTTATTTTCTCAGTGTAGGTTGAATCGCCAACGCAAAGTTTCATGGTATAAATACCAGGCAAAACCATAGGGGCAATAAAACCACC
>CAIPDV010000049.1 GCA_903863935.1 uncultured Bacteroidota bacterium
AAATAGAGCAACTAAATAACTAATTTTGTAACAAACATGAAACAACAGAAAATAGCTTCAATCGGGAAAGAAAATTTGGTGGGTCAGTTTAATGCGGAATGAGTGGGTCTCTTTACGCGGAATATCCAAGATATGGTCTAGAAGCACTCATAGATGGATCAGCAGTGGAGAAAGTAAGCACCACATTTTTCCAATCAATTCCGGTGTTATTATACACCCTAGCCTTATATTTTAAAACAATAGGTTGAGTAATGTCGGTTACGACCAAATCGTACGATGGTTCCCAACCTGTATTACTTACAAGGTAACGTAGGTTTACTGTAACATGTCCACCGGCAGGAGAATTTACAACCACAATAATTTCCTTGCGTTCGGTGTTGTTTTTATAATTAAGTGCTGTAAGCTGTGCGTTTAATAGTGTAAGCTGGTCACTCAGGGTTCCTTTTTCCTTTGTCAGTTTAGCCGTAGAGGTATTTATTTCCAGCACTTTTTTATGGAAATATTCTGCAGCCTTATCCAATTCTAAAAGCGATGCGGGAGTTTGTTTGCCTCCCACATTTTCATTTACCGAAAGCATGTATTTTTCGGTTGAGTTGGCATCAAGCTCATTGTTAATTGCAGAGATCTCTGAATTGAATAAATCAATAGAATCTTTCAGTTCTTTTATCCTTGGGTCAAGCTTTTCGGCAGTCAGGTAATTGCTTTCGCTCGAGACTGATAGTATATCAGCATCACCTACAATTGAAGCCTGAACACTTTTTACATCCATATAAGCAGAAAGCTTGTCAAAAACTATTTTGTTGTTTCCCTTTTTGAGTGTTACGGGCTCACTGTGTTTTATTTCAGCTCCATTTAAAAAAACAGTAACATTTTTTATTTCCGGCGTTAAGTGCAACTCCTGTTCCTGTTGTGCAACCATTGATGTTGCTATGAATAGCGAAACACAAATGAGAGAATAATTTGATGTTTTCATGTAGAATAAAATTGATGTTGGATTCAAAGGTACTATTGAAGCAAGATTGCACTAAAAACTGCTAAAGAAGTTTTAACAAATGAAGAAAATATGAATATCAGATTTTGGCTAACGCAACAATATCTTTTACTTCCAGAATATTTTTATCATAACCCCTAGTAGTCACGTGAATCATAGCAAGTCCGACTTCTTTAAGGCTGCAAATAAAATTGGGACTCAAAAATCGAATGACAGGTAGCAGCCATCCTAAATAGTGATAAAATTTTAATGTGTTTTTCAATCCTTTTGTAGGTTCAATAATTGCAGGGCGGAACATGTAAGCCTTTTTAAAAGGTAGTTTCATCAGATCATTTTCTGTTTTTCCTTTTACTCTTGCCCACATCAGTTTGCCTTTTTCAGTGCTATCTGTTCCGCTGCCAGAGATATAGGTGAATGTCATCCCCTGATTGCGTTCAGTAAGTGTTTGCGCAACATGCATGGTAAGATCGTATGTGAGATGGCGGTAAATATCTTCTTTCATACCTACTGAAGAAACCCCCAAACAAAAGAAACATGCATTATAGTTTACGAGGGATTCAGCAATAGGGGAGAGGTCAAAAAAATCGGCATGGATAATTTCTTTCAATTTCGGATTGGATATTCCACAGGGTTTGCGGTTAATCACAAGTATGTGCTCCACATCCGGATGTATAAGACATTCGTGTAAAACACCTTCGCCAACCATTCCTGTTGTTCCCGTAATAATTACTCTTATTTTCTGGTTAGTTTGTGTGATAATTCTGATTTTATACCGTTATTTTACCTGGTCATTATCCGCACTGAAACGGAATCCCAGGCGTTTGCCTGTTTGCAATTGCATGCGATTGGTTTCCTCTTCCATTGCAGACACGCTAACTTCTTTAATATTATCAAACGGCGGAACATATAGGTTGAATGATAAAGTATATATGATGGCCGAGTTGATAATTTCAGTCATTGCTTTTTTATCAAGAATGGCATGGCCGAAATCATTATATAAAAATCCAAGCTGTCGTTTACCTTCTACAAAATAATGCATTTCGTGATTCACAAAAATGCGGGCAATCAGATAGCCATAATCATTTGTACGGTTGTATGTAAATGAATCGGAAAGGAAGTTATAAATACTTATGGTGCCGCAATACGCATTGCCCTCATTGTTTTTTACGTAGGAATTCTGCCATACCTGATGGCTTTGATCGAACATAAACACATTCGTTTGCATGTAAAACACCAGCACATCTTCGGCAACGGTTAAGTCAGCTTCAAATTCACTCTTTTCCTTATATAGGATGTTTATTCTTTTATCCAGCGAAGATGCTTTATGGGAAAGATTTTTTGCGATTTCCAGCAAGGTTTCCTTCATCATAACAAAGGCATCAGCCATATTTTTCCGAACGTCTAGCTGAAGGCTTGTCTTTTCTTTAAGCAGCTTTACAATAAGTTCCTCCGGTGTGAATTTTTCTGCCATGTCAGTTCATGAACTTTTAACTAGTACGCTTTAGCAAAGATAACTCTTTGTTGTGAGGGTTTACCCGAGTAAATGCATTTGCCCTCTTCCTTTTCATTGTTCAGTGGAATGCAGCGGA
Source organism: uncultured Bacteroidota bacterium (assembly GCA_903863935.1). Classification (GTDB taxonomy): domain Bacteria; phylum Bacteroidota; class Bacteroidia; order JABEUT01; family JABEUT01; genus JABEUT01. Next base: position 2,581 of record CAIPDV010000049.1, read on the forward strand.
TAGTTGCCTTGGTTTCTTCTTTAATTTTTTCTTCTGTCTCAGAAGTTCCATCCCAATGTGCCAAAAGAAATCCGCCATTTTTTTCAAGGATATCTTTAAAAGTAGAGTAATCATCCACTTTCACCATCTTCTCATTGCGGAATGCCAGTGCTTTATCATACATGTTTTGCTGTATCTCGTTCAGCAGATTTTTAACATAGGCAGTAATTCCGTCAATCGATACAAATTCTTTTTTCTTCAGATCGCGACGATACACTTCAACGGTTCCTTTTTCCAGATCTTTCGGACCTATGGCAAGCCTCACAGGAACACCTTTCAGCTCATGTTCGGCAAACTTCCATCCGGGACTGCGGTTGTCGCTATCATCATATAAAGAACGAATGTTTTCCGTCTGGAATTCTTTTTTCAGTTTCGAAACAACTTCATTTATCTTCTGGTGCTGTTCCTCTTCCCTGTATATGGGGACAATTACTACCTGGTGCGGTGCAAGCATTGGTGGAAGCACAAGCCCTTCGTCATCCGAATGGGTCATTACCAATGCACCCATCAGCCTTGTTGATACACCCCATGAGGTAGCCCATACAAAGTCTGATTTTCCTTCTTTATTCAGAAATTTTACGTCAAATGCCTTTGCGAAATTCTGTCCCAGAAAATGCGAGGTGCCCGATTGAAGAGCTTTTCCATCCTGCATTAATGATTCGATGCAATACGTTTCAACTGCACCTGCAAAACGTTCGTTGGCACTTTTCACTCCTTTCATCACCGGCATCGACATCCATTTTTCAGCAAACTCAGCATACACATCCATCATTCGGATAGTTTCTTCAATAGCTTCCTGGGCAGTTGCATGCGCTGTATGCCCTTCTTGCCATAAAAATTCGGTTGTACGCAGGAAAAGCCGGGTACGCATTTCCCATCTAACTACATTGGCCCATTGATTTATAAGTAATGGCAGATCTCTGTATGATTGTATCCAGCCTTTGTAAGTATTCCATATTATGGTTTCCGAAGTAGGGCGGATAATAAGTTCTTCTTCCAGTTTGGCAGTTTCATCAACCACAATACCGTCAGGTGAATTTTTTAGACGGTAATGGGTTACCACCGCACATTCTTTTGCAAATCCTTCAACGTGTGAAGCTTCTTTCGAGAAAAAAGATTTCGGAATTAACAATGGAAAATAAGCGTTCGAGTGCCCTGTTTCTTTAAACATGTCGTCTAATGCTCTTTGCATGCGTTCCCAAATGGCGTATCCATAAGGTTTGATTACCATGCAGCCCTTAACTGCAGAGTAGTCAGCCAGTCCGGCTTTAATTACAATTTCGTTATACCATTGGGAATAATCTTCTGTCCTTGAAACTAGTCCTTTGCCCATAATTATTATAAAATGTTAAAAACTAAATGTTGCCCTCTTCTTCACTAAAAATTCATTTTTAATGCCTATCTTCGTATCCGTTTTAATAAAGTGCATAAAAACGTTTTTAGAGACGAACAAAAGTACACAATAAACCTTTGTTGAAACAGAAAGTCTAACCTTCGAAAACAAGACATCACACCTATGAAAAACTTGCTTAAAATATCAGCGGTAGGCCTTTTATCCATTGGCCTTGCTTCCTGTGCCTCGCAGGGAAGCCTTGCAAGTCATAATAACGATGACGGTATTTACGCCTCACGCAACAATTCCGAAACCGCCTCTGCCGATTCTAAAAACACCCCTGCACCGGTAAATACCCCTACTCCTGCGAATTCCGACAGAGTTGCCTCGCAAGATAGTTATACGGCTCCTACCGATTCTTTAGGAAACCAGAATAATTCCTCAGGAGATTATTCCGATTATGATTATTCAGCCCGCATCCGCAGATATGACCAGGATTGGGGCGGATGGGCTTACTATGATAATGTTTACACAAATTCCTATTGGTATAGTTATGATCCATACCAATATGGAATGAGTATTTATATGGGTTCACCATGGTGGGGACCTGATTATTATTATTATGCTTTTGCTCCTTCCATGTATTGGGGATGTGGCTTTGGCTGGGGTTTAGGCTTTGGTTTCGGTTGGGGCTATCCTTGGTGCGGTGGCTATGGCGGTTGGGGCTATGGCAACTGGAACTATGGAAATTGGGGATATTGCGGAAATGGTGGTTATTATTATAATAGCTACGATCATCTTTCAGGTGGTGGCACATTCCCGGGACCAAGAACAATTAAAAACCAATCTAGCTTTGGTAATGCACGCACCGCTGCAATTTCAAGCACTTCTATGAACAGGAATAGTTCAGCTCCAGTTTCTGAGCATGGTTTTGGGCAAGCCTATCAAAGTACTATTCATGCTGAAGCAGCAAATGGTTCTAAGAGTATAATTGGTTCATCCAGCGGAGCTATGCACATTGCACCGAATGCATTTGCTTCGAAAAATACTTCATCAACTAAATCAACACAGACTTCACAGGCAAGAACAGCCGGAAATAATTTTTCGAATACAACTAAACCAGCAGTTTCTTCAGCGAATAATAATGCAAGAAGTAATACGAATGCAAATACTGCACCAAGAAGTGCCAATAATTCGAATGCTAACAGAAGTGTAAATCCTCAGCAAAGACAATATACCGGCAACAACCGCAATTATTCAAATAATAATTCAAGGTACAGCAACAATTCTCAACGGTATAATAATTCGAATGCTAACCATTCCAATGGTAATAACAATAGGCAAAGCAACGGATATAGCAATTCACAACGATACAATTCACGCGGCAGCAATGGCGGTGGTGGACAACAACGCGGATATAGCAACGGCGGCGGACAAAGAGGCTATGGAGGTAGCGGAAATAGTGGCGGCAGCAGATCATATGGCGGCGGTGGACGTTCCAGCGGAGGCAATAGTGGCGGCGGCGGCAGATCATCCGGTGGAGGAGGAGGCGGTGGCGGCCATGCAAGTGGTGGCGGCGGTGGTGGACACTCAGGAGGAGGTCACAGGTAATAACTAAATGATTTATAATTCTAACAATAAAACCCGATAAAATGAGAAGGTTCTTATATGCGGCATGCCTTATTTCAGCAATAACACCGCTTAAAACGATGGCTCAGTTAGGTGAAGCCGATGCTTTACGTTATTCCCAGGACATTTTGGGAGGAACAGCCCGCAATGCATCTATGGGCGGAGCATTTGGCGCAGTAGGTGGAGATTTAAGCTCACTTGGATATAACCCGGCCGGTATTGCCGTTTATACCAAAAACCAACTTGAATTTACACCGGGCATTACTTTTCAAACTACCAATGCAAATACAAATGGAGTATCCGCATCTAACCAATCAAATACTCCTACAGTGCAAAGTGTTGGTATTGTTGGAACAGGTATTGTAAGGAAAAGAGATAAAGACGACGTGGGTGGATGGAAAAGCTATAACTTTGGTTTTGCATATAACCGCCTGAATAACTTTAATGATAATGTAACCATTCAGGGTTATAACCATTCCGGTACATACCTTGATAACTTAACTAATCAGGCTAATGGTACTAACTATAATAATCTCTATCAATACACTACAAGTCCTGCATTTTACTCCGGTTTGTTAGACACCTTTTCCGGTTCTAATGCTTCCGAGTACTTTAATATAATTCATCCATCGCTTGCTACCAATGCGGGTAATTATATTACCCAGACTGAAAATATTAGTACTACAGGTTCAATGGGCGAATCGGATTTTACTTTTGGCGGTAATTACAATGATAAACTGTTCATAGGGGCTACTATTGGAATTGTTGATGCAAACTACAGCCTCACTGATAACTATACAGAAGCTGCTAATTACACCGATGCAACATATGGGTTTCAGAATTATACACTTACCCAGAACTTAACTACCGCTGGGGTAGGGTATAATGTTAAGATTGGGTTTATTTATCGTCTTATGGATTGGTTAAGAATAGGCGGGGCGGTTCATTCTCCTACATTCTTTAATATGAGTGACAATTATTCAACCAACTGGACTGTAACCTACGGAACTTCCCCATATTCAGGAAATGGCGGAACTGTTACAACGTATCCTGATTACACTCCATTAGGAGGTCAAACTTCCTACAACTATAACCTCACAACTCCCATAAAGGCTATTGGAAGTGTTGCTGTTATCATAAACAAACAAGGAATTTTTAGTGCAGATTATGAATATGTGGATTATAAAACAATGAGCACAAATTCATCTGATCCGAATTTAGCTAATGGGTATACCAGCCAGTTAAATACCGCAATAAATCAGGATTTTGTTCAGGCCAATAATTTAAAATTTGGCTTTGAGTGGGTGCTTTATCCTGTGAGTTTCCGAGCCGGCTATGCTATTTATGGCAATCCTTTCAATAATAATACAGTTGGGTTTACTTCTGTCCGAAATACATATTCTGCTGGTGTGGGGCTTAAGGTAAATAAAGTGTCATTCGATTTTGCGTACACCTTAATGCAGTATAGTGAGAACTACCAATATTATTCCGGGGCTCCTCTTACAACTTTGAAAACTAACCTTTCAAATTTAATTTTCACACTCGCCTATACATTTGGTCCGCCAAAGAATCATATTTCACGCAGAGAAAGGTTCAGGAATTACCCGCCACCACCTCCGCCGCCACCGCCTCCTCCGGGGTCATACTAATTGATTAATCAAACACACCTGCAACTAAAAGATGCGGGTGTTTTTGTTTTGTGCTGGTATTGCCTTTGAATTGCCACGACCTTTAGGTCGTGGATAGAATAGAGTGAATGGATTGGCTTTAGCCTAACTTTGTCAAAGTATTAATAATTATTTAGGCTAAAGCCTTATCACTTGTTGTTTTCTAATCCACGACCTAAAGGTCGTGGCAACTAAAAAAATCAACTTTAAGATTTTATTTCTTCGTATCCAAATGAAGCGTGCGTAGGGTTTTAGCTCTTAGGTACGTAAATCCTACAACCAGAATAGTCATCGAGCCACCGAAGATTACTGAAGGAACCAGGCCCATTAGTTTGGCCACAGCACCCGATTCAAACTCTCCAATTTCATTGGATGACCCAATAAATATATTGTTGACGGATGAAACCCTCCCGCGCATTTCATCGGGTGTGCGGAGTTGGAGGATAGTTGCTCGAATGATTACACTCACACTGTCGAAAGCACCGCTAAGAGCAAGTAAAAAAACAGAAAGAATAAGATTGGTAGATAAAGCAAATAATATCATGCAAATACCGAAACCAATAACTGCAAGCAGCATATTCCTCCCCGCATTGCGGAAGGGCGGACGGTAGATCATAAACGTACCCATAATAACTGCTCCAATTGATGGTGCTGCCCGTAGCATACCCAATCCCATTGGGCCGGCATGCAGAATAAGTTTAGAGAAAAGTGGTAGTAAGGCAACTGCTCCGCCAAAAAGTACGGCAAACAAATCCAATGACAGCGCACCCAATATAGCCTGGTCACTAAAGACAAACTTTATACCCGTAGAAAGGCTTTGGAACAAGGGTTCTTTTTTTACCCGTTCCGGTATCGGTCTGGATTTAATAAAGGCGAAAAGTATCAATGAAATCAGGATCAGTATAAAATCAGTCAGGTAGCTTTTACCAACTCCTATCAATCCGAATAGAACACCACCAATTGCAGGACCTGTAATGGCTCCAATCTGCCAGGCAGTGCTGTTCCATGTTGTTGCGTTGGGGTAGGTTTCGCGGGGCACAATTTGAGACAGAAAAGCAAAAAAGGAAGGTGCTATAAATGCCCTCGCTATCCCCGTAAAAAAGATAATGGCATAAATAGGCCAGATACCATATTGATAAAAGATTGCCCCATTATTCAACGTGAGTAAAAACAAAATGAAAGTGGAAACACTCATAATACTGGTGGAAATTACAATGATTCTTTTCCGTGGTACAATATCTGCCACATGGCCGGCAAAAAGGGCTGTTGAGATAAAAGGTATTGCCTCGGTAAGGCCAATCATACCAAACCAGAATGGGTCCTTAGTATATTCCAGAATTTGCCAGCCCACAATAACGCCCTGCATTTGAGTAGCAATGGTGAGCAAAAGCCGGGCCATTGCAAAAAGCCTGAAGTCGGAATTTTTTAATGAAACATAGGGATCATTTGCCACAAGCTGTTATCTTTGATGAGTTCTTGCACAAATTTACAATCTTAATTTATGCAGGAATTTTGAGCAGGGTTTATTTATAAACAATAAGGTATTCATGCGATATTTCAGTTTAATAATAGTACTCGTATTTTTCAGTGATATGACCGCGCAAACATGGGAACCTGTTGGGACAGGTGTTACCCGTTCTGATTTAGATTATGATGCCGTAATGGCACTTTACCCTTTCCATAACAAACTTTACATTGGAGGAAAATTTGTTTACTCTGGAAATAGAAAAGTAAACAGCCTCGCAAGTTGGAATGGAACTAAGATTGATACGGTTGGAACGGGATTAGATTCTATTGTAAGTGCATTTACTGAATACAAAGGTCAACTTTGTATCGGAGGTGGATTCTATCATAGAGCCTTACTGGTGCGTAGGGCAGCCAATGTAATATTATGGAACGATTCAACAGGAGTTTGGACAGGAATGGGAGCGGGGCTTGATGATTGTAAATCTTGTCCGCTTTTTCCAAAAGTGACAACTCTTAATGTTTATAATGGGGAGTTAATGGCAGGAGGTGCGCATACAGGGTGGTCTGCGGAAAATAATTTAGTTACTTTGACTAAATGGACAGGGGACAAGTGGCTCCCACTTTACAATAACTCAAAAATTTATAATATTTCAAATACTGGTCAATATATATCTTCATCAACAATTTACAATGGTAAACTTTATTTTGGCTACGAAGATGCTTATTCTATGAATGCACATAAAAATGCTGTGATGATATGGGACGGAACTCAATTGAAGTCAATAAGTGGCAGTTTAGCAATAAATAATAAAATTACAATTAATCTAGGTGCATGGGTTTTAGCTATGACTGTTTATAATGGAGATTTATATATTGGAGGATTTATGAGAATAGGTCCAGGCAATAACCCTTTAAATGGTATTATGAAATGCAACGATACAGTTTTAACTGAGGTAGGGAAAGGAGTGAATGGATATGTGAATTCAATGGCAGTTTATAATGGAAAACTATATGTTGGGGGTGTTTTTGACAGTGCAGGTGGTAAACCTGCAAGAAACATAGCTGTTTGGGATGGTAAGGAATGGTCGGCTGTTGGGAATGGGTTAGAAGCGAATCCCAAACATGATTTTAAAGGAAATGTAACTTTCAGGGGCAGAGTGGCTGCATTGGCAGTTTACAAAAACGAACTCTATGCCGGAGGCACATTTGATTTTTCAGGCACTACACCTTTAAATAATCTTGCAAAATTGAAGTTGGATAGGCATGATATAAAACCAAAACCGAGGAAAAAGAAATGATGAAATAATGTCACCCTTTCAGGGTTAGATAAATCTCGATTTATTCCTAAGACTATAAAAATACCATCCCACAGGGATTTACTTGAAGAATTAAGGGTAATCCCGAAGGGATAATATTTTTATAACAATCCAATTATGTTGTTTTTACCGGAACCCCGAAGGGGTGGCATTATAAACCCAATTCAATTTAACCATTCAAATAAATATCGTTCGTCAAATGTTATTTCAAATTCTTTTAAAAGCCCCAAATATTCTTCTTTAAATGTTTTCTTTTTATGATGTTCTTCTTGCTTTAGGATATAATTGTAAACCGTTTCAATATCTCTATGTGAATAGGAAAATGAACCATATCCTTCCTGCCATGAAAATCTTCCTTTGACAAATTTTTTGTCATTTATAAAATTAGAGGAGTTGTTTTTAATATCCCTTACCAAATCTGATATTGCCATTGAAGGCCGCAATCCTACAAAAGCGTGAATATGGTCAGGCATACCATTAACGATAATCGGTTTTTGTTCTTTTGCCTTTATAATTCCGGCAATGTATTTATTAAGTTCCTCATGCCAGGTTTTACTTATTAAGTTTTCTCTGCCTTTAACAGCAAATATTATTTGAATATAAACCTGAGAGAATGTTCCTGCCATAATATTCTGATTTAGCAATTCATAAACAAATCTAGAGAAAATATAGAATTGTGGATTGAAACGAGCAATAATAATGTAACCCCGAAGGGGTGAAATTAGTGTAAAAATGTCACCCTTTCAGGGTTAAATTATTTCGATTTACAACCTTCTATAATAATGCCACCCCTTCGGGGTTAACATAAAATTAATCTTCTATCATTTCTATAAAAATACCATCCCTTCGGGATTTATTGCACGACGTTTTTATTCCCGAAGGGATGGTATTTTTATAACTATACAATAACAACAAATTTATTTTAATCCAGAAGGGATGCCAGTATTATAGCAATGATAGTATAGGTCGTTTTGTAACCCCGAAGGGATGTCAGTATTATGGTAATGATAGTATAGGTCGTTTTTTAAATCCCGAAGGGATGGTAGTATTATAGCAATGATAGTATAGGTTGTTTGGTAACCCCGAAGGGGTGAAATTATAATAAAAGTAAAATAAATAAAAAACCCCGACTTATCAGTCAGGGTTTTTATAAATCAACAATATGAATTTATTATCTCAACCACACTTGGTGTGTCCGCAACTGGTGCATTTCAGGCAACCTTCTTCATAGATGAGTCCTTCATCTCCGCATTGAGGGCAGGTTCTGTCTTTGCTGCTCTTGGTTCCGTTTGGTATATATTTCTTCAAGGCTCTTTCAACACCGGCTTTCCAGGTATTAATTGAGTCGTCATAAAGACTAAGATTTCCAATCAGGTCTACTACTTGTGGTATTGGCATTCCGTGGCGCAATACACCCGAAATCAATTTAGCGTAGTTCCAGAATTCTTTATCAAACAAACGTGACAGACCTTCAATAGTGACACTGTAACCATCTTTATCAGTAAAACGGAAATCGTAACGGTTTTTCTTTCCGTCAACACCTTTGCTCTTAATTACTAACCCATCCTTCACCCAACTTGGAAGGTTAAATACATCTTCTGCTTTACCGGTAAATATTTCGTAAGGTTTATCGTTCAATACACCTACAACCGCAATCCATTTTTCAGTTCCGTTCATAAAACGGATTACATCTGCTTTTAATTCAGTTGGGCGTTTTGGAGCATGAGTCTCCAGGATCTGGGTTGCAGATTTTGGTTTTTCTTTCTCTTCATTTGAAACAAGCACTCCACTGCGTGAACCATCACGATATACGGTGATTCCTTTCAGGCCATGTTTCCATGCTTCCACATAAATCTCTCCAACCTTATCAACCGGAACATCGTTCGGAAGATTGATTGTTGAACTAATAGAGTGGGTAGTATATTTTTGAACAAGTGACTGTAATTCTACACGTTTAATCCAATCGATTTCAGGAGCAGTTGAACCATAATAAGGGCATTCCGTAATATCGGTTTTGCCGGTTATGTCCATCCATGTTTTTACTTTGGAGTGATATACCACAAACTCTTGCCATTTGTCGCCCATCTTGTCGGTAAAGTCAACGGTAGCATCTTTATCGTTCGGGTTGATCTTCCTTCTTCTTTTATAAGAAAGCATATAAACAGGTTCAAGCCCTGATGATGTTTGTGCAAGGATACTTAAGCTGCCTGTCGGAGCAACAGTGCTGATAGAAATATTCCTTCTTCCAAACTTCATCATGCGTTTGTATACATCAGGTAATTCTTTTTGAAGCATTTGTACAAACTCGGAAGTATTCTCGATCTTTTCACTAAAGCCTTCAAAGCTGCCACGTTCAATAGCCATATCTATAGAGCTGGTGAACTCAGCATCGCATTTGGTCTTCATGATCTTGTCAATCTCTTGCATTGCTGCCGGAGAGTTGAATTGCATATTGAGGGCAGCCATGGCATCACCCAATGCAGTAAATCCTAAGCCAGTCCTTCTGCCTTTCTTTCCTGCATCCTGCAATAGTTTCCAGGTATCCAATTCAATTTGTTTAATAGCGGAAGGTTCTTTATCACTTTCTACTTTTGCCAGTATCTTTTCTATTGACTCCAATTCCAAATCAACTAAGTCGTCCATCAAACGTTGTGATTCGTATGTTACTTCATAGAATTTCTTGTAGTCAAATGAAGCATCTTTGGTAAATGGTTTTTCAACAAAATTATACAGGTTCATTGCAATAAGTCTGCAACTGTCACCGCCCTGCATTGCAATTTCCGAGCAAGGGTTGGTAGATACGTTTTTGAAACCGGGATATACTGAAGATGTAGAATATTTATGTTGTCTGTCCCAGAAGATCAATCCGGGTTCAGCACTTTGGTGCGCACATTTAATAATGGTGTTCCACAGATCACGAGCCTTTACTGTTTTTGTTATTTCTGGCTTTGCCGATTCTATTGGGAAACGGTGAGTATATTCAGCATCGTTAACCACAGCATCCATAAACTCATCGGACAAACGAACGGAGATATTAGCACCTGTAATTTTGCTAAGGTCTTGCTTAATAGTTACAAATTGTTCTACATCAGGGTGAGCAATATCAATGGTGATCATTAACGCACCACGACGGCCGTTTTGAGCTACTTCGCGTGTTGTGTTTGAAAAACGTTCCATAAATGAAACAGCTCCTGTTGTGGTTCCTGCTGCATTGTTTACAATACAACCGGAAGGACGAAGGGTTGAGATATCAATACCTACACCGCAACGTCTTTTAAAGAGTTGGGTTAATTGCTGGTCAGTGTACATAACACCTCCGTATGAATCATAAATCTCAGGTAATACAACACAGTTAGACAAGGAAGCAATCACATGCTTGTTACCAAGACCGAACATTACACTGCCTTGTGGTATCACATATTTAAAGTCTTTGAACAAATCAAAAATCTTTTCTTCTGAAAGGAATTCCCTTTTTTGTCCGTATTCGGAAAGGTGTGCAAAAGCACCATTCATAGCTGATATTTCAGCATACTCTTTTTCTTTACGGGCAAATTCATGTGCCATACGCTTATGCATATCGTCCGGGGTTTTTTCCAGAACATTGCCATTCTTATCGCGCAATGCATATTTATTCACCCAGGTGGATGCAGCTAATTCATCTCCGCCGAAATATTTGGTAGATGCTTTTTTTATTTCATCTGCATCAAGCATTGTTTTTGTTTTGTTTAAAGTATTTTGTGCCATATCGAAAAAAGGTTAGTGTCGTGTTTTGTTTTTCTGTTTTTTTTAAAACGTATCTGCAAATCTATGTTCTCATCTTTTTTACCGACGGGTGCATGTTGCATAGTTTTTAACACCGTTATTAACATCCCCCTCAAAACACATACCAGTTAAGCCTTTTAAGAGTTATGAAGATTTTTCAACATTACTGATTGTTCATAATTAATAATTCAATATCATTATAAGGAATGTTATAAGTTTCGCCCAAATATTTACTCGTAAGTATTCCCCTGTATATATAAACACCATTCCGCAAATACATATCTTTTTTTATGAGGCTTTCGAAACCGCCAACATCACCCGCTTTTTGGAGTATCGGAGTAAAAATATTACTGAAAGCAATCGAGGCAGTTCTCGAAACACGCGACGCAATATTCGGAACACAGTAATGTGTAACTCCATGTTTTCTGAAAACCGGGTCGGAGTGATTTGTAACATGGGAAGTTTCAAAACAGCCTCCTTGATCAATACTTACATCTACAATAACAGAACCTACTTTCATATCTGTCACCATTTGTTCGGTAACAACCATTGGGGTTATACCTGCATTTGCGCGGATAGCACCAATTACGACATCAGCTGTTTTAAGATGGCGAGCCAGAACTCGTGGACGAATGGTAGAGGTGAATATCCTAGTGCCAATCATCACTTGCAATCTGCGCAGTCTGTATATTGAATTATCAAAAACTTTTACCAATGCACCGCGTCCCATGGCAGCACGGGCTGCGAATTCTCCAACAGTTCCTGCACCTAAAATTACTACGTCGGTTGGTGCAATACCCGAAACTCCACCCATAATAAGGCCCGGTCCATTGTGCACATTACTTAAATACTCTTCAGCTATAGAGATGGATGTACCGCCCACAATCTCGCTCATAGAGCGGATCACAGGGAATATACCGGCTTCATCACGAAGTGAATCAAAGGCAATGGCGTTTATTTTTTTCTCCATCAGATACTTCAGGAAGTCCTTCGGTTGAACCGAAAGCTGCAATGCAGATATAAGTGTTTGACCAGGATGCATCATCTCAATCTCATTAATGAGAGGAGGTGTAACCTTTAAAATAACATCGGCTTTATAAACTTCATTCGCATTGTATGCTATCTGGCATCCGGCTTCGCTGAAATCGGTATCTTCAAAGTGGGCGTTCTTGCCGGCATTGGTTTCAACCAATACCTTATGCCCGTGGTTTACGAGCAAAGCTGCATCGTCCGGTACAAGGGCAATGCGGTTCTCCTGGTAGGATATTTCCTTCGGGATACCTATTGAAAGGCTGCCTTTTTTATGCCCCACTTCCAGCATCTCTTCCTGGGTTGCAAGGGCACCCATTGTTAAAGTTCTCATTACATCTTTGTAACTCATTGTTTCATGCATTAAGGGGTTTAATATAGACGGTTAAGAGTGGGTATTGCTTTGGTTTCCTTGCCCCAAACCCGCCGTAGGCGGACTTTGAGGAATGCTATGTCCGTCATTGCGAGGAACGAAGCAATCTCTGCCGTAATGGGTATAAACAATCTCATCGTAATAGAGATTGCTTCGTTCCTCGCAATGACGAAGGGCGTGTTAATATGGAATAGTTCATAGCTCATAGTATATCGTTCACCCATATCTCCCGGTCTCCGTTCGTATTTACTTCAATTTTAATTTCTGCGGCATTGGGGGGAACGAGTCCGGGAATTTTTTCAGGCCATTCTATAAAGCAGTAGTTGCCTGAATAAAAATATTCTTCATATCCTATATCATAGGCTTCCTGAATATCTTTTATCCGGTAAAAGTCGAAATGATAGACCACAGAGTTGTCGGCGTACTCGTATTCATTCACCAACGAAAAGGTGGGACTGCTGATTCCGGCTGTTACCCCTAATACTTTACAAATATACTTTATAAAGGTGGTTTTGCCAACCCCCATCTCACCCGAAAATATGAACACCCGAATGTTCTTAAAATCACCCAATAAAACCTGTGCTGCCCGCTCTAATTCTTCTTCCTTGCGGACCGTACAAAGTAACCTCATTGTTGCTTGTTATTTAGGAATTTTTTCTGGCCCCGAACCCCTAAAGGCCTCTGTTCGTCATTGCGAGGCACGAAGCAATCTCTGTTACTATAGAGATTGCTTCGCCGAGCCTCGCAATGACGTTAACACGACTCAAAGTCCGCCTTAGGCGAGATTTGGGGCGAAACTATTCAACCTATTTAGGCGACAAAGCTACAAAAGGTATTATCATTTCCTCTAATGAAATGCCACCGTGTTGGAAAGTATTCCTATAGTAACTAACATAGTGGTTGAAGTTGTTAGGGTAAGCGAAAAACTTATTTTCCTTAATAAAGAGGAATATGCTGCTGACATGCGTGCGAGGCAAAAATGCATCGGACGGATTTTTGAGCATAAACACATCCTTATTCTGATAGGTAAGGCTCTTACCTTGCTTATAACGCAGGTTGGTAGTAGTGTTCTTGTCTCCAATAACCTTAGATGGTTCACCGACTTTAATAGTGCCATGATCGGTGGTGATGTACATTTTGCCACCAACTGCCCTTATGTTCTTAATAATATCACGCAGAGGGCTATGGTTGAACCATGATAAGGTCAGGGAACGATAAGCCGCATCATCGCTGGCTAACTCGCGGATAACCTCCATCTCGGTGCGGGCATGGGAAAGGGTATCAACAAAGTTGTAGACGATAGCATTGAGCTTATTGTTTGCTGCAAGGCTATGGATATTATCGGCCAGGCGTTTGCCAGCTTCAAAGTTGGTTATCTTATTGTAGGAATACTTGATATTCTTACCGGAACGTCTTAAGAGTCCTTCTAAAAACTCAGCTTCGTGCAGGTTTTTACCGCCTTCATCCTCATCGTTCTGCCATTTTCCGGGATACATTTTTTCAATCTCCGATGGCATCAGTCCGGCAAACAGGGCATTACGTGCATACTGTGTGCAAGTAGGAAGAATTGCAAAATACATTTCTTCCTTTTCCACTTTAAAGTCTTCCTCTATAACCGGTTGGAGGAGTTTCCACTGGTCGTAACGTAGGTTATCGATTACTACAACGAACACAGGACGGCTTTCATTTTCAATATTGGGTAGCACCTTGGTTTTAAGAAGTGTGTGTGACATAGTAGGTATATCTTTAGCACCTTGCTTGAACCAGTTTACATAGTTCTTTTCAATATACTTGCTGAACAAGGTATTCGCCTCCGACTTTTGCATTGATAGGATTTCCTTCATGCCGGGGTCGCCTGATTTTTCAAGTTCCAGTTCCCAGAACACCAACTTTTTATATACGTCTTCCCATTCCTTAATACTCAGGTTATCGGAAAGGGACATACTTATATTGCGGAAATCCTGTTGGTAGTTGCTAGTAGTTTTCTCGCTGATGAGCCTGTTCTTATCGATATTCTTTTTGATAGAAAGCAAAATCTGCCCAGGGTTTACGGGCTTAATAAGGTAATCGGAGATTTGGGAGCCTATAGCGTTATCCATAATGGCTTCCTCCTCACTTTTCGTTATCATTATAATAGGAACGTTGCGGTTCAGGTTTTTGATTTTACCCAAAGTCTCCAATCCGGAGAGGCCCGGCATATTCTCGTCCAAAAACACCAAATCGAATGGTGCTTTGCCAAACTCATCCACCGCATCGTTGCCATTCGTAACAGTCTTTACATTAAAACCTTTGTCTTGTAAATATAAAAGATGGGGCTTGAGGAGATCTATCTCGTCATCGGCCCAGAGGATACTGATTTTGTCCATAGGTGTAGTTTGAGTTTGTAAAGTTAATAAAGAGAACCACAACATCTGCCCCATCCTTTCCCTTCCCCAAGCGGGGAAGGCATTTCTTTTGTGCTTTGTCGCATCAAAAGTGCAGGTTCAAATGTCTTAGTAGAGCTACTGTATAGTTGTGTGGTTTTTTAGGTATCCTCGTTTATGTTAAACGAATAAGTACAAAGATAGTTGCATTTACATAACAAAAATAGGGGAGGGTGATAAAAGATGTTAAATTTTTGCCCCTTCCCTTCCTTCCCCTAGATGGGAAGGCGTAACTTAAGCATCCTAAATAGGCAAAGCCTGAACCCGCACCAAGACATGTCTCCCCAAAAAGGGGAGATAAAGAGGGGATGACTGGGTTGCATTTACATACCAAAAATAGGAGAGGGTGATAAAAAGTGTTAAAAAGACGTTACCCAAGCGTGGTCACGATGTACAGTATATTTCTTTATAAACTCGCCAGTCCAGGGGTTAAAAGCCCAGTAGTCGGTATATGAATTTATTTTATCCCCCCGTAAAACTTTTTTTCTTTCTCGTTTCGAAAGTCTTTTGCGGCATTCCACAACCATCCTGAAGTTTCCGTTATAAATTTTCGAGGCACTGTCTTTTATTTGATTCCATTCAAGGTCGCAGGAAATCAGATAAGAATTTTTTGCGGGGAGCCCATATTTATGGGCTATCTCTATTGCTTGCTTTGTTGTTAACTTAAAATCGTGAATAGCAGTATCTACTTTTTCAAAGCCCTGATTATATATTTTCTCTCCATTATCCATCCACCCATGTTTTGGTAAAATGTTTCCGTTCCTATCAAGAATAATTTGGATTCCTTCTTCAAAAACTCCGCCATGGTAATAAACATCATAACGAATATTAAATTCTGTTGCCGTAATAGACCCTTTTTTTTCATCACGCAACCATTCATTGGCAAATGTGCCATTATTAAAATAATACGAACTTATATTCCATTTAACATGTTCATTGAAAAACTTCAGTCCGTAAATCGATTGCACTATCGAGTCGCCTTTCAGCTTCATGGCTTTTAAAAGGGTATAATTTGGATAATCACTAGTGTCGGCCGGTGTCCAATTCCTGTTATCATAATCCATGGTTAACTTTAGGTTCCCCGTTTTGTCAAAAACTTTGCCAATACCAACAAGGGCATATGTTGCTGAATCCCTATAGTCATCATATTCCGTAATTGCAGTGTCGCCATAATAAAAGCCGGTAGTATGTATTAAATGTCTTCTGTAAGTCCGTTCTTCAACCAATTTGCTTTTATAAGTAATTTTTCCGGTTGAATGATCTTTATCCCAATAAAAGGTCGCTTCAATAACAGAGGAATCAGTTTTTGTAATACGTGTTGTATCTTGACCTTCGGTATTAATTTGCAGAAGAACAAAAATAAAAAAGATAAACCCTGATTTCATTAAATCTGTTAAACGTGGAAAAGGAAACAATATTACTTTGGTCTTATGGCACCCCATCAATCCCATGCATTTTTGCGTCCACCTTTGGCGGATGCTCCATGTATAATTTGGACTGGCACTATTTTTTCAAACGGTCTTCCCAATTCTCTGGGTGGCGGGATGTATGAAAAACGGCAATTACTTTTATAAATTTATTCTCAACAAGAAAATGAATTCCAAAAGGGAAGCGTTCAATATAAGCTATTCTTATTTTTTTGTATTGCGTTTTGTATTGCTTCGGATTTCTTATTATACGATTGAACTCTGCT
The DNA here is from genome assembly GCA_903863935.1 of uncultured Bacteroidota bacterium. Taxonomy (GTDB): domain Bacteria; phylum Bacteroidota; class Bacteroidia; order JABEUT01; family JABEUT01; genus JABEUT01. The sequence goes on from CAIPDV010000049.1 coordinate 19,312, forward strand.
TCGAGGCATAATTCAAAGTCCAAGCCTAATCCTACTCTTGCAGACTCGTACCAAAGAAAAGAATCTAAAATATCGGCATTTGCCTCATCAGAAATTAGAAGAGAATAGCCTTATTTCATTTATTTGTGGAGGTTCTTTTTCACTTCATCCCAGGTAAAAAATTTGGTTTCACCTCTTTTCATTCGGGCCAACCTTTTATCTAATTCCTTTTTATGAGAATCTTTAATAGTAATTTCGTTTGAAGGAATGCTGTTCCAAACTTCCTCAAGGAGTAAAAGCCTTTCTGCCGTACTTAGTTTAAGGATATTTTGAATATTATTCATACAATGAGAGTATAGAATACAAAGGTAGGAAAAATCTTTTTCTATCATTTATCAATCCCCCTGTATTTTTGCCTCCGCCTGTGGCGGATGCTCCATGTATAATTTTTGGTGTCCTTAAATGTTCTCTTTGCGAACCTTAGCGGGCTGTTTCTTTGCGTACTTTGCGGTTTCTGCATTTCTCCGTGCACCTCTGTTCCCTCGGTGTTGAAACGTTTCCATAACTGAAATAGCACTGTTAATAAATAATTGCGTGTCGGGCACCGACCTTTTTCAGAAACGAACATTTCATGAATTATCTTTGCAATGTGAAAGATAAAATGATAATAAATAGAAGCACATTTTTCAGGACATTATTTTCGTTTTCCTTCCTCTTAAATTTTTTAGTTAACAATGGAATATTTTGTAACGTTTTGATAGTCAGAGATAAAACAATTAAGCCCCATTGTTATTCCACTGTTATTTCATTGATAATTTACTGTTATTTTATTGTTATTTTATTGTTTTCCCCTTGATAATTCATTGTTATTTTCCTTGTTATTTTCGGGACATTTTTCGACAATTCTAAGGCTCAACCACCAATTTATTTTGCATAATTTCCCACCTTAATACCTCCTCGAAGTTTTAAAACTTTTGCGGTTTGTAGATTTACTTATAAGCTCTTTAGTCCAGGGGTCAAATAGCCACACATAATTTTCGTACTCCACATCATACCCTTTCTGAAATCTTCTTCTATCTCCTTTCTTAAATTCCGGGTTATACGTTACTTCAAAATAAAAATTTCCGCTGTCAATTACCGAAGTTGTATCCTCTTTTGGATACCATGCAAGTTTACAGGAAACCCTATCGGTATCTTTCGTATGCAGCCCATTAGAATTCGCTAATTGAACGGCTTCTTCGGTGGTCAACTTAAAATCAGAATCGGTGGTGTCGATTTTTTCAAACCCCTGGTTAACTATTTTTTCCCCCTTGTCATTCCACAAATGAAAGGGAAGCAAGTTTCCATCTTTATCAATTAAAATACATATACCGTTTTTCAAAATTCCTGCATCATAAAGTATGTCGTAACAGATACTAAATTCACTTCTTTTTACAACGGTATTGGTATCATCTGGGGGCCATGGATAAGGTAATGCATCATCCTCTTCAAAGGTGGAAAAGTAATAGGAGTTCTTAAAAGACCACCTGGTATGGCTATTGAAAAATTTCTCTCCGTAAATTGATTTAACAATGGAATCACTTTTTGCACGGATCTTATACAACTGCGACTTTTTAGGGTAGCTATCCGTATCAATACTATTGGCAATAGTATCTTGTGCTACTGCACTTATTTGCAGAAGAACACAAAGAAAAGCTATAAATCCATTTTTCATTTAAGTTTATTGTGCGAAATAAAAATAGCAATATTATTTTATATCGTCCTTATCTATTGGTATAATGCCTTGAGTTTAAAAAGATACAAATGGATTAAGTTTTTGAAATTTCTCTGTGTACCTCAGTTTCATTTGTGTCCCCTGTGTTGAGAAATCCTACCTGTTCAATCTTAATACATGCATTCTGTTATCTGCAGACGAATAGATTTTGGTATAAGTGTGTGTTAAATACTTCAAGTCGCTTATGCCATTTTTCAGAGCCAGGTAATAATCTCCATAGACAAACAGGTAATCAACATAACTAATAATTCGACCGGTCTTTTTATCTGCCCACACATAGCAATTATCGGGAGATTTATAGACCGCCCAATCGGGGTTATCCTCCATGTTTCGCTTCACTGCAAACCAGCCATAGTCGGGCTCGTAGCGTTCTAATATAACCAATGGTTTATCTACCCCTAGTATGTTGCTGAGGCTTGGTTCGAGCGGGTTTTGGTTAAACCTGAAGATATAAACTACACTATTGGGTTCCACATATTTTCCCGCTTTTTGTACATCTACAGCATCGTTATCTAAATTAGTTAAGATAGGGTAGTGTGTGTTGAAGAACATAATAATGCCAACAGTTAAAAATGCCCCGGAGAGCATTAATGCTATAGTATTGGGTATTTTTTGCAAGGCAATCCATAGAACAAGAAAGACAATAAAATAGTAGAGCAGGCGGTCCGAGATCATTCCTACACTGGCTCCCTGTGGTACTATAAGGTAGGCGATAAATGTAAAAACGAAAAGCAATAAAAAAATGTCGGTCAGCATAAATGTCAATCTAGCTTGACTTTTAATTCTGAAATAAACCGCCAGGGCAAATGCAATTATCAGTCCGAAGAAAAGCAGGTGTGTGTAGAAAGTTTCATTTGCACCGGTTAGTGTAATGCATTTTAAATCATAAACCCAGGAGAACAGATCCCCGAAGGGAAGCGAGTTTGAGTTTGCATGATGCAAACTTGTTATAGAAGCATTAAAAATAAATAACATGATTAAACCAGGCACCCAAAGCATGCCAAAGAAAAGAACTCTTTTCAAGCTTTGTAGTTTGTTCAAGCTTTGTATTTTATATTGCCTGAATACCCAATAGACTTCTATCCCTGAGCATAGTAGCATTAAAAACAAAAATGAGATTCCATTCGTAAAATAGTTTAGCAAGATCAACAGGAAGAAGAGAAAATAGTTGAAAGGGGAATAAAGTTTTTCCGGTGATGAAAAGTTTTTGAAGTAATAATAAATAGCAACAAACAAGAATGTGAACGACAGACAGAAATTGTAGGCACCCATATAAAGCAAGGTGCAATGTGTAAAGGGAATTATTAATGTGGTTGCGGCAATACCATCTGGGTTGTATCTTTTAATAATGGCTCGGAATGCCAGCGGAAAGCCTGCTACAAAAATAATGAGCAGTATTTTCTCAGAAATTGCTGAGCGGAAAAATACATCGAATAAGGCCAATAAATAATGGTCGGTAAGATTGGGAACAGGCAAATGATTAAGTACAAAATAACCGCTCAAAAAGTTGTCTCCCGAAATAAGATCCTTCAGAATCCTTGAATAGTAAAGATGCGAAGGCCCATCAACACCGCCAAAATAAGTAAAATGGCAAACTATCCAGATGTTGAGGACTACAGCGGCATAGAAGAGGGTTAGCTCGGTATATTTTAAAAGCCTTTTATTCAATAGAATGTATTGAACAAAAATAGGAATTAATAGCTAATAATAGTGTTTTTTTAACTGGCAAAGGAGGCCTCAATTATGGTAAGGCCCTTCAAAGTCCATAACACAATCCCAGGTAAACCCTTTGTGCGGTTTTATGGAAACACCAACTGTATTGAAACTTGCCGCCAATATATTTTTGCGATGTCCAAGGTCTTCCACCCCTTCATCAATCAACAGATCTAACACTATGGCTAAAGGGTCGGAATGTCCATAATCGCAGTTTTCGCCAACGGTTACATTATTCTTTTTCAGGAAAGAGTTAAACCGTTTATTAAAATTACCATGCCCTGTTGCCCCCGACTTTCCGGTTTCTGTTGCCCATTTCTCGGCACTTTTATAAAGATCGGCATCGGGTTGCAGGGGATGTTTTGGCTTACTTCCTTTTAAATCCTTCATTAAACTTACTACATATGGATTGGTTTCCTTGTCCGGATTTTCGGTTATATACTGTTTCAATATTGTTTTGCTAAACAATCGGGGCTGCATCCTGCAAAGGTTTATATAAAAAATAACTTTCTTTTCATCGGCAGTCATGTACTTTACGGTAGATGCCGAGTTGGCTAATTTAATAATGGTGGTATCCCAGCCCTTCAAATTACTATCTGCTGGGAAAGCGGCAAAGGCTCGGATTGATAAAAGTGCTAACAAAAAGACGAACCAACTTCTCATTTTAGCAAATTAAAAAATGAGTGAATTTTATTCAATCAGGGAAATAAAATTAAATCTTAAGAATAAATAAAAAGAAAAACTTGTTGCACTAAATAGCCCGGGCTTAAAATAAGCCTCCGAAAAGCTCTCTGTCTATTATGTTGATGATCTTACCAAGGTCGTCGGCATTTTCTGAGAAGTTGTTCTCATCGACATCTATTACCAGTATTTTGGTTTTTTTCTGACTTTCAAAGTCATCGATCCATGCTTCATAACGCTCATTAAGCCTTTTCAGGTAGTCAAGACGAATAGATTCTTCATACGGCCTGCCACGTTTCTGAATTTGGTTAACTAAGGCAGGTACCGTGGCACGCAGGTATATCAGTAAATCAGGAGGCTGAACCAACTCAAGCACAACATTAAATAAAGCCAGGTAGTTTTCATAATCGCGGGTGGTCATAAGCCCCATCGAATGCAGGTTAGGCGCAAAAATGTACCCGTCTTCGTATATGGTACGGTCCTGTATAACGGTCTTATTGTTCTTTCTTATCTGTTGAATCTGGGCTAAACGGGCATGCAGGAAAGATACCTGCAAGTTGAACGACCAGCGTTGCATATCTTCGTAAAAATCATTCAGATAGGGGTTTTCATCGGCATCTTCAAAATGGGGTTTCCATTTATAGTGCTTCGCCAAAAGGCGTGTCAATGTGGTCTTCCCCGACCCTATATTACCTGCTACTGCTATGTGCATACTCTGCATATCGTGTCTTAAAAATTATTGCACTAAAATACATTCCTTTGGGGAATAAATATACAAAAAGCTTAAAAATAATATGAATAGTTATTAGTCGTTGGTTGGCAGTTGTTAAAAGAAAGGGGATGGAAATAGATACTTTAATTTGTAATATCTCATCTCTTATATCTCATATCTTATTTTTTTCTATCTTTGCAGCCCAATTTTAAAATTAGTCATGAAAAAAGGCATACATCCGGAGAACTATAGATTAGTAGTTTTCAAAGACGTTTCTAACGATTACGCATTCTTAGGCAAGTCAACCGCTGAAACCAAAGATACCATTGTTTGGGAAGACGGTAACGAATACCCATTGGTAAAGCTTGAAATTTCAAATATGTCGCACCCGTTCTATACCGGTAAGATCAAGATGGTTGACACCGCCGGACGTATTGATAAGTTCAATACCCGATATAAGAAGAAATAATTGCAGGGAATGGTTTTAAACCGTTCTTAATAAATAATGAAAAGTCCTCTCGAGTTTCGGGGGGATTTTTTGTTTCATAAACTCAATTCTTATTAACTTGCTGCCGTTTTTAGGTCATAACTTATAACTTATAACTCATAACTAATACATGAATCTTCACGAATATCAGGGCAAAACAATATTAAAACAATTTGGAGTTCCAATACAGGAAGGCATTGTAGCCACCTCTGTTGAAGAAGCTTTGGAAGCCGCTAAGGAATTAAAGCAACAGACCGGTACTCAGGTTTGGGTGGTAAAAGCTCAGGTACATGCCGGAGGTAGAGGTAAAGCAGGGGGCGTGAAGGTTGCAACATCAATGGATGCAGTTAAGGAAAAGGCTACATCCATTTTAGGTATGAACCTTATTTCCCGTCAGACAGGCCCGCAGGGAAAGATTGTACATAAGATATTGATAGCTCAGGATGTATACTATCCGGGTCCGACTCCAACCAAAGAGTTTTATATGAGTGTTATGCTTAACCGTGCCGCAGGCCGCGATATGATTGTCTATTCCCAAGCCGGTGGAATGGAAATTGAAGAAGTAGCCGCCAATACCCCTGAACTTATATTTAAAGAAGAAATTGATCCGAAAGTGGGATTGCAAGCTTTTCAGGCCCGTAAGATTGCCTTTAACTTTGGCTTATCCGGCGATGCTTTTAAAGCCATGGTTAAGTTCGTTACCGGAGTTTATAAAGCATATCAGGGCGCAGATGCTTCCATGATTGAAATTAACCCTGTTTTAAAGACAACCGATGATAAGATTATTGCTGTAGACTGTAAAATGGTGCTTGATGGCAACGCTCTTTATCGTCACCCGGACTATGTTGAAATGCGCGATGTTGCCGAGGAAGATCCTACCGAAGTAGAAGCCGGAAGCTATAAACTGAACTTTGTGAAATTGGATGGTAACGTAGGCTGTATGGTTAATGGAGCGGGACTGGCTATGGCCACTATGGATATTATTAAACTGGCTGGAGGTAACCCTGCTAACTTTCTCGATGTTGGTGGAACAGCCAATGCAGAGCGTGTAGAGAAAGCTTTCCGTATCATTCTCAGGGAAGAAGGTGTAAAAGCTATTCTTGTAAATATTTTTGGAGGAATTGTTCGTTGCGACAGGGTTGCACAAGGTATTGTGGATGCATACAAAAACATAGGCGAAATAAAAGTGCCTATTATCGTGCGGTTGCAAGGTACAAATGCAATTGAAGCCAAAAAAATTATTGATGATTCCGGCCTGAAAGTATCTTCAGCCATATTGCTGCAAGAAGCTGCAGACTTGGTTACAGAGGTTTTGAAAAATCAAAATTGATTTTACTTTTAAATGAATAAAGCATGGCATGACAAGCATATAATGCCTAAAAATGCAACTTTAAAAGAAAGAATAGGTTGGCATTTGGAACACGCAAAGCATTGTGCATGCAGGCCGATTCCTGAGAAACTGTTACAGAAAATAAATGCTGCAAAGCATTCAAAATAAGATTTGATGAAAAAAATTCTTGTTGCAAACCGCGGAGAGATAGCCCTTAGGGTTATGCGAACCTGTCGCGATATGGGAATTAAAACAGTTGCTGTTTTTTCCGAGGCTGACCGCAAAGCTCCGTTTGTAAATTATGCTGATGAAGCAGTTTGCATCGGTCCACCGGAATCGGCTAAGTCATATTTAAATGCTGACAAGATTATTGAGGTTGCTAAGCAACTTGGGGTAGAGGGTATTCATCCCGGTTATGGTTTCCTATCGGAAAATGCGGCATTCTCTGATAAAGTTAAAAATGCAGGACTTATATTTATTGGCCCTTCGGCAGAAGCTATGCGAATGATGGGCGATAAGCTCTCCGCAAAGCATGCCGCCAAACAACATAACATACCTATGGTTCCGGGTAGCGATGGTGCTATTACGGATATTAAAGAAGCGATTGAAGTTGCCAAGAAAGTTGGTTTTCCAATCCTGATTAAAGCCAGTGCGGGTGGTGGTGGTAAGGGAATGCGTGTAGTTGAAAGTGTTGAATTATTAGAAGAACAAATAAAACTTGCATCTAGCGAAGCTAAATCGGCTTTTGGTGATGGAGCGGTTTTTATTGAAAGATATGTAAAAAGCCCCCGCCATATTGAGATTCAGGTGATGGGAGACAATCACGGGAATGCAGTTTATCTTTTTGAAAGAGAATGTTCCGTTCAGCGTCGCCACCAGAAAGTAGTGGAAGAAGCACCTTCATCAGTTCTCACTCCCGAGATAAGAAAAGCCATGGGTGAATGTGCTGTGCGTATTGCTAAAGCCTGCAATTATTCAGGTGCTGGTACGGTAGAGTTTTTGTTGGATGACAAACTCGACTTCTACTTTCTCGAAATGAATACCCGCTTACAGGTAGAGCATCCGGTTACGGAAATGATAACCGGAATTGACCTTGTTAAAGAACAGATAAACGTTGCCAGAGGCAATAAAATAAGCTTTAAACAAGAAGAGATTAAGTTAATAGGACATTCTATTGAAGTGCGTGTATATGCTGAAGACCCTGCAAATAACTTCCTTCCGGATATTGGCAGGCTGAATATTTACAACCCTCCAAAAGGGCCCGGTGTGCGTGTCGATGATGGTTTTGAAGAAGGTATGGATATTCCAATCTATTACGATTCCATGATAAGTAAACTTATTACCTACGGAAAGGATAGGGAAGAGGCTATCCAGCGGATGATTCGGGCAATAGATGAATATCAAATTTCAGGTGTTGAAACCACGTTACCATTCTGCAAATTTGTAATGCAACATAAAGCCTTTACTTCGGGCAAGTTCGATACTCATTTCGTAGCCCAATACTTTAAACCGGAAATGCTGAATGCTACACCGGATGATGAAGAGGCCAATATGTTGGCCGCACTTGCAGCCAATATTTTTGTTTCTAGAAGCGATAAAAAACAGGTTGCAATAGCGCATGTTATAGAAAATAAAGGCATTTCAAACTGGAGAAGAAACAGGCTTGGATAATATTTTTTTAAATCTGCCGTTTTAAACTTATTCAACTTAAACTAGTCAAACCATAAAATTAACAACCATGAAAAAACTTATTTTAACTTTCGGATTAGTATTAGCAACTTTATTCTGTGTTAATGCCCAGGAAAAAGGAGACAAGGCAACAACCAAAATGGTGAACCACTTAACCCAGGTTTGTGGACTTTCACAAGATCAGGTTGCGAAGGTTCAACCTATTGTTGCAGACTTTGTAAAAACGCGAATGGCAAACAAACAACAGTATGCAAGCGATCCGGCAGGATTGAAAGCTGCTAATAAGACCGCACGTGAGAATTATAAAACTCAGCTGAAAACCGTATTGACTGCTGACCAGGTTGAAAAACTGAAAGCTGATATGGCTAATAAAAGAGCAAATAAAGGCGGACAGGGAGAGGAGCAGGAGTAAAAGCATAACGTAATGTATTTAAAGCCTTGACATAAAAATGTCAGGGCTTTTTTATTAAGGAAGTATAAAAAGATTTAGTAATGAAAAGGATAGTCTTGGTAGTGGTATTGCTTACATCAATGCTTACAGTAAAAGCCCAGACTGTAAGTTCCGCAGAAGTTAAAAAAACAGTAGCTCATATAACACTGGTTTGTGGGCTTTCACCATCACAGGCAGAAGATGTGAAGCCAGTTGTTGAGCAGTACTTAAAAGCCCGAAAAGAAAACAAACAACGATGCGGAAGTGATACGAAAGAATTGAATAGATTGAATAAAGAAGCCCATGAAAATTATTTAATTTATTTAGGGCAAATCCTAAACACTAGTCAGCTGGATAAAATTAAACCTAAAAGATCATATCACAAGACTACTAGAACAAATACAACCCATCACGTGATTCATAACGGGCAATTAACGCACAAAAGTTTATCTGAGGAATCCAAGAAACACAAAAAGGAAAACGAAGATAACAAGTTGCGGAAGAAGAAAAAAGAGTAAGTTTTAGCTAGCTAATTCTCCGGTATCTTTTGGGTAATACTTTCGCTGAAATAGAAGTATTAAAATAACTCCCACCGTTATAGCAGAATCGGAAACGTTAAACACCGGACGGAAGAACAGAAACTCTTCATTGCCCCAAAATGGCACCCATGAAGGGAAATGGCCTTCCATCAACGGAAAATAAAACATATCAACAACTTTACCATGAAGCAAACTGGCATAACCACCTTCTTTAGGCATGAATTTAGCAAGTTCATAACCGCTATCGCTGAACAATACTCCATAAAAGGTGCTGTCTAGAATATTGCCTAATGCACCTGCAAAAATCAAGGCAAAACTGGCAATTAGCCCTTTAGGGGCATTACGTTTTACCAGGGTCCATAAATAATACCCGATTAAGGTAACTGCTGCAATACGGAAAACACTTAAAAAGATCTTGCCATATTGTCCACCAAAGGTCATCCCGAAAGCCATTCCGTTGTTTTCGGTAAAATGAATAATAAACCAGGAGGCAATCCGATGTTCTTCCCCTAAAATGAAATGGGTTTTAATATAAATCTTTAATGCCTGGTCTAAAACCAGCACCAACAATATAATGAGCAAAGGCCTTTTCACGCCTCTATTCTTAACTTATTATTGATTGAATTGTTGAACCAACTTCGCATCGATGCTAAGGGTTGCATGAGGTACTCTTTGAAGCCTTTCTTTAGGAATTAGCTTACCTGTTACCCTGCAAATGCCATAGGTTTTATTCTGAATGCGAACCAATGCATTCTGAAGGTTCTGTATAAATTTTTCCTGGCGGAGTGCAAGTTGGGCCGTTTCTTCACGGGTCAACACATCAGAACCGTCTTCCAAAGCTTTGAAAGTAGGAGAGGTATCATCAGTTCCATGGTCATCAGTATGGCAAAGGGTATTCTTTAAAAGCTCATAATCCTTCTTCGCTTGGTCCAGTTTATCCACAATAAGGGTTTTGAATTCAGCTAATTCCTTTTCGTTGTAACGTTGTTTTTCGTCAACAACAGGTGCTTTTACAGGAGCAGGTTTTTTAGCTTCAATTTTTGCAACAGGTGCAGCTTTAACCTCAACCTTAGGTGCAGGTTTAGCTTCAACTTTCTGAACGGGTTTAAATATTTTAACTTCTTTTTTTACAACAACAGGTGCTTTTTTAGCAACCGGTTTTGCTTTTTTAGGTTCTGGTTTTTTCATTACTTTTTTTGGTTCCGGTTTTGTTTTTGATTTTACCACTTTCTTTTCAATCTTCTTCTTAGCAGGAGCACTCTTCTTAGCAACCGGTTTGCTCTTTTTAGCAACCTTCTTAGGGGCAGCCTTTTTTGAAGCTACAACCTTTACCTTATTGGTCTTTTTTGCTGGTTTCTTTTTCATAGTGACCTTTAATTAGTCTTGTTAATAAAAATAGAAGCACTTAAATTGTCAGCTACTTCTACCACTATAGCTTGTCCTTCGCTAAGATTATCAACCATTTCGAAGGAAGTTGCTAAAATTTCCGTGCAAATATAATCAAAATTATTCTTAATCGCGTCTTCCAGGGCTTTGTTCTTAACAATTTGGAGTTTTATCTTATCAGTTACCTCGTAATTATTCTCTTTTCTAAGGGTTTGTATGCGATTTATGAGTTCACGGGCAATGCCTTCCTCTTCAAGCTCTTTGGATATGGTTGTGTCCAAGGCGACGGTTATTTTACCATCCGTCATCAGGTGCCATCCCGGTATATCTTCCGAGGTAATTTCAACATCGGTTAAAAGGATTTCAACCTCTCTTCCTGAAAGGTTAAGCCCGTACTTGCCGTTCTGTTCTAAAAGCTTGATTTCCTCCTTACCAAAACCACTGATTGCAGCAGCAGCTTCTTTCATTAAAGGTCCTAGTTTTTTACCCAGTTCTTTGAAGTTGGCTTTTATCTTTTTATTGAGCATACCTTCAGTATCGTGAACATAGTGCAATTCCTTCACATTTACCTCTGCCAAAATGAGGCTTTTTATCGAGTCAATCTGATGCTTTAAGCTTTCATCAAGTATAGGGATAAGTATCTTGTTAAGTGGCTGACGAACACGAATATTTACTTTTTTGCGTAAAGCGAGAGTTAAAGAAGAAATGCGCTGTGCCAGGTCCATTCTTTCCTCTAAGGTTGGATTGATGTTTTTGTCGTCAGAAACAGGGAACAAAGAATGGTGAATACTCTGCACTTTTTCCTTGCCCGAAACACTGTTCAAATCGGTGAATAATTTCTCTGAAAAGAATGGAGCAATCGGGGCTATTAATTTGGCAATAGTTTCGAGGCAATTATAGAGGGTTTGGAAGGCTGATATTTTATCTTCACTATATTCCCCTTTCCAAAAACGCCTGCGAGATAAGCGCACATACCAATTACTCAATTGATCAGTAACAAAAGCTTCAATATCACGGGCGGCCCTCATAGGTTCATAAGTACCATAGAATTCATCTACACTTTTGATAAGGGAATTGAGCACTGAAAGAATCCATTGGTCTAATTCCGGACGCTGGTTAACTGGTATTTCAGCCTCTGAATAGTTAAAGCCATCAATATTGGCATAAAGGGCATAAAATGCATAGGTATTGTAAAGGGCTCTGAAAAGCTTACGTTGAACCTCAGTTATACCTTCCTCGTCAAACTTCAGGTTATCCCATGGTTGGGCATTGCTTATCATATACCAGCGGGTAGCATCGGCACCATATTGTTCAATGATCTTGAATGGGTCGACAGCATTGCCTAACCGCTTAGACATTTTATTGCCATGCTTATCTAATACCAATCCATTTGACACCACATTTTTAAATGCAACTGAATCAAACAACATACTGGCAATAGCGTGAAGGGTAAAGAACCATCCGCGAGTCTGGTCTACACCCTCAGCGATAAAGTCAGCAGGGAAGTTTTCTTTGAACTTGTCTTTATTCTCAAACGGGTAATGCCATTGGGCATAAGGCATAGAGCCTGAATCAAACCATACATCTATCAGATCTGATTCACGGGTCATTTTTTTGCCCGAAGGAGAAACTAAAAAGATACTATCGCAATAAGGTTTATGAATGTCTCTTTCAGCAGTGTTCCATTTGCTTTTCTTCAAATCCTCATCGGTCATAATGCCTGCTGCAACAGACTTCTTTATTTCCTTATCTAAATCTGCATAATTGCCGATGCATAGTTCTTCTTTGCCGTCCTCCGTTCTCCATATTGGAAGTGGTATTCCCCAAAAACGTGAACGGGAAAGGTTCCAGTCAACCATATTTTCCAGCCAATTACCAAAACGGCCTGTGCCGGTTGATTCAGGTTTCCAGTTGATGGTTTTGTTCAATTCTATCATCCTGTCCTTCATGGCTGTAGTTCGCACAAACCAAGAGTCTAATGGGTAATAGATTACGGGTTTATCAGTACGCCAACAATGGGGGTAACTGTGTACATAAGATTCTTTTTTAAATAATTTATCATCCCTAAGTAATCGCAAAATGATTCTCTCGTCCACATTTAAATATGATTTCAAATCCTGTACAACTCCCGAAGATTCTAATTTTATCTTTTGTTTTTTGAACTCTATTTCTTTTTCGCTGTCTGATAAATAGTCTTCTTTAACGTACTCTCCACCTAAACCAAAAATAGGATCATGTAATTCTTTAATAAATTTACCTTGCTTATTTACCAAAGGGAGTTTTTTCTCTTTTTGTAACGACTCTATCTCATTGCTATATTCTTTTTCATTTACTTCAAGAAACAACTTATATGTAGAGGTCTTTTCTATTAGAGGCTTATTTAATTGCTCCCAAGTAATCTCATCCAAATCATTCCATACTAGGCCTTTTAAGTCTTCCCATGTATAACTTCCTATTCCTGATTTTAATTCATGTTCATCAGGTAGGCTTTTAATATAGGATTGGGTTGATCCAGAAAAAAAGGCATTGTAAAGAGCATTTCCTTCATCCTCTGAAGGCGAGAAGGATTTTTGAAGAACTTCAGAAAATTTACTTTCAGTATAATCAATAGTTAACGGAAATATTCTTTCTGGGTCTTGTTTTGCCGCCCTCCAATCATCTGCCCCAAAGGTTGGGGCGATGTGCACAATTCCAGTTCCATCCTCAACAGTTACAAAATCTCCACCAATTACCCTGAAAAAGTGATTGGAATGTTCTAATTTCGGTTTAATATAGGGTAATAGTTGTTCATAGCATATACCGATAAGTTCATTCCCCCTGAATTCTTGGACTATTTCCCATGTATTCAGTCGGTTTTTAAATAGAATTTCAGTCTTTTCTCTTTTCAAACCAACTTTCAAAGTACTTTCTGGAACATCTGCCCAATCACACTCAAAGTATTTTGGAAACAACTCCTTTGCCAAAATAACCTCAATAGGTTTTGAAGTGTATTGATTTAATGTTTTTACCTTAATATAATCGATATTTTTTCCTACCGCTAAAGCAGTATTTGAAGGAAGTGTCCATGGGGTCGTTGTCCAAGCTAAAAAAAATATTGGTGTAATAGGAAACATTTCAAGTTCCCTACCTAATTCTTCTCCTCTTTCCACGTTAAACAAAAACTCAGATTTAACGTCCCTTTTCACTTTAAACATTGCGACAGCTGTTCTGTCTTGAACATTTCTATAACATCCAGGTTGATTAAGTTCATGTGAACTAAGCCCAGTACCAGCTGCAGGGGAATACGGTTGAATAGTATAGTCCTTATATAATAAACCCTTTTTGTATAGTTCACCTAACAGATACCAAACGCTCTCAATATAATTGTTGTCGAAAGTGATGTAAGGGTCATTCATGTCAACCCAATAGCCCATCTTGGTGGTTACCTCTTCCCATTTGTCTTTGTACTTCATCACCTCTCGGCGACAAGCAGCATTATATTCTTCAACCGTAATCTTTTTGCCTATATCTTCTTTTGTTATACCCAAAGACTTCTCCACACTTAATTCTATTGGCAGACCATGTGTGTCCCAACCACCTTTACGTTCCACTTTAAAGCCTTTCATGGTGTGGTAGCGGCAGAAAATATCCTTAATGGTGCGGGACATTACGTGGTGTATGCCTGGCATACCATTGGCTGATGGAGGTCCTTCGTAAAAAGTAAAAGTCTTGGCTCCTTCGCGAAGTGAAACACTCTTTTCAAACGTGTTTTCCTTCGCCCATTTTTCAAGGACTTCTTTACCTATTTCACTCAGGTTTAAATTTTCGTATTGCGGGAACTTCGACATAATTAATTGAAGACGATTAGATAGTTGCAATAACTTTAAGCTCTATTGCAATTGGAGTAGGTAGTGAGCTTATTTCAACTGTGGTTCTGCAAGGTTGGTTCTCTTTAAAATATTCAGCGTAAATGCGGTTATAAGTGGGGAAATCGGCTTTCATATTGGTAAGAAATACAGTTACATCAACCATCTTATCCCAACTGCTGCCTGATTCTTCTAAAACAGTTTTAATATTATTGAATACTGAATGGCATTGTGCTTCGATATCATAAGAAGCTATGTTGCCTTTTTCGTCCAATGTTACCCCGGGAATTACTTTCGTTCCACGTTCACGCGGGCCAATACCGGAAAGGAAAAGCAGGTTGCCAACCCTTCTTGCATGGGGATATGAACCAACTGGTTCAGGGGCTTTAGATGAATAGATTTTGTCCACCTCAGTTTTTTAAGTGGGCAAAGGTAGGGAAAATAGATATAAGCCATAAGAGATAAGATAAGAACTATAGCCTGTCGGGCCTCGACTTTCAAAACCTGTTAATAAGATTAGCCCCCAAAAAGGGCTCGTTTTGGCTGTTTACTATATTTTTGCGTTCCCCATACAGTCGACGACTTTATGAACTTTACAAACTTTTAACTGAATCATGGCACAAGGAAAATATACTGAAGACAGCATCCGGTCGCTTGACTGGAAAGACCATATCCGTTTCCGCCCGGGAATGTACATAGGAAAATTAGGGGATGGCACATCCGTTGACGATGGTATTTACGTTCTGCTTAAGGAAGCGATAGATAACTCTATTGATGAGTTTACCATGGGCTTTGGCAAGACTATTGAAATAACTATTAAGGAAAAAACCGCTACTATTCGCGACTATGGTCGTGGTATTCCACTTGGTAAGGTTTTGGATTGCGTTGCCAAGATCAACACAGGAGCTAAATATGACTCCGAGGTTTTTAAGAAGTCTGTTGGATTGAACGGTGTTGGAACAAAGGCTGTGAATGCATTGTCGTCGTATTTCAAAGTTCAATCAGTTAGAGAGGGCAAGACCAAGGTTATTGAATTCAATAAAGGTGAGATACTCAAGGACCACGCCATAACATCCAGTGATGAAAGCGATGGAACCATCCTTACCTTTCATGCAGATGACGGTATTTTCCATAACTTTCATTACCTGAATGAGCATGTTGAGAAAATGCTTTGGAACTACGCTTACCTTAATTTAGGCTTGAGGATAAAGTTCAACGGAAAGAAAATTGAATCGGAAAAAGGCCTGCACGATCTGCTGGAGCATAACATGAGTGGACCAATTCTTTACCCGATTATCCACTTGCGTGGGAATGATATTGAACTGGCAATGACCCATAGCATGCAGCAATATAGCGAGGAGTATTACTCCTTCGTTAACGGCCAACATACAACCCAAGGTGGCACTCACCTGATGGCTTTCCGTGAGGCTGTGGTAAAGACTTTGCGCGAGTTCTTCAAGAAGAATTTCGAAGCAGCAGATATTCGTAAATCCATTGTTGCGGCAATAAGCATTAAAGTACAAGAACCCATATTTGAATCGCAGACAAAAACCCGTTTAGGTTCTCAGGACATGGGTCCGGAAGGGCCATCGGTGCGGACTTTCATTGGTGATTTTATTAAGACCGAATTAGATAATTTTCTGCACAAAAACCCTGCAGTTGCTGAGGAATTACAAAGGAAGATCATTCAATCGGAAGAGGAGCGTAAGGCCCTTAGTGGTATTGAGAAGCTTGCCCGTGAACGGGCCAAGAGAGCCAGTTTGCACAATAAAAAGTTGCGCGATTGCAAGTCACATTATAATGGTTCGGATGAACGCAGACTTGAAACAACACTGTTTATTACCGAAGGAGATTCCGCAAGTGGTTCTATTACCAAAGCCCGTGACCCCAATACACAAGCGGTATTCAGCTTAAAGGGTAAACCCCTCAACTCATACGGGCTTACCAAAAAGATAGTCTATGAAAATGAGGAGTTCAGTCTGTTGCAGAGCGCACTCAACATAGAAAACGGCATGGAAGACCTTCGTTACAACAACGTGGTTATAGCCACAGATGCGGATGTTGATGGTATGCATATACGTCTTTTATTAATGACTTTCTTCATGCAATTTTTCCCTGACTTGGTTAAAAACGGACATCTATTCATTTTGGAAACCCCGCTTTTCAGAGTGAGGAATAAAAAGGAAACCATCTATTGCTACTCCGATGAAGAGCGGCAGAATGCTATCAAGAAACTGGGTGTAAGGCCCGAGATCACCCGCTTTAAAGGGTTGGGTGAAATATCGCCCGATGAGTTCAAATACTTTATAGATAAGAATATCCGATTGCAGCCAGTAATTGTTACCCATGATACCGAGGTAGAGAATACCCTTAAGTACTATATGGGTAAAAATACGCCCGAACGCCAGGACGACATCATTGATAATTTGGTGGTGGAGAAAGAGGAAGCACCTATTGAGTTATGAGTTATAAGTTATGAGTTATTTCCGGATTGTCTCCGAGTTATAATTATACAATTATTTCATAGATATTTTGTTTTATAAATTTACATTTTTGGTTATAAAATGAAATTTGCCGGATATCAGGAGGCATAACAGAACACTAACAGACACGCAACAGGAAAATAGCAGGGGAATGTTCGTGACTGATTCTCTTCAACAGGCTGATTTTCATTAATTTTATTTTTCAATTGCCTGTTAATAACAGGGCCAAGCAGGAGAAATGCATATTTATTATAGCAAAAATTAATTTTAAAAATTGGCTGAGCAGTATATTTTATTTGCATCATTTTTATTCCGTTTTTATTTTATCCGACAACTGATTACTGACAATTGACTACTGTTACTTGCAAAGATAAATTACAGGATGTGTTTTTCAAAGAAGTAAATTACTTCACTTTTTCAACACAAAGTGAAAGGAGGGAATAGAGGTGCACAGAGAAAATTCAAAATTCGTTGTTTAATGGCTTAAACTTGCCTGTTAATAAGTGAAAGCCACAGGATAATAAGTGTGGCTTGACTAGAGGATTTAAAACCCGCATTTTTGTGGAAATTAATATGCTGGTTATGAAAAAACTAATCTTATCTGTAGCACTAATTCTTCTGCATTGCATAGCAACCAAAGCCCAAACATGGGATTCACTCGGGGCCGGAACAGATAATGCAGTTCTTGCTTTGGCCGTATATAATAATTCATTGTATGCAGGAGGCGCATTTGACTCAGCTGGTAATATTGGCGCGAATAAGGTGGCATCATGGAACGGGTTTAAATGGGACTCCCTCGAAGATGGAATTGATGTTAACATGCCACTTATATCGAGCGTTTTTAGTTTATGTAATTATAGCGGGTCATTGTTTACCGGTGGTGAATTAGAGGGCGCAAATCACATTCCTCTTAAAGGTATTGCTCAATGGAATGGGGTTAGTTGGGATTCTGTTTTGGCAGGCATAAATGGAAAGGTTTATGCCCTTGCAGTGTATAACGGTGAACTCTATGCAGGAGGAAATTTTTTGAAATCAGGTAACACAACTGTAAGTAATATTGCCAGGTGGAATGGGACATCCTGGTCACCTGTTGGAATTGGGATAACAACTGGTTTTGCTGCAACCGTTTATTCTCTGGCAGTATATAATGGTAGCCTTTATGCCGGTGGAATATTCAGCATGGCGGGCGGGAACCCTGCTATCAGTATTGCTAAATGGAATGATACTAATTGGAGCAGTGTGGGAAGCGGGATGAATGTATATTCAACCGTTTATGCGTTAGCTGTATATAATGGTAATTTGTACGCAGGGGGCAATTTTGCTTTTGCCGGTGGAGTTTTTGTCCATAACATAGCCCAATGGAATGGAAGCGCATGGAGTAAAGTTGATTCAGGGACGAATAAGGTTGTTCGTGCCTTATGTGTTTATGGCTCTGATCTTATAGCCGGCGGAGCATTTGACACGGCCGGTGGTAAACACATAAATGATATTGCTTCGTGGGATGGTACTTCATGGGACTCGCTTGGGGTAGGGATAAACGGGACCGTCTATGCTTTGTGCGATTATTCAGGCGGGCTGTATGCCGGTGGTTTGTTTTCCAAAGCGGGAAATTTAAATGCAAATAATATTGCAGTCTGGAGAAGCCCGTTGGCAGTAAATAATTTGAAAACGGAGAATGATTTTAAAATATTTCCCAACCCCAACAAAGGCATTTTCACAATTCAATCCTCAGTAAACAGTGGTGAGGCTACAGTTGAAATTTATAATGTTCTTGGGGAAAAAGTGTTAAAACAGATCCTTCGCTCCACTCAGGATGACAAAGTCATGGACATGAGTAGTCAACCTTCTGGTGTTTATTTTTATAGGGTTTTAAATAATATTGGTGGGTTAGTTGGAGAAGGGAAGTTTGTTAAGCAATAAATTCTCTGTGAAAATCTGTGCTCTCCGTGTCTCTGTGGTTTGTATTCTTCACCACAGAGACACGGAGAGCACGTAGAAACACTGAGAGTTTACAAACCCGCCACCACCTTCACAATCCTTTCTGTTGCTTTTCCATCCCACATCGGTGGAATTGTTCCTTTTTTATAAGTACCATTTTCAACTGATTCTATTTTACTTGCAATCAGTTTTTCGTCAAAAGGAATCAGTTCATTGGTGCCGAGTGTAACGGTTACAGGCCTTTCGGTATTTGGTCTAAGGGTAAGACAAGGCACTCCCAGGAAGGTAGATTCTTCCTGTATTCCTCCGCTGTCGGTAATAATCATTAAGCTATCCTTCACCAATTTCTGGAAAGAAAAATAATCCAACGGCTCACACAAAATAAGTTTCTTGTTTAGTTTTAATTCAGTCAGCAATCCAAATTTCTCAAGATTGTGAATAGTACGAGGGTGTGCCGGAAAAACAAGGTCGTATTTTTTTGTGATGTTCTTTACAAGGCTGTTCAGTTTTTTTAGTCCATCTTCCGAATCAACAGTAGCAGGGCGGTGCATGGTCATGAGCAAGAATTTTTTAGGTTTAAGTTCAAACTTTTGCAAAATGCTGCAGGCATCAATCTCTTTGGAATAGGCCACCAAGGTATCAATCATCGTATTACCTACAAAGTGAATGGTCTCCTTTTTCTTTCCTTCGTTTATCAGGTTGTCGTAACCACTTTGTTCGGTCACAAAAAAGTAATCGGACATATCATCGGTAAGCAAGCGGTTGAACTCTTCGGGCATGGTGCGGTCGTAACTCCGCAATCCGCTTTCGAGGTGGGCGAGGGGTATGTTCATTTTATTAGCCACAAGTGCTCCTGCAAGTGTTGAGTTTACGTCACCGGGAACAACAATTAAATCGGGCTTGTATTCATTCACCGATTTCTCCAAAGCCCTCATAATATCCGCCATCTGGGCAATGGGAGTGCCCGCTTCCACATTCAGAAAAATATCCGGCTGCAAGCCGAATTGTTCAAAAAAAACAGAGGACATATTTTTATCGAAGTGCTGCCCGGTGTGGACTATCTTACAATCCAAAGTTGGGTAATTCTTGATCACCGAATGAAACTGTGTGACCTTAATAAAGTTAGGTCGTGTACCAACAACTATCAGTATTTTTTTCATTTTTTATTGAGCTTTTTTCTTTCTGCCGTATTTTCCCTGCAAGTCGGTTTCCGCCTGAATATGGCCCTGCATAAGGTTCGACAATTGGGTTTTTGTAAGTCCCGCGCGGACATTCAGTTTAGTATCTAAAGCATACAACCGGAAATAATAGCGGTGCACCGGACCTTCGGGCGGACAAGGGCCTCCGTAGCCAATAGCCCTGAAACTTGTAAAGCCCTGTTTCATTCCATTTGGAAGAACAGAATCGCGCGGAATATGCATGGCAAGCATGGTATCGGTAGGAGGGATATTATAAACTATCCAATGTATCCAGGTTCCGTCTGGTGCATCGGGGTCTTCCATAATAAGGGCATAGCCTGCCGTGTTTTTATTAGGATTTTTCCAATGCATTTCAGGTGAAAAATTTGAACTGTCGCAGGTATACAGTATTGGTATTGTGTCACTGTTATGAAAGGCAGGTGAAGTGAATACGAAAGGAGTAACAGCAGGCAAATCATCAGCGTTGGTTGCTTTAATAACCCCATTATTGCAGCCTGTTATAGCTATTGCAAAAACGAACAATAAAACTGCAAATGATTTTCTTAAGTCCATTAGGTAACGCAATGAAGATTCAAACTTACCGAAATTCCTGAAATTGCGGGAAAGATGTTAAAAAAGCCTAACTATTCAGTGATGGCAAAGAGCAAAGCGATAACTTGCCCAAATAAATGCTTTCCATGTTCCTTATATTTGTTGCTCAAACAAAAAATCAGTCTGTAATATGTCGAAGTTAAAGCCCTGGGAAATATTGAATAGTGAAATAGTTTTTCATAATAAGTGGGTCACCATACAAAGGGATACCGTTAAGCTTCCCAACGATTCTATTTTAGATGATTACTTTGTAAATGTAAGGCCAGAGGTGGCAATTGCCCTGCCTGTGACAAAGGATGGGAAGGCAATTATGGTAAAGCAATACAAACATGGAGGAAAAGAAATTCTGATGGAGTTTCCGGGTGGGGTATTTGATGCCGCCAGTGAATCGCCAATGGAAGGTGCCTTGCGCGAAATGCGCGAGGAAACCGGATTTCATTCCGATGAGATGGTGTATCTTGGAAAGGTATATGATGATCCTACCAAAGATACCAACAGCATTCACTTTTTTCTTGCGAAGAATGCCTATAAAAAACAGGAACCAGAACCAGACCTGACAGAAAACATAGAGGTAATGGAAGTGGAATTTGATGAAATACCTGCCATGATCAGGGAGAATAAAATCAGGGTGTGTGGTGCAATTGCCATTTATACAATGGCCGCAATGCATTTAAATAAGTAATATGAAACAAATGGTTAGAAAAAAAATAGTGCTTCTTTCGCTTTTCATTTTAAGTTTTTCGTTTTTCGTTTTTTCTCAGAACATTCCTAACGGAGGTTTTGAAAACTGGTTTTATTACCCGAAAACAATTTATGAAACCCCGAAAAGCTGGACAGATAATGACTTGCTTTACCAACGCTTTGATTCAGGTTACAGGGGGATCTCAATAATTAAAACAACCCGAAGCCATTCCGGAAAATATGCCTTGCAAATGGGTGTCGCAATCGATCACAACGATACGGTGAATGGCGCAATCTTTTCGACCGGAAATACCGATTCATTAATTAACGGAGCCTTTTATCATAAAGCTTCACTGGGTTTTCCCTGCGATATGAGGTATGGAACCTTAACAGGTTATTATGTGTTTGATAAACTACCCGGAGATACAGCCGTGTTTGGTGCTATTATGACCCGCTGGAATTGGGTGACCCGCAAAAGAGATACGATAGTGAATTCCATTTTACGTATAGGTGATCTGCATAGCGATTATGTACCCTTTGTTGTTCCACTAAAATACAGGATAAGAAAGGAAGTGCCCGATACCGCTTTCATTACCATCGGAATACAATCGGGCAATGGAAAAGCCGCCAAGATTGGAACAACGCTAATCATTGATGATTTGCAATTCTCAGGTAAACCAGAAGAGAAAACAGAGAACAAAAACCAATAAAAAAAGAGGTTACTGTATAGTAACCTCTTTAAATGTTTTCATAATTTAATTATATCCTTCTGCTGCCTCCTCCGCTATTTCCGCCGCGGTTTCCACCATAATTTTGTGGGGCTTGATGCTGTGGCTGATAAGCCTGTTGCCTAGGTTGCTGATACGTTTGCTGCCTTGGTTGTTGGTACTGTTGCCTAGGCTGCTGATATGTTTGCTGCCTAGGTTGTTGGTACTGTTGCCTAGGCTGCTGATATGTTTGTTGCCTGGGTTGTTGGTACTGTTGTTGCCTATGTTGTTGTTGAGCAGACTGCCTTTGAGCATTGCTATTCCAGTTATTTCTTTGTTGCTGGCTGAATTGGCTGTTACGTTGTTGGGCTTGTGGAGCAGTAGTAACAGATCTCTGCGGAGCAACATAATTATTTCTGTTGGAAGTTGCAGCACTCTGATTATAGTTACGTATGTTACCCAATCTGCTGCTTTGTCCAGCTCCCGTATTCTGACGGGCAGTAACAGGTCTGATATTTGTATGTGTAACCCTTTCTACATCTTGCCTTTGAGGTCCGCAGGCGTAGGTTGTATGCCTATCCCTGTCATAATATGTATTACGGATTATGCTTGTTCTCCTGCAATAATCTTCGTTATAGCTTCTTGGAATATAATGGTCGCATATATCCCGGTCGCAGATATAATTTTCTCCTACAAAGCACCAGTAGTTTGTTGGAATATTTACCCACCAGTCATAGCTTACGGAGATATCAATTCCTGGATATAAAGGAGCCCATCCGTAATATCCGTCGCAATGTCTCCACGCAACCCATGCAGGCCCCCAGGTTACACCGGGAATCCAGAACCATCCATAATTATAATCATAGGCCCAGCGTCCATAGTGGAATGTTGCCCATCCCCAGCTATAATCGGAAACCCAGGTCCATCCGTAATCAGTATAAACCCAATGTCCGTTGGTAGAGTATGGAGTAAAATTAGCACCTGCACTTGGAATCCAAACATACCCATAGGCATTGTAATATACCCACTGACCATAAGGGGAAAGTTGGTTGTAAAAGTAATCGGTTGATTGAGGTGCGGTGGCAGGCGGTGCAGCTTGTTGAGCTTCCTGTTGGTCTAGTTGCTGGGTTCCGGGATCAGGAGCGGCAGGTGCCTCTGAATTTTGCTGATCATTGTTTTGCTGGTCTTGTTGGTCGTCCTGAGCAAATCCGGTAGATGGCATAATAAAAGCCAATCCAATAAGACTTACTATTACTAATTTTCCGACTTGTGTTTTCATATTTCTTAATTTAATATTGAGCGTTTTCACCGTTTCTGAAATAAAAGTATTTCGGTAGAATGAAAACAATATGAAGAAAGCGGTATTAAGCCGTATTCAAACTTGTTAAAAAGTGCTAATATTGATGCGATTATTAATCCGAAAAAATCACTTCCCTATGCGTAAACTTATTGTGTTGACTTGTTTAACCGTTCTAACTTCAATTTCCTGCAATTCTCAATCACGTCAGTTAGAAGCAGGCAGCAAAATGCCTTTGTTTTCTCTTAAAGATCAGGATGGAAAAACCTTTAATATGAAGGACTCTGTGGGTAACAACATATTCGTTATTTTCTTTTACCCGAAAGATGAGAGCGCAATATGTACCAAAGAAGCTTGCGGATTCAGGGATAGTATGAAGTTATTTGTTCAGGCTGGAGTGCAGGTAATAGGAATAAACCAGGGCAGTGTAGAGAGTCATAAAAAATTTCAGCAGCATGATAGCCTGAATTATGAATTACTGAGCGACCCCGATGAAAAAGTAATAAAACAATTTGGGGTAAATGGTGCACTGCTTACCGACCGTGTGACCTTTGTGGTGGATGAAACCGGGAAAATAGTTTTTAAATATCATTCACTCACCGAAGGAAAAAAGCATGTTCACGAAGCACTTAACTTCATTCGTGAGTTAAAGAAAAGAGAAGGCAACTAGGCAGTATGCCATTCTGGCATCATTTTAGCGGCAAGAAAAAAACCAAGGAGCAAAACTCACTTGGTTTTTAATATCATCCAGTAACAAATAAGCTACCCGGAAACTTAAAACAGAATACGTATTATTCTGTTTTAAGCATCTTTTTCACGGTAACAATATTTCCGTCTTTGTTCAATATCCTCAGGAGATAAATTCCGTTTGCATTCGACGAAATATCAAAGTCCATGGTGGAATTGTCAACAACTGTGCTGCTAATAATTTGTCCCATATAATTATATAATTCAATTATCTGTCCCTGTTTTACCCCTGTAACAGAATATGAGCCATTGGTAGGATCAGGATAAACATGAATATTGGCAGCTTCATTTATTTTCTCAATACCTGTAATATTCTCGCAAATAGAATCCATGCATCCATTGGCATCCATTACATGGCAGCAGTAAGTTCCAATGCAAACTCCGTTCAAGGTATCCGTTGTAGCTCCACCAGGGCTCCACAAATAACTGTAAGCTTTGGTTCCTCCGGTTACTGATATCCACGATGATCCGGTACACGGGCCAACCCAGGCGGTGTCAGGATTGTAATATTGGAAAAGAGACAATGCCGCAGGTTGTGTAATGGTTACTGTGGCTGTGCTTAGGACACTATAAAGGTCTTTTACAGTAATGGTATAAGTTCCGGCAGTTAATCCGCTGGCAGTAGCGTTAGTTCCTCCGCTGGGAGCCCATGTGTAAGAATAAGGAAGAGTTCCACCTGTAGCAGTTGCTGAAGCACTACCCATATTTTCGCCTTTGCATTTTTCATGTGTGTTAGCGGTTGCCGAAATGCCTAAACCATCCATCTTACGCACACGATTATTGTAGGTATCTCCTAAATAAATATTCCCTGCTGCATCAAGCGAAACTGATGAAACACCGTTAAGTTCCGCAACAGTGGCTTGCCCGCCATCGCCTGAAAAACCGGGTGCACCTGAACCTGCGTAGGTGCTGATAACGCCGCTGGTGGTTATAATTCGTATTCTATTATTATTAGCATCGGCAATCAGTATATTATTGGCTGCATCAACAGCAATACCATAAGGGAAATTAAGTTCTGCCGCTGTAGCTTGTCCGCCATCACCCGAATAACTGCCAATTCCATTTCCTGCAACCGTGTTAATAATTCCGGAGGTGTTCACCATGCGGATGCGGTTATTGACCTGGTCTGCTATATAAATATTTCCTGCAGCATCTAAAGCAACACCTGAACAGGAATTGAGTTCAGCTGCGGTAGCCGCCCCGCCATCGCCGGAGAAGCCAGATATCCCGTTCCCTGCAATTGTATTTATGATACCTGAGGTGTTTACAAGACGGATACAACTATTATTGGCATCTGCAATAAGTACGTTTCCTGTCATATCAACCGCAACACCACTGGGGAAATTTAGGCCTGCAGCAGTAGCTGCGCCGCCGTCTCCTGAATAACTTGGAGCACCTTTTCCGGCAAATGTGCTTATAATACCGGTGGTGTTTACCATCCTTACCCTGTTATTAATGGCATCGGCTATATAGAAATTTCCATTTGCATCCATCGCTATTCCTGTAGGAGATTTAAGTTCTGCAACGCTGGCCTGTCCACCGTCTCCTGAAAAGCCTGCAACTCCATTTCCTGCAAAAGTGTTGATAGTTCCTGAAGAATTTATCATACGAATACGATTATTGGAAGCATCGGCAACGTATGAATTACCACCCGTATTCAATATTCCAAACGGACTGTTGAGTTCAGCCGCTGTAGCTTGTCCGCCGTCACCTGAATAAGCAGCTGTACCATTTCCGGCAATGGTATTGATAATTTGAGATTGCGAAGCAAGTGATACACCCATAAGCAGTGCTATCACAGAACCTTTCATGTAAATTGTCTTCATACTATTTTTTTATATTGATATCCAAAAGTAAAAAATAAAATGATATGCTATTCATTTTATCCATTTGGAATGAAAGTAAGTTGATTAAGAGTTAGGAGATTATAGGATTTTATAAGCCTTTTAATTCGTTTTTAAAATCTTTTTTGTTGCAATAACATCGCCGTTTTTATTTTGTATACGAATCAGGTAAATTCCTTCAGGCTGGTTTGAAATGTCAAGATGCATACAAGTATAATTTACAACGGTGGTCGTTAACTTTTGTCCGAAGTTATTATACAATTCAATTACCTGTCCTTGTGAAACTCCGGAAATGGTAAATAAGCCTATGCTAGGCGATGGATAAATATTCACCTCGTTGGAAGCAATCAGTTGTTTATTTATTCCAGTTGTTATTACAGAGGTTACTTCCCGCACTCTGTTGTTAGTTTCATCAGCTATGTATATATTTCCCGAATTATCTGCACTGATATTCCATGGTAAATAAAGTTCAGCAGCCGTAGAGTTCCCACCATCACCGCTATATCCGCCACTTGAAGGGGCCCCATAACCGTTACCTGCAATTGTGTTGATAATACCTGAGGAGTTTACGATCCGTGTGCGGTTATTGGTTCCGTCGGCAATGCAAATATTTCCGGCAGTATCAATTGATACACCGGTTGGGCTGTAAAGTTCAGCCGCAGTAGCGGCTCCTCCATCGCCGGAATAGCCCTGAAAGCCATTCCCGGCAAATGTAGAAATGATGCCGGAGGTGTTTACCAATCGAATACGGTTATTGCCAAAATCTGCAATGTACATTTGTCCTGCTGCATCAACAGCTATACCCCAGGGTAGGGCGATCTCAGCCGCTGTAGCCTGTCCTCCGTCACCGCTGAACCCATACGAACCATTTCCTGCGAAAGTTCTGATAACCCCTCCTGTTCCCACTCTCCGTATGCGTTCATTAAGTTCATCGGCAATAAATACATTTCCTGTAGCATCCATTGCCACAGCGGTAGGAAGGTCAAGTTCTGCATTTGTGGCCTGGCCTCCATCACCCGAATAGGCGTTTATGCCATTCCCTGCAAACGTATTGATGATGCCTGATGAATTCACAATCCTTACCCTGTTGGCAAGCTGATCGGCAATCAATACATTTCCATTGATATCAGCAAAAACACTTACAGGGCTTTTAAGTTCAGCGGCTGTGGCAGGTCCGCCATCACCTGAATATGATTTAACGCCATTACCGGCAACTGTACTTATAATTCCGGTTGAAGTCACCATAAGGATTCTTGCATTACCATTATCAGCTATGTAAACATTTCCGTAAATATCCACGGCAACACTTATTGGATTATTGAGTTCGGCAGCAGTAGCTGCAGCTCCATCACCGGAAAATCCTGTAGTTCCATTCCCTGCAACGGTGGTTATTAGTTGAGCTTGTGATGTCAATGACATGCTAAGTAGGAAAGTAATCGGGATAATTTTGTTGTATAATGTATTCATAGTTATATTTTGTTGTGGAAAATTGTATAGGTAAAGATAACAAATAAAATTGTACTTAAGAATTCGTAATTTCGCTGCTCAATTAAACTAATTAGTGGAGGCAATCATATCGGTACAAAAAGCAGTTAAAAAGTTTGGAGATTTTGTCGCCGTTAATGAGATAGATTTTGAAGTTTTAAAGGGTGAGATATTTGCATTCCTTGGCCCGAATGGTGCAGGTAAGAGCACCACAATAAAAATGCTTACAACTTTGCTGAAACCTACTTCGGGTTCACTTTTTCTTGCAGGGCATGATGTAACCAAAGAACAAGATCTGGTTCGTAAATCATTTGGTATAGTTTTCCAGGATCCCAGCCTTGATGATGAACTTACAGCGTATGAAAATATGAGTCTTCATGCGGTTTTGTACGGAATTTCCAAGAAAGAAATGCGCCCAAGAACGGAAGAGTTATTAAAACTTGTAGATCTATGGGATAGGCGCGATTCCATTGTGAAAACTTTCTCAGGAGGTATGAAACGCAGACTGGAAATTGCCCGTGGACTCATGCACCATCCAATGGTTATGTTTTTAGATGAACCTACTTTAGGATTAGATGCTCAAACCCGTAACATGCTTTGGAATTATATTAAGGAACTGAATAAGCTGGAAGGCATGACCATTTTTTTTACAACGCATTATCTTGGCGAAGCGGAATCTGTTGCTCAACGTATAGCTATTATTGACCACGGTAAAATTGTTGCCATGGGAACTGCTGAAGAATTGAAAAAGCAAACTGGTACAATAGATCTGGAATCGGCATACCTTGCGCTTACCGGTAAAGAAGTTCGGGATGAATTGCTGGATAATGTAGAAGGTAACAAAGAACGGTTCAGAAATATCATGAAAAACCGTACCCGCTGATGGAAGTAATACGCATATTGTGGCTTCGTCAAATTAAAAGATTCTTCCGTTCGGGAATACGGATTGTAATGGGTTTTGTACAGCCATTGGTATATATGCTTGCCCTTGGGTATGGCCTGAATGCAGTGTTTCAGGGCTCGGGCAACGGCAGCTATCTGCAATTTATTGTGCCGGGCGTTATGGTGCAGACTATCATGTTTACCTCCATGTTCTGGGGTGCAAATATTATCTGGGATAAGCAATTCGGGTTTCTGAAAGAAACACTTGTAGCACCTGTTTCCAGAGGGGAAATAATGTTTGGAAGTGTATTGGGCGGTGCAACTATTTCGTGCGTGCAAGGCCTTATACTTTTTGTTATTGCAATGATATTCGGGTTCCGCCCTGTCAGTTGGGAATACATACCGCTAACAATACTTTTTATGGCAATGCTATCATTATCAATTGTCGGGGTGAGTGCCGGCGTAGGAGCAATGGTGAATGATATGCAGGCATTTGTAGCAGTGAATAATTTCCTTCTAATACCTTTATTCTTTTTGTCGAGCGCATTGTTTCCATTAGACCATGTTCCTCAGGTCATGAAGATTATAGCTTCTGCAAACCCTATTTCGTATGCGGTGGACGCAATCCGGTTCACACTCATCAATCGTTCTCATTTCGGATTGCTGACCGACTTTATTGTTATGTCTGTCACCCTGATTGTTTTTATGGGATTCGGAACGTATCGTTTCAATAAAATTCAAGCCTGAAAGTATTTTGTACTTGTCATCAAAAAATGTTAACTTTGTTAAAAATGGGGTAAACATAAATCCTGTTAAACAGGATGAGGAAATTCAAGTTGCTTTTTAGTATATTCAGTATTTTTTGCCTTTGTAACCCAACAACCACTAAAGGATATGCCCTGCTTACGCATGAAATGATTGTTAATGCAACCTGGGAAAATTCAATTATTCCCTTGTTGAAACAAAAATACCCTGAGGCCACAGACTCGAATTTAATAGAAGCGAAAGAATATGTGTATGGAGGCACTGTAATTCCGGATGTAGGATATTACCCTTTCGGGAATATGTTTTTTACCGACCTTATTCATTATGTACGCACCGGTGATTTTATTCAGGCTTTACTGGATGAGTCTCAAAATTTAGATGAGTACGCATTCTCACTTGGTGTGCTTTGCCATTACACGGCCGATGTGTATGGGCATTCGGAAGGCACCAACCTTGCAGTTCCAATGCGGTTTCCAAAAGAAAAAGCTAAATTCGGGGATACCGTTACCTATGAACAGGATCACGTTTCACACATACAAATGGAATTCAGTTTTGATGTATTACAAACAGCTTTGGGTAATTATTCGGCTCAAACTTATCATGAATTTGTAGGTTTTAAAATAAGCCAGCCTGTTTTGGAAAGAGCTTTTAAAAAAACGTATTCGCTCGATTTGAAAACCTATTTTAATCCTGTGGCTGTTGGTTTTTTACGATATTCAATCAAACATATTTACGAGGAGTTAACGAAAGATGCATGGAGGTTAAGAAAGGTTGATATTACGAAAGCGCACCCGCTGTTGACGCAAAAAGATTTTCAATTCCGGATGGGGAAAAAGGATTACTATAAAGAATACGGGAAGCCAAAATTTAAAGCCATATTTTTTTATTCCATAATAAAAATAATTCCAAAAATAGGCCCACTTTTGGTGTTGAAATTTGAAGCACCAACTCCTGAGGTGGAGAAGTTATATAAGCAAAGCCTTGATACGGTTATTTTCAATTTTTCTCTGTCATTAAAGAAAATATCTAAGGGTGATACACTATTACTCAATAAGGATTTCGATACAGGAAAGAAGACTATTTCAGGGGAGTATAAACTTGCCGATGAATGTTATTATAAGCTTCTGGGAACCCTTGATAACAATAAGTTTCAATATTTAAGCCCTGCACTGAAAAACAATATTCTTGAGTTTTATAAAACCCCTGTTACATTAAAGTTTCCTGAGAGAAAATCACGGAAGTCGGGGCAGTTATCAATTGAAGTAACTCAGCTTATGGCTGCACAATTGTAACAAACAGGATATATCACAGATTTCTTGCAGCTAACATCTTATCTTTATATTTTTATCCTACTTTTATTCTATGAAATTTATTAGTCATATTATTATATCACTTTGTTGTTTGCTGGTTAGTTGCACCTGTTCTGCACAAGCTGCTGAGAAGCCAAGTTTCAAGCTTTATCTTGTTGGAGATGCCGGCGAGGGGGATACGACAGGAGCAACCCTCCGTGATTTGCATACCGAGTTGCTTAAAGATTCAAATAGTGCTGTTATTTTTCTTGGCGATAATTGTTACTTAAAAACATTTATATCGTCCATTTTCGACCTTGAAGTTGGAGGTTATAATGGTGGGAAAACAGCCAAAAGCAGGATGATGGGGCAAATGAATATTTTGCGTGGCTATAAGGGTTCAGCCTATTTTGTGCCGGGTAATCATGATTGGTGGAATATGATAGATTTAAAGAAAGGAGAAAAGCGCCTCAGACTGGAAGAAGATTTTGTGGAGGATACCCTTAAGACGTTTACTTCTCTGAGAAATCACAATAATGGAACTTTTCTTCCCTCAAAGGGAAACCCGGGTCCTGTTTCACTGGATTTTAACAACGGGAAAACACGAATTATTTTTATTGATACCTATCGTTTAATAATTGAAGAAGGAAGAAAAAGGAAGAGTGCAAATGCCCGGTTGGATAGCTTTTATCACAGTCTGGAAGTACAACTAAAGGACGCAACAAGCAGGCATGAAAAGATTACAGTTGTAGCACATCATCCCATTCATGCAAAAGGTAAACATTCAGGTCCTCTTATATTTTGGGAAAGGGTTATCCGTCGCTTTGGAGACAATAATTCGAATTACCCACCTTACAATAAAATGGCAGTGCATCTGGATAGTTTACTGAAAATGCAAAATCGCCCCGATATTTATTATGTTAGCGGACATGAACATTCGCTGGAATATTTATACAGCGATAGCCTGCATTACATTATAAGCGGAGCCGGAAGCAAGATTGATAGGGTAAAAGATGGGTCGTGCGAAAATGGGTTCGAATGTTTAAAGTTTAACGAAGAAGGTTTTTTTGAAATCGATTTTTACGGTCACAAAGAAACTGTTTTAATGTACCATCGAAAAGATACATCCGCTCCTTTGGATGTGCATTGTGTTTCAGGGTGTGAATAGTAACTTAAGTTATCTTCTTCTTGCCCACAGAATAGTGGTGCATATCAGATTTGTACACATTATTGTTGCAGGATATAGGGTTGTTGTAATTGAGTAAACCCCTATAGCCACCAGGTTAAATCCGCTTGAAACAAAGAATAAAGCATACATAGACAATGTCTCTGAATAGGGTTCTGAATAAGCTTTTCGCATGGTTGGCAAAAAGCCTACGAGATCAATTAGTGTAATTAGTATAACTGCCAGAACGGCATTATGAAGGAAGAAATAAACAGCAATTGAAGCTAATGCTCCAATAAGGCAAAGTGTGTCGAACGTGGTAATGTTTTTACTGCCGTATTTTAATGAAAGGATGAAAATATATCCGCAAAAGAATGCTCCAATAGCAAGCGTTAATGCTCCAATACCTGCTCCGTTGTTATACATTGCAAGTACACCCGTAACTTGCAGAATGGTCCAGATGAGCCAGGTGTAAGTGTGAGGTTGGGTTTTTCTTTTAAAAACATCCCTTAGGTAAGGATAGAAACTTGCCGTACCGATAATGGTTGCAATAATTCCGCAGGTAAATTTGATTGTTTCAGTAGATGCCATAAGCAGATGCAATAATACATTATTATTTAGCATTAACTTTTTTTAACCAAATACTACGGTGGACGGTAATAGCTTTGTAGTACTAAAATTGATTTAATAGTTCCACTGTAATCAGTTTTGTTTTATAATTTATTTATCCCTTCTCCTATGAAATATATAGTCTTATTAACAGTTTTGCTCTTTTCCTTTATTCAAAATAATGTTTCAGGACAGAAAAAAGGAAAAGTTGAAGTGAAGGTTTCCGATCCTGATAAAAAGCCGTTGGAAGAAATTATGGTTCAGGTGATCAAAGCAAAAGATTCCACAATGGTACAATATGTATTCACTGACCCAACCGGGTTAGCTGATATAAGAGATATTCCATATGGTAAATACCTTGTTTATATAACCCAGGTGGGATATGCGACTTACATTTCTGCACCTTTTGTAATTGACAGTATTAATACCCAAGCAACATTACCTGATATAACCTTACAATCCCTATCAATCAACGAAGTTGTAGTGGAAGGTAAGACCCCAGTTATTCAGCACTATGCCGATAAAACAGTTGTGAATGTTGATAAGAGCGCGCTGAGTGCCGTTGGCAGTGCGTATGATGTTTTAAAGCGCGCTCCGGGAATAACCATTGATAATAATGATAACATAAGTATGCGCGGTAAGCAAAATGTGCTGGTAATGATTGATGGAAGAATTACACCTATGTCGGCCGCTGACCTTGCCAATCTGCTGAAAGGAATACCATCGGAATCCGTTGAGAAAATAGAATTAATCACCAATCCTTCTTCTAAATATGATGCAAATGGAACCGCCGGAATAATTAATATCGTTCTGAAAAAGAACAAAGCAATAGGGTTGAATG
This sequence comes from uncultured Bacteroidota bacterium, assembly GCA_903863935.1. Taxonomy (GTDB): domain Bacteria; phylum Bacteroidota; class Bacteroidia; order JABEUT01; family JABEUT01; genus JABEUT01. The sequence continues at coordinate 52,400 of CAIPDV010000049.1, forward strand.
TGTCAATACATGCAGGGTACAGTCAGGGTGTATATGCAAAAACAAATGACGGTTTCAGTATTAACGACCGCACTAAAAAGTTCAACTTATTTGGAAGTTACAACTATTCTTATCGGGGAGGATCCAATGTGATTGACCTTAACAGCAATTATTACAACGGTTCACAACTAACAGCAGCCACGCAGCAATTCGAGTACCTGAAATTCCCGATTACAAACCATATGGCTAGGGTTGGGGCTGATTTTTTTGCTTCGGATAAAACAACCATTGGTTTTATTGCAGATGGAAGCAGAAGGACTTTCAATACTACGGAATCAACAAACACCTATGTGTACGACAGTACAAACAGGGAAACATCCTACAATGTAACCAACAGTGCAACACCGAATACAACATACAATTATTCCGGAAACCTGAATTTGAAACATACGTTTGATTCAGCTGGAAGGGAACTGTTGTTGAATCTGGACTATGCGAATTATAATAATAAAGGCTATCAAAGTGTACTCACCGATTTTTATGATCTGAATAATTTTCAGTCTTCCGCGCCTACAAACTTGTGGGGTTATTTGCCCGGCAACCTTGATATATATTCTTTTAAAGCCGACTATGACGGGCAATTGGGCCGCAAAGGCAGACTTGAAGCAGGAGCAAAAACGAGTTATGTGCGAACCGATAATAATGTAATGATATATGATGGACTTGATAATACCGCACCAGTTGACACTGCCCAGAGCAATCATTTTATCTATTCAGAGAATATAAATGCAATTTATGGAACCTATAGCAGAAGCATTCCCAAGGCTGATATACAGCTTGGGTTGCGGGTAGAGCAAACTATTTCAACCGGTAACCAGGTTACAACCGGGCAAAAATTCTCACACAATTTCATACAGGTATTCCCAACCATTTCAATTAATGATTCTATTGCAAAAGACCATTTGCTTGGCATATCTGCTACCCGCCGCATTGACCGCCCAACTTACGAGCAGTTAAATCCATTCAGGTTATTGGTTAATCCTACTTTCTACCTGCAGGGAAACCCGTACCTTATTCCGCAAAGCGCATATTCTGCTTCCATTTCCGATACTTACAAAGACAGATATACCCTTTCACTTTCCTATACACACACTTCAAATGCAATTACTACTGTGATATTCCCGTTCCCCGGCAGCAAGGGCATTGCAGAACAAACAGAACAAAATCTCACTTCATTCGATAGTTATAATTCAAACCTTACAGTTGTAAATCAATTTGGCAAATGGCTGAATGTAACTGTTAGTGCCGATGCTTATATGAGTCACTATGCAGCCAATTTATCATCCACACCATTGAATTCAAACCGCTATTTGTGGGATATAAGCAGCAGCGATAATATTACCATTACTAAAAATTTAAGCCTGGACCTGTTTGGTTATTATGGATCAGGTTATGATCTTGGATACCTTTACATACAAGGTTCCTGGACAGTTTCCGCAGGTGTAAGAATAACAGTTTTAAAAGGAAAAGGAAGTATAACAATCAATTCGGGTGATGTTTTTTGGACTGACCTTACCAAAGCGACTACCACCTTTGCCGGATTCAATCAAACTATATTTGTAAGAAGAGATACCCGTTTTGTAGGCATAGCTTTTGCATATCATTTTGGCGATTCTCCGGCCTCACGCTCCCTGCGTAGCAAAGGTGGTGCCGAAGATGAAAAGAAAAGAGCTGATAAGTCTTCCTAGGGAAAATTGGGTTCTGGGTTGACAAGGAATCATTAAATAAAAAAGGACATTATATGATGTCCTTTTAGTAATAACTTAATCAGTTTGTTTAGTTGAATTTATTTACAAAATGATGGCAATAAGGTGTACTGCCTTCATGGTCGTAATGATGCTGATGATAGCCTTCAGCAGGGTAGAAGGTAGTAGCTTGCTTTAGCTGGGTGGCAACTTTCATGCCTTTTGCGGTTAACTGGTCAATCAGTTTTTGAGCGGTTTTTCTTTGGGCATCATCGGCATAAAAAACAACCGACATATATTGCTCGCCAATATCAGGCCCTTGTCCATTAGTTTGAGATGGATCGTGAATGTTAAAGAATAATCTGGCCATATCTTCATACGATGTAATGCTTGGGTCATAGGTAACTTTTATGGCTTCATAGTGGCCGGAAGTATGTGAGCAAACCTGTTCGTAGGTTGGCTTGTCAGTATGGCCACCAATGTAACCGACAACGGTGTTAGTTACACCTTTTGCTTTTTCGAAGTAATATTGAACACCCCAAAAGCAGCCGCCTGCAAAAATGGCGGTTTCATAATGTTTGTTTGTGTCGGACGATGTGGATTGATTCATAGTTTGAGTTGAATTTGAGTTTGTGTCGGTAGGATTATTTTTAGCAGAATTTGAACAACCATAAATACTCCCCACAAAAGTAAATAATAAAGTTGCTGCAGATAGATACAGACGATTCATCATTGTTTTTGATTTATTAATTACCTAAGTTACGATAATCCCTTAGGTATAGATTTCACTTATATGTTAAACGAAGTTAATTTCAATTACGAATTAAACCGTCCCCATAACATACATAGCATCCATGGTAGGGGTAGGGCTTCCTCCTTCTTTTTCAAGAGTAATAGCAAATGCTTGTGCATTTTCAACATCAATCATACGGTGAAGTCCGGAACCGGGGCCAAGCATTCCTTCACTAACCGGCTTACCATCTACTATAGCCCAAAGCTGGTATTGCATTCCTTTTGGTACTGCCGGAAGTTTATCAACTTCTATGTAAACTTTCTTTTCGCCGGGACTCCAGCATACCATAGCTTTGGCATCCGGAGCCGGTTTCAGGCCTTTTAACTCCACAATTTTATACGTAGGATCTTTCAGAATTGCAAGGTCATTTTCCATCTGGTGATAATTCGATGAAATGGATTTAATACTGTCACCGAGACTTGTGTTTATCTTAGTAAGGTTATCCAGGTAGCCATCCAGTTTATTCACTCTGGTATAAAAGTAAATTGCAAATCCGGCACTAACCAAAAAAAGTATGGTTGCAGCAACCGACCAATATGAAAAGGAAGAATCGTCTCTTGGTTGCGTAGGTTGAATGTTCCTAACAATAGATTCACGGTTGGTTTGTATAGTTTTGTTTTCAACAGAAATAGAGCCAAGAATTTTTTCTTTGAGATGGGAGGGAGGGGTAACACTGTGTTGAGTGGCATACTTGTTTATAGCTATTTCAATAGCTTCAAGTTCTCTTTTTATTTCCGGATACGTAGTAGCGTATTTTTCCACTTCCGCATTTTCTTCCGGAGTGGTATTTCCTAAAACATAGGACTCTAAAATACCCGATGCTATATATTCCTCTGTGTTCATTTTAATGCCTGCTCACCCATAAAAATCTCCCTTAGTTGGCTAATTGCCGACCGTATACGCGTTTTAACTGTTCCAAGGGGTATATTCAGTTCTTCTGCTGCTTCTTCCTGTGTATATCCTTCAAAATATAACTTATCAATAAGTAGCTTGTATTCCGGTTTCATTTTATCAACTAGTGCTTTTAATCCAATATGATCAGGGTGTATTGAAAAACTATATTGCTTATTTATCCTATTTACGGAATCATCAATGTTTCGGATTTGGCTTTTAAGTTTATAGTCCTTTACACGCAGACTATCAATTGCCGAATTGCGGGCTATATTTATAAGCCATGTATATAACTTTCCTTTCGAGCGGTCGTAAGAAGAAATGTTTCGCCAGATTTTTACAAACACTTCCTGTAAAACATCTTCCGCATTTTCCTGTGATTCAACAATGCGGATAATTACACCAAACAAGGCTGCAGAATAATTATCATACAGAATACCTAAAGAAGCCTGGTCACCACTTTTGAGTGATACTATCAATTCCTCTTCTGATATTTTTATTTTGTCTGACAAGTGTGTGGTACTTCTAGTAGGGACAAAAATAGTAAAGTTTGGACTATAAAAAAAAGACCCTCCTTAATTAAGGAGGGTCTTTTAAGCTTAAAGGCTAATGGCCTTAAGCAAATAGTTACTAGTTGTCCCAGAACACTTTTGGAGACCATTGAGTAGCTGAAGGAACATTTGCACCATTCAGGTTCAATTCGCTTTGTGGGTATAAGAATCTTCTTGGGATACCATCAGATTGGTAAGGGCCAGAAACCGGTGACAGCGCAGGGTTTCCATTTGGATAGCCTGTTACAGCGCAAGAACGGCGCCAGGTTGTCCATGCTTCAGGGTTCATATACTCAGCAATATACTCTTGTAAATAGTTTTGAGCCAATGCATCGTTAACCGAAGTTATAGGAAGCGGATTTGCTGCCTGATAGGTCGCAATTTGTCCGTTTGAAATAGCAGGGCCAACAGCAGGATTACTGCTTACCTTTGCCATATTGGCTGCAATACCATTGTTATAAGCAATAGCTGCATTGGCAAAGTTACCAGTAGTTCTTAAAATAGCTTCAGCAGCTGTAAACATCATTTCATCGTAGCAAATGAATTCTACAGGTGAATTATCTTCCTGGTAATATGAATTCAAATAGTTGCCAACTGATTCATCAGCACTGTCTATGATATCATACTTACGAGGATCATTCAGGTTAGATAATAATTGGAAGAAATTACCATCCACACTGTATGTAGCATCATAGGTGTAACTGATATCACCTCTTTGAGTGTAGAATTGATAGTTAGGTGAATTATTTGTCGCAGCTGACCCAAACATTACCTGTGCATTATCAGAATTGCTGGTGAAAGATAAAGCTACGTGAGCCAAAGCACTGTCTGCCATAGCTGCATTTCCGCCACCGGTTTGTGCCTGGTGAATGTAAATACGTGCCATGATAGCATGAGCAAATTTGGTCCATAAACTTAAGTCCCCATTGTAAACCACGTCATCTGAACTTGGCAGCAACACATCGTTGGTACTGTTGTTGAAGTCAGCAATTCCCTGCTTACATAAGGTTATTACTTTACCGTATAATACCTTGTCATCATCATAGGTAGGATATACATTAGCTGCTCCCTGAAGTGCTGTAGAATATGGAACTTTTCCCCAGCAGTCAACCATAACTTGAAGGGAGTAAGCCATTAGCACTTCTGTAATTCCTTTGTATCCATTGTAAGTTCCCGAGGAACAAACTTGCATCAGATGATAGTCGTTGTACATATCAGCGGTGTACATATTATCCCACATTGCTTCAGGATCCTGATTGGTAAATATGTATTCGTAATATGCTGCCGATTGACGCGATACGCCGGTGGTTTGTTGTGCAAACATTCCGGTGAAACGTGTCATGTCACCACCCTGTGTGTAAGCTAAACTTACCTCAATAGGTGTCAACAAAACATTAGGCAGTACAGAAGTAGGTGCATTGGGGTTTACGTTTTTATCTGTGTAAAAACTCTTGCTGCACGACATGGCAGTCAACAGCACGGCTGCTGTTGAAATTCCCGCAATATATTTATTAAGTGTTCTCATTAGTTTAAAAATTTAATGCGTTTAAAAATTATAGTCCTAAGTTTAATCTTACTCCGTAGCTCTTCGAGCCTGGGTTATTGAAGTAATCTAAACCTTGTCCGTTAGCTGGTCCTGCTAAACTTGTTTCTGGGTCAACTCCAGGATACTTGGTCCACAATACCGGATTGTTTGCAAACACGGTGATTGTAACGTTTGTAAAGTGAGCTTTTCTAACCCATCTTTCAGGAAGTCTGTAAGCTAAGTTGATTTGGCTAATACGAACAAAAGAACCATCAACCACGTTTGGTGATGTTGGGCCAATAAAGCTGCTTCCGATATTCTGCCAGTAGTATTCATTGTATGCAGTAGGAATACTTGCAGTAGTTCCTGCACCTGCAGCTGTTGTAGTAGGAGAAGTGTTATGTACAATGTTACCTTGAATATCAAGGTGACCTAACACACCGCTAAAAGTAGTAGCCTGGTTACGGTTTTCAGTAGTAGCATCAGCACCAAAATACTGTAGTGCTCCCTGAGTACCATCCCAGATAGAACCACCTTGACGGGTAGTAATAATAACACCAAGAGATATACCTTTAAAAGAGAAGGTATTGGTCATTCCACCAATCCATCTTGGTTGGATATTTCCAAGTGCAACGCTCTTAGAACCCGGAATTGGCATTCCGTATCCTGCATCGCCTGGGTTATCGTCAATTACTAACTGACCTCCGGAACGGATATAATCTGTTCCATAAATTACACCAAATGGTTGGCCAGGTAATGCTTCAATTGATGCATTTTGGAAACCTGCAATTAAGAGTTCATTAACACCGTTTGCCAATGAAACAACTTCACTTGAGTTATGACTCCAGTTTAAACCCAGATCCCATTGGAATCCGTTTTTGCATTTAACCGGGGTTGTGTTCAAGGTAATTTCTTCTCCTTTGTTGGTAACTTCAGCAGCATTCGCTTCTTCAGCAGCAAAACCGGTAGCATAAGAAACAGGAACCTGGAAGATTCCATCGGTGGTTTTTTCTGAATAATAAGTGAAGCTTACGCTGATTCTGTTGTCGAAGAAAGCGAGGTCAGTTCCAAGCTCCAATGAATTGGTTCTTTCAGGAACCAGATTTGGACCACCCATTACGCTTGTTCCGTTACTAAGTTCAAATCCTAAAATACCATTGTAAGGGAATGTAATACCGCTAGTAAATCCATCAGCAATTGCAGGAGAATGCAAAGAGGTTAATAAAGCCTCCGATGGAGCATCTTTACCTACATCAGCATAAGAAATCCTGATTTTTCCATAAGGAAGGATCTTGTTAGTATTCATTTTCATGGTTTCAGTGAACACCCATGCTAAACTGGCAGATGGATAAAAGAACACATCACTGTTTACAGGAAGGGTAGATGAGGTTTCATCTCTTCCGGTTAAGGTCAGGAACAATTGGCTCTTATAATCCAAAACTGCTTCACCATACCATGCTGAAGTACGTCTTCCTCCTTCACCTTCTGATGCTACGTATGCCGTAGCATTTGACATGTCTAAGAAGTGCGGGATAACGAAGTTAGAACCGTTAGCAAAGCGGACTTGGTTTGATAAGTTAAAGTAGTTCTGGCCTAATACTACTGAGAACTTGAAGTTATCACTGATAGTGTGTTTAATGTTAACGATAAAATCTGAGTTCAACTGGCTGTTAAAGTAGTCTGCCATATAGATTCCTCCTGCGCCTCCTAATGCATTGGAACCGATATCATAAACGTTCTTATCATCCTGTGAATACATATCACCGCCCAATCTCCAGGTAAGGTCTACTGTTGTTTTGGATTTGTTGATCAGGTTATAATCAGCTTGTCCGAAACCATAGATACGGTTAACTGTTGATACGAATGGATTTTGGTTAACAGTCCAGTATGGGTTATCATAACCGCCTCCACCACGGTAATCTCTTTCAGAACCATTTGGATCTGGAAGTTCAAAAATAGCAGTATTGGTAGGGTTTGAGTTTCCATAGCCATTTGAGTTGTCAAAGGTTGGTGGAGTACGCATTAAACCTAACATAACGCCGGAAATGTTTGAACCTTGCTGAACTTTGTTGGTAACTGATTCAGTATAATTGGCACCGGCAGAAATTTTTAACCTTTTGCTGAGTGCGGTTGATCCATTGATGTTAAAAGTGTTTTTAACATATTTGCTCAATGGAACGATACCTGTTTGGGTAAGGTTACCAAGCGACATACGGAAACTTGCATTGTCAGAACCTCCTGAGAAGGAAATGTTATTATCTGCAGCAACACCGGTTTTGAAGAAATCGTAAGGACTATAAGTATTAGCTTGTTTTAAGCCAGAGGTATAACCGGGTCCGCCTTTGGTTACAATTGTTCCGTTAGGGTTGTATGAACCAATGTAGCTATTGCCTGCATTTGAGGTAGTATCTCTGTAGAATAAGCTATCAGCGATATGTGGACCCCATGAAAATTTCTTGTTTGAACCACCTGATGTTGGGCCACGGTAAACAAAATTGTTTCCTTGTCCAAACGTGCTTTGCAGGTCAGGCACCTTGTTATAAGTGCTCCAGGTTTCAGAACTGTTAAATTCAATTCCTAACCCGGCATGGTTTTTACCACCTTTTTTGGTTGTGATGATAAGTGCACCGCTGGCTGCTTGTATACCATACAATGCTGTTGCAGCAGGGCCTTTCAATACGGTGATTGATTCAATATCGCTGGGGTTGATATCCAGACCACGGTTAGTTGGCTGGGTTCCACCAGTTAGGTTACCGCTTGGGCCACCCGCTAAAAAGCCTGCAAAGGTAGGGTCGTAGTTATTAATTGAGTTATCGATTGGAACACCATCTACAACAATAAGCGGTTGGTTATTTCCGGTTAAGGATGTAACACCGCGAAGGTTCATGTAAGTACCAGCTCCCGGGTCGCCCGCTGCACTGATAACGGTAAGACCGGAAACTTTACCTTCCAGTTCATTCATTACGTTACTGGTTCCTGATGTGTTTACATCTCCGCCGCCAATTACCTGGGTCGCGGTTCCAATTGATTTCTTTTCTACTCCAATGCCGAGTGCTGTTACAACAACTTCAGACAAGCCTAATGCATCTGTTTTCATGGTAATCTGCATGTTGTCAGAAATCGGAGCTTCCTGGCTTTTCATGCCGGGATAGCTAAGTACTAAGGTCTTGGCGGTAGAATCAACAGCAAGGTTGAATTTACCGGAAGTGTCTGTGTACGTACCGATTGTGGTTCCTTTTACTTGAACAGCCATATATGGAACGGCTTTGCCGCCCTCATCTTTTACTGTTCCCTGAATTACGCGTGTTTGTGCGCTTGCAAACCCGAACCATAGCAGGGCCGCAATTGTTGCCGTTAGGCGTAGCATTTGTCTCATGGAGGATAGTGTTTTGGTTAATAAATGTTAAAATTGAATAAAAGGCAAATGTATAAATATTTTGTAATACACGAAACGATTGATGTTTTTTTATGTTAAAGACAATGTTAATTATTAACAATGATGTATTTAATTTCAAGTATTAGATTATGAGATATTTATATTAATTTCTAGAAAAATATTTTTACCTGTATACTACCAAATTGTTAATAACAAAAGAAAAAAGTCCGCCAAAGGCGGACTTTAAAAATGAGCAATTTGGGTCTTTTAAGAGATTCAACTCTTAATTTACTGCCTGGTAATATATTTCAGGTATCCCATTTTATTGAGTTTTTGCAACCTGTCCTGAAACTTCTTTTCAAGCGCATCTTGCTTGTATTGTTGGGTGTAGAGCGTAAGTTGTTGCAATATTACCTCATAATTCTGGGTTTCCTCACCATAATATATGGCAGCGTTACCGGTTAGTGAATTATAATAGATAAGGTCCTTCTCGAATATTCCGAACAGCTTTTCAGCCAGAGCATTGGCTTTTGCAGTTGCACCAACTTCGTAAAAAGTTCTTGTCATCATTACCACAGAGCCATCGTATGGGCAACTTTCCTCTGAGATAGAGTCCATACAGATAGTAAGCACTTTAAGGGCTGAATCCTTTTTGTTTTGCGCTAATAAGGAGTTTGCAAGGGTATTTGCCTGGTATCGCATCGTTATTGCCATCCGGCAGATATTCTCATCTAGGTAAATACCTTTATCCATATTACCCCAACGGAATTTATGCACCCAATTGTCATACATAACATCAGTATTTACCGCCGGTTCGCGGTTTACATTGCCTTTACTCTTAAATGGTGTAAGAACAAAGACCAAGCCATGTAACTGGAAATAGTTTTGAAGGCCGATATACGCTTCGGAGCCTGAAGAAACTGCAAAACACAGAGGCCTCTTCCAATCGTTATGAGCAATAGCATCAAGTTCCAGCAGGTTGCTGCGCATAATGTTGTTGCCAGGCATATCCCAGGTAATTTCAGAAGGAATGCTATCCACCATATTCTTAGGAATGATACCACTCTTAATGGCTTCTGCTTTATTTACAGGAATCTTGAACTTCTTTGTAGGAAGGAAGTTTTCCATTTTCTGGTTAGATAGTTCAATCTTGTCGTTGTCATTATCACTCTTAATGAATTCAACTACATCAGCCAGGTTATTGTAATGACCGGAGAATTTAGAGCCCGGTGCATCATAATATAAGAGGTAATCGCGGGTACCTTCCCTGTATTGGTCGTGGGTCATTGAAAATGGCATCCTCTCAGATTCGTATGCTTTGTGGTTCATCTGGTCAACATACCACGCCATACCCATGAGTTCCATATTACATACGCGTACATCTGTACGGATTCCTTCCACTTCCTGTGCATACCAAAGTGGGAAAGTGTCATTATCACCGGCGGTGAAGAGGATTGCATTCTTCGGGCAAGATTCAAGATAGTCAATAGCAAAATCACGGGTTGTATAACGTTTTGAACGGTCATGATCATCCCATTCGGCGTGAGCCATTAAAGCAGGAACTACCATACATCCTAATGTAGTAAGGATTGCAAGTCCTTTTGTACCGTCGCCTTTCGCTATTCTCTTGGATAAGAAATCATACAATGCAAGTGCACCAAAACCAACCCAAATAGAGAATGCGAAGAAACTTCCTACATAGGAATAGTCACGCTCCCTCGGTTCGTGCGGTTTTTGATTCAGGAAAAGTATGATAGCCAATCCGGTGAAGAAGAACATAACCAAAACTATTGTGAAACGCTTCGGATCTTTCTTAGCCATGTAAAAGAAGCCTAGTAATCCGAACAGGAATGGAATACCATACATTACATTACGGGCCTTGTTTTTGGCCAGTTCATCAGGCATGTTATCCTGAGGTTGCCTCATACTATCAATAAATGGTATACCTGTAATGAAGTTGCCATGTAGGTTATCAGGTGGGTCAACACCTTGAATGTCGTTCTGACGGCCACAGAAATCCCATAACAGATAACGGAAATACATTAAACCAACCTGGTAGCGGATAAAGTATTCAAGGTTATCACGGAAGAATCCCGGACGTTCGATAATAGATTTTTTGCCTTCGGCGTCGGTGTAAGGTACTTTATCGTAATCATCACCAGTCCAGTTTTTATATTCCTGTGGATGGCCTTCTGATGCATCCCACATACGTGTGAATAGAGTGCTGAAATCTTTTGCAAAAACAGGGGTTTCATTGCGGGAGATCTCAATGTATTTCTTTTTGCCTTCAGCTTTCTCGTATACAGGTCCATTATCTTTTTCGCTCACTACAGGAGCAGTAAAGTATGGTCCGTATAAAACCGGGAAGTCGCCATATTGTTTACGGTCAAGATAATCATGAAGCATGATGGTATCACTAGGCCTGTCTTCATTCAACGGAGTATCGGCATTTGCACGGATAACCAGCATTACGAATGAACAATAACCAACAATAAGCACTGCGGCCGACATAAAGGCAGTATGGGTTCCGGCCTTGTTGTTCTTTTTGCTGTATATAAGCCCCCAAACAATAAAGGCTGCAATGGCCAAGCCATAAATGAGTACACCGCTATTGAAGGGCAATCCCATCGAGTTTACAAAAAACAATTCAAACCAGGTAGCTACATTAATAAGTCCGGGAATAACCAATGATTTAACCGAACCTAACAATACAATTGCTGCAATGGATGCCGCTAAAAGTTTCTGGCTTTCCGGCTTTTTTGTGAAAATGTTTAACAGTCCGGTAAACCATTTTGGGGTGGTGCTGTTTTGGTGTTCACGGTAAAAATAAAGGAAGGTAATAGCCGGAATAACCAGTATGCAAAGCATGTGTACACCAATCGACAAACCAATTAAAAAGCTAATAAGGATAACCCAACGTTCTGGTTCTTTTGATCTTGCCATTTTAGTACCACACCAAAACATAAGTGTAGAGAAACATAGCGATGCTGACCATACCGAAGCTTCGGTGGCAGAAAACCAAAATGAATCGGCGAAGATGAAACTGAGTGAACCAACAAGGGCTGCTCCAAACACCGCATACATATTAGCTTCGGTAAGCTCGCCCTTTTGGGTCATGGCTTTCTTGGCAAAATAACTGATGCTCCAGAAAAGGAACAAAATAGTGAGGGAACTAAGTGTGGCACAACTACGGTTGATGATGGGGGCTACCTTATGTACATCGCCAAAACTGAGCAACGACACAACGTGCTGAAACAATTGAAGGAAAGGCTCACCGGGTGGGTGGCCAATTTCAAGTTTGTAATAGATAGACAGGTTTTCGCTGCAATCCCAAAAACTGGCTGTGGGCTCTACGGTGCTCCAGTAAACAAATACGGCAACTGCGAACACACACCACCCAATAATGGTATTTAACTTCTTATATTTTTCTTCAATCATAGTTAAAAGCGTATAGTTCCGACATATAAGCCGGGGCTTATTAAAGGCGGCGAAGGTAATAAATTATTCAAATATGGGGGGAAGCCTGAGCCTGACAGGCAATTATCAAAAATAACGCTTGCCCGTCCGTTTCGGTCGGGGCTTATATCGGCTTATTTTGGTCGGAGATTAAAAGGTTAGTTGGGCAAAAGGATACAGGAGAGTTGCCACGACCTTTAGGTCGTGGATAAGATTGCGCCCTTACATTGGCTTTAGCCTAACAATTTCAACTTAGGAGAGTAGAATTCTAATTAGGCTAAAGCCAATACTTGTTGTTTTATAATCCACGACCTAAAGGTCGTGGCAACTAAAAAATAACGGCTATATCGGCTTATTTATAGGGCACTGATTTCAAATCAGCACCTATGGGGGTTAATGACACGCGTGATTAAATTCCCAAATCCATTTAAGAATCTCTACCAGGTAACAAGTGCCGTTGCAATAAATGAATATTTAATCGGGTCATAATTAGAAACAGTTAGGGTGTGACTAAGGGATGCAATTGTTCCCGATTTCTTTATAGCTAGTTGGATTTCATTTTCTAATTTCTCCATTGCTTTTTCCGGGGTAGATGCCTTGCATACAAAATGCTTCACTTTCATCATAGTAATAATGTAATATTATTGCAAAGATATAATTAATTTTTGCCTTAGAACTCTTCCACAACTGGAAAAATATACAAGATTAATTGCAATCATTAAATCTATGCATAGCTTTAAAAGTACATCCAACGTTTAAAGTAGAACCTACAGTTTCGTCATTTCTCAAATTAATATAATTTGGAAATATTGAATAATTAAAATGAATAAAATGTTCTTTTTTAAAGTAATCTAAATAAAATACTACTCCATAAAATTTCAGGGAACGATAATTCACTTTACAGAAATCACCCACAGTCATTTTCACTTCTAAAGTAATTGGTACGATATGATCTGGGAAAATGGTTGGTTCAAACGATTTCTTTTTAAATAATAGTGTATCTATAGGTAATGAATCATATGAACATGTAAAAGATATACGCATATTATATGCAGGTGTTTTCCCTATATTATGAATATTTATTTGAATATTATCCGCAAGGGCATTATCATTCACAATACACCATAATGGTTTGGTAGTTGGCTCCAATGAAAGAAAAGCTCTATTTTCTATACATATCGTTGAATCCATTCTTTGAAGGATTTCTTTATTTGAATTACGAGCATCCTTAGCTTGAATGAAATTGATTACTACAGCGCAAATAGCAGTAACCCCAAGAATGATATTTAGCCAATTTATAGAACGTTTGTTTTTTTTATGCAACGCCATTTAATTATTCAATAATTTAATAACAAAGATATAATTATATTTCCCTCCTCCCCAACAACCTATCCTTCTCCCAATATTTCTTGCTATTCTCGGCTTGTGGTAAAGCCTGTATATTATCTGTGGTGTAGCCTTGCAGGTTGTTTTTGCGGTCTATTGTTAGGTCATTTTGGTGAGGCCCACGCAAAAGGTGGTAGCTAATTTCTTTGCAAAATGGGAGGAAGGGAGCAAAGAGTAAGTTGAAGGTTACCCGTGAATGATTGGCAAAATAGCTAGTAGATTTCTGATTCCCTTTCTATGAGGGATAGCCTGTTTCGGATGGGTGTGGATTAAATAATGTGCTTCGGCGGAGGTAGTACATTCCCCTAAAGTAACAACCCC
>CAIPDV010000050.1 GCA_903863935.1 uncultured Bacteroidota bacterium
TGAAGACCATGCGATGACTGGTCACTTCCAAACTCCAACCCTATTTCATAGGACCTGACATTATCATCATCGGTAGTATCATCATCACCCGCATTTTTTGCAGAATCAACCAAAGGATGGGAAGTTTTATCTGTATGGATACCTTGCGCGAAACTATTTACACTAAAAAAAACAAGCATTAATGCAACCGGTATACATATTTTTTTCATAGGGGAAACTGTGTTTGGTTGATTTAATGACGTAAAATTACATAATACGGTTGTATAGACTTAAAATAAAAAGGTTGCCCTGATTTATGCAGGGCAACCAAATGGGAGCAGGATTACTTAGTTGCTTTCTTGTCAGCTTTCTTGTCAGCTTTTTTATCGGCTTTCTTATCAGCCTTCTTTTCCATCTTCTTGTCTTCTTTCTTTTCAGCTTTCTTGGTTTCTTTCTTTTCGGTTTTAGCTTTTTCTTGCTTTACAACCGGACGAGCGATAGACATACCACCGAAGAGAACTACACCTGCGAGGATCAAACTTAACTTTTTCATTTTGTTTTTTGTTTTATTGTTTAGAAACTGAAAGCAAAACTAGGGTGCCCAAATGAAGGTTCTATGAAGTATTATTTTATTTTATCTGCTCATCTAAACTTCATATTCAATAAGGATTCCGGCACTATTAAATACTACCGGAATAGGATGGCATTTCCCTTCATATTTCCGCTCAATTTCCACAACATTTTTTCGTCCCTGTTAAAAACACAGCGAGTAGAAACCCTTGCTAATACTAGTTTTTAACAGGCCATGGTTAATAAACGCCCGACTGATAAATATCATTTGAAAAAATGCAAAATCTCATTGAGGTAATAGTATCCAGTCATAGAATTTTCGTCCATCATGCACTTATTTCGCATCATCAAAATAAACGAACTATGATTCTACATATTACACTAAACATTCAGTCGGTACTTCAGTTCACCTTCATCGCATTAATTGCTGCGCCGCTTCCGGTTCTTTTACTCTCGTCCCCGCTGCAATATATAAATGAAAAGATACAGCACAAAAGATACTATAGTATAGTGAAGAAGCATTTCGAAAATCCGGGTGCTGTGAGTGCAGAACAATTGCAGGATGTATTTCCAACCAAAAACTCAACAGAACTGAACCAGATAGCTTATTACCTGCAGGAAGAAAACACTTATAAAGACAACTAATAGCCCTCTACTCACTTTTCTATAGAAAAAACCGCTGCTTTGCTGCGGTTTTTTTATTGGTATGGGTCTTCAAAAAATAGCTTTATGTTTGCACCGTATATATGTGCAAGAATGTATAGAACACGCGTACCTGTTTTAGCCCAACTTTTTCTTCCGAAAATAATTTGCCGCCCAAATACAAATGGCAAAAAAAAAGTGTTTCTCACATTTGATGATGGCCCTACTCCGGAAACAACGCCCTTCATTTTATCCACACTTAAAGAATATGAATTAAAAGCCACCTTTTTTTGCGTTGGAGAAAACGTAAAAATATATCCTGAACTTTATACACAGATACTGGCTGAAGGGCATTTTACAGGCAATCACACTTTCAATCATTTGAAGGGCTGGCAAACTCCTGACAAAACATATTTGGAAAATGTACACCAATGTGAGGAGTTTGTAAGTAGCCAACTTTTCAGGCCACCGTATGGCAAAATGACATTGGGCCAATACAACTTATTGAAAGATAAATTCAAACTGATTTACTGGGATGTTCTGCCGCCGGATTACGACATTTCAGCTTCCTCAGAAAAATGCCTTGAAATTGTAAAGAAAAAAACGCGGCCGGGTTCCATACTGGTATTTCACGATAATCTCAAAGCAAAAAATAAATTAACAACCTTACTGCCCCTGACACTTGATTTTCTTCTCGTAGAGAATTATGACATTCAGCCTGTTACAAACAATATTGAAAAATAAGTTTGGTTGGTTGAAAATTCTAAAAAAAAACCTGACAAATTTTTTGTTGTATGATTCATTTTTCTTTTACTTTTGGCGGCGATTAAAAGAAAAACACACACCTCCTTAATATGAACAAGCTGATTACAAAGCTCCCAAAGTCATTGGCAGCTTTTCTCGCCTTTGTCTTTACGCTGGTATTTACTACCATAACCTATGCCGGAGATGCTCCGTCGGCTGGAAATATTGCTGAAGGGCAAAAAATATTCAAGGCTAATTGCGCAGCCTGCCACAGTTTAGGAGCCAACAAAGTAGTTGGACCGGGTTTGCAAGGTGTAATTGACCGGGTTCCTTCCCAGGACTGGATGCTCAGTTGGATCAAGAACAACAATGCACTCCGCAAATCTGGAGATGCATACGCAAATAAAGTTTTTACTGATAACAATGGCGCGGCAATGACCGTGTTTGACGGACAACTTACCGATGACCAGATTAAAAATGTTATTGCCTTTTTAGCTCACCCGCCTGCTCCTGAAACTGCCGGTGGTGGTGATCAAGGCGCAAAAACCGGCTCAGCTCAAACGGCTGAAAATTCAAATGATGAACATCCGGGAATGATTCTATTGCTTATTATCGGCGTACTCTTTATAATAATTGTTGTATTGCGGACCGTTCGCAGATCGCTTCTTTCTTTGTCTAACGAAAAGAAAGGACTTCCTCCGCTGGAAGATATTGGATTATGGAAAGAAACAGTTAAATGGATCAAGACACATAAAGTACATTTTGCTGTTATCAATATATTTGTAGTAGTTGTATTTGTGGTTTATGGATGGGAATACTTATGGGGCATTAACGTAACTCCAGGCTACCAGCCATCGCAACCAATTAACTTCCGCCACGATATTCATGCCGGAAAGAATGGCATAGCTTGTATCTATTGCCACTCAGGAGCAGAAAAAGGGAAAGTTGCTGGAATACCTACTTTGAATGTATGTATGAACTGCCACCGCGGAATTCAAGGTTCCAACCCGGAATTCCAAAAGGAAATAGCTAAAATATATGATGCCGTTGGATGGGATCCGAACAAAGCCGACTACACCAATCCTAAACATCCTATTAAATGGAACCGTGTACATGCATTGCCAGACTTTGCATACTTCAACCACTCACAACACGTTTCAGTTGGTAAGTTAGATTGCAAAAACTGCCACGGCGATGTTGCAACCTTTACAACAGATAAACAATTTGCTACTTTAACAATGGGCTGGTGTTTAGATTGCCACCGTGCAACACCAGTACATATGGATGGAAATGGGTATTACACCAAACTCCATGATGTGTTAATGAAACAAGATTCTACACGCAAGATAACAGAAGCTGATATGGGCGGTCTGGAATGCGGAAAATGTCACTACTAATAATACAAGACCAGCATTAAATATAATATCCCGATTATGGCGAATCAAAAAAAATATTGGAAAGGACTTGAAGAACTTCATGAAAGTCCCTCTTTTGTAAAATCAAGAGACAAGGAATTTGCCAAGGAAGTTCCTATCGAAGAATTTTTGGGCAGAGAGTCTATCACTACCAATAATACTTCACGTCGTGACTTTTTAAAATATCTCGGATTTACCGTTGCTGCTGCTTCACTTGCAGCTTGCGAAGCCCCGGTTGTAAAGACCATTCCTTATGTTATTAAACCGGAAGAAGTAACCCCGGGTATTGACAACTGGTATGCATCCACATTTTTTAACGGAGAAGATTATTGCAGTGTTTTAATCAAAACCCGTGACGGAAGACCAATTAAAATTGAAGGTAATGCCAATTCTACAGTTACCAAAGGAGCGGCCAATGCAAGGGTACATGCCTCTGTTCTTTCATTATATGATAACTTCAGGCTTAAAGCACCGCATGCTCAGGGAAAACCATCTACATGGGATACTGTTGATAAAGAAATTGGTGCAAAGCTTGCATCAGCTGCTGCTAAAGGCGAAGGAGCAAAAGGCAATATTGCAATTTTGTCTTCTACCATTATTAGCCCGTCTACAAATAAGATAATTGCCGGATTTATTGAAAAATACCCAACAGCAAAGCATGTAACTTATGATGCAGTTTCCTGCTCGGGTATGAGAAAAGCAAATGAATTATATTTTGGTAAAGCAACTATCCCATCCTATTCATTTGATAAAGCTAACGTTATTGTTAGCATTGCTGCCGATTTCCTTACCAATTGGATCTCTCCTATTGAATATGCAAAACAATACGGCGAAGGCAGAAGATTAAGCAAAGAGAAACAGGAAATGTCAAGGCATATCCAGTTTGAAAGTATTATGAGTGTTACCGGTGCTAATGCCGATATGCGCGTTCCAATTAAGCCGTCGGAAGAAGGTGCAGTAGCTCTTGGCTTACATAACGCCATTGCAAAGCTTGCAGGAACTGCCACTGCGGGCTCCGGTGCAACTCCATACGATGCTCTGATTTCTAAAGTAGCGGCTGAATTATGGGCAAACAAAGGAAAATCATTGGTTGTAGCAAGTGCTAATGATATATCTGTTCAGTCGGTTGTTAATATGATCAACAAAAACCTGGGCAACTACGGTGCTACTATTAATATTGACAGAGAATGTAAATTAAGACAAGGTAATGACGAAGAAGTTGCTGCCCTTGTTAAAGATATGAAAGATGGAAAGGTTGAAGTATTGATTACCTATAATACCAATCCTGCATATACGGCATCTGCTGCTTTAGGATTTAAAGAAGCGTATGCAAAGGTTCCATGCAAAGTATCATTATCATCCACCCATGATGAAACGGCATTAAGTGCTGATTACAATTGTCCGGATAACCATTATCTGGAATCATGGAATGATGCAAACCCTTATAGCGGAGCATTCAGTTTAGCACAACCTGCTATTTCTCCTTTATTCTGCAAACCGCGCAATGAAGGAACCCGTTCTGCTCAAGAAACATTATTAAAATGGTCGGGTAGCGACAATACAGATCATTATTCATTCATTCAAAACCATTGGAAGAAAGAACTTTTACCTGAACAATCAGATGAAGGAGGAGATTACCAATTCATCAACCTCTGGAATACAACTCTTCAATCAGGTATATTTGAAAAGACCTCTGAAATAGTTGCAGGAACAGCAGGAAATGAAACCAATGCCCCATCCCTATCAGATGCTGCAACTAAAATTGCGGCGGCTGCTAAAGGTGGAATTGAAGTAGTATTCTATCAAAAAACCAGTATGGGAAGCGGCATACAAGCTAACAACCCTTGGTTACAGGAATTACCTGATCCTATTTCAAAGGTTACATGGGATAACTACATTACCATGAACCCTGCTGAAATGAAAGATAAAGGTTTCAGTCTGCTGGAAGAAGATAATCATGTTGCGAGCGTAGCTACCTTAAAGGTAAATGGTTCAACCATTGAACTTCCTGTTTTCCCTCAACCGGGACAAGCAAGAGGTACAGTTGGTGTTGCATTAGGCTATGGCAGAACAAGTGCAGGTAAAGTGGCCGCAGGAAATGATGGAAAAGGAATTGGTGCCAACGTATTCCCATGGATACAATGGACCAACAATACGTTCCAATACTATGCAGCAGGTGCTGAAATTACTTCTGCAAATAAAACCTACGAAATAGGTGCTACCCAAACGCACAATACAATGATAGGAAGACCTATCATTAAGGAAGCAACCCTGGAAGAATATAAAAAGGATCACGGAGCAAGAAACGAAAAAGAACAGATAAAGACCCTAGATGGCATGAAAGACCTGAAGGATGTAAACCTTTGGGATGATTATGACAAGAAATCTCCGGTTAACCTTACAAATAATGCTGGAAACTTAGGCTTACGCTGGAAAATGGCTGTTGACCTTAACTCCTGTATCGGTTGCGGTTCATGCGTAGTTAGCTGTTCAGCAGAAAACAACGTTCCTGTTGTAGGAAAAGATGAAGTTATCCTGGTTCGTGAAATGCACTGGATACGTATTGACAGATATTACAGTACAGACCTCACAATGAAGAAAGCGGAGGAAGATGATATGACCATGTCAAACCGTCAATACGGAATGATGCTTCCTTCAGCCGATAATCCTGAAGTAGCATTCCAGCCTGTAATGTGCCAACATTGTAACCACGCCCCTTGCGAAACAGTTTGTCCGGTTATTGCAACCAGCCATGGCTCCGAAGGTATTAACCAAATGGTATATAACCGTTGCGTAGGTACAAAATATTGCGCCAACAACTGTCCTTATAAAGTTCGCCGTTTCAATTGGTTCAACTATTACAGGGATGAAAAATTCTTAAACATCAACCCTGCACAGGAAAGCAATGACCTCGGCAGAATGGTATTGAACCCTGATGTGGTAGTTCGTTCAAGAGGTGTTATGGAAAAATGTTCATTCTGTCTGCAACGTATTCAAGGCGGAAAACTGAAAGCCAAAATGGAAAGCAGAACCATTAAAGATGGAGATATTAAACCAGCCTGTGCCCAATCATGCCCTACCGATGCACTGGTATTTGGTAATGTAAATGATCCGGACAGCAGAGTGGCCAAGCTAATTGAAGATGAAAGAATGTATCTGCTGATAGCCGACCTGGATACTCAGCCAAATGTGTTCTACATGACTAAGATTAGAAATAACGAGAAAGCTATTTTAGAATAATTCACAATTGACAATTTATAATTAACAATTAAGAATAATGCATCAAGATTCGATTATCAGGGAACCGCTGCTCTTAGGCAAAAAGACCTACCATCAGGTTACCGAAGACATTGCCCGTCCTGTTGAAGGCAAAGCCAACAAATATTGGTGGGCACTATTTTTCCTTGCCGTTATTGCATGGCTATGGGGTATTGGCTGTATGGCCTACACGGTAGGCCGTGGTATTGGTACCTGGAACCTCAACAGAACCATTAACTGGGGTTGGGATATTACTAACTTCGTTTGGTGGATCGGTATCGGTCACGCAGGAACTCTTATCTCTGCAGTATTGTGCCTTTTCCGTCAACGCTGGAGATTAACCATCAACCGTTCGGCTGAAGCAATGACCATTTTTGCCGTTATGTGTGCCGCTATTTTCCCGGTTCTTCACATGGGCCGCCCTTGGTTAGCATACTTTGTATTCCCTCTTCCAAACCAATTCGGTTCGTTATGGGCTAACTTTAACTCACCCCTTCTCTGGGACGTATTTGCAATATCTACATACTTCAGTGTATCTATTGTATTCTGGTATCTCGGCCTAATTCCTGACTTTGCCATGATACGTGACCGTGCAAAAACAAAAAGCCGCAAAATTCTATATACTCTTTTCAGTTTTGGATGGAGTGGCAGAGCAAAAGACTGGCAACGTTTTGAAGAAGTAACCATTGTATTAGCAGGTATTTGTACCCCACTCGTATTCTCGGTTCACTCAATAGTAAGTAGTGACTTTGCCACCGGTGTGGTAAGAGGATGGCACTCTACAGTATATCCGCCATACTTTGTTGCGGGTGCTATTTTCTCGGGAATGGCTATGGTGCTTACACTTGTTATTATTGGAAGAAAAGTGCTCGACCTTGAAGAATACATTACCATACAGCATATTGAAACCATGAACAAGGTTATGTTAACTATGGGTTCCGTAGTTGGTATCGCTTATTTTGCCGAATTCTTCCAGGCATGGTATTCCGGCGATCCGAATGAAAGCTTTATCTATCTATCCTGGAACAACGCAAAAGGAGTGTATGGATGGGCGTTCTGGGCACTTATTATTTGTAACAACCTATTGCCGCAGGTACTCTGGCATAAAAAAATCAGGCGAAATCTGTACATTACTTTCATACTTTCTATCGTAATCAATATCGGTATGTGGTTCGAACGTTTCGATATTATTGTGACTGACCTTTACCGCGATTATATTCCATCTACCTGGACCTATTACTCACCAAGCTGGGTTGAGGTTGGTATTTTCGTTGGAACTATTGGTATGTTCTTCACCTTCTTCCTGCTTTTTGCAAGATGGTTCCCATTTATTGCGCAGGCTGAATTAAAGACCACTTTGAAAGCTACAGGAGATTTGTTCCATAACCCGCCACGTCAACCTAAGTCAACTGACTTTGTTGCTGACCATGGAACACATGCAGCAGTTGAAAACGTTCATTGATAACCCGAATAAAAAAAATTAAAGAATCATGAGCAAAGTAATTGTACACGCACTATACGACGACGACGATAAGTTGAGAGACGGAGCAAGAAGAGTGCGCGAACTCGGATACGGAATTAATGAGGTTTTCTCGCCATTCCCTGTTCACGGAATTGATAAGATAATGGGCCTGAACCGTACCCGTATTTCTATTTGTTGCTTTATCTATGGTTGCACAGGGTTCAGCCTTGCACTATGGATGATGTCGTACATGCTTATTTATGATTGGCCAATTGATATCGGTGGAAAACCAAACTTTTCCATCTATCATAACATTCCATCCTGGATACCTGTGTTGTTCGAATCAACCGTTTTCTGCGCAGCGCATGGTATGGCAATAACCTTCTTACTAAGAAGCTGGTTATTTCCAGGTGTAAGCCCTAAGAATCCTGACCCGCGCACAACCGATGACCATTTTTTAATGCTTACCACGGCCTATAGCGAACAGGATGTAAATGCATTGGTAGGTGCTGCGAATGCAACCGGTGCTGTTGAAGTAAAACAAGTTGCAAGTAACGATAGTCATCACTAAGAAATAATAAGTAATAACCATGAAGAAAAAAGTTTTTTTATTAGCTCTTAGCTCTTCAGTCTTTGCTGTTAGCTTACTTACCTCCTGCCACAGGGTTAATAAGGATAGCTCAGGCGTTGAATACATGCCGGATATGTATCGTTCCCCATCTTATGAAGACAATTCATTCAACCCGAACTTTGCAGATAGCATGACCGACCGTGTTCCGGTTAAAGGAACCGTTCCGGTAGGTTTTACTCCTGACCCATTCCCTAACACTCCTGATGGATGGGCGAATGCATCTAAATACTGGAAAGATCCGTTTGAAGCTACCCCGGAAATTGTTGCTGAGGGAAAAGCAACCTATGAAGTTTATTGCATCCATTGCCACGGACCAAAAGGTATGGGCGATGGGAAAGTAGCCGATAAATTGCCTGGCCCACCACCACCATACTCAGGGCCTGCATTAAGAAATATCACCGAAGGTGAAATGTTTCAAACCCTTGAATATGGTAAAGGTTTGATGGGTTCACATGCCGGCCAGCTTACAATAGCTCAAAGGTGCAAGATAATTCGTTACGTACAAACATTACAAAAATTAGGACAACCTGCAGATACCGGTGCTAAAGCTACTCAACCTGTTGCTGCTGCTGCCAAGTAAAATAAGCTAAATAAGAAACTAAACAAAGCGATATTGCTATGAGTCAATACACATTTACAAGTAAATCAAGATACACAACCTTTGGCCTAATGGCAATTGGTGTGCTTGCTCTTGCTTACGGTGCCATAAATCATGACATCTCCGGAACCCGTTTCTGGGCAAATATCCTGCTGGAAGGATTGTTCTTCACCTTTATTGCACTTGGTGCGTCCTTCTTTATGGCACTGCAATATGTTGCACAAGCAGGTTGGTCAGTTGTGGTAAAACGTATGTATGAGGCGTTAACTACATTCCTCCCTTTTGGATTACTCGCTATTTTCGCAGTTGTTATTGCCAGTGCTATCGGCGGACATGCAAACTCAGCAGATATTGTTTACAAATGGATGCAAAGCGATGCAACTGATATAGCTAAAAAAGTACCCGGCGTTTTTGATGAAATGCTCGTAAAAAAACATCTTTATCTTAATGTTCCTTTTGTAATTATCAGAACTATTATTTGTGCAAGCTTATGGGTTTACTGGGTAAGATTACTGCGCAAACGTTCCATTGAATCTGACCTTACAGGCGATTTCCTGCCACTTCACTATAAGAATGTAAAAACCGCCGGATTATTCATTATTTTCTTTGGTATTACTGAACAATTAATGGCCTGGGATTGGGTAATGGCAATTGATGTTGACTGGCACAGTACCCTTTTCGGATGGTATTTATTCGATGATATGTGGCTCACCGGTGTTATTGCAACTATTCTTTTAACCTTACACGTTCGCAGAAGAGGACTTCTTAAAGAAGTAAACGAAAATCACATGCACAACCTTGGTTTGTGGATGTTTTCACTCAGTGTATTATGGGGTTATCTCTGGTTCTTCCAGTTCATGTTCTATTGGTACACCAACATTCCGGATGAAGTTGTTTACTTCCAGGCCCGTATTGATCACTACCGTCTTCCATTCTGGATCATGTTCTGCATTAACCTGCTGGTTCCGCTTATTGTATTAATGACCCGTGATACCAAACGTAACCCAAGGTATCTTATCCTTATTGGTTGCATTATTATGGTAACACACTGGATTGATGCCTATGTATGGGTAATGCCGGGCACATTAGGTTTAACCCCTAAGTTCGGGTTTTATGAGATCGGTATTCTGCTCGGATTTATTGGTTTGTTCCTTTATGTAGTATTATCAAACCTTGCTAAGGTGCCGGTATCTGTAAAGAACCACCCTTACCTGGAAGAAAGCTTGCATCATCATTTATAAGCCATCATCATAACCTGACTCACATTCAATATTAACTAATACAACTCAACCTCGCACTAAATAACAATCATATGATTAAACTGCTTGTATACCTTGCTATCGTTTTGGCATTTATTCTAGTGTTCCAGCTAATGCGCATTTACCAGCTTTCAGCTGAAGTAAAAGGAAAACACATAGGAAAGGCTGATGAAAATGACAACCGTTCACAAGGTATTGTAATGATTTTGTTTGTGCTTGCCCTTTTTGCTGGCTTAATTTGGCTCCTATTTGATGTGCGTGGCATCATGTTGCCTCCTGCAGCTTCCGATGTGGGTGTTACTTCCGATAATGTTTTTCTGTTTAACTGGATCATTATTTTCATCGTTTTCTTCATCACCACATTCATGCTTTTCTATTTTCCTTTCAAGTATAAAAAGACCAAAGATTCGAAAGCATATTTCTATCCTCATAACGACAAGCTTGAATTGATTTGGACCGTTGTTCCATCCATCGCGCTTGCAGTAATTATTATCTACGGTTTGAGTCTATGGGCTAAAATGACCGGTAAACCGGACGATAAGGCTATGGTTATTCAGATATATGCAAAACAGTTTGACTTTACCGCCCGTTATGCCGGAGCTGATAATACCCTCGGAAAATCAGATTACAGGCTAATTGACGATGGTTCCAACAATACTATGGGATTGGATTCTACTGACGAAAAAGGTTGGGATGATGTTATTGCAAAAGGTGATATTCACATTCCTGTAAATACTCCTTTGTTATTTAAATGTAATGCCCGCGAAGTAATGCATGGTGTTTATTTCCCTCACTTCCGCGACCAGATCAACTGCGTACCGGGTATAACCACCGAAATTCACTTTACCGCAACAATCACTACAGATTCAATGAGAAGGGTAACACATGATACTGCATTTGATTATGTGCTGCTTTGTAACCGTGTTTGCGGTGGTGGCCACTATACCATGGGTTCGAAAGTTGTGGTAGATTCGAAAGAGGAATTTGCGGCATGGATGGCAAAACAACATCCTCACTTTTCGCACTTGTATGATATGCACCATAAAACAGCTGTTGCTACAGCTATGAAATAATATTTGAACTAATTACTAAATTTGAAATACTAAAAACAGCAGAAGGATATGGAAAACCACGCTCACGCTGACGCACACGATACCGGAGACCATGCAGCACATGCTCATCACCATGAACACCCCAAGTTGTCGTTCATTGAGAAGTATGTATTCAGCATGGATCATAAGGTAATTAGCAAGCAGTTTCTTTTTACAGCCATGTTCATGGCACTTGCAGCTGCTATTATGAGTACTTTATTCAGATTACAATTAGCCTGGCCCGGACATTCATTCCCGGTTATGCACTATTTCCTCGGCGACAAATGGGCACCGGGCGGCAAACTTGATCCAAATATGTATCTGGGCTTGGTTACCATCCACGGTACTATTATGGTGTTTTTCCTTTTAACCGGTGGATTGAGCGGAACCTTTGCGAACCTGCTTATTCCACTACAGGTAGGAGCAAGGGATATGGCATCGCCAATGCTTAACATGTTATCCTATTGGTTCTTCTTAATAGCCTCCGTTGTAATGATGATCTCATTATACGTTGAAACCGGACCGGCTTCTGCAGGTTGGACAATCTATCCTCCGCTTAGTGCTTTGCCGCAGGCAATGGATGGCTCTAAATTAGGTATGACCTTATGGCTTTCTTCAATTTCCTTATTCGTTGTTTCTTCACTCCTCGGCGGTTTGAACTACATTGTTACAATCCTGAATTTACGGACTAAAGGAATGAAGATGACCCGCATGCCACTTACCATTTGGGCGCTTTTGATTACCGCCGTTCTTGGTGTGCTTTCTTTCCCGGTACTTTTCGGTGCTGCCATATTGCTGATCTTCGATCGTAGCTTCGGAACAAGTTTCTACTTGTCTGATATCTATATCAACGGAACAGCTTTATCGCAAACCGGTGGTAGCCCTGTATTGTTTGAACACTTGTTCTGGTTCCTTGGCCACCCTGAAGTGTATATTGTTATTATGCCTGCATTCGGTATTATCTCTGAAATTATGTCGGTAAATGCACGTAAACCGATCTTTGGTTACCGTGCTATGATCGGCTCTATGCTTGCCATCGCATTCCTTGCGTTCATCGTATGGGGTCACCACATGTTTGTGAGCGGCATGAATCCGTTTCTGGGTTCAGTATTCGTATTCACCACTTTGCTCATTGCTATTCCTTCAGCTATCAAAGCCTTTAACTATATAACAACATTATGGAAAGGGAATATTATTTTCAATCCGCAAATGTTGTTTGTAATCGGTGCTGTTTCTACATTCATCTCGGGTGGATTAACTGGTATCATTCTTGCTGACTCTGCTTTGGACGTTGCCGTTCATGGAACTTATTTTGTGGTAGCTCACTTCCATATTGTAATGGGTCTGTCAGCTGTATTAGCCATGTTTGGCGGAGTATATCACTGGTTCCCTAAAATGTTCGGCCGTTTCATGAATAAAAAACTTGGATACTGGCATTTCTGGCTTACCTTCATTTGTGCTTACGGAGTATTCCTCCCTATGCACTTTGTAGGATTGGCTGGCGTACCAAGAAGATATTTCAATAACGACCTGTACGCTCCATTTGAAAAATTGCAACACCTGAATGTGATCATTTCAATATTCGCAATTATCGGAGTATTGTCTCAGGTTATCTTCTTCGTTAACTTTTTCTACAGCGTATTCAAAGGTCCGAAATCAGAACAAAATCCATGGAATTCAAATACCCTCGAATGGACCACTCCTATTATGCCTGAACACGGCAACTGGCCTGGCGAATTACCGGTAGTTCACCGCTGGCCTTATGATTATAGCAAACCAGGCAAAGGTGTTGACTTTATTCCTCAAACCGTTCCAATGGAGGAAGGTGAGATGGACGAAGGCGAACATGTTTAATTTTTATACCCCATAAAATAAAAAACCCTGACCGAAACGTCAGGGTTTTTTATTTTACTTCTTTTAAAACCTTCAATCACTATCATGTGATTTTTAAAATGTTAGTCTGACATTCAGGAAAAATTATTAGTTTAACGCTCCATAATAAAAACACTTGCTCATGAGAAATTTTTTGCTCCTTTTATCTATCCCTGTTTTGTTGTATTCATGTGGCGAAGACAAACCCAATGATGTAGTAAAGCAACCTTCGAAAGATGGTTCGGTTGAAGTTGGAATCACTACCGATCATTTAAATACTGACAAAGACGTTATTAAAATTACATATACCACCTGGGTGAAAAACGTTGCTATAAGTTCTAAAACGGTTACCGACACTGTGCCTGCATTAGGCATGTATGATGCAGAAACAGGCACTACAGATGCTTATGGAGATCCTACTACGGTGAAAGCAAAAAAGGAATATGAAATTTATGTAACGGTTAAGTAACATGAAAAAATCAAAATTTATCCGTCTTGTATTGGTAACATCGGCACTGGCATCGTGCAACAAAAAACAGGACAACGGCTGGGATTATGCAGCCAACGGGGGTAAAAGCGAGAAGAAAGTATACATGCGTTCCGACACTTCAGCAGGCTATACCAGGGCCTACCGCGACCAGAATAATGGAGGCTACCATGGTTATGGAATGTATTATTATGCTTTCAGACCCTATGGTATGTTTTACAATGGAGGCTATAATAGGGTTGGGTATTATTCCGGTGGACTAAGTGAAGGCTCAAATGTAGGCAGCAGCGGTGCAAAAGCATCTGTTTCAAGAGGCGGATTTGGGCATAGTGGAATGGGTGGAGGCGAATAACATTAATTAATAACGTATGCAAAGAATATCTATAAAACCCAGGAACAATTGGCAAAAAGCTGTCGAAAATCTTGGTTTTGGTTTTCACACAACAAATATTCCATACTGGAATGAAAGCGCATATTACGAATTTACGGAAGCCGAAATTTTAAAAATAGAAAAGGTAACGAACGACCTATGGGAAATGTGCCTGCAAGCCGTGCAACACGTTATCGATAATAATCTTTATTCCAAATTTGCCATTCCCGATAAATTTATTCCATTAATTGAAAAATCATGGAATGATGACTGGGCTTCAATATACGGGCGTTTTGATTTGGGAATGGATGAACTTGGAAATATTAAACTTCTCGAATTTAATGCAGATACCCCAACCTCATTATTTGAAGCCGCTGTAGTGCAGTGGTTCTGGCTTCAGGATTTTGATAAAGCAAAAGACCAGTTTAATTCCATCCACGAAAAACTAATTGCTTATTGGGCCTATCTGAAACAATATCTCTACAGCGATAAACTCTATTTCACCTGCAACAAAGAAAGCCTTGAAGACCTGACCACTGTGGAATATATGCGCGACTGCGCCATTCAGGGGAAAATGGAAACCGACCTCATTTACATTGATGATATTGGCTGGGACAGTGAATCAAATAAGTTTGTTGATATGGACGAAAAACCCATTAGGCAACTATTTAAGTTATATCCTTACGAATGGCTCATCAATGAAGAGTTCGGTGATAACATTCTCACGGAAACAGAACATATGTTTTGGATTGAGCCACCCTGGAGAATGATACTTTCTAACAAAGCCATATTGGCCGTTATGTATGAATTATTTCCCGATCATCCGAACATTTTACCGTGCTATTATGAGAAGCCTTTCAGCATGAAGAACTATGTTCGAAAACCAATCCTTTCCAGGGAAGGGAGCAACATACAAGTAGTAAAAAATGGAACTGTGATTGAGGAAACTGTTGGTGAATACGGAGAAGAAGGTTTCGTGTATCAGGAACTCTTTGAGATTCCAAAATTTGCCGGAAAAACTCCTGTACTTGGTAGCTGGGTTGTTGGCCAGGAAGCGGCAGGAATGGGGATAAGGGAAAGTGATAGTACTATAACGGGTAATACTTCCTGTTTTGTTCCGCATTATTTTTCATAATCGGTCTCAATAAAATTTAGTCAGGCTTTTGAAAAGTCAAAGCCCTGTTTGACTAACAATAGCAAGCTATATCGGCACAATTACCGGGTACGTTTAAATAGTACCCATGTTAAATTGTATGCTGTGGTTCTGCACCTATCAATACGGTAAATGCGTACCCTTTCTAATTGAAAAAACAGGCATAAAAAGCCGGGGTAAATATTTATTTTGTACCATCCTAAATATGCTTAACTTTGCCTTGCATTTAATAAGTATCAGTTATGGATTCTAATGGACCAATAGATTATCTACCAATAGCCATTACAGTATTGGTAGCAGGAGGCTTTGTAGTTACAACCATGTTTGTATCGAACATACTCGGCCCCAAACGCAAAGGCAAAATAAAGCTTGATACCTTTGAATGCGGTATTGAATCGCAAGGAAATGCCCGAATACCATTCTCCATAAAATATTTTTTAGCGGCAATTCTTTTCGTACTGTTTGATGTGGAAGTAATTTTCCTTTATCCATGGGCTGTAGACTTCAGAAAATTAGGCATGGATGGCTTCTGGGAAATGATTTCGTACATGGGAGTGATTCTTATCGGGTTCTTTTACATACTCAAAAAAGGTGCGCTGAAGTGGGACACCGACTAAGCAAATAAAGAAATTATGGCAGAATTTTTGGAAAAAACTGGTTTAGACGTGGTAGGTTCTCCTCCGGGAATTGAAGGTCCGGGCTTTTTTGCAACACGCCTCGATAAAGTAATTGGATTAGCACGTGCAAACTCCATTTGGCCGTTACCTTTTGCAACTTCCTGCTGCGGTATTGAGTTTATGGCAACCATGGCTGCGCATTATGATATGGGCCGTTTTGGTGCTGAGCGTTTAAGCTTCTCTCCACGCCAGGCGGATCTTTTAATGGTGATGGGAACAATCGCAAAAAAAATGGGGCCGATTTTAAAACAAGTTTATACACAAATGGCAGAACCACGCTGGGTACTCTCTATGGGTGCTTGCGCTTCAAGCGGTGGCATATTTGATACCTACAGTGTGTTGCAGGGAATTGACAGAATTATTCCGGTGGATGTTTATGTACCCGGTTGCCCTCCTCGCCCCGAGCAGGTTTTGGACGGTATCGTAAAAATACAAGAGTTAATTAAGAACGAATCCTTGAGAAGAAGGAACCAACCTGAATACAAGGAAATGCTTGCCAAATACGGAATAGAATAGGATATGGAAGAGAATGAATTGTTGATATCGGTTCAAGCTAAATTGAAAGAGAACTTTAGTGATGCCCTTCTTTCGGCAGAAATGGTGCGGGATTTCCCGGTATTCACAGTGAAGAAAGATAAGATTGTGGACGTAATTAAATTCCTTTATGATGACCCTGAAATGGAATTCCGCTTCCTTACTGACTTGTGTGGCGTACATTTCCCCGACAATAAAGGCCATGAACTCGGAGTGATCTATCACTTGCACAATATGCCAAAGAATTGGAGAATACGGTTGCGTATATTTTTTGATGTGAATGATGCAGTGGTACCAACACTCACCACTGTGTTCTCTGCTGCCAACTGGCAGGAGCGCGAAACCTACGACTTCTACGGAATTGTATTTAAAGGGCACCCCAACATGATACGCATTATGAATGTAGATGACATGGTCGGTTTCCCATTGAGAAAGGAGTTTCCGTTGGAAGACCAAAACCGCGAAGACAAGAACGACGCTATGTTCGGAAGATAATTGAATTATGTCAAACAAGAATAAACATATAAAAGATATAGCTGAAACACCGATTACACCGGTTGAAAAGCTGGAAGAAAAAGAGTATACAACACTCAACCTTGGCCCTTCACATCCCGCTACGCACGGGGTGTTTCAGAACATATTGACCATGGACGGGGAAATAATTGTTGACTCGGTACCTACAGTTGGCTATATTCACCGGGCCTTCGAAAAGCTTGCTGAGCGCAGGCCTTATAACCAGATTACTCCCCTTACCGACCGCCTCAACTATTGTTCCTCCCCTATCAACAATATGGGTTGGCACATGACGGTTGAGAAACTTATTGAAGCCAAGTTGCCTAAGCGTGTGGAGTACATGCGTATTATCATAATGGAACTTTCGCGGATTGCTGACCACTTGGTTTGCAACAGTGTTATTGGCGTGGATGCCGGAGCCCTCACGGGTTTCGTGTATGTGTTTGAAGAACGCGAAAAGATATACGAGATATTCGAAGCAATATGTGGGGCACGCCTTACAACCAACATAGGCCGCATTGGCGGATTTGAAAGGGACTTCCCGCAAGATGCATGGACCAAACTCCATAAGTTTATTGATGAGTTCCCTAAGGTGTTGAAGGAGTTTGAAAAGCTGTTGGTTCGTAACCGCATCTTCATGGATCGTACCATTGGTGCGGGTTCCATAAGTGCTGAAAGAGCGTTGAATTATGGCTTTACAGGTCCTAACTTGCGTGCTGCAGGCGTTGACTACGATGTACGTGTGATGAACCCTTACTCCAGTTACGAAGACTTTGAATTCACTATTCCTGTCGGCACTAACGGCGATACCTACGACCGCTTTATGGTGCGCGAGGAAGAGATCTGGCAAAGTTTCAGTATTATAAAACAAGCAGTAGAGAAGGTTGAAAAGCTACCTGCGGGTGTGTTTCATGCCGATATACCGGATTTTTATTTGCCACCTAAAGAGGAAGTCTATAACAATATGGAAGCACTCATCTATCACTTCAAAATTGTGATGGGAGAGACCGATGTGCCTAAAGGCGAGGTTTATCATGCTGTTGAAGGCGGTAATGGCGAGCTGGGCTTCTATCTCATCAGCGATGGCGGCAGAACCCCTTATAGGCTGCATTTCCGCAGGCCGTGCTTTATTTGCTATCAGGCTTACCCGGAGATGATTCGCGGTAACTTACTTTCGGATGCCATAGTTACTATGAGCAGCATGAATGTGATTGCGGGGGAATTAGACGCGTAGTGTCAATTCCAATTACGAATTAGAAATTACGAATTACGGCGTCATTGCGAACCGGGAGTTGGCGGTGAAGCAATCTCTATTGCAAAAATACACTCACCACTAAGACACTAAGGGCACGAAGTTTCACTAATAATTACCCGCTTTTTACTGGAAAATAACAGGAAAAATAACAGGGAATTATCAGGAGAGATATCAGGAGCATAACAGGAAAATAACAGGAGGGATAACAGGAAACAAAACAGAGAGGGTTATTATTTATATTTCTGTTTATTAATAGGTTAGGTAAAATCTCCCTGTTATTATTAAAAAATATCCGGAAAAGAAATTGAAGGGTTTCAACCGTAAAAACACTAACTGTTATTTGTCTTTCTGCCTGAGGGATAGCAGCGAAAAGCCCAAAAGGAAACCCTGTAAGGGTGATATGTTTGTAGATAATTCAAACCATCGAGAACATATCCGCCGACTACCAAGTACCTATATCTGTCCTGTTTCTTCGGCGGACATAGGCATGTGTTTGTGCATTGCTACAAACATGCCACCCCGACGGGGTTAGGAACAATGGTAATTTGCACGAAGGATTGTCCCGAGTATTCGGGAGAAAGCCCGCACACTAAAGCAGAGCGAAGCACGCTTTAGTGGAGGATCCCGAAGCTCATTCGGGACAGGCTCCCGCAAAAGGAGCGGGACAAGTTTTGAAACGAAAAGCCCTAAAGGAAACCCCATCGGGGTGATATGTTTGTAGACTTCGGATGCTGGAACCGGATGTATATTCAAAAGGAGCTACTCCCGCATGACAGGCCAAAGCCCTTGCATTATTAAAACGGGTAAATCCATTGGTAAATACTACCAGTGTTTGTGCAA
>CAIPDV010000051.1 GCA_903863935.1 uncultured Bacteroidota bacterium
AACACTCCCCTTAAGTACGATCATATTAAATAAAAAATCCCCCCCGAATTAACGGAGGGGATTTTTTGTAAGAACAGAATTAATACAAACTTACTTTTGAACCACCATTTTCTGGGTGATAGATTGGTTGTTTGCAATAACTTTATAGAAGTATACGCCGGAGCTCCAGCCTGAACCATCTAAAGTCATTAAGTGACTTCCGGTGGTCATTTTCTGTGCGCCAATGGTATAAACCTTTTCGCCAATCAAATTATAAACCTCAACAGATACTTCGCTTTCCTTTGTAAGGTTAACGTTGAAACTGGTGATATGATTGAATGGATTAGGATAGTTTGCAGTGATTGAGAAACCTGGTTGTGCAATTGCAGGTATACCGGTAAACATGTTATCGTTATACTGAATTGAACCGAGGTAAAAGTAATTAACTGCAGTTGAACCATCACTAGGAATGGTTTGAGGATAGGTGATTGTAGCAGGAACAGTATAGGTCACATTGCTGCTGCCAGATGTCAATGCTATATCAGAAGCACACAGGTAATAGTTATTAGCTGAGTGAGTGAATTGCATTATCATGGTTTTGGTGTCATTAGCAACATCATAGCCTTGTCCTTTTACATCCGGAGAAACTAATGAATCGGTAGTAGCTCCTGTGGTATCATCTTCCCAAGTAACAAATACGTGTGAACCATCGGTTGTTCTGGAAGCCTGAAGTCTGTTACCAAAAGCAACTGAACTTGAAGAGGTATTATCCCAGTCATTTGATTCAGCATTGGTAACAACGTGTGCAGGGTAAGTGGTCATTGAATCGATGTAACGAGCTTGCCATCCGCCTGTTCCGGTGGTGGTGTAAACATCGTAAATATAACCATGGTGTCCGGCATAAAATTCAACAGCATAACCCGAATCAGGGTTGGTGTAGTATGAACTTAAGATTGCAGAGAAGATGTGGAGATTACCATTCATATCAACGGTAAGATCCCAATCATTGTTTGCGCCTTGTGCAAAATTTCCCGCTGCAAAAGTGTACCAGAGTGGTTCAGCAACACCACTATCAGATGATGGGGTGAGGAATTGAGTTAAGCTGGCAATGTTACGGAAGTTATACATTGGCATCATAGCCCATGATTGACCTGAGTTGGTTGTTTTGTAAACGATAGGTTGGTTTGATTCGAAGTTGTAGTTGTAACCAACTCCTGATGAATCAAGGTTACCGAAGATAACAACATAACCTGTTTTACCATCTTGTGACCAAGCCTGACCTGGTTGGGTAACCGGGAATACGGATGAATCGTAAGGTAAGCTCATGCTGCCAAAGCCTTTGATTGCAGGAACAAGGTGCGGACGGAATACAGTTTGGTACCAGTTGAAAGAGTCAGCGGCGGCGTTGAATTTTCCGGTTGTCATAACTGCACCATACCAAGCCTGGAATGCAGCTCCTGTAGAATTCAATGAATAACCTTCACCAATTACGTGAACGGTACTGTCATCACTGCTGCTCATAAAGGATAAATTTCCTGTGTTTTGAGGTGTAGTGTTAGGAGATATTCCGTTTGTCCAGAACATTTCATGTGAATTGGTATTTCCAATGGTTACACTTCCGTATACGGTTTCAACCCATGAAATAGCAGTGGTTGAACTGTTGGTCCAAGGTCCTGACATTGCATCATAAACATTCATCGGGTTGGTGTTTCCAGCCGGATTGAACAATACACCGTTAGGGTAACGGGATGGTTGGTTACAAGAAATTGTAACGCTTGAATCCCATGTTGCTCCGCCATTGGTTGAGTATGCAGCATTGTATGCACCGGTTCCGCAGGTACCAACATTCGAGTTGTTTTCGCGGTGGGTCATAGTAATCAGGTTACAAGCCTGGTTAGCGGTAGTTGCGGTTGTTGTCGCATCGCGAACACCGTTAACGTTGGCCGAAGATCCTAAAGGTGGTAATAATGGTTCGTTAGATACTCTATGTGAGTGAGTAGACTTGCTATTGGAGGAAGGCTGTGCTGCAGTTTGCTTTTCTGAAGCTGAATTAGCCTTTATCCTCATCTGTGCAAGCTTTTGGAGGTTAACAGATACCGAAGGTGATTTCCTTGCGGTACTAGTCTGCGCTTGTGTAGAGCCCCAAACTCCTGTAATTAATAATAGGAATAAAGATTTTCTCATGACTAAGGATTTAATGGTTTATAAGGTTTATTGTTAATATGAAATCCAAATATAAGCAAAGTTTACTTATACGCGAATTCAATGAAGGGGAAAAGTAAAAATAAAATAGTTTTAGCCTCAGATAATGGCCTAAAACATGACTTATTTTAGAAAATACTGGATAAACCTGATAAGGTCTTTTTTATAAACCGGATGGGCATTACCAATAATTTCTACAGCCAGTGCGCCTGTGCAGTTCCCTATAAAGGATGCTACTTCAGGTTTAATGTTTAAAATAGCACATAGTGCCGTAACAGAAAGCACTGCATCGCCTGCACCTACCGAGTCTTTAACCACCC
This sequence comes from uncultured Bacteroidota bacterium, assembly GCA_903863935.1. Lineage (GTDB taxonomy): Bacteria > Bacteroidota > Bacteroidia > JABEUT01 > JABEUT01 > JABEUT01. The sequence continues at coordinate 2,502 of CAIPDV010000051.1, forward strand.
TGGCGAAAGCGGGTGTACGGTAAAATTTCTTGTTTTCATACCACAATGAACCTTCGCCACCAAGGGTGATTTGAATCTTTTCCGCCTTAGTAATTGTGTGCAGTTTTTTTACAAGGGTTTCCAGGTTGCCATAGTTATCGCCGAAAGGGAGGCGGAGTTCCTTTTCATCAATGGAAATATAATCGGACTTGTGGTATTTGGTAATATAATTGTAACCAAAATTATTACTGTTGGTCTGTGCATTTATGGCCACATAGTTGGCTTTTTCCTGAACGCATTTAATTATTCCGGGAGTAATAAATCCATGCCCGAAATCGGTAATTATTACCAAATCATATTTCGGAATTTCTTTATTTAAATACTGTACAACTTCTTTTTCCAGTTCCGCATTAATATGCTGGTCGTTCATGAAGGTTACTTCAAAAAGCTTCACGTTCTGGTAGCGGTCCAGATACCTGCGTTTAACAGGTGTTGGCCCATCATTACGAGTGAAAAATTTAGCATCCACCCCTTTCGAAAGTGTCTTATCAATAACTCCGGATGCGGTATTTTCTTTACCTAAACAAGTCACCAATTTTACACTTCCTGCCAGTTGTTCCAGGTGGTTGGCAATTGCCAATACACCTCCGGCAAATGTTTCTGAACGCAGAAAAATAGTTGATATGGTTGGTGACTTGGAAGATTTACCTAGGGGATTGCAATAATGGTATTCATCAATAATGGTATCGCCGATAACCATTACTTTCAGATTATTCATTTTCTCAATGTCGGCAACCACATTCTCAAAAGAATTTTTCTTTTTGAAGTCATCCACAAACTCCTTTGTTTTCGGGCTATGCGGACTGAAGAATGAATTGATAAGATTGGAAGATGAGAAGGTAGGTTCTTCTGTAATATAAATTTCTCCGCCTACTGATTTTATGGCATTTTCCTCATCAATTATTCCTTTTGTTAAATCCTTGGAACGGTCTTTATAATCGGGGCCTTTTACATAATAGGTAGGTTTCAGCAGCTTAATAGTTTCAACTGCAGTAGGCCACTTATTAAGCGCAACATAATCCACAGCCTCCATTGCAGCAATAGACTCCATACGGATTTGTTCAGTAAATACAGGCCTTCCGGGGCCTTTGTTCACATAATGATCGGGGGTTATAGTAACTACGACAATATCGGCATGTTTTTTAGCCGCCTGAAAATGCATGATATGGCCGGGGTGTAGCAAATCAAAGCAACCATGGCATTGGGCAACAGTTTTGCCTTGCTTTTTCAGTTTAGCAATTTCTTTTGCTAAATCTTCTAATTTTAAAATCTTTTTATGTTTAGCCATAGCTTGACTATTTATTTCCCAAATATTTAAACCAGTCTTCGGTTGCTTTTTCAATACTGGCAGGATCCCAAAGCGGGGCTTCTCTCCAGTAGTCAATATTATCCAGCATTATTTTTACCCCGTCTTCCAAACTTACCAATGGCTTCCAGCCTGTCTTTTGCTGAATCTTTGTGGTATCGGCAAAAGTGCAATCAGGCTCTCCGGGGCGTTTGGGTATATGTACAACTTCGCCGCCTAATAATTCAACAAGGCGGTTTACACTGTATGTATTTCCGCTTCCAACATTCATAATTTCTCCGGCACAATTATTATTGGCGGCTGTGGTTACACATGCATTCACAATATCTGTAACGAATGTAAAATCGCGGGTTTGTTTGCCATCGCCAACAACGGTGTATGGCTTGCCATTTAGTTTTTGTGCCAGGAAAACACCAAACACAGCTCCATAGGTTCCGGATGTGCGTGCACGAGGCCCATACACGTTAAAGAAACGAAGGGCCGTAATATTCATTCCGTAAATATTGTGCCAGTGCATGCAATATTGTTCACCCACATTTTTTGTAAGTGCATATGGGTATTGGGGACTTATAGCCTGGGTTTCGGGAGTAGGATATTTATCCGGAATACCATAACAGGAAGAAGATGCAGCATAAATTACGCGAGCCACATTATTGTGCCTGCACGATTCCAGAACACTAATTGTTCCATCCACATTACTGCGGTGGTAGGCCATGGGCTTTTCAATGCTTGGAACAATATCCGCCAAGGCCGCCAGATGGAATACACAATCCACATTTTTAAACAAAGGCAGTATAGAACCATAATCTGCAATGTCGGCTTGATTGAACTGAACTTTCGGGTTTCCTTTGTGATGTTCAATGTTGCGCATAGAGCCACTGCTAAGGTTATCAATGATAATAACTTCATGTCCGTCGTTCACTAATCTATCTACTGTATGGCTGCCTATAAACCCGCAACCGCCTGTAACTATTGTCTTCATTAGCTTTATTTTAAGCGTTCCAAGATACGTTTTCTTTAATTATCTTAGCAGGAATACCTGCTACAGCCACATTGGAAGGAAAGCTTCCTGCAACCACAGCCCCAGCACCCACAATTACATTATCGGCCAGGGTAACACCCTTCAAAATCATGGCCCGCTGGCCTATCCAGCAATGGTTACCTATTTTCACTTCTTTGGCTTCGCTGTCTTTATTATCACCGGTACCCGAATTGATCTGGTGTCCGTCATTATCACGCAAAATAATTCCTTCAGCAAAAAGACATTCTTCGCCAATATCTATTTTCTTGAGGCTGATGATTTCAACATTACCGTTTATTTTGGTGTTGTTCCGTATGATGATATGAGCATCAATGGCATATACCAGTACACCCGGATAGAATGAAACATGGCCATGAATTTCGAGGGTTGAGTTGATCATGAATATTTTGCAACGGTCTTTGGAGGAATCGTAAATGCCTCCGTCAAAATAACCGAAATCAATACCCACCTTCAATGAACCATTGTTGACAACAATTTTGGAATTCTTAATATTCATCAATGTTTTATGGTGAATTCCAATTTTTGAATCTCCGTTTAAAACAATACTCTTTTTGGTTTCCGAAAAACTGCTGAACTTGTTGTAGAGGTATTTTATCCGATAAAAAAAACGGCTATATGCTTCGCTGAACAAGCCATAGGATTTCCCGGTTAAATTATCTCTTGATTTGCTCATCAGCGTTTGTGCAAAAAAATTTAATGATAAAAATTTTGAATCTCTTCAATAATGTAATTTACTTGTTCATCCGTCAATTCCGGGTAAATTGGAATACTTAAAATGGTTTCGGCCTGCTTTTCCGTAACCGGAAAATCTCCCTTTTTATATCCTAACCCCTTAGCTGCCTCCTGGTAATGTATGGGAATAGGGTAGTGGACTTTAGTATCAACACCTTTTCTGGCAAGATGCTCTTTCAGTTCGTCACGGTCTTCTGTTTGTATAATAAATGTATGGTAAACGGCCTTCTCATATTCTTTATCGCATGGAACAATCATTGGAAGATCGCTCAGTCGTTCGTAATATAAATTAGCAAAAGCTCTTCTTCTTTCGGTCCATTTGTCAAGGTATTTCATTTTCACATTCAGCAATGCCGCCTGCATATTATCCAACCTTGAATTATAACTCCAAAATTCGCATTCATCGCGGTTTTTCAAACCATGATTTCGGGCTACTTTCAGGTAGTTATATATATGGTGGTTATTGGTTGTTATAACACCGCCATCGCCTCCGGCAGCCAGATTTTTTAACGGGTGTAAGCTAAAACAACCTGTTGTTCCAAATCCTCCAACGGGCTTATTTTTATAGGTTGCACCAATTGCTTGTGCGCCATCTTCAATTATAAATAGTCTATGTTTATCTGCTATGGCTTGCAGTTCATCCATTGGAGCAGGGCGGCCTGTAAGGTGAACTGCTATTATGGCTTTTGTTTTTGGAGTGATTGCTTTTTCAACTTTTTCGGGATCTAAATTAAAGTCTTCTCTAACATCGGCAAAAACTGGTTTACCTCCTGCGATTATCACCGCAGATGCCGAAGCAAGGAATGAATTCGGAGCAGTAATTACTTCATCACCTTCTTTTAATCCGATTGCCTTTAGCGATAAAAACAAAGCATCAGTGCCATTTGCAACCCCCAAAGCATATTTTACTCCGTGCAGTTCAGCAAAAGATTTTTCAAATTGAGTTAATTCATCACCCAGAATAAACTGCCCGCTCTCCAACACTTTTCCAATGGAAGCAAGGATTTCGTCTTTAATTAACTTGTGTTGAAGACCGAGGTTGATGTATGGTATTTGCATAGGTTTTATTTTAACGATGAACTATAAATGATGAACTATGAATCAAATTCATGCCTTTCCGTTCATAGTTAATAGTTTATCGTTCATAGTTATTTCAGTTCAATCATTTGCATAAGCTTCACATTAAAATAGCGCGGATCATCCAACGAGTTTGGAATATGCCCGGCTTCAAATTCACGTTTCAAGTCAGCCACGGCATCTTCCAGTGTATGGGTTGCTTCAAAGCCTAATTCTTTCTTTATTTTTTCCGATGAGATGTGATAGGAGCGGTGATCGTTAGTTGGTGTAGTTACAATGTTTACCTGGTCACCTACCACATGTTTTACCATGCCTGCAATTTCAGATACGGTATGGTTCTCATATCCTGCATTCAGAATCTTTCCGGAGATTTTTTCCTTTGGAAGTTCCAATAACAGGCAATATAAATCCGTCATATCTTCAATGTGAATATTCGGGCGTTTCTGGTCTCCGCCAAATACGGTAATAGTTCCTTTATTAATGGCAAGATTGGTAAGAATATTAACTGTTAAATCAAGACGTAATCTCTTACTGTAACCGCAAACAGTAGCCGGGCGAACAGTAAAAGTTGTAAAATCATCTGAGCGATATTTTTCCAAAATAACCTCACATTCCGCTTTGAATTTAGAGTAGTCCGTAAGTGGGTCGAGCGGCATATCCTCAGTAACATTCGGAGTTTCTTTAATTCCGTATACACTTGAAGAAGAAGCATAGATGAAGCGTTGAACACCACTTTCCTTCGCTATTTTAACTAAGGGTTCAAAAGCATCGAGGTTAATGGATTTTCCAAGTGTTGGATTCAATTCAAAACTAGGGTCGTTTGAAATACATGCTAAGTGTATAACTGCATCTTGTCCGGGAAGTATTTTCTTAAGCAATTCCTGATCGCGGATATCTCCTTTTACTTTTTTAAGGTTAGGGTGATTAGGTAATACGTCTTCGCCGTATATCATCAGGTCGAGAACTGTTACATTATAGCCTTTGTCGAGTAGTTTTGGAGTAAGTACGGCACCTACATATCCGGCACCTCCGGTAATAAAAATGTTTTTCATGTATTGTTAAAAGATTTGGCAGCCCGAAAGATTCGTTCTGGCGGGCAAAGATACGAAAATTGAAAATCAGCCTTTCGGACAAAGTAAAAAAGCCACCGGAATAGGTCCGATGGCTTTAAATTTTTGGCCTGAGATAATACAATAGTTATTTCGCAATTATAAATTTACCGGATGATATAAGCTTGCCTGAATCTAATACCTGGTAGAAATACATTCCATTTCCAAGCGAGGTTTCATTAATGGTCATTTCATCGGTTTGTGCATCCATGTTAACACTGTTGATTAGTCTTCCAAACATATCAATAACTCTGAATTCAACCTGATGAGCATTTAAAACACTATATTTTATAGTTAAATTGCCTGAACTTGGGTTAGGATATAATTTGAATGCAAAATTGGTATTGTCATACTGGCGTGTCCCTGTCAAAATTGCCGTATCAGCACATGGACAGTATTTCCAAAGATCATTCAGCATGACCCCTAGACTGTCTCTGCCTGTTGCAATAAAACCGCATTTACCAAGGGTAAAAGCCGCCGCATATCCGCGTTCTATTTTATTTACACCCATATTGGTAAATACCGACCAGGCTTTGGTAACCGTATCATAGGCATACCCATCGGAAAGGGTTTTCACCCCTACCGTAGTTCCTGTACAAACATAAGCCTTACTTCCAAGAACAAATGTTCTGGGGTCACCACTAATACCTGTAGTTAAAGGGAAGGTGGCAATGGAAGTCCAGGTATCAGAAGTGGTGTCGTATTCCCAACAATTCCTATAATAACCGGAGCCGTCAAATCCGCCGCCAATATATCCATGATTACCAATGGAAAAAGTAATAAGTGCATCTAACTTACCGGCAGGAGAATTACCTTTTTGAGTCCAGGAATTTGTGTGAGCATCATATATC
>CAIPDV010000052.1 GCA_903863935.1 uncultured Bacteroidota bacterium
CAACAGCTTAATGTTATTTAGGAAAGATGTCTATTGACCGGAATTCAAAATGGACCTATCTTTCAGGTGGAATATTTACTTTTTGCCCGGGATTTTTGAATTAATTATTTCAAAAGCTTTCGCAAAATTACTTTCCAGGAAATGAAACTGTATATCCATAGCGTACGTTTCACCATCAATATCCTTATAATCAAAATTAATTTCAGGCGACCGGAATCCCCCAATCGGGGTTTTAGGAACCAGAATTGAAATAATTGCTACTACAGAATTGAATTCACTTTTAGTGAACTCAAAGCCTGATATATATTTATATTCAAACAGCTCTTCTTTCTTAAAGTTTTTATAAAAAGGCCCAATTCGTATTAATTTGAAATGGTCTTTTAAAACCTCAATTTTTGTATACCAGGTGCTCAACAAATACAAGAGTATAATAACAGAATAAGTTAGAATTAGTTCTATATCAACCCGTATAATTAAACAGGCGATGTACCCGAAAATAGCAACAATTCTAATAATGTAAAATGAAACGGGTGTATCCACTTTAAAAAGGGGAATATCACGCGGAATTGCTTTATCCATTTAAGAATGCTTAGGCAGATGAAAAGTAACCCTAAGCCTTTGCCGGCTTGAGATACCAGGCCAACCACAAACCTACTAAGCCCCATTCTGCGCATACATCAATCAACTGTCGTTTGATAAATGGCCACGGAAAGCCCATCCAGTTCCAGTCGAGCAAATAGGAGTTGAGCGCAACAATGAAACCAATTAGCAGGATTACCCAAAAGCGCATGAAAAATGTGCGTAACTTATCTTCTGCAAGCACCAGTATAATGGCGGCACTCATTACAGCAAGCAGATCAATAAGTATTCCCCTAACCATTACCATTGGGTCCATAGCATCGGTTTTCTTATTGAAAAATATAATTGCTCCGGGTTTACCAACCATGTCCTTCATGTTTTTTTCAGAAGCATTTCGATAGTCGGATGTTACTGATTCCACTTTGCGGTTGTCGGCCGCAGGCAACATGTAAGCTCCCGAAGTGGGTAAAGACGCATCAAGCACTTTTAAAATAGAATCTTGTTTGGGTGTGTAATTAAAGGAGTGAACATGGATAGGTAGCAATTCCCACGATGCAAATGACCAAACAAAAATTAGAACTGTTCCGACCAGAGAACCAATGATAAACTTTTTCATGGGGGTGTAGTTAATTAGAAATTAATAATTAGGAATTAATTAGGATACACGAAAGTAAGTGAGATTGTCATCCTGAGAGCAGCGAAGGATCTGTATTTTAAAACAGATGCTTCGTTCCTCAGCATGACAAAGGCACAGAGTTTTCATTATTGTTCCTTTGTAATAACCTTCGGAACTTTAATGTAATCTGAATCTTTAACCGGAACATTTTTTAAAGCCTCTTGTTGTGTGATAACCTGTTTCACCTCATCATCACGCATTACGTTCGTCCCTTCCGACATATAAATAAGCGGTTCAACGTTTGAGGTATCAAGTTCGCTCAGTTTTTCTACAAACTCAACAATCCGGTTAAGGTCTTTTTCAATTTCCTTTTTACCCTGCTCATCAAATTCAAGTTTGGAGAGCTCAGCTAATTTATCTACTGTTATAGAATCTATTTTCATGAGTCAAATATACGTATTTCTTAATTATGTATAATTGCTAATGACTTTGTCATCCCGAGGAACGAGGGATCTGTTTTAAATCAGATTCTTCACTTCGTTCAGAATGACAAAGTCATGGGTTACAATGTGGCGTACGGATACCTCCTGTTATATTCTTCCCTGATAAGCTTCAGCATTACTTCCCTTAATTCATCAATATTATTTTTTTCTACAGCAGAAATAAATACGCAATGAGGATGCAGGTTAGCAATCCATGATTTTTTAATGTCTTCTAATGAAACAGGATGCAGATAGCCATCATCATCGGCAATACGGTACAGATCGGTTTTGTTAAAGACAAGAATAATTGGTTTGTCTATGGCTTTTAACTCTATCAGGGTCTGGTTAACCGCTGCAATATGCTGTTCAAAGGATGGATGCGAAATATCAACTACATGTAGTAGTATATCCGCTTCGCGTACTTCATCCAATGTGGATTTAAAAGCTTCTACCAAAAATGTAGGAAGTTTACGAATAAAACCAACTGTATCTGAAAGCAAAAATGGCGTATTATCAAATGACATTTTCCTCACCGTAGTATCCAGTGTAGCAAACAAAGTATTTTCTGCGTACACATCTGATTTACTGATAAGGTTCATAATGGTTGACTTGCCCGCATTGGTGTAACCAACCAGTGAAACACGAATAAGCTGTCCCCGGTTTTTACGCTGAGATGTCATTTGCTTGTCAATCTCCTTAAGCCTGTCTTTTAGTAAAGCAATACGATTTCTCGCCCTGCGCCTGTCTGTTTCAATTTCACTTTCACCGGGGCCACGCATACCAATACCCCCACGTTGTTTTTCCAAGTGTGTCCACATACCGGCAAGGCGAGGCAGCAGGTATTCGTATTGGGCAAGTTCCACCTGTGTTTTGGCATACGCCGTTTGTGCCCTTCCGGCGAATATGTCAAGTATCAATGCAGTGCGGTCCATTACCTTTCGTTTGGTTTCCTTCTCCAGGTTACGCTGTTGCGAAGGACTTAACTCCTCATCGAAAATAACCATATCTATTTCCGGATGCTCCTCAATGTATTTTTGAATTTCCTCTACCTTTCCTTTTCCAATTAAGGTTGCCGGGTCATAAGTATGAATATTTTGTGTGAAAATTTTGGCGGGAACAGCACCGGAAGAGTAGGTGAGGAGCTTTAATTCTTCAAGGTATTCGAGCATCTGTTCTCTCTTCTGCTCCTTGTGACATATTCCCACAAGTATGGCTTGCTCTGTTTTCGGGGTTCTTTCAATCATTCAATGAGTTTATGAAGTTTGTAAAGTTTTTAAAGCTCGTAAAGCAAGAACATATCTTCACTTTAAAAACTCTATGAACTCTAATAACTTTTACCTGACTTAGAACCATGGGCGGGCAACATGTGAAAATGGCCATGGGATTGCCATGAAGATTATTAATAAGGCTAGAAGACTAAAGATAAAAAGGCGCATAAATTTGGCGGAATCTGTTTTGCCTTTTTTGCTGAGTATGCGGGCCAGGGTCATGAATACAATTGCAACGATCATCATGGTGGAGTGTTCCATAGTGAAAAAACGGATTTCAGCATTGGCTGTATTACCGAACTGCACCATAGGGCTTGTGAAGTAAAGTATCAGGCCAACTAAAAGCTGTGTATGGGCAGAGATCATCATAAAAAGGCTTATCTTATCATCTGATTTTGAAAAACTTCGCTTGGAAATTATTCCATGCAGCGATTTAATTATAGTTGCAAGCAGCAGCAAAAGCACTGCCCAGCGGAGCAATGAATGTATTGGGGTAAGAAATCCAAGCATGGCATTTAATTTAGGTAACAAACATAAACAAAAAATGTAAAAGGGGTGTTAAATTGGACAAAAGGAGTCGAATTTATGGAATTGTATAAAAAAATGCTTTAAAACAGTACACATTTGCTTAAAATAAGTATATTTGATGGGTCGAATAATAAAGTTACAATAGTTACGTTAAGATAATCATACTATACCAAATTTTTACCTTTCATGAATAGATTTTACCAATTAATTTCCCCTCTTTTAGTGGCTTGTGTAGTTGCTCCGTTTAATCTGACAAATGCACAAGGTACGGCTTCCAGTGGCAATCTTGGCAGCTTAAACGCAACTGCGGTTTGGAGTAAAAATGCTTTCGACAAGCAGGTTTTCATTGAAAACAAAGGACAGTATGATGGCAAGATTCAGACCCAGGAAAAAATTCTTTTTGCAACCCGAAGCGGAAATACATTTGCTTATTTCACAGCTAAAGGTGTTGTGTATCGGTATGATGAACTTGTTGATAAAGACGGACTAACCGTTGCCATGAAACCAAAAGGTAAAGTTGGTGATCTGGATAAAGATGGTCCACCGAAAGATATTCCGCATTTTATTTATGCACAATGGAAAAATTCAAACCCAAGTGTAACTGTAACTACCGATGAAAAACTAAGCAGCTACTATACCTTCCCTTCTCCAACTGTGAAAAACAGCTGCATTAAAACCTGGGGTTACAAGAAAATTACATACAATAATATTTATCCGGGTGTGGATGCTGAATATACCTTCCTTGAAGGCAAAGATGGATTTAAATACACTCTGTTGGTGCATCCCGGAGCTGATATGTCAGCTATTAAACTGGCCTATGAAGGTTCAACCGGAATGAGTGTAGATAATAGTGGAAACCTGGTGGTTGAATGCCCTTGGGGAACTGTGACAGACCACACCCCGGTAAGCCGTTTTGAAGATAATGGCAGCCCGGTTACAGTATCATATCAAATCGTAAACAACGAAGAAACATTTGGTTCGTCAAGTTTATATTCCGGAAGTACTCTTGTAATTGATCCATGGGCAACCATTTGGACCAAAACCAATCCGATTGTTGCCACCAACAAAGGGGCTTATGACCTGGATTATGACTACAATGGAAACGTATATGTATATGGAGGAGATTATCCATATCAATTAGTGAAATTGAACAGTGCAGGTACCATCCTTTGGACCTATGCCACTTCAAACTTCACCTACCAGTATTATGGCGATTTTTGTGTTGATAAAGTAAGTGGTTCGTGCTATGCTACCGAAGGCTTCGGTAGTACAACCGGCGCAATGACCGACAAGATCAACAATGCCGGTATTATGACTTTAAGTTTTACAGCAACTTCCAGCGAAGATGAAGAATGGAGAGTTGATTATGATCTTTGTAATCATGAAATAGTTATAGCGGGTGGTGGTACATATGACCGTTATCAGGCTGCTATCCTTGATACAAACCTCACAACTTTCACCTATGTGAACGTACTTAATTATCCGAATAGTACTTTCCAGTATGACTACCACGATATGGTAGGTATTACCCTTGATCCTACGGGAACATATTGTTATATGGCAACTGCCTGGACCTATTCCAATACCAACCTGGATAGTGACCACATTATTAAAATGCCATTACCAACATTGGCACCTACAACCTATAATGTTTCTGACAACTATGATTTTCAGGAATGTTCAAGTCCTGCTTATACAGGTTTTGGTGTGGGAAATACAAACGGAATGAACTGTATGGCTTGTAACCCTGCTCACTTATATATGTATGATGGTATTACTCTGAAAGAGTTTATTGCCGCTTCAGGAGCGCACACATTATCGGCTACAATGCCGGGAGCTACTTCATTTGATTGGGGCGGACTTGCTGTAGACTTGTGTGATAACGTATATGCGGGTAATCAAACCAATGTATTAACATATAATGTAAGCCTCACCAATACAGGAACCATAGGTCCATTCCCGGGTAATGTGTACGATGTTGTTTTGGGAGATGGCGTTCTTGGTTATGGCGACTCAACCCTTTATGTATGTGGAGATGGTTTCGTGTCGCGCGTAGCGATCAACGCTCCTAATCCGCCAAAGATCTTAAAACAGGTAAACCGAGTTTGCAGTTGTAATTGTACTGCAAAAGCAACACTTACACTTTGCGGTAACCCGGATACTGTTGGGGTTAATTACTTATGGAGTAATGGTCAGACTACTCAGACGGCAACAGGTCTTTGCCCCGGAAATACGTATACTATTACAATTAGTATAGGCTGCGGCCAGCAATTCCAGGATACAGTAATATTGAATAATACCGGAACATTGAATGTGGTTAAAAACTCCACTCAATCTACTTGTGCAACCCCGGGAACAGCTTCTGTTACGGTTACCGGTGGAACAGCACCATATACTTATTTATGGAGTACCGGAGCAACAACCTCGAATATCGGAGGACTTGGTGCGGGTAACTACTGCGTAACTATTAATGATAACAAAGGTTGCCAGGATTCAGTTTGCTTTATTATCACCGGAGCCCCATTGCCAACAATTACTATAACCGCAACTAAGGATACAATATGTTTAGGCTCAAGCAGTAATTTACAAGCTGCCGGAGCAGTTACATATTCGTGGTTACCAACTATTGGCTTAAGTTGCAATACGTGTTCTAACCCTGCGGCAAACCCGAATGTTACTACAACATATACTGTTACAGGAACCGACGGAAACGGATGTTCAAATAAAGACTCCATAACAATAACCGTAGAACCACAGCCTATAGTAACGGTTACTCCAAAGAACGATACCGTTTGTGCAGGAGGAAATGTAACACTGATAGCCTCAGGTGCAATAAGTTATTCATGGGGACCATCAGCAACCCTAAGCTGTTCAAATTGTGATACCACCGTTGCAACTCCGCTTACAACTACAACTTATACAGTTACCGGAACCAGTGCATTCGGATGTATATCTACAGCAAATGCTACAGTTACAATTGCCGAGCCACCTACAATTTCAGTTTCTGCAACTAAATATTCTGTATGTACTGGAGGTTCTGCCCAATTGCTTGCATCTGCAACCAATACTACGAGCCCATTTGTATGGCAACCGGGTAATATGACTGGACCCATTATTACAGTTACACCTACAGTTACTACAACCTATACTGTTACCGCCACAAGCGGATGCGGAATAGCTACTGCAACTATAACAGTAAACGTAAACAATCTGCCGTCCCCTGCTTTCAGTGCGGATATTAACAGCGGATGCGCTCCACTTTGTTTACAATTCAGGGATAAGAGCACGAGTTCATCCGGTGGAATCAGTCAATGGAAATGGACCTTTGGAAACGGGGATTCAGCTAATAGCCGTAACCCGATCTATTGCTATCCAAAAACCGGTAATTATAATGTAACACTCACTATAGTTTCAGATAGCGGATGTAGTGCAACGTTGGATGTGCTGAAATATATTACTGTATACAATCGCCCAACGGCAGCATTCACCATGTCACCTCAGCCTACTACCATACTTCAATCAACTATTCAATTCACCGATCAATCATCAGATGATTACGGCATAGTATATTGGATATGGAACTTTGGAGAAAAGGGGGATACGACAAGCTACCTGAGAAATCCTGCACATACCTATTCCGACACCGGAGATTACTGCCCTAGTTTAGTAGTTATGAACCAACATGGATGTGTTGATACAGTTACCAACTGCTTGGTCATTGATCCGATTTATACCTTATACATTCCGGATGCATTCACTCCGAATGGAAATGGTATCAATGAAGTATTTATGGCGAAAGGAAATGATATCAAAACATTTGAAATGTACATATTCGACCGTTGGGGTATGCAGTTATTCCATAGCACCGACATTAATAATGGATGGGACGGAACTGCAAAAGCCGGAAGCTCAGTATGCCAGGAAGATACCTATGTTTACCTGATTAATGCTACTGACCATAAGAATATTAAACATACCTACCTGGGCAAAGTAAACCTCATCAAATAAAGGTTAGTAACAAAATTGATTGATAATGGCTAAGGCTAAGAGTGTTACTGCTCTTAGCCTTTGTTATTAAATAGAACCAAAGCTTTCGTATAGTTTTAAACGGAATTGTTATCTTCGCAAATTGAATAATAATTCCATTTTTCTTTCGTTACCATAGTGAACATTACCAAAACTTTCTCTTGATGAAAAGATTTTACCCGTTAAGTTTAATTACCATTTTAACCATTTCATTAACTGCGCTGCAGTCGGTAAATGGTCAGGGTACTACAGGCGGTTCCGGCACTAAAATAAATTGGACCGTAAACCCTTTCGATCCACAAGTATTTATAGAAAATAAAGGACAGTTCGACACCATGGTGAGCGGTAGTAAGGTTTTATATGGAGTAAAACAAGGATCCATGTATGCTTATTTTACACCGAATGGTATTGTTTACCGATACGATGATTATCATTATCCCAAAAGAAAGGATAAGCAAGAGCAGGAAAAGTTATTGGCAGCCAGCGGAGTAGATCCTGATATGAATGAACTGCCTCCTGTAACTACCCATGTTCTAACTGCTACCTGGCTGGGTTCAAATCCTTCCGTTTCAATTACAGCAGGTGAGGAACAGAGCGACTATTACACCTTTGCAAAAGGGAAGAATGATGGTTATAAGGTTAATATTTTCAAGAAAATTACATACGTTAATTTGTATCCGGGAATAGATGTTGAATTTGTTTTCCCAAAAGATAAAGGCGGATTTGAATATACGGTGATAGTTCATCCCGGTTCCAATCCTAATCTGGTGCAATTGAATTACGACGGAGATAAAAATATGCTGCTTGATAATAATGGCGATGTTCAGATAAATAGCGGCTGGGGAGAATTTACAGAACATGCGCCTGTTAGTTATTATGCCGAAGATCATAGCCCGGTTAATAGTAAATTCAGCGTTAATAATTCAACCGAATCATTTGTTATTGATAATTTGAATGCCACAAAAACCCTGATGATCGATCCCTGGGTTACAAACTGGACCAATGTCAATCCTATTACAAGTTCTTCCGGTTACGATGGGGCTTATGATTTGGATTATGACTTCAATGGTGATGTGTGGGTATATGGCGGTTGGTCTAACTTCCAGCTGGTAAAATTTAATTCTGCAGGAACAAAACTTTGGACATATACCACGAATAATGCAGTAAATGGTGGTTATTATGGCGATTTTGCAATTGATAAATTTGACGGTAATGCTTATTTGACACAAGGATTCAGTGGCTCCGGAGCAGTGGCTGAAAAAATTAATTACTTAGGAGTATTAACCGGTACAGCTCCACCGGTGTCCAGTCTGGAAGAAATGTGGAGAATTGTATTTGACCCTTGCCACCGATGTTTCCCTGTGGGTGGTGGCGGTTTCTCGCCTGTGCAGGATTGTATGCTCGATACAACTATGGCGGCATCGGTTCCGGTGAATGTATTAGGTGCAACTGCCGGACAGATAACACACGATATGGCCTTTGATGCTGTGGACCCTTCCGGAAATTTTGCTTATACCGCAACAGCCAAATCACTTGTTGGTGATCCTACCCACTTTGATAATTTCGTTCAGCAAATGTCATTACCAACTCTTGCCCCAACTACCTACAATGTGTCTGATGGGTTTGCTTTTATAGAGGTAGGAAGCATTACATACGTGGGTCCGGGAGTTGGTGAAGCGAATGGTATGAATGGTATGGCTGCAAGTTTAAACTGGCTATACCTCTATAATGGAGCCACATTAAAGCAATTGTTTAAGAACACCGGTACTTTAAATTCTTCCGTTGCTGTGAGTGGCACCTCTTACGCATGGGGCGGTTTAGACGTAGATAATTGCGACAATATTTATGCAGGAAATAGTACGAATATTGATGTATATAATTCATCGCTGGCATTAACCAGCACGATAGGACCAATGTCCGGCACTATTTATGATGTTGTTTTGAATTCCAATCAAACAACACTTTATGCCTGCGGAAAAGGATTTCTTACTTCCATAACAGTTACCCCGCCGGCACCTCCAACTATTTCGAAAGTTGTTACACCTTCCAATTGTTTCTGTAGCGGAAAGGCTAAAGCAACCCTGATGCTCTGCGGTAACCCCGATACTATTGGTGTTACATATAGGTGGAGCAACGGACAGACTACACAAACTGCAACTAACCTTTGTGCAGGAATTGATACCGTTACAATTTCATTAGGTGGTTGTAGTGCAGTAGTATATAAAGATACTGTAAGAATTACAGGTGGTGCTTCAAACTTAACAGTTACGAGAGATTCGACATCGGCAACATGCACAATAATGGGAACCGCTTCGGTCACTATTACCGGTGGAACCATGCCATATACCTATAAATGGAGTACGGGTGCAACTACTTCAAGTATCAGTGCAGGGGCGGGATATTACTGTGTTACTTACGCTGATAATTCAGGATGCAAGGATAGTTTATGCATTACAATTCCGGGGTCTCTGTTGCCGGCGATTACTGTAACTCCAACTCCTGACACGGTTTGTCTCGGAAACGGAGTTCCATTACAAGCAAATGGTGGTGTCACTTATTCCTGGCTGCCAACAATTGGATTAAGTTGCAATACTTGTTCTAATCCAACAGCAAATCCAAATGTTACAACAACATATACTGTTACCGGAACGGATGCAAACGGATGTTCGAACACCGCTTCTGCTATAGTTGTAGTAGAACAGCCTCCCGTAGTCACTGTAACCCCGAAGAATGATACAATTTGTGCGGGTGGGAATGTAACCCTAATAGCATCGGGCGCATTAAAATATTCCTGGGCACCATCTACAGGATTGAGTTGCACTAATTGTGACACTACAGTAGCCAGCCCATTAGTTACAACCAATTATACTGTTATTGGACTTGATGCCCACGGATGCAGTTCTGCAGGCAGTGCTACTGTGACTATTGCTGAACCTCCTACCATTACTGTTAAGGCCACACGGAATTCTATATGCCTGGGTTCCTCAGTGCAATTGCTTGCATCAGCAACCAATACTACGAGTCCGTTTGTATGGCAACCGGGTAATTTGACAGGACCAATTGTAACAGTTACTCCAACGGTTACTACAACCTATACAGTGACCGCTACCAGCGGCTGCGGAACAGCCACCGCAACAATAACTATTAATGTAAACAATCTTCCTTCACCTGCATTTAGTGCAGATATCAATAGCGGATGTTCGCCATTATGTATTCAGTTCAGGGATAAGAGTACCAGTTCATCGGGTGCATTAAGCCAATGGAAATGGACCTTTGGTAATGGAGATTCTGCCAATAGCCGTAACCCAATTTATTGTTATCCTAAAACAGGAGATTATGATGTTACCCTAACTATTGTTTCTGATAGCGGATGTAGTGCAACACTTAATAAGATTAAGTACATTACCGTGTATAGTCATCCGGTTGCAGCATTTACAATGTCTCCACAGCCTACAACAATATTGGAATCAACAATACAATTTACCGATCAGTCTACGGATAATTACGGACTTGTTTATTGGATATGGAATTTCGGTGAGCAGGGAGACACTACCAGCTATCTGAGGAATCCTGCACATACCTATTCTGACACCGGTACATATTGCCCAAGTTTAGTGGTGATGAACCAGCACGGATGCGTTGATACAACAATCAACTGTTTAGTTATTGATCCGATATATACTTTATATATTCCGGATGCATTCACTCCGAATGGAAATGGAATCAATGAAATATTCATGGCCAAGGGAAATGATATCAAAACGTTTGAGATGTATATTTTCGACCGTTGGGGAATGCAGTTGTACCATGGTACCGATATTAATGACGGATGGAACGGAACAGCCAAATCAAATGGAGTGATATGCCAGGAAGATACTTATGTTTATCTTATAAATGCTACGGACCATAAGAACATTAAACACACCTACATTGGTAAAGTGAATCTGATAAAATAAAACGAATAAATAAATCATTAAAAAGAGGCCGGAATTCCGGCCTCTTTTTTTGTCTATTTTTGTGGAATGTATAAGCATTTTCTCATTACCCGTTTTAATCTTAACTATTCAAAAAGCAATTCACTTAAGCCGGTTTCCGAAGAATGGATTAGTTCAAGGCTTGCTATTTTTCAACGGTTTTGCCTGCCTTCGATCCTCAATCAGTCAAATAAAAATTTCACATGGTTTTTATATTTTGACACAAATACTCCTGAGAAATACAAACAAGTAGTTGCTGATTTAGAAGCTTCTCATTTGTTTATAAAAGCTGTTTATATTGAGAATGCGGATATGTTGATTCCATCTTTAAATAAAGAAATAAAGGAAAGACTTGAGGTAGGCACTGAATATGTCATTACCACCAGGATGGATAACGATGATGGGCTTCATAAGCATGCCATCAATACTATTCAACAGCAATTTAAAAACCAATCATTCGCAATTGTGAATTTGAATAATGGTTTGCAGATTGGAATCAATGGAGATAAATGCCGTATGTCGTCCTTCTATTACATTTCGAATCCTTTTGTGAGTATGATAGAAAAGTTGGAAGGGAATAACCCGTTAAAAACAATTTTGTGCAAAGACCATGTTCTATGGATAGTGGAGAATAAAGAAGTCATGGTGAATGTAGATTACAAATACTTATGGCTTCAAGTTATCCATTCACAGAATTGGTTGAATCAGTTTGCAGGCAAGCCCTACAGGAATGTTAAAATACTAGGCGAGTTTGGTATTAATTATTCAGGATTAAAGTATCAGTTGGCAGCGTATATTTCTGATACCATTACATTTCATATAAAGCGAATAGGCAGGGGGGTAAACAAGCTTACAGGTAAGAAATAAAGTATCCTAACTTTTATTTTTCGATTTTCTCCAGCAATATTCAGCATGGTCGTCAACCATTCCAACGGCCTGCATAAATGCATAGCAAATAGTGGAACCTCGAAACTTAAAGCCGCGTTTGCCCATGTCTTTACTCATAGCATCGCTTATATCAGTTTTGGCTGGTACGTCTTTCAAGGTTTTGCGTTTACTGTCAAGTGTCTTTCCACCAACGAAGCCCCATACATACTTGTCGAAGGACCCAAATTCCTTTTGAATTTGCAAAAAACATTTGGCATTGTTTATGGCTGCTTCAATCTTTAACTTGTTGCGGATTATTCCTGCATCCTGCATCAGTGTATCAAACTTTTTTGTGTCAAATTTTGAGACTTTTTTGGCATCGAAATTGGCAAATGCCTTTCGGAAGTTTTCACGTTTTTTAAGAACCGTATGCCAACTCAATCCAGCCTGGAAACTTTCCAAAACAAGAAATTCAAATAGTTTCTGGTCGTCATGCAAAGGGGTTCCCCATTCTTTGTCATGGTATTCCTTGTACAGGTCATCTTTCAGGCACCACTCGCAACGTTTTTTTTCTGCCATCTTTTTATTTTTTATAATGATCTTGTTCTTGCCACCTCACGCTTCAGGCTGATCCATTCAATCAGGTTCAGGCAGGGGCCTGTCATAAGGGTAGTGGCTAAAGCCATTAACACCATCATGGCAAAGATCTGTGGAGACAAAATCCCTAGATCATATCCAATATTTAAAACGATAAGTTCCATTAAGCCGCGTGTATTCATCAATGCGCCCAGCATTAATGAATTTTTCCAAGTTTGCCCGGTAACTTTTGCGGCAAAGGTGCTGCCGCCAAATTTTCCACCAACTGCCACAAGTAAAATAAATCCAAGGGCGGTCCAGGCGTGTGTATCATTTAACAACCCTATCTGGGTCCTTAATCCGGTGAAGGCAAAAAATATCGGTAGCAACACTAGTACGCTAACGTCTTCCAGTTTTTCAGTTATTTTTTGTTTGAAGAGAATATTCTGAGGCATTATTACCCCTGCCAGAAAAGAACCGAACAGCGCATGAATACCTATTAATTCAGCGATGTAAGCCGAGCATAGCAACGTAAAGAATGAAAATGCTACAGCTAATTTGCCGGGGTCATCTATATTGAGTTTTTTGCTTGAAATTCTTGCTAAAAAAGGCTTTACCACAAGAAGCATAAAAGTAACAAACAACATGGCGAGTATAATAGTGAATAATGCACTGGCAATAGCACCTGCTTTAGCTATGGCAATAACAGCCGCCAGAATACACCATGCGCTTACATCATCTGTTGCAGCACAAATAATAGCCATTGAGCCGACTGCTGTTTTGGTCATTCCGCGCTCCTGTAAAATTCTTGCTAATACGGGGAAAGCAGTAATACTTACGGATATACCAATAAAAAGGCTGAAGGCAAGGAACCCGACGCCCGACGGTGCATACGAATCATAGAGATAGTAAGCCAGTGAAACACCCAGTACAAAAGGTATTGCAATACTCACATTACTTACAAACAGGGCATCCCGGGCTTTACTGCGTATGATTTTTAAGTCAAGTTCCATGCCAATGATAAACATGAAAAATGCCAGTCCGATCTGACTTAAAAACTGTAAAGTTCCAAGGGAGCTGGGGGGGAACAGGAAATTAAAAAAATCGGGAGACAGAACTTTTAATACCGAGGGGCCTAAAAATATTCCGGCTAAAATTTCACCAATTACGCTTTGCTGTCCAAGAAAAGTGAGAATGAGACTAAATACTCTTGAAGCAAACAAGATAACTAAAATTTGCATCAGTAATAAACTTAACGGATGCTTTGCATTTTCTTCGAATTGTCCGAATGCTTGTGAGATTCCTGTTATTGGAACTGCAACTTTTGAAACATCTTTACCGGGTAATACTGTTTGAGTTTGTGTTTGTGCAGGTTTTACCGGGAGCTTTTCCCCTTTTTTTATAACTACATATAATCCCGAAATGAGAATTGCTATTACAAATAAATTGAGGAAAACCAATCTTTTTATCACGCCATCTTTAAATTAATCAAATCTACAGTCACCAAATTTTATGATGCCAATATAGCGAGTTTGCAAATACAATTTTATGTGCGGCCATGTTTGACAAGAAACATTTTTAAACAGTCATTAAAAGTCGTCTGATTTTTCTCATCTTTGCTTCTCCATGTTAAAGAAATTAAATATTCAGAATTACGCCCTCTTTGATTCCGTTGAGGTTGATTTCCCTGCCAATTTATCCATTATTACCGGAGAAACAGGAGCGGGTAAGTCAATACTGTTGGGGGCTTTATCACTTTTGTTGGGCCAACGTGCCGAAGGCGACTTGGTGAATGACAAGTCAAAAAAATGTATCGTTGAGGGACTGTTTTCAAGCGACACTAGTGAAATAAAAGATTTCTTTGCTCAAAACGATCTGGATTATGATTCTGAGATTACCATACGCAGGGAGGTTTCTCCGGAAGGAAAATCAAGGGCGTTTATTAACGATACCCCTGTTACAATAACTCAGTTAAAAGCTGCTACGGCAAGGCTTATAGATATCCATTCCCAGCATGAGAACCTGTTACTGAATGAGAGTGAATTCCAGTTATCCGTATTAGATGCTTACGCTGCACATAAAACTACACTTACTGATTACAAGAAAAAATACGTACGGTATAAAGTTGTGGTAAAGGAGTTGGATGAATTGATAGCAAAAGAAAATGAAGCAGTAAAAGAAAAGGACTATCTGGAGTTTCAGTTGAAGGAAATGCTGGAGGCTAATTTGGTGGATGGGGAAGAAAAGAAGATAGAAGAGGAGTTGGAGTCGCTTACCCATTCCGAACAGATAAAGGAAAACCTGGTGGCCTCTGCGAGTATTATAAAATCAGGTGATGGAAATGTATTGGTGTTATTGACTGATGTCAGGAACAAACTCAATGCCATTGCTGCTTATAATCCTAAGGTGGTGGAATTATTGGAAAGAATAAATGCCTCCCTGATTGAACTGAAAGACATAGGTACAGAAATCGAATTTCTGGAAGAAAAAATACACTACGATCCTGCAAAAGTTGCTATATTAACCGAGCACCTTGAGAATATTTATCGGTTATCTCAAAAGCACCGTGTGCAAACAGTTGGAGAACTGATCAAAATACAGAATGATATTTCGAACCGCCTGAATGGCCTGTCATCGCTGGAGACTTCGATAGAAAAGTTAAATTCAGAAAAGGAAAATCTTAATAAACAATTAAGGGAGTTATCCGGAAAAATTAGTGCCGGACGTGATAAGGTTATACCTGGGTTACAAAAGGAAATTCAAAAGAACCTTGTTTTACTCGGGATGCCAGACGCCCAATTTAAAATTGAAAGGATACCAATCGAAAATTTTGCAAGCAATGGAATGGATGACGTCAACTTCCTCTTCTCGGCCAACAAAGGAAAGGATTTGAGGGAAGTTGAAAAGGTGGCTTCGGGTGGTGAGCTTTCAAGGGTTATGTTAGTGATTAAATCCCTTATTGCAAAATATACCGAATTGCCCGCCATCATATTTGATGAAATAGATTCAGGGGTGTCTGGTAAAGTTGCAGGACAGGTAGCTGAACTGGTTTTGAAAATCAGCAAGTCAATGCAAGTAATAATGATTACCCATTTACCACAAATTGCCAGCCGTGGCAATGCCCACTTCCTTGTTTACAAGGAAAATGTAAAGAATAAAACGGTAACCCGCATAAAGCAACTAAGTCCAGACGAGCGTGTTGAGGAAATAGCACGTATGATTAGTAGTGGCAAACCGGGAAGTTCAGCATTGAAAACGGCGAGCGAGTTGTTGGAGGGGAAATAAGCCAATGACTTTGTCATTCTGAAGAAGGAAGAATCTCTACGATAATGGAAAAATCTCTTACTCGGTTTTTACAAACTTTTTTGCAGCAAAAACACTGCCGTCTTTGTTCTGGATTTTGATAAGATAAATACCATCGGGCATGGTGGAAATATTAATATTAACTGATGGCTGATAGCTTATAGTTGATAGCACCTTTTGACCTAAGTAATTATATAATTCTATTGTTTGGCCTTTTGAAATACCATTAAGGGTAAAGGACCCTGAGGTGGGAGAAGGGTATATATTCAATTCGAAAGGAAAACTAGAAACAGTAGTATTTCCCGTGGTAATTGAACCAATTGTCCTTACACGATTATTAAAATAATCAGCAAAATAAAGATTTCCGGAGGCATCTAGCTCTATACCCATGGGTTGATTAAGTTCGGCTAGCGTAGCTTGTCCGGCATCACCGCTATAACTTGCAATGTTATTTCCTGCAATTGTATTAATTATACCTGAAGTATTTATTTCCCGTATTACATAATTATATGTATCTGCAATGTATATGTTGTCGGAAGCATCCAACGTTATTCCATACGGATAATAGAATTCAGCATTCATCGCATTTCCACCATCACCGGCATATCCACCAAATCCGTTTCCTGCAATTGTATTTATTATACCATTGGAATTGACCATTCTTATCCGTTGATTTTTCTGGTCGGTTATATAAACGTTTCCTGCCACATCAAAAGCAACGTCCAGTGGATAGTATAGTTCTGCTGCGGTTGCTTGTCCGCCATCGCCTGAGAATCCTCCGGGTAAAAAACCATTCCCGGCGAAAGTATTAATGATGCCCGATGTACTGACAATACGGATACGATTATTCGACTCATCGGCTATATATACATTTCCCAATGTATCTAATTTTAATCCGTAAGGGATATGGAACTCAGCATTGGTAGCCTGTCCTCCGTCACCCGAGAAACCTTGAGAACCATTTCCGGCAAGGGTACTTATAATGCCTGAAGTATTTACCTTTCGTACCGTATTATTAAAAGTTGAAAAGTAAATATTCCCTTTGGTATCAAATGTGATAGCGCAAGGGTTGGCAAATTCAGCTGCAATGGCCGGTCCCCCGTCGCCTGTATAACCATTAACTCCATTTCCGGCATACGTGCTGATAATGCCCGACGTGGTAACTTTTCGAATACGATAATTTAATCCGTCTGCTATATAAACATTACCTGCCTTATCAACTGTTACGCTATATGGATAAAAGATTTCGGCATTATTGGATTGACCACCATCACCAGAATAACCTCCAACACCTTTACCGGCAAAGGTGTTGAGAAGTTGGGCCCACGATGTAAAGGAACCTGCCAACAGTAAAGTAATCAATATGCTTTTTATGCAATTTTTTTTCATAATGTGGTTTTTAACTGGCACATTCCCAGGTAAAAGTAAGAAATAAAGCAATGCGATAGACTGCAAATAATATGGATTTGACGGATTAAATATGCATTTCATCTTAATAAATCATAGGCAATTGGTGACATCTTGTTTTATGTTCCCAGCTTATCTCTTATATCTCATCTCTTATATCTAGCCTTCTGTTATCTTTGCATAAAATTAACCCATTATATATGACACACAATTTACTAAAGGGAAAAAGAGGAATTATTACCGGAGCACTTGATTCTAATTCCATAGCATGGAAGGTTGCCCAGAAAGCACATGCCGAAGGTGCCGTGTTCACGTTAAGCAATGCTCCGATTGCACTCCGTATGGGGGAAATTAAAAAATTAGGGGATGAGACCGGTTCGCAGATCATTCCTGCCGATGCTACAAATATGGAAGAAATAACGGCTCTCTTTCAACAGTCTATGGACGTATTGGGTGGAAAGATTGATTTTGTTCTTCATTCTATCGGTATGTCACCAAACATCCGAAAGAATATTCCGTACGATTCACTTAACTATGAGTTTTTAGTAAAAAGCCTTGATGTGTCTGCATTTTCATTGCATAAAATGCTGAATGTTGCCAAGAAAATGGACGCCATTACCGAAGGCGGAAGCGTACTTGCACTTTCATATATAGCAGCACAACGTGCTTATCCTTTCTATAGTGATATGGCCGATGCAAAAGCTACCCTGGAATCGATAGTACGGAGTTTTGGATACCATTATGGTAAAGCCAAAAAAGTAAGAGTTAACTCTGTGTCACAGTCTCCAACCCGCACTACAGCAGGCAGTGGTATTAAAGGATTTGATGAGTTTTATGATTACGCTGATGCCATCTCTCCATTAGGCAATGCCAGTGCCGAGGATTGCGCCAATTACTGTATCACCTTATTTTCTGATATGACCAAAATGGTAACCATGCAAAACCTATACCACGATGGTGGATATTCAACCACAGGAGTTAGTACAGAAGTGATGGAAGGATTTAAGCAAAATAAATAAAGCCTATTGGCGTTAATGCTTCAATGCAGGTATTAAAAATAAAAAAGCATTTCCTCTTCCTGTTTATTGCGGGCTTGTTCTCTGTTCACTGTTTTGCACAGGATGACAAAGGAGATGAAAAGCAATATCCACAACACGATCTAACTGCAGCCCCACCTGCGACAGAGGAGATTTTCTACAGGGGGTCTATTCAGATTGGAGGTGGAATTATGTATGCTATAACAAATAAAGCTTTAAGGTCGAGTTTAGGTGGAGAATATTCAGGGCATTGTTCCGGAAACTTTGTAATAGCCCCACACATTTATACAGGGCTTGAATTGGAATGGGCCCAGTTTGGCAATACTAGTTTTGTTGCAAATGCAAGCACCATTATGTCGGTATTTAATGCCGGCGTTAAAATAGGGTATTACACATTCATGCAAAAAGATTTTCTTTTTTGTTATTCTCTAAGCGGCGGACCTTCTCTTGTTAAATATAGCCATGCCATTCTGCCCTCACCCAAGGGTG
Organism: uncultured Bacteroidota bacterium; assembly: GCA_903863935.1. Classification (GTDB taxonomy): domain Bacteria; phylum Bacteroidota; class Bacteroidia; order JABEUT01; family JABEUT01; genus JABEUT01. Next base: position 19,153 of record CAIPDV010000052.1, read on the forward strand.
GTTTCCAGGTAACGTCCTTTTTTGTAGCCCCCAATATGTTTATAGGTTACCGGGTTAATAATGAATTGAGGATTGGGCTTGATCTTACTTTTAATTTTATGGGGTATCATTTTGATCCAACTTTAACGGGATTAGACCAAACCTTGCCCGGATATACGGATGCCTGGTCTCATGACCCAACCATGTATTTTCAATGGGGTTTTGGTTTATACTGGGCCTTTGCAGAAGGTAAAAGAAAATAATTTTTTTCGCAATCAGGTATGAAAGTCTATAAGGTGCTAGGTTTAATGTCCGGTACTTCGCTGGATGGTTTAGATATAGCCTTTTGCACGTTCAGCCATGATAAAGGCAAATGGGCATACTCCATTGTAAATGCCGAAACCAATAAGTATAACCCGGATTGGAGTTTAAAGTTAAAGAACGCCCACCAACTTACCGGTGAAAAGCTGGTCCACTTGCATAGCGAATATGGAGAATTGCTTGGTAAAAAAGTTTCTGTCTTTATTAAAAAGTATAAGATTAAGTCCGTTGATTTTGTTTCATCTCACGGACATACTATATTCCACAACCCTCAAAAGGGATATACTTTTCAAATAGGGAACGGAGCCTCAATAGCGGCGGAGAGTGGACTAAAAGTTGTGTGCGATTTCAGAACTATAGACGTTGCATTAAAAGGCCAGGGTGCCCCATTGGTGCCTATCGGCGACCGTTTGCTCTTTTCTGAATTTAATTTCTGTTTGAACTTGGGCGGGTTCTCGAACATTTCGTTTGAGTCCGGCAAAAAAAGGATAGCCTTTGATATTTGTCCTGTAAATACTGTGCTGAATTACTTATCTTCAGCCAAAGGGAAAAGCTATGACAAAGGCGGGGCTATGGCCAGGTCAGGACAAGTAAGTGCCACTCTTTTAAAGAAATTAAATGGCCTTGCATATTATAAAACAAATAAGCCAAAATCGCTAGGAAGGGAATGGCTCGAAAGTTATTTCTTACCGATTATAAATTCAAGTTCTATTTCTATAGAAGACAAACTAGCAACAGTTACTGAGCATGTGGCAATTCAGGTAGCACGCGTTATAGAAGGCTCAACAAACAGAGGAAAAGTTTTGGTTACCGGTGGCGGTGCTCATAACAGTTACCTTATTTCGAAATTAAAGGAAAAACTGCCTTCACACAATATAATTGTGCCATCTTACGACCTTGTAAATTATAAGGAAGCCTTGGTATTTGCCTTTCTGGGAGTATTGAAAATAGAGAATAGGATCAACACACTCTGCAGCGTTACAGGTGCTACAATAGACAGTAGGGGCGGTGTAGTTTACGCACCCTGACTATAGTAATGAAATAAGATTTATCGCCGATCGGGCATCCGATTGCTATTAGAAATCGTCGTCTCCGTAGAAATCATCATCGTCATCGTCGTCATCATCGTCAAGGCTACTGATATCCTCAATTGGAGAACCCCCGTCAATAAATTCGATTTCGGTTTCTTCTACGTACTCCGTTTCCTCCTGTTTTTCCTTTCCTTCATCTTCTTCTTCATCATCAACCGCAAAAAAATCTTTTTGGTTTTTTGATGATTTACCACCCTTAGCCGAAGGTTTTGCCTTTTTTACAGGAGCCTGTTTATCTGCTTTTTTCTTTTTAGAATCGTCATTTTTTGACGCAGCAGCCTTGCTGACGCTTGCGCCTTTTTTAACATCCTTAGTAGCAGAACCCGCTTTAGCAGCAGGTTTTACAGGTTTTTCTTTTTCTGTCTTTTTGTTCTTTATTTCTGTCTTTTTTCCCATGGTTTATGATTTTTATTAGAATGAAAAATCAGACACACGCTGCAATAATAATTATTATTTAAATACAAAGATAAGTAACATTCTTTTTTGTTTAACGTAGACCAACTAACATAATTGTGTTCATATATTACGTCCGCTTAACATTTTTCGTATTGAAGGGTAAAATACTTTAGCATTTTGAAAGTCTTAATTTTAAAGTAAACCCTATGTTACATCAATTGTTATTACAGGTGCCGGCCACAGTTGCCACAATGACCACCGCCGTAGTTGACACTGCTAAAGCAGCAGCCCAATCAGGATCTGCACAGCCTGACAAAATGTCGCTTCTGGAGCTAATTATGAAGGGTGGTGTCATTATGATACCACTGGGAATACTTTCCTTAATAACCGTATTTGTAATTATTGAAAGGTATCTATTCATTAAAAAGGCTTCCCGTTCCGGAAAAAATTTCCTGAATTCGATGCGCGATGTAATGAACAGCAACAATCTGGAGGCGGCAAAGGCTTTATGTAAGTCAGCCGATAACCCTCAAGCCCGTATGATCTCAAAAGGGATAAGTAAAATAGGTATGCCTTTAAAAGATATAGAAAACTCAATGGAAAATGCAGGAAGGATTGAGGTCTACGCTCTTGAAAAGAATCTGAACATTCTCGCCATTATAGCGGGTATTGCACCAATGTTCGGGTTTATAGGTACTATATTAGGGGTTATTAAGATCTTTTACAATATTTCCTTGCAGGACCATATAAGCTTAGGGTTAATTGCCGGTGGCTTGTATGAAAAAATGATTACCAGTGCTACAGGTCTATCTATCGGTATATTGTCATTCATAGCTTACCACTGGCTGAGTATTATGGTAACCAAAACTATTCAGAAGATGGAAATAGTATCTGTTGACTTCATGGATATGTTATATGAGAATCAAAAAAAGAATGCTTAAACTTTCATAAACCAAGTTCAGCATGAAAATAAAAAGAGATAGTAAGTTCGGAGGGGCACATGTGGAGGTTTCTCCTATGAATGACATCATGTTCTTCCTGATGTTGTTCTTCCTGATAGTTTCTACACTGGCTAACCCCAGCGTAGTAAAACTGATTCTCCCCAATTCGAAAAAGGTGCAGGAGAAAATGGATAAGCAACCTATATCCATTAGTGTTACCAAGGTAAATGATGTTAAAGTTTTTTACCTGAATAACCAACAAGTAGATTTCGAAGGACTGGAATCTGCCCTTAAAGCAAAAATTGTTGGAGTTGCAGATCCAACAGCCGTTTTAAGGTTTGATAAATCGTTAACAATTCAGGATCTGGTGGACGTACTAAGTATTGCCGCTGACCTTAAAATTAAAATGGTGCTGGCTACCCAGCCTGCCTCTAATAAATAAAGACCGGAAAAGGAACTATGGCAACCGTTGCTGTTAAACAAGAAAGGAACAATAAAGCCCTTGCTGCAATTATAACAATTGGCATACATGCCTTGTTGTTGCTGTTCTTTATTTTGTACATCATTATTACGCCTATTCCTCCGTTTCCCGAGCCACCCGGTGGGGCTGAGCTTGAACTGGATTTTGGTAATGGAGTGGTTGGAACCGGAAATGTGGAAGCACCGAACATCGGTAATAATCCAAGTACTCCAACAAAAACAACTCAAACTTCTCCTCCTAACCCAACAAAAGCAGCTGATCCGGTAGTTACAAATGATGTGGAAGCGGCCGCAACAGTTAATAATTCGAAAAAGACGACTACAAACCCTGTTAAGGTAGATACCGTTAAGCCACAGCCACAGATGAGTATTGAACTTGCCAGTAGCCTGAATAAATTTAAAACTGCCAAAGGAGCTTCCGGAGGCAATGGTAATTCAGGACAGAAAGGCAATGCAGGCAACCCCAATGGTTCACTTCCCGGAACCAATATGGGAACTGGCGGTGGACCAGGCGGGCCGGGTAGTGGAGTAGGTAGCCCCGATTTCAAACTGAGCGGAAGGCAGCTTATACACAGACCGAATTTAGTTACCAATAACCCACAGCAAGGTCAGATTGTAGTAGGTATTACAGTTGACCAGGATGGAAATGTAACCGAGGCAACCCCTGGTGTATTAGGTACCACAATTAACGATGGTGCCTTATATAAAAATGTTCAGGATGCAGCTATGAAGACGAAGTTTAACAAGAGTTCGAACGATACTCCTGAGCAATACGGTACTATTACGTTCAAATTTGTATTGCAATAACAGGAATTTAGATCAGGGTTATTTCAGTTCATTAAGGACAATGATTTTATAATTGTGCCCAAATTCAAGGTCTGTCAATCCTGCATTTACAAAAATGAATTTATGAACGGACGATTTTGTCTTCAGTTTGATATATATGTGGTAATCGTCTGAAGAAAAAGAAATCGTTCCCGTATCGACAAGTTTTCGATAGGGATTTCGGCCATGGTACGTCTTATAATATTCATTGAATGTGTTATCCTCATTAAAAATCCACATCCTCATTGTATCAGGTATAGAAGATATACCGCCCCAAGGTTCACCATGGATAGAATCCATATTAAAAGTGTAAGGTTTCCCTTTATTATTTGAAGTAGAGTAAGAAACTAACATTGAATTCTTTTTGAAAAGTTTCTTTACGGAATCCATTGGTAGATTGTTTAACTTTACAAGGACACCATTAATTAACCGATATTTAATCACATTCGGATTCAATAGAGTGTAATGCCCGTCATCCCATTCACATGGATGCGATTTTTCGGTAAAGGTTATTAAACCTTTTTTAAATGTAGGTTCATAGTCATAGCAGTCCTTTTTCCCTTCATCGTTAGAATCCACAAGGTGATAATCTCCAGCGGAGTCCGGCTCCATTGCAGGGTACAACCAATAACTATAAGAATATTCAAAATCCGCTAACAGTTCCACTTTATCTAAATCCCAAATGATAAATCCATTATGTGATTCACTAAAGTGTGGATTTCCCATACTAAAGCTATAATAAAGTAAAAATTGTTTCTTATCCCCTCCTTTAAAATTTATTCTTTCCGCCTTGCCAATTCCATTGCCACCATGTTCCCCTCCAACATTAAAATATTTATAAAATCCTTTTTCTTTCAATCCAAAATAAGGGCCATCAACACCATTAAGGTGGCTCCAAAAAATAAATCCTTCCGGGTTGGTCAGCGTATCAATCATCTCTGGTTTTAAGCTGTCAAGATTAATTACTGTAAATATTTTCCAGGGTTTGCGAGGTTTTACAGAATCGGGGAATGCATCTCTAATAGCTGGTTGGGCACAAATATTAAACGCGGTCAATATAAACAGGTATAAAATAAAATTACATCGCTTATTCATTTTAATACTTTACTTTCTTCAAAAGTAATATATTAATGAACGAAGGGGAACAAACTGAATCAGGTATCTTTAAAATGTTTCAACACCCTCAATGCCCTCAGGGTATTCCACCTGCTTGGCTGTCCGGCTTTTTCCATTTCAAAGTGAACTAACCCGTTATGTTTTCCTTCCAGCTTCCAGAAGCCTTCTGGTGTTTGTTTGTTGTGTAATATTCTCAATGCATCATCCATTCGTTTGTCGTAGGGGACACTTGCATTTTGCAAATAATCGAGAACTCTAAGTATATCATATCTCCACCGGGAAGGGTACGTAAGTTTCAGCATTTTAGGGTCAATAGTTTCACCGGTATGGTGCGATTTGAAAAGATGATGGACCATTAGAAACTCAATTCCTTTTTTCTTTGCCTGCATTATTTCCCTTATCATATTTACATTTCCGGCAATAATATACTCACAAAGGCCTTCCAGAACGCTAAGTGTGGAGTGCAATGAACTGTGGGTAGCACCTTTCAGATATTGGCAGTTCCAGCCGCCATCCTGCATTTGGGTTGATAGCAGAAAATCCACAATCTCATTCAGCGATTTGTGCTTGCGGATAAAATATGTCCCAAAATTCAGGATCATTCCATTCACACACACATCACTGAATTTCCGCGAATAACTAATGCCGCCGTTCTTGCCTCTTTCAGAGTTAAGGATGAGCATAACGCTCTCGTTAATTTTTTCATTCCCTTTCGGGAAGCCAAGGTTTTTAAGGTCGAGCAGGGTATAATGCGTAGATGTCCATTTGGGTAAATAATAGCCACCTCCCCATAGCCCGTCTGAATTTCTATACTCCAAAAATTGTTTGCCCCAGCCTTCTAATGCAATTTTCGACTGAAGTTTTTTGAGTTCAGTCTCACTTGTTTCAAGTAAATCTCTTTTAGTCTGATAAATTATAGAAGCATCACCTGATAGCAGCCAGTCAATAGGGTTAGTATCCATATAATCAATCAATGTGCAAATGTTTTTGCTTTATTATCTTACAGAAACCCTATGGTTACGTTCATAGCAGGTATTACATGGTATCCAAGGTCTATAGATTCAAAGTAAATTTCAAAGGGTACTTTCATAATAGGTATTACTACAATCAAGCCAGGTAAAATCATGATTTCATCTTTTAGCAAAAGTGGCGACAATTCAGGATTTCGTAAATGTAGTTTGTCATATTATTATATGATAGTATTACTCTAATGAGATATGTCATATTCGGGTGTGAGCGGTGTCAGTTACAAAACAGGCTTTAGGGAATACTTTTGTTCGACTTTAAAAATCTAACACTAGTAATTATGGAAACTCTTACTGCAGAAATAATGACTGAAAAAAATCCAATCCTGAAAACGATTTATGAAAGAAGGGCAGTGCGAAGTTATTTGGATAAACCTGTTTCGAGGGAGGTTATAGAACAATTACTGGATGCCGGCAGAATGGCTCCTTCAGCAGTAAATAAACAGCCCTGGAAATTTTATGTGTTAACAAAAAAGGAAACTGTAAAGCAGTTTTCGGATGAGATTGGGAAAGTTGCTGCCAAACATTTTCATCTTTCTATTGTTTCGGGAATTTTAAAAGCTACCGATGCTGTTTTCCATGGAGCTCCGGCGGTAATTTTTATAACAGCACCTAAAGATAATGAATGGGCCTCTCTGGATGTTGGTATGTGTTCGCAAAATATAATGCTGGCAGCAAAATCGCTCGGGCTGGATACATGCCCCATTGGCATGGTTAAATTTGTGGAAGATGCCCCCGGTTTCAGCAAATTAAATATTCCGCATTCCGAGAATGTGTTACTTGCAATAATTGTTGGATACAGCAAGGATAAACCTTCTGTTCATTCAAGGAATAAAAAGAATGTGAGTTATATTGATTAAGCCCTACTCCGGCTGAGCTCTTTCAGTCTTCTTACATGCGAGCCTAATGCTTTACCAAACGAAGGTTTTAAGTTATATTCAAGCCCGAATTCACGTGCGGTTCTTTCAACTATAGGTGCAATTTTATGGTAATGCACATGGCTGATATAAGGAAACAAATGATGCTCTATCTGGAAGTTTAATCCGCCAACATACCAGTTAATAAAACGGTTGTTTCTTGCAAAGTCAGAGGTAGTGCGCAATTCATGCACTGCCCAATCGTGATGAATGATTCCTTCTCCATCAGGCATTGGTTGTTCTGCACCTTCTACCACGTGTGCAAGTTGGAAAATAGTGCTTAAAATAAAGCCCGCAACCCAATGCATGGTAACAAAGCCAATAAGAACCTGCCACCACGTAAAATGTGTAAATATTATCGGCAAAGCAATAAAAATTCCCAGATATAGCAATTTACCTGCCACCATTATCAAATATTCTTTGGTTACATTCAGTTTAAATTTGGTGGTAATGCCATTTTTTTTGAATTCGGCAAGTTGTGTAAAGTCATTTACCAGCCTTGTTATCGTCATTAATCCATAAAAGAAAAATGCATGTATATACTGATAACGGTGAATCTTCCTTACCGGATGGTTGTCCGATAATCTTAATGGCCAGCGTGGAGCAATATCTCCATCCTCGCCGTCGATATTGGTGTAGGTGTGGTGCAACACGTTGTGCTGCATTTTCCAGTTGGCAACATTACCACCCAAAAGGTACATGGAACCACCAAACAATTTATTCAGCCATTCTTTGCTTGAAAAAGAACCATGAAGAGCATCGTGCATTACACACATTCCAACACCTGCAATGCCAATACCCATTACAACAGTAAGTATCAAACCCACCCACCAGGCCATAGGAATGGTGAGCATAAGAACAAACGGAACAAGGTAAATAGCGAACATGGAAAAGGTTTGAGAAGCCAGAGTGAAATTTCCTTTTGTAGAAATTCCATTTTGTTTGAAGTAGTCATTTACATTCTTCCGGAGGGTCGAGATAAATTGACTTTCTGTTTCAGGATTTTCCGGAACATTCTCAATAGGATTGTTATTTGATAAAGGAACAGATTTAAATCGGAGTGTCATTTTATAAGCTTTTATGTTTGCAATGCAAAGTTCGTCTAATATCTTCTACAGCTGGGTGATTTTTAACATTAAATGGGAATGATCCCAGTTATCAGGTTGTTCTAAAGGGGGCATATCAATATTATATGGCTTGTGCAAACCTGTTTTCAGGCGGGGGTGTAATTCCGAGTTCTTTCAGCCTTATTACGTGAGATCTCAATGCCTTACGGAAGGTAGGTTTCAGGTTATATTCTATGCCAAATTCCTTAGCTGTTTGTTCTACAATTGGTGCAATTTTACGGTAGTGCACATGGCTTATATTCGGAAACAGATGATGTTCTATTTGAAAGTTAAGTCCGCCTACGTACCAGTTAAGCAGTTTGTTGCGTGGTGCAAAGTTGGAAGTTGTGCGCAGTTCATGTACTGCCCAGTCGTGGTGAATTACACCTTTAGCATCCGGCAAGGGTTCTTCAGCCCCTTCTACCACATGTGCCATTTGAAATACGGTGCTCAATATAAATCCTGCCACCCAGTGCATAATGAAGAACCCGGCAACAACCTGCCACCATTTAAAGGGGGAAAAATAAATTGGTAATCCAATGATAAGTGTTAAGTAAACCAACTTATGAATTACCATTTTGGTATATTCTAAGGTAGGGTTAACATGGTATTTACGGGTAATCCCCCCAAGGTTATATTCTGCAAGCTGGGTGAAATCCTTCACAAGCTTACTTACTGTTAGCAAACCGTAAAAAAAGAACGCATGTATATACTGGTATTTGTGGATCTTTTTCAGTGGAGCGTTTTCCGAAAGCCTTAAAGGACCACGCGATGCAATATCCTCATCCATTCCGTCGATATTGGTATAAGCATGGTGGAATACATTGTGCTGCATCTTCCAGTTGAAAACATTGCCGCCAAGTAAATAGAGTGTTCCTCCAAACATTGTATTAACCCAATCTTTATGAGAAAAAGAACCATGTGCCGCGTCGTGCATTACACACATACCAATACCTGCAATACCAATACCCATCAGCATGGCCATTATTACGCCTTCCCACCAGTTCATAGGAAAAATGAGCAACAGTACAAAAGGAACAAGGTAAAGGGAAAGCATTACAATGGTTTGGACAACCAAGGTAAAATTACCTTTTGTAGATATTCCATTATCATGAAAATATTCATTTACTCTTTTGCGTATTGCAGGACCAAATCCATGTTCCAATTCGGTTTCACCCGTAAATTTGACATTATTCATGATTTGAGTATTTTATATGGTGGCAAAATATTATTAGTATGATTTGATGTACATGATATTTATCACCTCCAAAAATAATATTTTATTTTAAATCCGTAATGTGTTCTTTTTCAATATGTATGGTATTTCTCAGGAATGCATGATTTATTCATAAAACGTAACCTTTCCTGAATCAAGGTCATAAAGTCCGCCAATTATTTTGATTTTTAATGGAAAAACTATTTTATAATCTCAATCTTCTTAACAATGTTACTGCCATCCTTCATAGTCAACTGAAGGAAATAAACGCCTTGTTTAATTTCAGCGAGATTTATTTGTTTTTTAGTTTCATTGCTTGCAATCTTGTCACTGAATATATTTTGGCCAAGAACATCGGTAAGTTCAATAATTACCTCAGCAGGATTTGAGAGAGTAATGAATAATTCAGTTTTTGATGGATTTGGGTAAATATTAATTTTAGGATTGAAATTCATTGAAGGCAAAGCTGAAACAACTAATTGCTTTCTGTTCGAACGAGAAGTAGCCTGATTGACACTCGCAAGTTTATCAGATTGATGTGGGGCATTGGAATATGGAATGCAATGGAGATTCCAAACTGTACTAATTATATAACGCAAATTTTTCGAAATCGGTGGAGTATTATCCGTATAAGCAAAGGTGGTATTGGAAACCGAATCAAGCCTCTGCCAATTTCCCAAGCCTGTGGAATCCCGTAAAATGAGGTAATAATTTACACTGTCACCAATATAAGCGTTCCATGAAAGATTAACGGTATTGCCAACACCAAGGCTCGATTGCAACAAGATAGTTTGATGATGGGGGGTAAGTTGGCTCACCAGGCCTGATGTGTCTACATTGCAAATTTCATACGAAGCACTTACCGTATTAGGTTGTGAACCGGAGTCTACAAAATGTGTGTAATCATGCACTGAAACATGACCGATGTAGGTATATGTAGACAGCACTTTCCGGTAAATACGGAAACTATCGACTAATGCAGTATCTACGCTCGTTTTATCCCAAAGAATCTCATTGAATTTGGATGCAGTATCAACCGTTATGTAGCATATTTCACTGGAAGGCATTGGTCCGCCAATCCAGGCAGCAATATCATTACACGATGTACTTCCGGCCATATTGAATTGTCCACCTGCAATTAAAGAGGAATTATAAACAGCGAGAGACATAACTTCGCCATTTGTTCCGGAGCCTACCGGATACCATTTATTTCCATTCCATTGGGCAATATAGTTAGCAGTATCTATGCCTGCTCTGTCAAAAATACCTCCGGCATATAATTCGTCATTATAATTCACAATTGAACTTACCAATGCCCCTCCAGGCATATTTAGTCCACCTCCCGGGTTTGACCAGGTTGTACCATCCCAGACAGCAATATTAGAAGCTTGTATTCCGCCCGCAGAATCAAAATCTCCTCCGGCATAAAGTTTTCCTTGATATACGCACAAACAATATACACCGGGATAGTATGAGGTATAATTGTGTCCAACTATTCCACCTCCAACTGGAGACCAGGATGTACCGTTCCATTTGGCAATATTACTTGCACGAACGCCTCCGGCTGAATCAAAAATTCCTCCTGCGTATAGCTCCCCATTATAAACGGCAAGAGCGGCTATTTCTGTTATCAATCCTGTATCTTTAATGCCAGCACCAATTGGCGACCAGCCCGATCCATTCCATTGAGCAATATAATTTGCTTGCTGACCACCCGCAGAATCGAATTGTCCACCGACAATCAGATTACCATTATAAGTTATCATTGAATTTACAAAGGCATTCATTCCGGTTCCAACAGGTGACCATGAGCTACCATTCCATTTTGCAATATATTTTGCAGGCAGCCCTCCTGCTGAATCGAAACCACCTCCGGCATATAGGTCTGAATTATATGAAGCAAGGGAAAATCCGTAATAATTTAATCCCTTTCCTACTGAATCCCATGCTGTGCCATTCCATTGAGCAATGAAACGTGCCTTAACATTTCCTGCTTTCCTTAAAAGGCCGGTTGAATACAAATTGCCATTATAAACGGTCATACCATAGACATCGGCAGAAACCCCTTTGCCTAATGTTGACCATGTTTGGGCCTTTGGGAGAAAGGACATTGCTATAATAACAACTGTTAAAAATATTTTTTTGTTCATGAAATAAATAATATATATTATTGGTTTTGATTTCAATTACAGAACAAAAATATTAAAAAATTCAAATGAAGTATAAGCTAACCAATTATTTTACATAAGCTTACTTTCTGTAAAACTCATTAATTCAATAACCAGGGCCTTTTCAAATAATACAGCTATAATGGTTTGATTTATTCATAAAACGTAACCTTTCCTGAATCAAGGTCATAAAGTCCGCCAATTATTTTGATTTTACCCGACCCTTCCATTTCGTTTAAAATGGGGCTTTGTTCTTTCACCTTTTTAACAGTAAGCGTTACATTATGAACGGTAACATTTTCTACAAATTTCTTATTCTTAGAGTTTCTTTCTGAAGTAGTTTCTTTTTCAATTTCGATGGCTGGTTTCACCTTATTTAAAAGGGTAGTAATGTGCCCCAGTTCAATATTGTCGCAGGCACCTTCAATTGCTCCGCATTTAGTATGCCCCAGCACTACAATCAGTTTCGAGCCTGCAATTTTGCAGGCAAACTCCATGCTTCCCAGAATGTCGTCGTTTAAAATATTGCCGGCAATCCGAATGCTAAAAATATCTCCAAGGCCCTGGTCAAATATCAATTCTGCTGAGGTACGGGAATCAATACAGCTTAAAATAGCTGCAAACGGAAACTGGCCCGAGGAAGTATCATTTGCTTGTTGTAACAGGTCCCTATGCGCTTTTATGTTATTTACAAACCGCTCATTGCCTTCTTTTAAAATAGTTAGTGCCATTTCAGGCGTTAGTTCGTCTTGTGTTGCTTTGGTATGTGTTCTCATTTAAATAAGTACTGATTTTAATCGGTTGATAGATTCAAAAGTAACAATTCTTTAATACATTATATTTAGCCCAGGCCAGATTTTGTATAAGTGGTTTAGTATCTTTGTAAAGATGACAGACACAAACAATATACTTATTACCCTTAGTTCACTAGTCATCCTTTCATATCTGTTCAATATAGTTGCGAGGTATGTAAAAATTCCGTCTGTAATATTGCTATTAGTAACCGGGGCTGCACTGAAATATTTTGGAGACAGGTTTGGAATCCATTTGAGTGGAATCCCATTTTTCCTGAATCTTTTTGGAGATATTGGCCTTATCATGATTGTTCTGGAAGGCTCGCTTGATTTGACACTTACCCGAAAAAAGATTCCGCTGATAGGGAAATCAATGCTGTCTGCAATATTGATTTTAGCCGGTACCTGTAGCTTGATTTACCTTGTATTGCATAATTATCTTGGTATACAAATGCGAAATGCCATAATTTATTCCATTCCGTTGGCTGTTATAAGCAGTGCCATTGCTATTCCTTCAGTAAAAGAACTGAGCGAACATAAAAAAGAATTTATTGTTTATGAATCAACCTTTTCTGATATAATCGGCATCATGGTATTCAATTTTGCCATTCTAGACAACGCTCTTTCATCAGAATCATTTATGGATTTCTTTCTGAATATTATTTACATAATCCTTATCTCATTTGTCAGTTCGGCATTGCTGGTATTTATGCTGAACAGTATTACAACGCATATAAAATCGTTCCTGATCTTTGCATTGCTTATTCTTATTTATTCTTTCGGAAAAATATTCCATTTGCCCTCTCTATTGCTAATACTTGTTTTCGGAATGATGCTGAATAACAATAAGTACTTTATTAAAGGCAAGCTGGCAAAGATTCTGCATCTTGAAAAGATGTCCACCGTAACGGCTGAACTTAAGTTGCTGACAGCGGAAACAGCTTTTCTGATCCGCACATTTTTCTTTATCCTTTTCGGTTATGCTATGAACATTAATTCACTAATCACTCCGGAAGTAGTAATTACAGGTTCTGCCATCATTGGGTGTATTCTTTTCGCGCGCTTTATTTTCCTGCTTTTTATTTCCAGAACCCATGTAATTCCGGAAATGTTTATTGCCCCAAGGGGATTGGTTACGGTTGTTTTGTTCTATGCTATTCCGGCTCACTTTATTTCTCCTGTTTTCAACGATGGAATAATCTATTATGTAATAATCGTCTCAAGTCTTATAATGATGCTGGGGTTGATGTTTACGAAAACTAAATTCTCTGAACCCAGGCGGATAAATGTTGGTGAAACTGCGATATCGGAAGGGCCTTCCGGACTCTCATGAATATTTTTCCCGTTTCTTTTCTACATTCCCTTTAACAGTTTACTTTTGTGAACAGAATTATGCAGCAATGAAGATATCTTATAACTGGTTACTAAAATACGCAAACACTAACTTGTCGCCCATTGAGGCTGGGAAACTGCTTACCGATGCCGGTTTAGAGGTAGAACATATTGAACCTTTCGAATCCTTCAAAGGAGGGTTGAAAGGTCTGGTTGTCGGCGAAGTATTAACTTGTGTAAAACATCCGAATGCGGATAAACTTTCATTAACTACAGTAAATGTTGCAGGAGAAAGGATATTGAATATTGTTTGCGGTGCACCCAATGTTGCGGCTGGCCAAAAGGTAATTGTAGCTGTTGAAGGAGCTGTGTTATATCCGTTGGAAGGAGAGCCTTTCACCATTAAGAAAAGTAAGATAAGGGGAGAAGTATCAGAAGGAATGATATGTGCTGAAGATGAAATTGGTCTTGGAGTTTCTCATGCCGGGGTTATGGTTTTACCTCCTGAAACAAAGGTAGGTTTGCCGGCTGCGGAGTACTTTCAAATTTATTCTGATTCCGTTATTGAAATAGGGGTTACCCCGAATAGGGCCGATGCTTTGTCGCATATAGGTGTGGCAAGAGATTTAGCGGCTGCTATCAATATTCATTCTATGAAAGGGTCGCAACCGGCAATAACTCTTTCGAAACCGGAACTAAAAGAAATTGAAAACAAAAAGAACGGTACAATAACTATTACAGTTGAAAATTCGGAAGCCTGTAAGCGATATACGGGGGCGGAAATAAGAGGTATTAAAGTGAAGGAATCACCACAGTGGCTTAAGAATTATCTTTCTGCAATAGGGTTAAGACCGATCAATAATATTGTAGACATTACCAATTTTGTAATGCTCGAAACCGGACAGCCACTTCACGCATTTGATGCTGATAAAATAAAAGGAAATAGGGTAGTGGTACGAAAGGCAAAACCATCCGAGACTATTATAACATTGGATGGTATTGAAAGGAAATTAAAAGAACGAGACCTTTTGATTTGCAATGAAAGTGAACCCATGTGCATTGCCGGAGTATATGGAGGTAAGGATTCAGGAGTTACTGAAAACACCCAAAACCTCTTTCTAGAAAGTGCATGTTTCGACTCTGTGCATATTCGTAAAACTGCACGAACCCATGGTTTGCATACAGATGCGTCTTTCCGTTTTGAAAGGGCTACTGACCCTAACATTACTATGTTTGCATTGCAAAGAGCCATTAATTTAATGCAAGAGGAAAACCCGGAAATCGTTGTTTCAAGTTTACAAGATGTTTATCCTGAAAAAGTAGAAAATAAGCAATTTGAATTCTCCCTTTCCTATGCTGAAAAATTGGCCGGACATTATATTCCAGCGGCAGATATTATGCTAATATTGGAAGCTGTCGGCATTAAAGTTTCAGATACAGAAAAGGAAACATGGCAACTGTCTATTCCAACCTATAGGCTCGATATTACCTGTGCTGCCGATATTGTTGAGGAGATTTTGAGGTTTTATGGGTATAACAATATCCCTATCTTGGGAAGGCTGAATATCCCTTTGGTTCATGCTGGTAAAAACCAATCAGACGAATTAAAAGATAAAATGGGGAATTTCATGAGTGCGTCTGGCTTTGCAGAGGTTATGAATACTTCCTTAACCTCCTCAAAATTTGAAGAATCACCGGAAGCTGTTAAAATAGCTAACCCCCTTAGCGTTGACCTTGACATATTAAGAGGTTCGCTTTTATTTAATGGGCTTACAAATATTGCTCTCAACCAGAATAACAAACATACCGATTTAAAATTGTTTGAATTTGGACGGAGTTATCACAAAACCGCCACAGGAAAGTTCAAGGAAAATGAACATCTGTGCCTATGGATAAGCGGAAATAAATTACCTCTTTCGTGGAATACGAAAGAGCAGACATCAGACTTTTACCAGTTGAAATCGTATGTAAAAGCCATAGTGGAAAAGATCACCGGGGTTTCATCTCCTGTTGAGAGTGTCATAGAAAATGATGCTATGCTTTCCGGCTGTATTACACTATCAGTTAAAAACAATGAGATTGTTAAATTTGGGCAGGTAAATGAAAACCTCCTAAAAAAAATGGATATAAAAGGAGAAGTGTTTTTTGCTGACTTTAATTGGAAGACCCTTCTTCAGCAAATCCCGAAAGGATTGGAGATGAAAGAAATTGTAAAGTTTCCGCAAGTTTCCAGAGATCTGGCACTTGTAATAGATAAGTCTGTAAAATTTTATACCCTTAAGGAAATGGCCTATAAAACTGAAAAGGAACTATTGAAAGAGGTTTCTGTGTTTGATGTTTATGAAGGTAAGGGTATAGAGAATGATAAAAAATCGTATGCGCTGCGATTCATTCTTCAAAGTGAAACCAAAACACTAAGCGATAAAGAAATTGAAAAGGTAATGGAAAAGCTCACCAAAACATTTATGGAACAAGCGGGAGCCACCATCAGGAGTTGAAAATTTGTAAAGTAGAATTTGTTTTTATATAATAAACTTTTGTCTTTAAGAACGGGTGCCCTTCATAGTATCTTCATTTTCGGGCAGTAATATTGCATTATAAATAATCAAAAACAAAACCACTGTCATGAAAAAGTTAATTGCCCTGATGCTGATAGTTTCCTTTACCGGAGCTGTTATTGCTCAAGCACCTGCTGCACAAACCAAAACTAAACCTGCTCCTGCTACTTCAAAATCAACTCCTGCT
Source organism: uncultured Bacteroidota bacterium (assembly GCA_903863935.1). Classification (GTDB taxonomy): domain Bacteria; phylum Bacteroidota; class Bacteroidia; order JABEUT01; family JABEUT01; genus JABEUT01. The sequence goes on from CAIPDV010000052.1 coordinate 35,605, forward strand.
CCTAAGGAAAAGAAAGAGAAGAAACATCATCACGGTCATCACCACCACAAAGGTGTTGAAAAGAAATAATCATTCTTTAATGGTTAAAAAAGAAAGGGAGGTGCTAAATACCTCCCTTTTTTAATTTCAGGTCATTGTGCACCACGGCCCTGTTATAGGTTTCAAGAACCTTACGTAAAATGCCTGCTAAGGTATCTTTTGCTTTTATGGGTTTATCCATCAGGTTATCCTTCAGCATGCTGTCTTTTTGGTAATTATAAAACCCCGCAATCCGGTTACCAACCATCTGCAGGCACCATGGGTTCTTCTCTATCTGGTAAACATCATTCAGGTAGTTGATGGCATAATGGGAATTAGCATTGCTGTCGAACAAGCTTTTCCCAAAAGAATAATAGTTTTTCGGGTAATGTAAATAATCAAGTATCGATGGCATAATATCGATATGTTCGGCAGTAAGGTGCGACCTGCCTTTTAAATTTGAATGCGGCATATAAAATATGAGCGGAATTTCATACATCCCCAATCGATTCGAATAATAAGGGTCTTTGCTTGGACCGGTATGGTCGGCTGTAATTATAAATATAGTGCTATCGTACCAGGGCATTTTTGAAGCAGTTGCAAAAAATTCTTTTAACGACAGATCGCTGTACTCAATACATTTCTCAATCGGGATTTCGCCGGGTTTTTGGACAAACCTATTTTTGTATTTTTCAGGAATTGCAAATGGGTGATGGGATGAAATGGAAAAAATAGCCGAATAAAAAGGTTGATGCATAGTATCAAGTGTTCTGGCAAAATACTGGAAGTATATCTCATCCCAAATGCCCCAGTTTCCATCATAATCGCGTTTGTTGTTATCATACTGCTTCATTCCATAATAGTATTTGAAGCCGCCTTTTTTGCAAAATTCTTCAAAGCCCATGGTTCCGTTGTGTCCCCCATGGAAAAATGAAGTGTTGTATCCTTCCTTATCCAATATTTCAGCCATGCACGAATACTGATCGTCAGTATAAGGTGAAGTAATGAAGGCTGTATTCATCCATGATGGTAAACTTGCCACTACAGCCGGTATCCCTTCAATCGATTTTTTACCATCCGAAAAGGCATTATCAAAAACAAGTGATTGGGTTATGAGGGAATCTAAAAACGGTGTGTGCGTTTTGTGCAGGTTATTTAGAGCACCAATATATTCTTTCGACATGCTCTCCATAATAATGGTAACTACATTTAGTCGTCTGAAGTTGGCCCTTGCCGGAGTGTGCACGGGTGTATATTCCCTCTTTACATCCGAATCATTGGTAAGCTTTTTATCATCCAGTACAGGTCTGTAATAAGTAACAAGAATACTGAACGGGCTATTCATCACCAACGGAATATCATGCGGTGGGGCAACATCACCGGCATCTATCGTATCAATGGAATGAAGTTGCCAGCCTCCGCGGCAGCCCATTATTATAAGGCCCATAAATACAACGTAGGAAGCTATAGTGAATGATGTGATAGGATGTTTTTGTTCAACTTTAGAGTTTTGTATTGATTCCCTGCCAAGGATAGTATACAGTATATAAACCAACAATACCATCAATAGCCAGAGTACGATCATATACCAGTAATCCCTTATTACCGTTGGTATTAAGGTTGTGGTATCATCACCCCCACCCAGGGCGAGAAACTTAAAGATATCACCTGTTGAACGCTTGTAAACAAATGGAAAAAATACGGTATCTCCTATCTGGATGAAAAGAGCAAGACTGTTTGTTACCATAAAAAGCATTTTCAGAAATATTCTTCTGAAAAAACTTTGCTCACTGCCCCATGGCATCAGACTTAATGAAATGAAAATTCCGTTGGTTATAAGTATGGCCGAAATATCAAACCGGAGCCCAACGATTAGATAGTAGCATAGTTTGGAAAAAGGCAATCCTGAAAAGTAGGCGGCATTATATATCCTGAAAATGATCCTGCATAGCTCATACGGGATGAGAAGCATTGATAATCTCTTCGCTAACAGGCTAACGTGGAGTGGAACATGTTTGATCATCAGAACAAAGACGACTGTATCTGTTAATTACTTCATATCACTTATTACGCGTGTAGCCTCAAACAATTCAGCATCTTTGGTGAGCACTTTAAGCCATCTCTTATTCGATTTGGCTTCGTTTGTGTCGGCCTGCATTTTTGCATTATCCTGCTCGGTAGCTGTTATCAGTACCTTGTAGTTTCCTGCATATTTTGAAAATCCGTTATCGCCCAGCATTTGCGGTGCAAAAACTATGCCACGGTCCATTGCCGTATCCCGCACATTAGTGGAATGTACCCCCATAATATAAACTCCTTCAAAAGGCAAGGCTTTGCTGGTAAGTTCAAAACGCTTGTCATTATCCAAGCGGGCTTTCAATTCCTTCCGGTACGTTTCCATATTGAGGGAATACAATGATTTATCACGTTCCTGTTTAAAGGTCTTGGCTTCTTCGCGCACCAGGTTAAAAATAGAATCATTACCGGTCCGCTTTGTGCTTTGTTCAGCAAGGTAATTCAGGTCAGAAGGATGGTTCCATTCTTTATAATCTGCCGGAGTGATCTTATCCCATTCGAGCGGATAATCGGCATCTTTTTCTTTTTCGTAAATATACTGGTAAGGGTCTGGCATGGCAACATCCGGCATTACACCATCTTTTTGGGTGGTACCTCCGTTGATGCGATAGAATTTGTTGATAGTTACCTTTACAGAGCCCAACGGTTTAAACTGTGCAAAGGCTGGTGCATCAAGCGACAGAACCTGTTGTACGGTTCCTTTTCCATAGGTTTGCGAACCCATAATAACACCACGTTTATAGTCTTGCATTGCGGCTGCAAAAATTTCAGATGCAGAGGCACTGGCTCCATTCACCAATACTATTAACGGGCCTTTGTAAATAGCTCCTGTATCTTTACTTGAAAGGGTTTGGGTTTGAAGGTCACGGTTCTCAACTTGTACAACCGGGCCTTTGCCAATAAATATTCCGGCCATTTTAACCACGTCCTGCAAGGAACCTCCGCCATTATTTCTTAAATCGAATATGATACCTTTTACATTTTCACCTTGTAATTCTTTCACCAGAGCTCTTACATCATCTGAGCATCTTCTGCCACCACGACCATCAAAGTCAGTATAAAATTCCGGAAGACGGATGTAACCCATCTTTTGTCCGCCATTATTTATAATAGCAGCGTGAGCATAGGTATCTTCCAGGTGAATAACATCTCGTATTAAAGAGACTACTTTGGTAGTGCTGCCTGTTTTCACGGTAAGTTTTACTTCCGTTCCCTTCTTTCCACGAATAAGTTGTACTGCTTTATTCAATGGCATTCCACGTACATCAACCGGCTCGGCATTTCCTTGGCCGACTTTAATAAATATATCGCCTTCCTTTATTTCTCCACTCTTAAATGCGGGGCTTCCGGGTATTACATTTTCAACAGTAATATTGCCCGCCTTTTCCTGTAGCTGTGCTCCAATACCTTCCAACTGACCACTCATCGAAATTTCAAAATTCTTGCGTTCTTCCGGTGCAAAATATTCGGTATGCGGGTCAAATACATTTGCAATTACATTGAAGTATTCTGTGATCTTATCTGTATCGCTCAATGATTTAAATTGATTGAAGTAATCTTCGTAAGTCTTCAATATCTTGGCTCTTGCATCTTTTTCAAGTTCGGCATACGTTTTTACTTTTAATGTTGTATCCCTTTTGCCGGTTTTTGAATACATAGTCATAATGCCTTTAATTGCGGCATCTTTTTTCTTTTCATCGAATGACATTGCAGCACTTCCTTCCAAAAGTGAACTATCAAAAGTGCTGTCGTCCTTTTTAATTCCTTTTTCCTGCCTGTCTATCATATCCGAAAGGCGGGCCAGGGCTTCGTACTTTATTCTTTTTCTCCAAAGGTCATGCAGTTCATCCACGTTTTTAGGGTATGGAATCTTTTCAGGATCGTACTGGTAATCCTCGTTGGTAGTATAATCGAAAGGTTGGGCCAGGATCTTTTTTGCATATAGTGTATCTTCTCCCAAACGTTGATCGAAGGTTTTATTTACAAGATCATAAAATTCAAAAGTTCCCTGGGTAATTTCAGAGTCAATTTTGAATTCATACTTTTTAAATTTATCAATATCACCCTGGGTGAAATATAGTTTATCGAGGTTAAGGCGTTTAATATAAAGCTTGTATATCCGATCAGATAATGAGTCATTAACGGCAACCGGTTTAAAATGCACCGTTTCAATGCACGATACCAATAACTGCATCATAGCCCTGCGCTTTTCCGATTTGGCTGTAGGATGCAACACTGCGCACAATAATAATCCGGAGGTCAATAATAATAAAACTACAAAGGCTATCCTGGTTTTTTTCATTTTTGTATACAATCGTTTAAGAAGATTCAAAGATACTCCTTTTATAGAAGGTTCGATAGGCGTTTGTTTCATAAATTTTGTTAATTAACATAGGTTAAAGCCGCAGATTCACAGATTAAATTTTGTATTAATTAATCTGTGAATCTATGGCGATTTTTAAACTACAATATTCACTATCTTATTTGGTACTACTATCACTTTTTTAACTGGCGTATCCTTTATCCACTTTTGAGCATCCTCCGATGAAAGCACTTGTTTTTCTATCTCTTCTTTACTAAGATTCAAAGGTAGTTCGAGCATAAAACGGGTTTTACCATTAAACGAAACAGGGTAAGAAAATGTATTTTCAACAAGGTACTTTTCCTCGAATTTGGGATAAGACGCTTTTAACACAGACGTACTATGTCCCAATTTACTCCACAATTCTTCTGCAAGGTGAGGGGCGAAAGGGGAGAGGCATATTATCAGAGGCTCAAGGATGGCGCGCTTGTTGCACTTCAACTCGTGCAGTTCATTCAGGCAGATCATAAATGCGCTTACCGAAGTATTGAATGAAAGCCGCTCAATATCTTCTTCAATTTTTTTAATGGTTTTGTGCAGGATTTTTAATTCGGCGGGTGTTGGGGCGGCGGTTGGGGTTGTTGGGGACGACGTTGGGGTCGACCCATGGGTCGACCCTGCACCTATTGGGGTTGCGGTTGCGGTAGGGTCGACACACGGGTCGACCCCTACAATAAATTCGCCTTTTTCATTGAAAAACAATTTCCAAAATTTCCTCAGGAAATTATGAACCCCGCTAATACCTTGTGTACTCCATGGTTTGCTTTGTTCCAATGGTCCCAAAAACATTTCATACATACGCATGGTGTCGGTGCCGTATTGGGCAATAACATCATCGGGAGTAACGACATTCCATTTGGATTTGGACATTTTTTCGACTTCATGACCACAATAGTATGTTTCTGCGATTTGATAGAAAAAAATATCATCTCTTGGGTATTTTCTTTTGAATTCAGTAATATCCAACTTATCGTCTTTTACAAGAGTTATATCAACTCTATGACTACTTGCCTTAAGGGGTGAAATTAGATGAGGTAAATTTATATTGGGATTTAATTTTTTGATTTGCTCAATACAAAAACTCATAAGATTATCTTTCTCTAGTTCTGATAAGTTCCCCGCATTAATTTTTTCGTAAAATTCTTTAGAGATAATAATAGTTGGAAGGGAAACAGTATTACCGTCAGGGATACGAGAATACGACAGCGTGAGTGAATAAAAAAAACTTGACACCCCCTGTATCATCCCTTGATTAACCAGCTTTTTAGCAGGTTCAACAAAAGGAACTAAGCCTAAATCATACAGGAATTTGGTCCAGAAACGGAAGTAGAGCAGGTGGCCTGTGGAGTGCTCGGCACCGCCAATGTAGAGGTCAATGTTTTGCCAGTAGTCTATTGCTTCTTTCGAGGCAAACTCATTTGGATTGTTCGGGTCCATGTAACGCAAATAATACCATGAACTGCCAGCCCAACCCGGCATGGTGGTGTACTCATATTGATACTTGCCTTTATATTTCCAATCTGTCGCCCTTGCTAATGGCGGGTCCCCGGTTTCGGTTGGCTGGAATTTGTCAATTTTGGGTAACTCCAAAGGCAACTCGCTTTCATCCATCGGCGTTGGAATGCCATCCTTATAATAAATTGGAATCGGCTCGCCCCAATAGCGTTGTCTGCCAAAAGCAGCATCCCGCAAGCGGAAATTTACTTTGCCTTTTCCTAATCCACGGTTTTCAATTTGTTCAATTGCAATTTTAATGGCTTCTTTAACTTCCAATCCGTTCAGGAAATCTGAATTAATGCACTTTCCTGTTTTGCCATCGTAACTTTCTTTCAGAATATCCCAACCTTCAGGTGCTTCAATAACCATGGGTATATCCAGCCCGAAATGCTTGGCAAATGCATGGTCGCGGGAATCGTGAGCAGGAACGCCCATAACGGCTCCGGTGCCATATCCGGCCAAAACATAATCGCCCACCCAAACCGGTATTTCTTTTCCGGTAAACGGATGAATTACATACGCACCTGTGAACTCTCCGCTCACTCTTTTCACTTCGGCTTGCCGTTCTCTTTCTGTTTTATTTTTAGATGTTTTTATGTACTCTTCTACTGCTGCTTTTTTATCCTCAGTTGTAATTTTACCTACCAATTCGTTTTCCGGTGCAAGTGTAATAAATGTAACTCCAAAAACTGTATCAGGCCGCGTAGTGAAAACAGTAATTGTATCAGAATTTCCGTTCAATTTAAACATGAGCGAACTGCCTTCCGAACGGCCAATCCAGTTGCGCTGGGCTTCTTTAATACTATCGCTCCAATCAATATCATTCAGGTCATTCAATAAGCGGTCGGCATAAGCGGTCATTCTCAAACTCCATTGTGGCATTAATTTGCGCTCAACGGGGTAACCACCGCGTTCCGATACTCCGTCCTTCACCTCATCGTTTGCAAGTACTGTGCCCAATTGAGGACACCAGTTTACCCAGGCTTCACTTAAATATGCAAGCCGATAGTTAAATAATACATCCGATTTTTTCTTGTCATCAAATCCTTTCCAATCTTCCGCTGAAAAATTCAGTTCCTCTCCACACGCCGCATGAATACCACTTGTACCGCTCTTTTCAAATTGCAGAATGAGTGCATCAATCGGTTCCGCTTTGGCAGTTTTATTATTATACCACGATTTGAAAAGTTTCAAAAATATCCACTGGGTCCATTTATAAAAAGAAGGGTCGGAGGTTTTGTATTCACGGCTCCAGTCGTATGACAAGCCGAGCATATTCATCTGGCTCTTGTATCGCTCAATATTATTTTTGGTAGTAATGGCAGGGTGCTGCCCAGTTTGTATGGCATATTGTTCAGCAGGCAAACCAAAGGCATCCCAACCCATAGGATGCAAAACATTGAATCCTTTTAACCGTTTGAAACGGGAGAAAATATCGGAGGCAATATACCCGAGCGGATGCCCCACATGCAGCCCTGCTCCTGATGGATAGGGAAACATATCAAGCACATAATACTTGGGTTTCGTAGGGTCATTCTCTACTCTCAGAACACGATTATCCTCCCAATTTTTCTGCCACTTTTTTTCTATTTCTCGAAAGTTGTATTCCATACCTGTTCTGAACTTATTACCTTATAATAGTGGGCGAAATTAGGAAAAAAGATATTCGTTGTGAATTAACAATTAACAGGATTTGAACAATGGAATGTGGGCTTTATTAATTAATAATGCGAGAACCCAGTCTAATCTTTTTGTAATTTCGTGACCTGATTTTTACACATGGCAGCCAAATCTTTTTCCAATAAATTCAAATCAACTTCGTTGATAACGATAGTCAGCATATCACTGGTGCTATTCATACTTGGTTTGTTGGCATTGATTATTCTGGACGCCCAAAAAATTACCCGCGATGTAAAAGAAACTGCCGATGTTGAAGTATTTTTATACAATAATACCAAGGAAGCAGACATTGCAAAACTGCAAAAAATGCTCGACGCTTCCGATTTTGTAAAGTCAACGGCGTTTATTTCCAAAGACTCCGCCGCCAAACAATTGCAATCGGTAGATAAGGAAGATTTTATCGGTTTGCTGGGCTATAATCCATTGCCGGCATCTATTAATATTCACGTAAAAGCAGAGTATGCCAACTCTGACAGTCTTACGCTTATTGAAAAAAGATTGGCGCATTATCCGCAGGTGAAAGAAGTAGTTTATCAAAAATCGCTCATTAAAATGATGAACGAGAATTTGAAAAAGATCACTTTCATAATGCTGGGATTTAGTGCACTGTTGTTACTGGTTTCATTAACACTCATCAATAATACAATACGTTTAACTGTTTACTCCAAACGGTTTTTAATTAAGACGATGCAATTAGTAGGTGCCACACAAGGCTTCATACGTCGCCCGTTTATGTGGAAGGGTGTAAGAAACGGATTGATGGCTTCGGCAATTGCACTGCTTATGATATTTGGAGTGATACATATGGCACAATCACAACTGCCCGACCTTGCAGAAATGAATGATGTAAACACCTATTTTATTCTGGCAGGAACGGTTGTTTTTATGGGCATAGTACTTTCCTGGATTAGTACTTATTTTGCAATGCGTCGCTATCTGAGATTAAGGTCGGACGATCTGCATTTCTAGTTGAAGCGCGACCGGCAGATATATTTATCTTATCATATAAGGCTGCCCCTCCGGCTTCTCCACTTCAAACATAGTTCTTAAAGATGTTCGTGGTGGTTTAAAATTCCTGGCTTTTTTTAATGTTCCGTCATTGGCATAAAATTCCACTCGTATTTTTTTCTTGTTTGTATTAAAATAAACCCACCTCCCGGTTTTTTTCTTGTTTCTATAATTTCCCCGCGAGGCGAGAATTTCATTGGAATAAAAATTGGAACAAGAAAAATGATGGGAATGTCTTTTATAAACAGTTTCTCTCTTCCTGTTTCCGTTTTTCCAGTATTCTGTTATGTAAAACTTCTTGCGAAGCAGACCATGTTCGTTGGCCATAATTGCCAGTTTGTTGGAATCATCGGCAAACATTAAATTATATGTTCTTACGCCAAAAAGATAGGAGGGAAGCGTATCAATGCAATTAATAATGTTTGAATCCGAAACGGTGCTGTCATATCCAATAGGAATGATCTTTAGCCAGTATTGTCCGAAACCCGGAGACTGCATTACAAGCATCTTCTCTTTATATTGGCCCGAAGAAGATGACGCAACAAGGATTAACAGGATAAATGAAAAGATCTTCTGTAACATTTCAAAAGTTAATTCGTTTCAAATGTAGATAATTAAAAGCCCATAATATATTGGGCTGTATCAACACAAGCAGGTTGAAAACTTTACCACGAATGAAATAGCCTTACATAGCCTAATCTTAATTTTGTTACTTCTTAATAAGGGCCTGTAAGTATGTTGAAACGCTCTCTGCTATTTTTTTTCGTAGGATTTACTCCATTTGTTTCATTTAGCCAGCAAACTTTGGTTTATGCTGACCCGAATGCGACGTATGAAAAAGCCGTTGTTCTTTACGACGAGCATAAATATTCAGCAGCGGCACATCTTTTCACCGAAGTTTCAGAAGCCATTAAGGAACCACAAGCCACCATGAAAGTACATGCTGATTACTACACAGCTATGTGTGCCATGTATCTGGATCATGAGGATGCCATTGAACAAATGACCGGCTTTATATGCAAGCATCCGCAAAGTCCGGAAATACACCGTATAGATTTTATGCTTGGCAATTATCAGTTTGAAAAACGCAGATACAAACAAGCGTTGGTATGGTATGGCAGAACTGACATTGATTACCTTGAGCCAAAAGAATTGCCTGAGTTCTACTACAAGGAAGGTTTCAGCAGCTTTTCACGAAACCAGATGGACTCTGCAAAAAAATATTTCGCCGAGGTTACAGATTCAACATCATCCTACTATCCGGGAGCAACTTATTATTATGGCTATATATCATATACACATAAAAATTACCAGACAGCCATCAATAGTTTTCTGAAATTAAAGAACGATGAAAACTTTGGTAAAGCGGTACCATATTATATAGCCGAGTGTTATTATCTGGAAGGAAATTACACAAAAGCAGTTGAGTATTGTGTGCCCTTGCTTGATTCAACAACTAACACTGCATCGTTACTGAACTCCGGTGAGATAGAAAAAATTGCAGCGGAATCGTATTACCATTCGCATAAATATAAAGAGGCCATACCATTCTTTGTGAAGTATGCAAAAGGCGGACCATTGCAGGAAACCGAAGGTTATGAATTGGGTTATTGCTATTTTACGGTTGGCCAATATGTGGATGCAATACCATATTTTCAAAACGCTGCTACCGGGAATGATACCTTAACTCAGGACGCCCTTTATCATATTGGCGAGTGTTATTTGAATACCGGACAAAAGGCTTATGCCGCCAATGCTTTCAATGATGCTTACAAGTTGAACTTCGACCAGAACCTGAAGGAAAATGCCTTATTTAATTTCGCAAAAATATCCTATGAAACCTGCAGCGATCCATTTGATGCTGCGGTTACTTCATTAACACAATATCTGAATGCCTATCCGAATTCATCGCACCATGATGAGGCATACCAGTACCTGGTAAATATTTATTCTACTACAAAAAATTATGAGCAAGCTTTAAAAACGCTTGCTGAAATTAAGAAATGGGATTCGCATCTACAGGCTATTTATCAGCACCTGTGTTATTTCCGCGGGGTTGATCTTTTCAATAACGGACAGATGGAACAGGCGGTAGGCTACTTTGAAAAATCGCTTACGTTTAATTTTGACCAGAAACTCCATTTGCAAGCGTATTACTGGAAAGCCGAAGCATTCTATCGGCAGAAAAAATATAATGATGCGGTTGCTTCCTATAATGATTACATAGCACAGGCGGGTTCGTTCAATACTCCAGAATATGATCTTTCGGAATATGGAAATGGTTATTCCTTCTTCCAGATGAAAGACTACGACAACGCTGCAAACTGGTTCCGAAAGTATGTGGCTACTGAAACAAAAGATAAAGTCAGATTAGCAGATGCATACAACCGCATTGGCGATTGTTACTTTGTAAAAGAAGATTATGCTTCTTCTGTTCCATTCTACGAAAAATGTATGGAATTAGGTACACACGATGCCGACTATGCCTGCTACCAGTTAGCCCAGGGGTTAGGCGTATTACACCGTTTTGATGTGAAAATTAAAACCCTTTCTACTTTCATGGCCAACTATCCGAAGAGCAGTTATCGTTCATCGGCTATGATGGAGCTTGCCAATGCATACCTTTCGAATAATCAGCCTAAAGAAGCTGCCGCAGCCTATCAAAGGGTAATAGATGAATATCCATCAGGAGCAAATACCAATCAGTGTTTGTTGCAAATGGGAATGGTGTATTATAATCAGGGACAAAATGACCAGGCCTTAAAAGCATGGCAGCAAGTGGCTAACAAAAACAAAAACACCAGCGAAGGAAGTGAAGCTCTGGCACACATAAAAATGCTTTATGTTTCTACAGGACAAGTAAACGATATGGATACTTATTTCAAGTCATTAGGTGTAACCCTTGGCCATTCGGCTATGGATTCAGTAACATTTACAGTGGTGAGGGGGGATTTTCAAAAAGAGGATTTCGATAAATTACTGGTTGATGCGAATGGATACATTCAGAAATTCCCGAACGGAATATTTGTGAATGAAGCCCATTTTTACCGTGGCGAATGTTATTACAGACTTAAAAATAATGATAGTGCCATTGTTGATTATCGCATTGTACTCAAATCGCCGAAGACATATTATACAGTGACATGCCTTGTGCGTGCCGCCCAAATTGATTACACAAAACAAAATTTTGCGGAAGCTCTAAATTATTATAATGAATTAGGAAAAATGTACCAGGATGAAACGCAGATGATCATTTCCCGCACCGGAGAAATGCGTTGCAATAATTTCCTGAATAAGTATGATGCGCTGATTGGCTCCGCTGATACAGTTATTCAAACCGCGCAAATAAATTCGGATGTACATGCTGAGGCTTACTTCCTGAAAGCAAAAGCACTGATGCAAAAACAACAATATGATTCAGCGGTAGCTAATTTCACCAAGGTTACAAAAATGACAAAGAGTGAAATGGAAGGTGAAGCCAAATATGATATTGCAAGCATTCAATATACCAAAGGAGATTTTCTTGGTTCGGAAAAAACAGTGTTCGATCTCGTAAATCAGGAGCCTTCCTATCCGCAATGGATGGCGAAAGCACTGATTGTTTTAGCAGATGATTATGTTTCGGTGAATGATAATTTCCAGGCCAAGCATACCCTATCAACAGTAATAGAAAACGCAACGGATACGAGTGTCGTAAGTATGGCAAAACAGAAGTTAAACCTGATTACCGAACGCGAACAAAAGGCATTGCAAAAACCGATATTGCATGATAGTGTTTTGATAATGCGTGCGGACACAGTGAACGTAAAACCTGAGAACAAATGAGCAGGCTAAGTAAACATATCAGAATAGTTATTTCTTCGGCTGTGGCTCTTTTCATCTATTCCGGAACACAGGCCCAACAAAAGCAATTCGATACAATAGACGTGAATGTATATACCCATTACAAACCCACAATTCACGATGCTGTAAAGATTGGTACCAATCCGAATGTTGCTGATTCAGTCTGCCTGGCCAGAAATGTGAAATACGATTTTGTAAATACACAATTTCCGACTTCCTACACTCCTCCGCTAATTCCATCCATGCAAATAAAAGGAGAAGCCCCTGAAAAGCTTTTCCATTCTTTATTAAATGCAGGAATTGGGAATTACAATACGCTTTACGCTGAATATTTTTTCAATAGTACCCGTTCCGAAAATATGGATTATGGTATTCATTTGAATCATTTTTCATCTGACTACACAACCAATAATTTAGGCTACAGTGCTTTTGCTTTCAATAATGTTGATGCCTACGGAAAGAAATTTTTCAAGGAACATACTTTAAGCCTCGAAGCAAACTTTGAAAACCATATACTGCACGACTATGGCTATAACTCCTCAGTTGAGCAGCCTCTTATTCTTAATAATAATTTTAATACAATTACCCGCGAGCGTTTTAATTTAATGCAGGGTAAACTGGAATATGAAAGCAACTATGAAGATTCATCCAAAATAGGCCACGAAATAGAATTGAGTTATTATAACTTCAATGACATTTATAATGCTACTGAAAATAATTTCGATGCCGATATGAAATTCTTTACCTATTTCAATGAGCAACGGATTGACCTGAGGGCGGGAGTAGGGTATGTAAATAATATCAACCGCGTTGAGAATGCTACCGACTGGGACTTGTTCCTCAATCCATATTTTACCACCAAAGAGAAGCATTGGGATGCTCATCTGGGAGCTAAGTTCAACTATGTACCATCAGAAAAAAAAGGAAATATTTATCCTGATCTGTTAGTGCGTTATCACATTGCTCAGGATATTGTAATGATATATGCAGGTATTGACGGGAATCAGAAATTAAATACCTATAGGTCTTTGGCAGCGCGCAATCCGTTTATAACAGACACACTTAAAAAAGAATATACTTACACGCAATATCATGTATTTGCCGGAGTAGCAGGAAATATTACCTCACAGCTTACTTACGATTTGAATGTATCGCAATCCATGGTAAAAAATATGGCGTTGTTTATTACAGACACACTGGAACCATTGAGAAATCGTTTTGATGTGGTGTATGACAATGTAAAGGTTATGAACTTTCATGCCGACATAAATTACAACATGAAGAACAATTTGAATGTTGGCCTTGCAGCTGATTATAATATCTACACTACAACCAATGAAGTAGCAGCATGGTATAACCCGGCATTAAAGATTAGCGCAACCGGAAGATATACTTTGAATGATAAATATATTTTTAAAGCGGAGTTTTTTGTAGTAGGTTCGCAATATGCACCAACATATAATTACGTACCGAATAGGGGTGCCGCATATCCGGATATTCCGTCGGTTGTTGCAAAAACGCTACCAGGGTATCCTGACCTTAACTTAGGAGTGGAATATAAATACAACAAAGTATTTACTGCATTCCTTAACCTGAATAATGTTGCAAACGTAAATTATTATGCCTGGGATAATTATCCGATGCAACGCTTTAACTTCTTGCTTGGAATAAGGTTCGGATTTTAGCCCGTTTTATTGGCAAACCCCGTTAAAGGAATTAAATATATGCCTGTCGGGCTCCGACTAGTCTAGCTTAATTACATCAATAAATTCGGAGATCTCCTTTTTCATCTCCTCCTTTAGTTGCTTTACCTGTTCTTTTATTTCCTCAGGAGTACCTGTGAATTTTGAAGGGTCTTTAAATGACCAATGCATTTTACTCTTCTGTGTTGGGAAAAAAGGACACTGTTCGCTGGCAGCATCACAAACAGTTATCACATAATCAAAATGCTTGCCCTGCTTATAAAATTCAAAAACATCTTTGGTCTGATTTTCGGATATATCAATCCCATCTTCTTTTAAAACATCTATTACTACCGGGTTTAAACTTCCGGGTTCAATACCAGCGCTTTCAGCCTCAAAATGTGGCTGCCCGTGCTTGTTTAGCAAAGCCTCAGCCATTTGGCTGCGGCCTGCATTATGTGTGCATACAAAAAGTACTTTGGTTTTAGTCATCCCTATTAATTGTTCTGTAAAGGCTGCAAATCTATAAAGATTTGGATACCCTCGGCTGACAAGGCTCTATTGGTAATACTGACTTAACAACGACTTAATAATCAGTTAACAAATAACTTAATGAAGGTATAATATATATCTCATTAATTTTATGCTGATTTTTATACCTTTGCCCGACTAATAAATACGACAGAATGGAAACTATGATAGAAAAACCTAAGCTGGCAGAAGTAAAAGTTTCAGGAATGGCAGAGCACCTGATTGGATCTGAGATTTTAAAGATTGCCGGTGAGGTAAATGAAAAGATACGGAAAGGAGAAAAAATATACAACTTCACGGTAGGTGATTTTGACTCCAACATTTTCCCGTTACCGGAAGAACTCAAGAACGACATTATTGAGGCATATCAGCATAACCAAACCAATTACCCACCTTCGGATGGCGTGCTGGCTTTGAGGCAAGCTGTATCAAGGTATTTATTTGCAACCTCCGAATTAACCTACTCACCATCGGATGAAATTATTATTGCAGGCGGTGCGCGTCCTATTATCTACTCAGCTTACCGCGCCCTTATTGATCCGGGAGATTATGTTTTGTATCCTGTGCCATCTTGGAATAACAACCATTATATAAGCTTAACCGCTGCCAGAGCCATTGAAGTGGAAGCTAGTGCTGCAAACAACTTTATGCCTGCGGCAGAAGATATTAAACCGCATATTGGTAAGGTAACTTTAATATCGCTTTGTTCTCCGCAAAACCCTACTGGTACTATGTTTACCCATAAAGGTTTGCATGACATCTGTCAATTGATATTAGAAGAAAATTACCGTAGAGGCGCAGAAGGCCTCAAGCCTGTTTACTTACTTTACGATCAAGTTTATTACCAACTTACTTTTGCCGGAACCACCCATTACAATCCTGTAACTATGTTCCCTGAGATGCGCAACTATACCGTGTTTGTAGATGGTATCTCAAAGTTCCTTGCTGCAACAGGCGTGCGTGTTGGATGGTCCATGGGAAATAAACAGATCATCGATAAAATGAAATCCATAATTGGCCACGTAGGAGCCTGGGCGCCAAAAGCAGAGCAGGTTGCCGTTGCCAAATACCTTGATAATATTCCGCATGTAACCAAATTTTTGGGAAGATTTAAAGAGAACCTGTACGAAAGACTCGAAGAGTTCTACAAAGGTTTCACCCAATTGAAAGAAGAAGGTTTTAAAGTGAATGCTATCAGGCCACAAGGTGCAATTTATCTTACTGTAAACCTGGAATTAGCCGGAATGAAAACCGCTAAAGGTGACACACTGACCGACAGCGAAAGCGTTATGAGATATTTACTGGATGAAGCTAATGTGGCACTCGTACCATTCTATGCTTTTGGAGCCTCCGGAAAGTCGCCATGGTTCAGGCTTTCGGTGGGAACTGCAAAAGTGAATGAAATACCTGATGTAATTAATCGTCTAAGAATAGCATTGCAACAATTAAAAGCATGAACAAACATCACTACTGTGTGATAATGGCAGGTGGAGTAGGCAGTCGTTTCTGGCCTATGAGCCGGGCCACGCATCCGAAACAGTTTATTGACATCCTGGGAAAAGGCATCACTCTTATCCAGGATACCTATCAGCGCGTTGCACCATTGGTGCCCAAAGAAAATGTATTTATTGTTACACATGAATCTTACAGAGACCTTATCCACAAGCAACTTCCCGATGTTCCGCACGATAATATTTTGTGCGAACCTGCCAGAAAAAATACAGCTCCGTGTGTTGCGTATGCATCCTATAAAATTGCATTGAAAGACCCCAAAGCCCTTGTGCTTGTTGCCCCTTCAGACCACCTGATTAAAAAAGACAAAACGTTTTTGAAGGCTTTGAAAACCTGTTACGATAAAGCTGCATCTGAAGATTGTTTAATTACATTAGGCATCCGCCCGATGTGGCCTGATACCGGTTATGGCTATATTCAGTATGTAGATTCCCCGGTTAAGGAGAAAGACCCGCGCATTAAAAAGGTAAAAACCTTTACTGAAAAACCTGATCTTGAAATGGCTCAGTTCTTTCTGCAAAGCGGCGACTTCCTCTGGAACTCCGGCATATTTATATGGAGTGTTGCTAGCATTATTAAAGCCCTGGAAGCTTATGCCAGCGATGTCGCCGACCTTTTCCGCGAAGGACAGAAATATTATTATACCGACAAAGAAACCAAAGAAGTAGAAAAGATTTATAGCCAATGCAAAAACATTTCCATCGACTATGCAGTGATGGAAAAAGCAGAGAATGTTTATGTGCGCAGCTCAGCCATTGGCTGGTCTGACTTGGGTACCTGGGGGTCGCTTTACCAGCAAATGGATAAAGACAAAGAAAAAAATGCCATAGTTGGTAAGAATGTGATGGTGTTCCAATCAAAGGGTTGCATAGTGCATGTGCCAAAAGAAAAACTGGTTGTTATTGAAGGATTGGAAGACTATATTGTAGTTGAATCGAAAGATATTTTGCTGATATGCAAAAAGCAGGATGAACAACAAATACGCAACTTTGTGAATGAAGTGAAGGCCCGCAAAGGGGAGAAGTTCGTGTAAGTTTTACTATTATTTTCTTAGTGGTTCTAAGTGTACTTAGTGTCTGAGTGGTGAATGTATTTTTTACCACTAAGACACAAAGTACACTAAGTGTCACTAAGATTTTTAATGTAGTGTTGGGTATAAAAATTTGCCCAAAAAAGCAATAAAAAAAGCAATGAAAAAGCAATAGAAAAGCAATGAATTTGCAATGATTTTCGAGTTTTTTAGTTTTGTAACAGGGTGAAAATGAGGAGCACTTATTGCTCTTTGCAATGTTAAGCAATAAGAGCAATGAAAATAATGCACCTAAAAAGGCTTGAAGGATGTTTATTTTTTGGTTCATGAACTTGTACTGAACTTGTTTCATGTATACAAAGGTAAAGCATGAAAAAGCGTTTTCTTAAAAAGTCAATAGACATCTTTCCTAAATAACATTAAGCTGTTGAATAAATCAGTAAAAGGATTTACGGTAGTATTGTGATAGTTGCTTTTTTTGACAAAAAAAACTATGTCAAAGGAAGTTTATCAGGAATTGATCAAGGATGAAAAAGCATTTATGCGGATAAGTGGGTTAAAACGAGTACTGTTTGAGGATTTGTATATTCTTGTTGCCGAAAGAATGGAGCAGCGAAAAGAAGAACATCCAATGCGAAAAAGGGGAAGGAAAACGGAGATGAGCTTGGAGGATAAACTATTGCTCATGCTCATTTATTACCGTGAATATCACACCTGTTTAAGCCTATCGAAAACATTCGGCATCAGTGAAGCCTATGCGAGCAAACTTATTCACAGGATGGGTCGTCTGGTAGCAGAGGCCTTGCCTTTGGGCGGGAAAGGAACTACCCATCATGCTGACATTAAAGCTGTATTGATAGATGCCAGTGAACAACCAATTGAGCGTCCCCAAAGAAAGCAGCGAGCCTATTACTCGGGTAAAAAAAACTCATACCGTTAAAACTCAACTGGTGGTAGATGAACAAACCCTTGAGATTTTAAAAATTGATTGCGCCAAAGGAAGAGTTCATGATTTTTCATTGTTCAAACGAAGCAGAATACGTCTGCATCCTGAGACAGAAATACTGGCTGACTTAGGATACCTTGGCATGAAAAAGATACACAAAAACTCTTGTATCCCTTATGTAGGCTACAAAAAACGTCCGCTCACAAAAGAAAAGAAACGATTTAATCACCTGCTCAGCCGAAGAAGGATACGAATAGAAAACATCATTCGTGAATGCAAAATATTCCGCATTGTTAAACACATCTACAGAGG
>CAIPDV010000053.1 GCA_903863935.1 uncultured Bacteroidota bacterium
AAAAATTTAAACCACGTTCATCATTGCAAGTTAAGGAAAAATATCCTAAATCCATACCAAAACAATAGGCTTTTCCACCACCCGGATAATCGCGCTCGGTTAAAAATGCCATTCCGTTGGGATACACCATTAATGGATTCCCCATAAGGTTACTGTAATTATAAGTCCCTTCCGATTCTTTAAACAATTTCGGATCAGCAAGGCTTATTTCACGTTCTTTAGAATCGTTAAATTCTTTTAAAATCGGATTATTGAAATCTGCAATGCGTATCTTATAATTGTGGGTTGTTCCATACGAAGCCCTGAACCCGAAAACCTGGCTAATACCTGATTCGATATTCTGGGCAATCAGGGTGCCTCCCCGTTGAGGGTAGTTTGTCAGTTTGGCTAATATGGTTGGATTCAAGGATGCATCAATTGAGGGATACGCATACACCACATCACTTTTCAAAGCACTATCGACATTGGTATAAAGTTTAAAAGGAATACCAAATGTTTTGAACGCATGTACCAATCCCATCCAGTTTGATTCTTTACCTGTATCTAATAATAACACAGCTACACCAAAGCTTGGGCCGGTTGAATATTTTTTCCACGATGAACGATGAGTAGGCTTTATAACTGTGCTATCTGTAGGCCCTTTCAGGTTAGGGAAAATGAAAATACTGTCGTTTGCAGTTACTGTTGCAATAAAGTGGCCATTCTTATCGCGGTCAACCTTAAAAAGGAAATATATGATACCGAACAGCATCACAAAAACAAATATATTTCTTACAATTTTCATTAGAATCGTTTACTTAATACGAATTGAATATAATACATATTGGTCCATAAGCTTGTTGGTGGGTACCATTCTTCATACTCATAAGACAGCATAGCAGATATTATGAAATTATGAGGTAACCTGGTTTGATAATCGGCACCAACATATTTAACCGTTGTTGGAATTGGGCTTGGGAAAAAGAAGTCTACAAAAGGAGTTTGGCCATACGAACCATAAATACTTACCCAAGTATCGCTGTTTTGGAATATGTGTCTTGCCATAATGGTGTGAACCACATAAATGTTCTTGCTTTTGTAGGTAAAATATGGCTTATAGTTAAACAGCCAATGGTCGCCCTTATAATATCCTATAGAAGGGTCTAATATCCAAACATCTTGTGGTGCAGTTGCCGGAGAATCAATCACATCAATAAAGTGCATATAAATGCCACCAAGTGAAGCTTCGAAACCTGCGCCTAATTTCTGGTAAACATTGAATGTAATTTGCCATTGAGGGAAAACAGGGAAATCATTGGAGTGAGCAATCTCAACATCGGCATAAGTACCCGGAATAATTTTTGGGAATGCCTCCAAGGCAAGTTGGACCCCTCTCCTATATCCGGTAGGTAAACCATAAATAGATCCGAATGTAGCTTTTGCTCCAATGGGGCAAGCAGGTATATTGCGGATGTATTCCAGCCATGTATAATGCCATGGGCCATAAGGCGGATTGCCGCTAAAACAGTTTAGCAGGTATCCGGCCTGAACCATATTTTTCAGCAGCTTTATTTTTGCTTCCGTCAATAAATCATTGGCTTCTTTATTCGTAGAATCTACCTTTCGCATGGTATCAAGCGTATTGACAGTCTGCTGATAGTCCTTCATCTTATCCATATCATAAAAAGCGTGTGCCCTTTTCAGCATGAATATGGAATAATATTTGTGTGCCTCGGTATCCTTTGCCATCCTGGCACGTGCTGAATCACTAAGCAATGAATCAGGTATTGGTTTTGGTGCTTTTGCAAGTCCCCGTGTTATTGAATCCTGATGGAGTGAATCCGATTTATGCTTCATTTTAATTCCTGCAACCCATGCCTTAACTGTAGAATCATGCTTTAGGGAATCATTTTTGGGCATAGTTTTCCCCCGCATCGTATCCTTCTTTCCCTTCATACTGGGGAACTTTACAAACATGGAATCGGCCAGTGCCTGATCACAATCGTTAACACAAAGAGGATAATCTTTCTTCCATAATTCAGCATCAGTTAATGCATCATAAGCATCCATGTTGTGCGGATCTTTCTTTATAACAATGCCTAAAACCTTAAAAGCCGAATCGTATTTTCCTTGCCATGATAAAAGCCTGCCTTTAAATACCTGATAGTCCATTCTGGCAGGGAACCACTTAATAATCGTATCATCATTTTTATGCGCCGAGTCATAGTGTTTGCGTTCAGCTTGTTTTTGTGCCAGTGCGAACATTGAATCCGCCTGATGCTGCCTGATATGGAGCTTAATCAAAGCATACATATCGGTTGCCTCTTTCATTTTTGGTTGCCTTTTCACAAGTGTGTCAAGGGTGGTTAAGGCATTGTAATAATCCTCAAGGTTATCTTGTGCGCTGGCTTTTGTAATAACAAGATAAGTTCTGTCGCCTTTTACTGGCAACCCTATCCCAGTATCGCAAAGTTCCTCGGAATGTTTAAACCGCAGTGTAACCAATTCATCATCGGCATACGCATCATACGCTTCAATGTTGTTCGGTTCTTTGGCAATAATTTCCCTGAGCATAATTTCTGAAGTATCGGCTTTGCCCCTGTAACCAAGCAATCTGCACCAAAGCACTTTATAATCTGAATTGTTGGGATATTCATGAACCAACTGGATGGCTATTTTTTCCGCCGGAATGTATTGTTTCCTGTAAGAAGAATGCAACGCTGAATCGAATAATGAATCTGCTGTTTTCTGTAATACTGCAGCCGCAATAGCAAAACGCATATTTCGTGCTGAGGTATCCTTTGCATCTTTGGCAAGTATTGAATCTGTTACAGCATACGCATCCGGAAAATGTTTCATGTTCTTTTCCGCCTCTGCAATCTTCATCAGGTAGGCCTCCTTGTTTACTTTGGGCAATAACAGTGCCTTTTTACTGTCTACTAAAGCCATCGAATCTTCCTTCGACCATAATTCTACATCAGTTAAAGCATCGTAGGCATCCAGGTTTTTAGGTTGACGGGCAATTACATTTCGTAAAATAGTTTTGGCTGTATCATATTTACCCATCCAGGAAAGAAGGGCACCGTAAAAAATTTGGTAATCGCTGTCGCTATCATATTTGGCAACCAGGTTTACCATAATATGCTTAGCCTCGGCAAAATGATTTTTGTAAGCTTCTTTCTGAGCAATGTTAAACAATGAATCGGGGTTACTTTGCGCGGAACCTTCCCCAACGAAAAATAGCAATGTAAAAAAACAAAGTAAGTATCCCTTCATAAATAGGCGTTTACGAATGTGTTACTTGTTTACTGCGCTAAGTATCTTTTCTATTCTAACTCCAAGAACCTGTGGGCTGAATGGTTTGGCTATAAATTCATCGGCCCCAATATGAAATGCTTCAAGCTCAGTATTTTCGAGACCCATAGAGGTCAAAACGATAATCGGAGTTTTCAGTTTTAATTCGTTTCTTACAAGTGAAATTATTTCCATTCCGTTGCTGAATGGCATATTTATATCTGTAACAATAAGATCAAATGGATTTTCTTTAATTTTATTTATTGCATCTCTTCCGTCAGGCACAAGTGAAAGTTCATATCCTTTCTTTTCCAGATAAAACCCCAATGCTTTTAACAGCAACACATCATCTTCAGCAATGAGTATTTTAAACTTCTTCATAAGCGCGTCTCTTTTTTTTAAAATGGGAGCAAAATTAGTAAAATATTTAGATAATCAGATGACATCACGCATACTTTTGAGCTCTTCTACTGATTCTGTGCATATTTTCACAAACGCAGGAACCTGATTCAGGATATCCTCATTACTGCTTGATTTCTCTATCATCTGAATAATTGGCCACAACTCTTTCATGCCAATCAGCATAAATGAAGACTTCATTTTATGAACGATCTTTTTCAAAGATACTATGTCATTATCAGCAACATACGTACTTATATTTTTTAAATTCTCCGGGATTTCATCTACCAAAAGGGTAAGTGTTTCCTGCATGAATTCTTTGTCGCCATCGGCAACTTTATCAAGTTCAGTTAGGTCTACATGATTGGTCATAGGCTTTATATTAAGTGGTTACATGAATTGGGGTCAAATTTACCAAATACTCCATTTTGTCAAACAGGTCTTTGGGCTCAAAAGGTTTTAAAATATAGTCATTCATTCCGGCAGCCATACATTGTTCATATTCACCTTGCAGGGCTGCTGCCGTAATTGCAATAATCGGAGTTTTGGCCAGTTCAGGGCCCATTTTTGTACGAATGGCACGCGTTGCCTCAAATCCATTCATTTCAGGCATTTGCAAGTCCATAAGTATCAGGTTATATTGTTTTTTCAATACCATTTCAGTGGCTTTTTTTCCATTTTCCGCCACATCTACATGCAAGCCCTTCTTTTCCAGTATTTTAACACCAACCTTTTGATTGATTATATTATCCTCTACTAGCAGAACTGATAGACCAATCAGGTTTTTATAATCACCACTATAATCCTTACTGAGTGATTCCAGTTTCGGTTTATCATAAGCATATTTCTTAAAATTCAGGCGGAAGGTAAATTGAGACCCCTCTCCTACTTTACTTTGTACGCCTATAACCCCACCCTGCATTTCAATAAGCTTTTTAGTTATACTAAGCCCCAGCCCTGTACCATACTTGCGCGATTCGGCCGGGTTGGCCTGTATAAACGGTTCAAATATGGATGGAATAAGGGAGGTTTCGATTCCAATACCATTATCTTTAATTATAAATCCAATCTGCACATGATTTTGATCTTCCACCTGTTTAATAACCGATATGGTTACCTCACCCTCCCTGCGTGTATATTTAACGGCATTACCTGCCACATTCCAAATTATTTGCGATAACCTTACGTGATCGCCCAACACTAATTTTGGAATATCCGGATCGAGATAGGTATGAATATTGATATTTTTCTTTTTAGCTTTTCGGCCCAAGGTAAGCAATGCATTATCTATTAGCTCCGAAATGCTGAATGGTTCCTCTTCCAGAACTATTTTGCCGGCATTTATCTTCGAAATATCAAGTATGTCATTAATAATTGTTAAAAGCTTACGCGCCGAATCTCTTATACCTTTCAGGTATTCATTTTGTTCTGTATTCAACCCGGTTTGTGTAAGCAAATGTGCAAGGCCGATTATCCCATTCATGGGAGTCCGTATTTCATGGCTCATGTTAGCAAGGAATATTTCCTGGTTTCTGCTCGCCTTTACCCTTTCAAGTTCGTTTGTTTTACGTACATTTATATCACGGCATATACAAAGCAATCCTCCAAAATTCTCACTTCCGGATATTAGTACCGCCTTTACCTCTACCCATCTTTTTTCGCCTTGCTTTGTTATTAGCTGAAGTTCTAAAAGCGATTCACGTTTTTTATTTTTTAATTGCTCCTTAAAGGTTTGCTGTATTTTTTCCCTCCATTCAGGCGCAATAATGCTCGAATAATGCTTATTCACCATTTCCTGCTTAGTGTATCCGGTAAGTGAAGCAATACGTGAACTGGTAAAGGTGAGCGTTCCTCTATGATTAAACGTACAAACCAGGTCGCCGGCACCTTCAATCAATGCTGCATACTTTTGTTCGCCCTCCTGGGCAGCCCTCTCTGCTTTTATCCGTTTCTGAATGTCCTGGTTTATCATAAACAGACCCAACAACAGGAAAAGCAATATTATCGCGCTCCTGATAAAAATAAAGTGAAGGTTTGTCCTTGCCGATTCCTGGTTAACTGTTATCTGGGTTGCAAAAAGAAAACTTTCATTTTCCCGAGCCTGGTTAATTTCATTTTTAAAGGTGTAAAAACTCTGAAGGGTTGAATCTGCATTTAATACTTGTTGTGCAAGTTTGTTAGAATCTTTTACCAGAAAAAGTACAGTGTGAATTATCTTCTGCTGATGTAAAATTTCTTTCCGGAAGTTGGCTGTGCTTTTTTCTATACCACTATCCTTAGCCCCGAATATTTCGAGATTATCAATTCCACTTAATATTGAAACCGGAATACTTAAGCAGGAATCATAATATTTCTTATCGCCCGTAGCAACATATTTATGGGCAATGCTTTCCCACGCTGCATCTTTATCATCTATTTCCCGCATGGTATGGCTAACCACCCGAAGCCGGGAAATATTATCGGCCGATGCAACCGATTTTTTTGCATTTATAAATGACAACAGGGTAACCCCGCCCATCAGCACAATTACAAAAAAAATCGAAAAAAGTATTTCTTTCTGTATCTTCAAATAACTAAATATAATGCTTTCGTTCTGTTTAATACCATACATAAATCACAGGTTGACTCATATTGATCTTCCGAATCAATAAAATCATAAAACTCCAGATGCTTATTGGCATGAACAATCATAAACGTATAGGCGCATCAGTTTGTACTGATTTTGTAATTGTTTGTTACAAATTTAATCCAATAAACTTAGCCAACCAAGGGATTAAGAATAATTTAATTTAATCCCTGTTCAGAATTAAGGAAACCCGAACAAGCTTTACAGGGTGAAAATCAGGCGAAAGCATAAAAATACTGCACTATAATCTAACCTACTTTATAAGAGATACTGAACCGAGGTAAGAATGTTGCTTATTTTTTGAATCGGTAGCTATGATTTTATACACATAGGTATCTTCCTGGGCCACAATTGAACCACCTTTAACTGTTCCATTCCAACCGTTATTTATATCATTACTGTGGAACAGTTGCATTCCCCATCGGTCGAAAATATACATTTCAAATGTCTTGATGTATTGACCTTTAGCCATAAACACTTCATTAAGTCCATTCCCATTAGGGGTAAATGCACCAGGGATATAAAGTGTGAAAACAGGGTCAATTATCAGGCAATTTGTAACTGTATCAATACATCCGTGAATATTCATTGTTACTAATTGGGCGCAATAAGTTCCGGTATCCTGATACCGGTGTGCAGGGTTTTCCAGATTACTGGTTGAATCGGCACCGTCACCAAAACTCCACCACCAATAAGAGAGTCCATACGCATCTGAAGACCTATCTGTAAACTGAATATTTGCGTTTAAGATATCTGTCGGCTGAGGTGATAGGGTGAATTGTGCTTTTGGATGACTGTATACCGTTATCATATTCAAAATTTTAAGTGTTGCACTGCAACCACTGTCGGACACTGCTGTTAAGGTAACAGTATATCGCCCCGTATCCGGATAACAATAAACCGGGTTACGTACATCTGCCGTATCACCATTGCCATACATCCATGTCCACGAGCTTATCTGTCCTTGGGCCAAACTTGTTTTGTCTCTGAATTGGATACATAATGGTGAACATCCCTGCATTACATCTGCACTGAATGATGGTTTGGGTAACGGATTTACCGAAACCAGACCGGTGTTACTGGCTTTACTTCCACAGTTATCGGTTACAGTAACAGTGTATATTGTTGAAGAGCTGGGCGAAACTGATATACATGGCCCTGTGAGATTTCCGGGTTGCCATAAGTATGTATTGCCACCTGTACCTCCTGTGGCAGAAGCACAAATTGTAATATTCCCGCCTTCGCAAATAGAATGATTGCGGGTTACTACAACGCTAATTGGCGAACCAATGGTTACCGTAATAGTAGTTTGGGTTTGGCATTTGTGTGCATCTGTAACCACAACGGTATAAGTTGTTGTACTGGTAGGGGCAATGGTTGCGGTATCTGCAGTAGACCCGGTGCTCCATAGATAGGTATATGGTTGCGTACCTCCGGATACGTTTGCTTTTAAAGTTCCGGTTTGGTTATTGCAAATCATTTGAGGACCTGAAATTGTAACACTCAGCAGAGAAGGTTGTGTAACAGTAGCCGTAGCCGTAGCGGTACATAAATTAGAGTCGGTTATAGTAACGGTATAGGTCCCCGCTGAAAGGCCTTTAGCAGTGTCTGTTGTTTGTCCATCACTCCAGCGATAAGTATATCCGGGGATTCCGCCACCACCGGTTCCATAAGCGCAACCATCAGAACCACCGTTGCAACTTGTTCCTGTAGATGTGGTAGAAACGGTAAGTATGGGAGGCTGGGTAATAGTTATTGTATCATTGGTTGTACAGCCATTTATATCCGTAACAGTTACAGTATAGCTACCAACTGACAGATTAAAAATTGAATCGGTATTCGAAACTACCGGTGCCCATGAATACGTGTAAGGTTGTACCCCACCTGTAACGTGTATTGCAGCAAAGCCATTACTACCTCCGTTACATTTTATATTGCCTTGGTTAGGGGTAAGAATGAGTGACACTCCGGTAAGTGTGTCAATAGCCTTCGAAGTATCACACCCTGAAATTACAGTAACTGTATAAATTCCTATACTCAGTCCCGTTACGGTGGCAGTGGTCTGTCCGCCGGGGCTCCATAAATACGTGTATGGAAATGAACCACCGCTGGCTGTTACGGTAATTGCTCCATTATTATTTCCGCAGGTTGGGTTGGTAATGGTTGTAGTAAGTGTTACACTTGAACCGGAGCAAACCTTGCAGGTAGTATTTTGCCAGTATAAGCCAGCCAAAATCCAGTCATAACAATCGCTATTATTATTGGTGTACGTATCAAATGTTGTTGTTGTTTGTCCGGCAGTAACCGTGGTAGGGATCACGTCCATGTTCCACATGATATTATTAAACGTAACAGTAGGACTTCCATTGAAGCTTTCTGTATTTATCCCTCCGTTCACATTGCTCTGCATATCGCCAAAGGCGGCAAAGGTTGATGCCGTAGGTGATGCGGCACACACATTAAATCCGCTAAAGGTGGCAATAAATTTCAAGGCTATATTGCCTGTTGATATGTCTCCATCCCACAAACTGATGCTGCCGGAATAAGCGGCCGGCGCGGTATATACAATAACCAGAGTGCAACCATCTACTTCGTAGGCGGCGTTTGCAAAACCGGTTAAATTAATTCCATAATTTCCATTACCGGAAATAGCTGCGGTTACATCGGCGCGCCAGCATGCGGTTCCGGTTTCGCCCCAGCATTTTGGCAGATTCTGGCCCGCCATCACCGAAGGGTATGTATTTACAACAAGCAATGGATTTGTAACGGTAGCCGAAACGGCAGGTGGACTTGCTTCGGTATAGGATGCTTCCCAATAAAGGTATGCTTGTTGAATTGTAAAACAGGAAGGAATTCCTGCAATGGCTATAGTTGTCGGGAATCCGGTGCCATTTGTATTAAACCCGTATGGCTGGCTCCTGGTTTCTGTAATTGCCGATCCGGTTACATAGTTAAGACCGCACACATCCTGAATAACATAGCTTTGACCTAATGAACTGTTTCCGTTCCCAACTCTCCTGGGTACCATCATTGGTTTTGATGCCATTTCGGCAAGTCGAATTGAATCGGAAGGTGCGTGGCGGCCCTGAAAACAAGTTGTACAATTTTTCTGGGCATGTAAACTGAAAACGGATACTGTTGCAGCAATCAGAAGGAGTAAATTTTTTTTCATGTAAAATTTTGGATAGGCGTTAATTTTTATGAAATGACTACTTCTGTTATATATTGGATGGTAAATTCAGTACAAAGTTTACCAGAATTAATAAGAAAACCAAATTTTTGATTGATTATTATACTCCTTTGGGTAAAAAGCACACCCCTATTTTATAATTGGATGATTATAAGGATATTTATTTTTATTACCAATGTGCTAAATAACAAAACCCCGCCTGAGGCGGGGTTTTGTTCAAACGAAATTGTTTTATTTTTTACTTAAGCAGTGTTACATTTCCAACGTAGGAATGTGATTTGTTTTTGGAGTCTATTACATATATCTTATACACATACGTATCTTCCTGGGAAATTAGTGAACCGCCTTTAACCTTGCCTGTCCAGCCGTTGTTAATGTCGGTAGTATGGAACAACTGCATACCCCAACGGTCGAAAATGTACATTTCAAATGTTTTTATGTACTGCCCTACCGGTTGGAACACTTCATTCTTACCATCACCATTCGGTGAAAATGCGTCCGGAATATATAGGTTAAATACCGGGTCAATTATGAGGCAATTTGTTGCCGTGTCGGTACATCCATGCACGTCCATCACAATCATTCTTGCGCAATAGCTTCCGGTATCTCCATATGTATGGGAAGGGTTTTGCAGATTGATTGTAGCATCTCCTGAACCATCACCAAAGGTCCACCACCAGTATGATAATCCATATTGGCTTGAAGACTGGTCGGTAAATTGAATGGTAGGTGAAATAATAGTTGCCGGTTGCGGAGAAAGTGAGAAGGAAGCATTCGGATGGTTATACACATTTATTATACTCAATTTGGTAAGGGTAGCACTGCATCCGCTATCGGAAGTAACGGTCAGTCCTACGGAATAATTTCCGCTGGAAGGATAGCAGAAAACAGGATTTTGTGAATGTGATGAATCTCCGTTGCCAAAGGTCCATACATACGACAGAATTCCGCCTCCGCCAGCCAATGTGGTTTTATTCCTGAACTGGATGCAAAGCGGTGCACAGCCCTGATAAACATCGGCTGAGAAATTAATGGAAGGTAATGGATTTACCGAAATAAGTTTTATAGCTGTAGCTGTGGTTCCGCAATTGTCGGTAGCTGTTACAGTATATGTGGTGGATGATGTTGGAAATACATTGATACACGCCCCGGTAAGATTTCCAGGCTGCCAAACATAGGTATTACCTCCGGTACCGCCAATAGCTGTTGCACAAATGGTAACTCCGGACCCGCTGCAAACTGAGTTAGGGCCTTTGGTTACAACCGATAAAGGCGGACCTAAAATAACAGTGAACTGTGAGCTTGTTTTGCATCCGTTAGCATCGGTAATATTTACCGAGTAGGTTTGTGTAAATGCCGGGATAACAGTATCAGTTTTGGTTGTATTTCCATCGCTCCACTTATATGTATATGGTGCTGTTCCCCCATTCACAGTGGCTGTTAAAACGCCGGAAGTTCCTGCACAAATTGTTTGGGGCCCGGATACCACCACAGTCATTGCATTAGGCTGGGTAATGGTTGCCGGCACAGTAAACGTACATCCATTATTATCCGTAAGGGTTAGCGTATAAGTACCTGCTGAAAGATTTACAGCCGAATCTGTTGTTGAACCATTGGTCCAGGAATAGGTATAGGCCGGAACACCACCACCGGCAGTTGCAACAACCTTACCGTCCGATCCGCCATTGCAGGTTACATTAGTAACAACAACTGGGGCAGTTAAAACGGGTGGAGAAGTAATTGTTATCGTATCATGGTACGTACAACCCACCAAATCGGAAATAGAAACAGTATAACTTCCCGCACTCAGATTTATCGCATCAGAATCGGTACTAACATTCGGATTCCAATTGTAGGTATAAGGTTTTGTTCCTCCGGAAACGGAGAAGTGAACAGTGCCGTTTGCTTGGCCTGCGCATAAAATATTGGTTTGTGTAACTACTACATTTAAACTAACTGAAGTCAATATCACATTTATAGTCTGAATATTACATGCAGCATCTTTAATTTGGATCTGGTAACTTCCGGCAGATAAACCTGTAGCAGTAGAGGTTGTACTTACATTCGGAGTCCATGTATACGTATACGGTGCAGTTCCACCCACCACGTTTATGGTTATACTGCCGTTATTATTACCGCAAGATGGATTAACAGCAACATCGGTTACAGTCATTGCATTACAAGCGGTGCAAGTATTATATTGCCAGTAAAGCCCGGCAGCGGTCCACAATACACAATCGCTGGAATTACCTACATAAGAATTGAACACACAACTTGTTTGACATGCGGCAACACTGGTAGGAATTACGTTTGTATTCCAGAAATCGTTGGTAAAAGTGGCTGAACTTCCGTTAAAGTCATCTTTATTAATTCCACCATTTACGTTGTTCTGAATATCTCCGAATAATCCGAATGCACTTCCGGCTGAACTGGCTGTACAGGATGTGAATCCAGTTCCTGTATAATTCACCTGGGTTCCAATTCCAATAATATTTCCATCCCAGATTGAGATGCTGCCACTATACAATGCAGCAGGATCAACATAGGTAATGATCAATGTTACTCCATCAACCTCATAGGCTGCATTCAGAAATCCATTCAAATCTATTTTATAATTTCCGTTCCCGGAAATTGCTGCGGTAACATCACATCGATATCCACAGGTACCTTTAGCTCCCCAGCAAACATCACCACCCTGGCCAATCATAACAGAAGCAATGGTGTTGCTAACCAATGATGGGTTTGTAATGGTAACGGTTGTGGCAGGAGGTGTAACCTCCGTATATGAACATCCATAATAAACAAAAGCAGATTGCACAACAAAACCGGCAGGTAATCCCGCAATAGGAACTGTGGTTGGAAAACCAGTTCCCGGTTGCCAGCTCGCACGGGTTTGTGTATTAACCGATCCCGTTACATAATTGAATCCGCAAAGATTTTGCACAACGTAACTCTGCCCGAAAGTACTATTACCATTGCTGGTACGGGGCAAATTAGCCACCTTGCTGGTGAGTGAAGTATTTGATACTGCTTTATTGAATAATCCATCATGCATCCCTTGTTTGCATGTCAAGCATTGGGTGCTATTTTGTGCAGTTGCACAAAAAATAATTGAAAAGCTACTTAAAACGAGTAAAAATTTTTTCATGTATAGGCGTTATTTTTTTATTGTTTTATGCTAAGGGCAAATATACAACATTAAGAAGAACTTTAATTGTCTCTGTTTATTGTGTTTCTTAATGAAAAGAACAGGGCTTTTTACCCGTTTAGTGGCAAAAAGTGTCCTGTTCTTTAAAATTACTTGGTGAAAACCACTATTTTATAAGAGTAACCTTACCGGTGTAACTATGTTTATTACCCATGGCATCCGTAGCGTTAATAAGGTATACATACGTATCTTCCTGGCATACCAGCGAACCATTTTTAACATGTCCATTCCAGCCATTCATTATATCGTTAGAATGGAATAGCTGCATTCCCCAACGGTCATAAATGTACATTTCAAAATCTTTAATATAAGAACCCTTTGCCATAAATACATCATTAATGTTATCGTCATTTGGACTGAATGCATCAGGTATATATAAGGTGTATTGGGCTTGTACATCGAAACAATTTGTGGTTGTGTCCACACAGCCATGAATATTCATAACAGTCAGTTGGGCACAATATACCCCTGTATCAGAATATGTGTGCGATGGATTCCTTAGCAGGCTTGAAGAATCAATCTTATCGCCAAACGTCCAGAACCATTCAACAATACCATATTGGTCGGTACTCTTATCATAGAACTGTATCTGAGGATCGAGAATGGTTACAGGATTTGGAGTATAGGTAAAATTGGCGTTCGGATGATTATATACGGTAATCATATTAAGTATCTTCAGCGTACTGCTGCAACCACTGTCTGAAACAACGGTGAGTGTTACAGGGAAGGTTCCGGGGTTCGGATAACAATACGTTGGGTTCCTGCTCGAAGCACTGTCTCCGGTTCCAAATGTCCATAACCAGTGGTGGATTCCTCCGGAAGTTATAGTAGTAAGATCGCGGAATTGAATACATAATGGTGCACAGCCCTGATAAAGATCGGCCTTAAAGCGAACGTCCGGTAAAGGATCAACAGTTACGGTTACCGATACGGTTATTGGTGTTGAACCGCATCCGTCAGATAATGTTACCGAATATGTTTTTGTTGAATCAGCAGTAACGGTTATTGAAGGCGTAGTTGACCCATTCGACCATTTATAGGTATAATTTCCGTCTCCTCCTGAACCTGTTGCCGTTAAAGTAACCTGACCACCCGGACAAACAGATTTGTTACCTGTTACAACAAGGTTCAATGCAGGGTTTACATTTACGGTTTCAGTGCCTGTGGCAGTACATCCGTTAGCATCTGTAATTACAATTGTATACGTTGAAGTAACAACAGGATTTACTACCGTTGCAGCAGTACTTCCTCCTGAACTCCATGCATATGTATAAGGCAGAGTTCCACCCGTTACTGTTGCATTTAAATTTGCGGGCTGACCGGAACATACCGAAGCAGTTCCGTTGGTAGTAACCAAAAGCCTTGTAGGTTGAACAATAGTTGCCGTAGCAGTTGCTGTACAACCACTATTATCTGTAACTGTTACAGTATATATTCCCGCGGAAAGTCCGGTTCCCGTAGCATTGGTTCCTCCTGTAGGTGACCATAAATAAGTGTACGGTGCCAGCCCGTTTGCTGCCGTTACTGTAGCAGTTCCATCTGAACCCCCGAAACAGGTTACATTAACAATGGCCCCCATTGTGGCCGTAACAAATGCGGAACTTGTTACCGTTGCGGTTGCAGTTCCCGTACAACCATTATTATCGGTTACAGTTACGGTATAGGTTCCGGCACTTAAAGCGGTGGCTGTTGCATTGGTTTGCAATGACGGGCTCCAGAAATAGGTGTATGGCGTTGTTCCACCGGCAGGTGTTGCAGTGGCTGTTCCTGTATTCTGACAAGATGTTTGGGTAGACGTTGTAGTTACAGTAATTGCAGCAGGTTGAGTAACCGCTCCAATAGCAGTTGCTGTACATCCGTTATTATCGGTAACTACTACGGTGTAATTGCCCGCACTTAAATTGTTGGCTATTGCATTGGTTCCTCCCACCGGTGTCCATGCGTATGTATATGGATTTGTTCCGCCAGCAGCGGATACCGCCAGACTTCCGTTGGTTCCACCTGCACAACTTACATTATTCGTTGCATTAATATTTGCGGTTAATAGTGTTGGTTCAGTTATTACTACCGTTGCCGATGAAGTACAACCATTATTATCAGTTACATTAACCGTATATGATCCGGCAGTAAGTCCGGTTCCGGTTGCGCCTGCTCCTCCGTTAGGATTCCAGGCATACGTATATGGTCCGGTTCCACCTGTAACTGTTACCGTAGCATTTCCGGTACCTCCGTTACATAAGATATTACTTGGAACACCCATAGTAGAAACTAAAGCCGTTGGTTGAGTTATAGTAACATTTGCAATTGCAATACAACCATTGGCGTCGGTTACAGTTACGGTATATATTCCCGCAGTTAGTCCGGTTCCGGTAGGTCCTGTACCACCTGAAGGTGTCCAGGCGTAGGTATATGGTGCAGTTCCTCCCACTACATTAGTACCTGCAGAACCATTTGCACCACCAAAACAACTTACATTCGTCACAGCTCCAATGGTTACTGTTTCGCCACCAAGATTGCTCACTATAGCGGTTGATGTCTGTATACATCCATTATTGTCGGTAACTGTTATAGTGTATGTATTAGCACTCAATCCTGTCGCTGTGGCATTTGTTTGATTTGAAGGGGTCCAGAGATAAGTGTATGGTCCTGTACCACCCGCTACTATTGCATTTGCACTTCCATTGTTAGCGTTACAGTTTGCAGAAACGGTTGTTGTATTAATTGTAATAGCTGTTGGCTGGGTAATAGTAACCGTCGCAGATTGTGCACAACCGTTATTGTCAGTAACATTCACGGTATAGGTTCCGGCAGTTAAACCCGTTCCTGTTGGGCCTGTTCCGCCATTCGGATTCCAGGCGTATGTATATGGAGCGGTTCCACCTGTAACTGTAACAGTTGCACTTCCTGTAGCACCACCGTTGCATAAAATATTTGTTGGTGCACCCATAGTTGCTATGAGAGCGGTCGGTTGTGTTATTGTTACTGTTGCTGAACCCGTACAACCATTATTGTCTGTAACATTCACAGTATAAGTACCTGCGGTAAGCCCTGTTCCTGTTGCATTTGTTCCACCCGCAGGAGTCCATGCGTAGGTATACGGTGTGCTTCCTCCGGTTACGGTTACTGTAGCATTTGCATTGTTGCCACCATTACAAAGATCGTTGGTGTTGGCACCCATTGTGACTGTAATTCCGGCAGTAGCCGTAACAACAATTACTGATGTTGCAGTACAGCCATTATTATCGGTTACTGTGGCTGTATATGAACCGGCTGTGAGTCCGGTTGCAGTAGCAGTGGTTTGGCCTCCGGGATTCCATGAATAGGTATATGGGGTAGTTCCTCCACCTGCTGTTACGGTTGCCGTTCCATTCGGGTTTCCGCACGAAGACTGGGTCATGGTAGTAGTTGCGGTTAGTAAGGCAGGCTGCGTAATTACCACTGTTGCCGATGTGGCACAGCCATTATTGTCGGTTACATTTACGGTATAACTTCCGGCGGTTAATCCTGTTCCCGTTGGGCCAGTTCCACCATTGGGAACCCATGCATATGTATACGGTGCAGTTCCTCCTGTGACTGTGACTGTGGCACTTCCTGTACCTCCATTACAAGGCACGTTATTAGGAACGCCCATAGTTGCTACAAGAGCTGTAGGTTGGGTAATAGTTACAGATGCAGTACCAGTACATCCGTTATTATCAGTAACATTCACTGTATATGTTCCGGCTGTTAGCCCTGTTCCGGTTGGTCCGGTTCCACCATTAGGGACCCATAAATAGGTATACGGAGCCGTTCCACCCGTGACTGTAACGGTAGCGTTTCCATTAGCTCCTCCATTACAAAGGATATTCGTTGGAGCCCCCATCGTAACGGTTATTCCATTGGAAGTGGTAACCGCAATTACCGAAGTAGTTGTACAATTATTTGCATCCTTAACGGTTACCGTATAGGAGCCTGCTGAAAGGCCTGTTGCAGTTGCATTTGTTTGCCCTGATGGGTTCCAAACATATGTATAACCGGGAGTTCCGCCACCGGCGGTAACAGTAGCCGTTCCATTATTTCCGCCACAAGTAGCCTGGGTCATTGTGGTTGTGGCAGTAATTGGCGTTGGTTGGGTTATTGTAACCACCGCCTGGGCTGTATTACAAATAATATCCTCCACGTTAACAGTATAGGTTCCGGCAGTTAAGCCTGTAGCTGTCGATGTGGTTTGTGCGTTGGACCAGGTGTATGTAAATGGAGGTGTACCATTTGTTACCGTAGCTGTTGCAGTGCCTGTACCTCCGTTACAAAGCGGGTTCGTATGGGTCATGGTAATGATAGGAAGGCAGTTGTAACAACCCGAGTTTTGCCAGTACATTCCAACCAGGGTCCATTCCCACAGATCATAGGTGTTGCCCTGAACCCAATTGGTATAAGGCTGAATGGTTATGCTTGTTGAAGCCGTTGTTAGTGGTACATTCGCCACATCGAAACTATAAAAATCGTTTGGAAAGTTAGTAGGAGTGCCGTTAAAAAGGTCAGGGTGGGTTGCGACAACGTTCGCCTGGTCATCAGAAATCTGAACGAAAGCCTGAGCTGTAGTATTTGTACATGGAGCAGGGAAACTCACTATATCCGAATAAGTTGTAGATGAAGTATTCTCAACCCAGTCACCATCCCAAAGGGCAAAAGTAGCTGTACCTGAGTTAGTAGGTCCTGCAATCCAAACAATAATGAGTGTGCATCCGTCAACCTCCCAGGCCGCATTTGCAAAGCCATTCAGATTAACGCCATAGTTTCCATTTCCGGAAATATCTGCCGTAACATCACAACGGTATTCAGCTGTTCCAACCTCTCCCCAGGCTACGCTTGGTCCTGTTGCTACAAGTGTTGCAGGAACTACATTGGTTACCAATGCAGGGTTTGTAAAGCTTGCCGAAGTTACCGGAGGAGCTCCTTCCGTATAAGATGCGGTGTAATACAAATAGGCTGCCTCAATTACGTAGCAGTTGGCCGGAATACCGCCAATTGTAAGGGATGTAGGAAAACCTGTTCCGTTAGTGTTTACAGGTACTGCCTGAGTTCTGGTTTCGGTTAAAACGTGTGCAGAGGTCCAATTCAAACCGCAAACATCAATTCCGGCCCAGGTGGGTGCACTGTTTAAGCTGTTAACAATAGCTGGGGCAAGCTTTGGCGCGTTCTTTACGTTATCGAGCGATAAATTAATAAAATTTGTAGAGGGGTTTCCGTTACCTTTTACAGTTCCTGTGCCGCAATTGGTGCAAGTATTTTGAGAAAAGCCCGAGAGAGAAAAGGAAACAAACAGAACAAGTAAGAATAGTATTCGTTTCATCAATAGGGTATTTGTTTTTTTACAAAAAATTGTTTTTTGAGGCCGCAAGTTATAGAATAACTCTCAAATTATTGATTTATTTTAGCTTACAATGAAATGATTTTTGTCAGTCAGCTATAAAATAGACTTAAATTATTGATTATAAGCAAATATAGGATTGCTTTTATTTATCAATAAAAAATAAAAAATATTCAAATAAAAATAATTTTCGGCAACGTGATATTGGCTTCTTCCGTCAGGTTTAATGCCCTCCGGTTGCAATAACCTGTTTCTTCTTGAATTTTTGCAGGTAAAGCAGTGGTATGCAGCACAATAAAAATACTCCGACAAATAAATACACATCGTTATATGAAAGCAACAATGTTTGCTTCATCATAGACCCATCTATGGCCTTTAAAGCCATGCCTTTAGATTGCGAAATACTGAACCCTTTGGCCAAAAATCCATTGTAAATCATAGTGTATTTCTGGGTGAAGGCATCGTTGTAATTACTTATATGATCAATCAGCATATTGCGATGATGTGCAATGCGCGAATTGAGAAACACGGTACTTATTGCTATACCAAATGAGCCACCAAGTTGACGCATCATATTATTCAGGCCTGTCCCCTGTCCAAGCTCTTTACCTTTTAAATCTTGCATGGCAAGAGTGGTTAAAGGCACAAACAAGAGTGACATTCCAAGACCGCGAATTACCAATGGCCAAAAGAAATTTTCGGTTCCCGAGAAAACATTGGAACTTGCCATCATATAGGAAAAAATAAAGAACCCTATCATCCCGATAGTGGACATAATTTGAGCAGGAACTCCACGCTTAAGCATCATTCCTACAAAGGGCATCATGCAAATGGTGGCAATCCCTCCGGGGAAAAGCAATTCGCCTGTTTGCAGTGCTGAAAACCCTAAAATATTCTGGCAGAAAACCGGGAACACAAACACCGAAACATACATGGCAAAACCCAGCATAAAGGAAGTGAACATACCAATGGAAAAACTGCGGTGCCGCATAATGCCGAAGTTCACAACCGGAGATTCAAAATTGAGCTCACGCCAAATAAACGACAGAAGGAAAAAGAAAGCTGCCGCACCCAGCACAACTATATAAGCCGTATGGAACCAGTCTTCACTTTCGCCCTTTTCCAATACTACTTGCAGACTGCCCACTGCCACTGCCAAAAACAGGATTCCCCACCAATCTATTCGGTCATCCTTCCCGCTTTTTGGTGTATCCCGAATAAATGTAAGTGCCATGAAAACTGCAAACGCACCTACAGGAATATTCACGTAAAAAATCCATGGCCATGAAAAATGATCGGTAATG
This sequence comes from uncultured Bacteroidota bacterium, assembly GCA_903863935.1. GTDB lineage: Bacteria > Bacteroidota > Bacteroidia > JABEUT01 > JABEUT01 > JABEUT01. The sequence continues at coordinate 19,351 of CAIPDV010000053.1, forward strand.
AAACCCCCAATGGTTGGGCCAACCGTAGGGCCTGCCACAGCACCTAAACCGAACAGGGCCATAGCCATACCAATTTCGGCCGGAGGCCAGATCTCAATAAGGATAGCCTGCGCAGGCGATAATAACCCACCACCTGCAAACCCTTGTATAATGCGGAAGAAGATGAGCTCAGTAAGGGAATGTGCATGTCCGCAGAAAAAGGATGCAACCACAAACAGGATGATGGAAAAAATAAAATATTGCTTACGCCCGAATTTATGCCCAATCCAGCCGGACATTGGGAGGATAATTACATTGGCTACTGTATAGGAAGTTACTACCCAACCAACCTCATCAAGGGTGGCACCAAGGTTGCCCATTATCTGGGGGAGAGATACGTTAACAATTGTTGTATCAATCAATTCCAGTAATGCAGCCAATATTACCGTGAGGGTAATAATCCATTTACGCGCGCCTGTTTCTACCATGGGATAACTAACCAAGACGCAAAACTATCAATTATACTTTTTAAAATCGGAATAAACTTTTTGTCACCCTGAACTTGTTTCAGGGTGATAAACATTTTTTGCAACTTATTAGTTAGCGTTATTCAGAGTGTGGTATGCTGAAACAATCCCGATAGCTATGGAGACGGCAAGACTGACGACTGACCACTGTCAACTACCTTATAAACTCCGTATAATCCGGGATGTGGTAGAAGAATTCATTGTATTTCATGCAAACATCTATCTGGTCGGAGTAGAATAAACGGATGTTATTCATGTTTTTATCAAAGGCTTTGCAGAAATAAAAACCGGCTTCGGTCTGCGTCATGCGTTTCAGGTAGCCTTTTTCATGTAAGGTTTTGTATAAGCAGACAATTGGCAATACTCCACTTCTTGTTTTCGGAATGAATACAAATTTCCCTTCTTCATGCTTTACCAATCCAAGCCTTAACAGGTATGAGAATAGCCGCTCTCCCGTATTACGGGTTTTAAAGATCTCATAAAAAGATAAAAGATACTTGTCGCTGCCTTTTTCAGATGAATCAAAAATGGTATTCGCATTTTCAATGGGCTGTTTGGTAAAGCCGGGTATGCCATACTCCAGCATACTTGCTGCTAGTTCTCTCATAAATAGAAAAGTTTAAAATTGGGTTTTGAGCATGCTTTTTAAAAACAGATAACAAATGAAGAAAAGGATAATTGCGAAGTAAAAAAAGAAACTGCCGAAAAACTTAACTGATAGGGTTTTCATAGTTAGTTGGTTTTGATTTCTATGATGCAAAACTCGGCTATGAATAAGGCTTACACGTTACGCCAATGTTATTAAATGGCAAAAGAGGAGAAAGAAATAACGGTAAAATGTTAATAACGCTTGTGTCTTTGAGATTCCTCACTTCGTTCGGAATGACAGGAACTGTAATTATTTGGGAGGAGTGGC
>CAIPDV010000054.1 GCA_903863935.1 uncultured Bacteroidota bacterium
CCCAACGGAATGGCATTTTTAACCGAGCGCGATTATCCGGGTGGTGGAAAAGCCTATTGTTTTGGTATGGATTTAGGATATTTTTCCTTAACTTGCAATGATGAACGTGGTTTAGAGGCCTACCGTACTTATGTGAACAGCTACGAACCAACTATGGATGTTATATTCAGGATAGTGAAAAATATGTACACAATGAATTCTAAAACCGCTGTAACATTAGGAACTGTGCAGGAGAACAAAAAACTTACGCTTTGCATTACCCACGATATTGACTATTGGAGATCGATGTATAATGAATTGAAATACGCTGAAATGGAACGCAAGAGAAATGTTTCTGCAACGTATTTTATCCAGGTAAAATACTTACAGGATTGGAATGACCTTGATTATTTTAACGACTCAGCAGTTGTTGCACTGGCAGAAATTGACTCCCTGAAAATGGAAGTTGCCAGTCACTCTATTTCTCACTCACGCCAGTATGATGTGTTCCCGCTTGGAAAAGGCAATGAACAATATCCAACCTACCATCCGCTTGTAAGGAATATAAAACTCACCACAAACGGCACAGTACTTGGAGAATTACGGGTTAGTAAATTTCTGCTCGACCATTTTGATAAAGGTCCTAAGGTGGCTTCTTTCCGCCCCGGACACCTTTCTCTTCCTTACTCATTGCCGCAATGCCTTGTTGCAACAGGATATAAATATAGCTCTGATGTAACAGCGAATGATGTACTCACCCACATGCCATATCAATTGAATTATGATAGGGCGTATGATGAAGAAGTTCCTGCCTGGGAATTTCCTATTACTATAGAGGACGAAGAACTTCCTCAAATGGATAAACGGCTCGATTCCGCTTTATGTGTAGCGCATAAAATAAGCAAGTACGGAGGATTAATGTGCGTACTCATCCACCCGAACGAAGTGGATTACAAATACAAATTTGAAGTTGGGTTACTTGACAGTATTCAGAGTATTTCACATGTGTCCACCATACGTGATTTTGGCGACTGGTGGTCAGCACGTAACAATGTGCAATATTATGTAAGCAAAACGGCAACCGGATACGACTTGCATGTTGTTACACCCGCTACAATGAGCGACCTTACTTTTTTTGTGCCTCCCACATGGACTTGCTCTACAGTAAGTACATCAATAAAACAAACGGGCAATTCTGTTCTTGTGAAAAATGTTACTAACGGAGCAACTATTAATTTTACTGTAAAATGAGCGCAGCAAGTACAGCAGTAAACATAGAGAATTCGGTAAATTACCCTTTCGCGCACAATATTGAAACTATTGTTGTGTCTATGATTCTGATTTTTACGTATTCAGCTGCTATATTGTTTATCGCAGTTATAATTTTGCGTGTAAGGAAAAACCGTTTTGAAAAAGTAACGGAAGCACTGAAGTTAAAATTGAATAGTTTAATAATGAGCGCGGCTTTTGCCTCTAACGATGATGAATTGAATGAAGTGATTAGGGAGGCAAAACCGGTGTTTTCAAAGGAAATCAGGAATTCAAGCCAGGCCCAGATTATTATTAATGAGGTATTAACTATCCACCGGAACCTTACCGGACAGTCGAAAGATAACCTCGCAAAGCTTTTTCATGGGACTTGCCTTATGGCCTATACGTTAAGAAATCTTGGTAATGAAAACTGGCACGTAAAGGCATCCGCCATACATGACCTTGCACAGATTAAAGCCGAAGCGTTTATACCTAAAATTGAAAAATACGCTGTTCATAATAATATTTATCTGCAGCAGGTGGCACAAATTGCACTGGTTAATTTAAAGGGATATGATGGCCTCGATTTTTTAGGAAAACTGAAAAATGCACTTTCTGACTGGCAGCAAATTAATATACTTGATGTGTTACGCAAACTGGATAAGGATAAAGCCCCTGACTTCAGCCAGTGGCTTACACATAAGGAAGATACGATAAAGCTTTTTTCCATTCGTTTGATACATTTTTTCCAGCAGAGTTATAATGGTGATAAGCTGGAAGAGTTTTTGCACAGTGAAAACAGGTTTCTGAAGCATGAAGCGCATGCGGCCCTTCAGAAAATAAAGCCAAGCCAACATTTCGAACTTTCAAACTCAGATAAATCATGATTCTTGCATTAGAAATAATTATCTGGATAATCTTTGCATTCTGTATCCTCATCATGGGCGGATATCTTATTCTCGCCTATCTGTCGTACAAAGCAATGCGGATTTATTTTACAAAAAACAGTTTTACCAATTATCAGACAATCCTTAATTCACCGCTTTCTCCGGCCTTGTCGCTTGTTTCGCCTGCTTATAACGAAAGTAAATCAATTGTAGATAATGTACGTACCCAACTTGCACTGCACTACAATAATTATGAGGTAATTCTTGTAAACGATGGCAGCACGGATGATTCCATGCAGAAGTTAATCACAAATTTCCACCTGGAAAAAAAGGATATTAAAATCCCTCAGCATCTTCCTACAAAGGAAATTTTAGGTGTTTACAAATCTACCAATCCTGCCTATAAACGGTTAATCGTTATTGATAAAGTAAATGGTGGTAAATCAGATGCGCTTAATGTTGGTATTAACGCAGCAACCACAGACTTCGTAACTTGTATTGACGTGGATTGCGTATTGGAGCAGGATTCATTGCTTAAGATGGTGAAACCTTTCCTTGAACGTACCGATAAAAAACGGGTAATTGCCAGCGGCGGGGTTATTCGTATTGCAAATGGTTGTGTTATTGAAAACGGAAAATTGGTGAAAGTGGAAGTGCCGGAAAGCTTCCTGCCACGTGTACAGGTGCTTGAATATATCCGTGCATTTTTACTCGGGCGTATGGCATGGAGCCGTTTGGATGGATTACTACTTATCTCGGGCGCATTTGGTTTATTTGATAAAGACATTGTTATTAAATGCGGCGGATATACATTAAAAACTGTGAGCGAGGATATGGAGTTGGTGGTTCGTATGCGCCGTTATATGCACGAAAATAAAATGGAATATATTGCAACGTATATTCCCGATCCGCTTTGCTGGACAGAGGTTCCTGACTCATACAAGATTTTGGGTAACCAGCGCAGCCGTTGGTCCCGCGGTAACGTTGAAACGCTTTGGATTCATAGAAAAATGTTCTTTAATCCCCGCTATGGAAGGTTGGGAATGTTGAGTTATCCATACTGGTTTATTTTTGAATTTTTGGCTCCGATTATCGAATCCGTGGGTATCGTATTTACGCTGATACTTGCTTACCTCAACCTTATTAACTGGAACTTCTTTTTCTTGTTGCTGCTCTTTTGTTACACGTTTGCAATCTTGTTCTCCATGCTTGCAATTATGGCGGAAGAGGAGTCTTTCCACGAGTACAAAAAGATGTCGGATTATTTCAAGCTTATTTATTCTGTATTGCTCGAGCCTACATTCTTTCACCCGTTCATTACGTTCTCTGCTATCCGCGGATACATTGGGGTTATGTTCGGTAAGAAGAGCTGGGGTAAGATGACGCGTAAAGGATTTGCGAATACCAAACAACAGGAGCCAATGGCTAAGAAAATGGCTACCAGCACACCTAAGCCAATATAGCGTATTAGTACGAATTTTTCTTCAAAAAACAGTTCAATGAATTTTGAAAATGTAGCCCTTGATGGTTTTACAGTCGTTGGAATTTCTGTAAGAACATCCAATAAAAACGGTCAATCGCAAAAAGATATCAGTGAGCTTTGGAGCAGGTTTATGCAAGAACGTATTGCAGGCAAAATAACCAATAAAGTAAATGAATATCTCTACTGTATGTATACAGACTATGAAAGCGATTTCATGGGGGAATATACAACCATACTAGGCTACAAAGTAAGTTCAACTGAAAATTTGCCAAAAGAATTAATGATGAAAACTATTCCATCCGGTGCCTATAAATTATTCAAATCATCAGGCAAACTACCAGAATGTGTTTTGAATACCTGGATGCAAATCTGGCAGTCGGATATCAAACGAAAATATATTGCGGATTTTGATGTGTATCCTTCGGATGCTTTCAGTTCTGAAACCCCCGTTGTAGAAACATTTTTATCTGTTTAGATATATCTCAGCATATCTGAAAATGTACGCCATATAAAGGTTTTAACCATATAATATGTGCAATATGTATTTACCATTTGCGCTGCATGGTGAAAACTATAACTTTGTACCTCTAAATTTTACCTCATGAATATTGACCTTCGAAGCGATACCGTAACACGCCCTACACCGGGCATGCTAAAATTTATGTTTAACGCCAAAGTTGGCGATGATGTTTTTCATGAAGACCCTTCCATAAATGAATTGGAAAAAAAGGCTGCATCAATTTTTGGAAAAGCGGCAGGCATTTATTGCCCTTCGGGGACTATGACCAATCAGGCTGCAATTAAAGTGCACACGCAACCGGGCGATGAGTTACTCTGCGATGTTACAGCCCATGTATATAATTACGAAGGTGGCGGAATAGCATTTAATTCAGGTGTTCAATCAAAATTAATACATGGAGATAATGGCCGTTTTACCGCCAAGCAACTGGAGGCTTCTTTGCATCCATACGCTGACTGGCTTCCGCGCACTTCCCTTGTAACTATTGAGAATACTAGCAACAGGGGAGGAGGAACATACTATCAATTGAAAAATGTAAAGGAAATTGCTGCTGTTTGCAAAAAGAATAACCTTGCCCTGCATATGGATGGTGCACGGATATTCAATGCACTTACTGAGACCGGAGAAAGCCCAAAAGAATGGGGAAAAGTTTGCGATTCTATTTCGGTTTGTTTTTCCAAAGGTCTTGGAGCACCCGTTGGCTCTGTATTGCTGGGGAGCGAAGAATTCATTGCTAAGGCAAGAAGAGTACGGAAACTTTTTGGTGGCGGAATGAGACAGGGCGGGTACCTTGCGGCAGCCTGCATTTATGCACTCGACAATAACATTAAGCGATTAAAGGATGACCATCAGCGTGCAAAACACATTGCAAAAATTCTACAGTCAAAAACCTATGTTACCAATATGCTGCCTGTAGAAACTAACATCATCATCTTCTCGCTGGATGCTTCCATGTCAGCAGAAAAATTTACAGGTGCATTAAAAAAAGATAATATTCTCATTTCAATGATCGGCAACAATGCCCTTAGAATTGTTACCCACCTTGACTTTAATGACAAGATGTTAAAAGTAGTTGAGAAAGCATTAAAGAAACTATGAACTATGAAGGATGAACTATGACCAATAAGGATAAACGTGACATATTAAAAGACAAGAGTTTTAAGTTCGCAAATAGAATCATTAAGCTTTACATGTACCTTTCAGAAAATAAGAGAAGCTACATTTTGAATAAACAATTATTGAGAAGCGGAACGGCTGTAGGTGCAATGGTAAGAGAATCAAAAAATGCAGAAAGCAAACCGGATTTCATTCATAAACTAGGCATTGCCCAGAAAGAGTGTGATGAAACAATGTACTGGTTGGAGCTATTAAATGAAAATAAATTCATCACCGAATCTCAATTCAAAAGTATCTATGCTGATTCTGAAGAGCTATTGAAAATTATTAAAAGCGCCATTCTCACTACTAAAAGTTCAATTCGTAAATAGTTCATAGTTCATAATTTATAGTTAATATCATGGCTTACACGTTTTATAGTTCAGAAGTAATTGAAATAATTGATGTGACACCTGCCGTCAAAAGGTTTTTCTTTCGTATTCCGGAAATGGACAGTTTCTATTTTGTACCCGGGCAGTTTATACAATTGGATCTCCCTATTGAATCTAAAATTAAAACACGTTCTTACTCTATTGCATCGGCTCCGGAGGGAACTAACGTTATTGAACTGGTTATATCATTGAATGCAGAAGGGTTAGGAACTCCCTATTTATTTAATGAAATAAAGGTAGGCTCAAAGTTACCGCTGTCACAACCCGCAGGCAAGTTTATGAAGCCTCCTGTTTTAACAGATGATGATATTTGCCTTGTTTGCACAGGCACCGGTATTGCTCCTTTTCGTTCATTCTTAAAAGATCTTGTACATAAAAATACTCCTCACAAAAACATCGATCTGATTTTTGGAACACGTTACGAAAAAGATGTGCTCTATATGGAAGAAATGGAAGCTTTAACTCAAACAATGCCGGGTTTTAGTTTCACAACCGTTTTATCCAGAGAGCCGAATCCGGCTATAGGTAAAAAAGGTTACGTGCATCAGGTTTATCAGGAATTATATTCCGATAAAAGGCCCGCAAACTTCTACCTTTGTGGATGGAAAGTAATGATAAAAGAAGCCATACAAAACCTACAGGATATGGGCTATGACAAGAAAGCTATTAAGTTTGAGTTGTACGATTAAATTAAGGTTAGTATCTTTGTGAATACTTAATCAAACGATACATGTATATAAAATCTGCTGAAATAGAAAATATAAAATCAATAACTAAATTCAATATTGAATTTAAGAAACCTGCTGGATGGCATGTATTGATTGGTGACAATGGCTCAGGAAAATCTACCATTATTCGATCCTTAGCATTAACATTAGTCGGCCCAAATGAGGCATTAGGCCTTCGTGCAGATTGGAGGGACTGGCTTAATATGAGAGCAGATAAAGGATATATTAAGCTAAACCTCGATTATTCTGATATAGATCGTAGAACAGGCTCTGGAAGGAAGATAGAAAATTATTCAATACCTAATCAACTGTATTTTACCAGAACCAATGGCAATGTATATTTTAGTTCTTTAGTTAAGGAAATAAATGGAATTGAACCGGCACAATATAATTGGGGCAATGGAGAAGGTTGGTTTTCTGTAGCGTATGGTCCTTACAGACGTTTTGCTGGCGGAAACCCCGAGTGGTCTAAAGTCTTTTACTCTCTTCCAAAGTTAGGAGCGCACTTGTCCGCTTTTGGCGAGGATGTCGCACTCACAGAAGCAATTGATTGGTTAGTGAAATTAAATTATCAACTTTTGGAACAAAAAGAGTCGGCAAATATTATCCATTATATTAAGAAATTAGTAAATTCTCCTGATTTTCTACCCCATAAAGCTGAAATTGAAAGCATAAGCTCTGAAGGCGTGATGTTTAAAGACGGTAATGGCTCTTTGATTAATGTAAATCAGTTGAGCGATGGTTATCGCTCTATATTAAGTTTAACTTTTGAGTTAATTCGTCAATTGGTAAGAGTATATGGTGAATATGATGTATTTAAAGATATTAGACAAGATAACATGATCATTGACTTACCTGGGGTTGTTTTAATTGATGAGGTTGATGCACACCTACATCCTACATGGCAGACTCGAATTGGGCAATGGTTTACAAAATATTTTCCTAAAATACAGTTTATTGTCACCACTCATAGCCCACTTATTTGTCGCGCTTGTGAAAATGGCACTATATGGAGGTTAGCCGCTCCGGGCAGTAACAATGGCTCAAATGAAATAACAGATATTGATAGGGAAAGATTAATTAATGGAAATGTTTTAGATGCTTACGGTACTGATATCTTCGGCAAGAATGTTTCAATATCTGAAGATTCAAATGAAAAAACAAACAGATTAGCGGAACTCAATATTAAGTCAATTATGGGTGCTATTAGCGACGTTGAAAAAGAAGAATTAAATAGACTCAAAAGTATATTCCCGACTAAATAAACTTATGATACAATTACCGGCAAATATTTCTCCGGCTCAAGATGTTTTAAATAGCCTCCAAAAATATCAGGAAGAGATAGATGCGTTGCTAACTTTTGAAGAAAAGAGTGCAAAGACAAAACAGATCTTCTCCAATAGAAACAAAATAGGTAATAAGGTTTTTGACACAATTAAGTTAAAACTTACTCAAATGTGTTCCGGGGCAAGAAGATGTGTTTATTGTGAAGATTCTGTTGGGGATGAAGTGGAACATATTCATCCAAAGAATTTATATCCTGAATTATGTTTTAATTGGGGTAACTATGTTTATGCTTGTGGTAATTGTAACGGGCCGAAGAATAATAAATTTGCTGTATTTAGAGATAGTGATGGACTATTTTGTGAAGTAAATCCGCATAGGGGACAAAAAGCAATGCAGCCTCCATCCGGAGAGGATGCTATGATAAATCCGAGAATTGAAAACCCACTTGATTATTGCATACTTGATATAAGTACGACTTTTGAATTTGTTCTGTTGCCAAATTTAAATGAAAGGAAACATAAGAAAGCAGATTATACATTTAACTTTGTACTTCGTTTAAATGAAAGGGAGTTTTTGCGTAAAGCAAGAGCAAATGCTTATACAAATTATAAAGCAAGACTATATTATTATACAAATAAGAAGAACGATGGGGTTCAAGGGCAAATATTACATAAAATGATAGAAGGCATTAAAGGAGAGGCACATCCCACTGTTTGGCAAGAAATGAAGAGATACCACACGCTGGGGATTTTAACAAATATTGATAGTGAATTAAATGAACTTTTTATAGCTTCCCCAGAAGCTTTGGCATGGTAGACAGCCTTTTTACCGGATAATCACTTTCTCCACTTTCTGAAAGGTTGCATTCCCAACCCTTACAAAATAAGCTCCTTTAGCAATTCCTGAAACATTTATTTCAGCCGTTAATTTGTGATCAACGGGGTTTACCCATTCACTCGTTAGTTGTCGTCCATTCATATCAAAAAGATTAACTACTACTTTTTCATTTGATGATAAACCGGAGGTATTGACTAAAAGTGTGCTGTTTGATTGGTAAACAAGAAGCGTGGCAGTATTTACAGGCAGCGAGGGTATGCCTTCGGAATTGGTCAGTCTGAAAGAGAATATCCGTGTATTGGCGGTATCTCCGGTAGGTGAAATAATATATTGGTTAGTATGCCAGAATGTAATTCCATCCGGGTCGAGCCACGATTCGGAATAATCGCCCCACTGTAGCCCCGCCGAATGTGTACCTTTTATAGCAGTTTGTTCTGTAAAGGTCATTGATCCTAATGGGTCTCCTGCAAGCCTTCCGGTATAACGAATTCCGGGATATAAATTTTTACCATCGCAAACATTGTAGGCAAGTGAAATGTCTCCATTGAGGTCCATGCAAATGCTGCCGTTCCAGCGGTTCACAGAGTCTGCGGGGCCATAGGTACCCTGCTGGTAAATGCTCCATTTTCCGGATGTATCATTTTGACGCAATTCATACCAGCGAATGCCTGAAACAGACTTCCCAAGGTTAACTGTATTGCATAAGGCAATGGAACTGTATCCGGTGAAACGGATATAAGGCACTCGGTATTGAAAAGGTCCGTTTAAAGCCCACACACTGCTGTTGCCGGGCTCTGATATAGGTGTGGTGCTACCCGAAAAAGAAGCGTTATAAGGAGCGGTGGCAAGTGAATCGACAAATTTTAAGGAACAGGTCTTGTTGGTTGTGTCCGTTTTCAGTTGGTAAATCATTATGCTGTTCGACGCATCTCCGCAAGTAATATTTGTATTGAACATCAGGTAGGCAGGTGTACCGTAAGGAGGTAAAGCCCCGTCGCACGTAAGTATTTTAGGTGATCCGGGTAATTCCGTATTTTGATTTACTTTTATGTTATTGGGGAATTTAACGTTTATCATTCCTGCGTTTGAGTCTCCTTTAAGCATTTTATTCCGCTCGAAAACAGCTATGCCAACAGTATCGAAAAAGTTGTTTCTGTAGGTTGCATAATACCCATCAGTCCAAATGGAGTACTTGGGAAAATCAGGCATGGAAGGGAATGCGAATGTGTAAACATAATAGGAGCCCATAGGATCGGGGGACGTGGAAATAGCTATTGTTAGATCATATGAAGCACCTGAAACATTCGATATGAACCATCTGTCGGCAAACTTATCATACATAACAATCGGGTCGTCATAACAAGTACCGCCGAGTACAGTCATATCGGTTGATAGTAGCAGGGTTCCCTGCTTGTCGTAAATATTAAAATTACACAGGTTCACGCCCTGGACATAATTGTTTGGTCCTGCGGCTCCGGATGCATCCGGCCGTTCGAGATAATTGCCACCTTCAAAATTTACAATCGGGGTATCCAAAGGCATGGTACCGATTTGGTGCTGCACTATTGGGTCCGGCGGGGTATAAATTCTGGGTTGTACGTTGCTGGATGATCCCTTTTCCGTTTGGTCGGGGATTATTACATTGCTACTTAATGAATGCTTGGGATGTGAACCCAATTCACTCAGTGGCTTTGTAACATGAAAACTAACGCACCTGTGATAGGTTGAAGAAGAATAACCTGAATTTGTAGTAGAAGATTGAGCACCGGGCGTTTGACTATAGCCGGAAGTGCCGAAAAATAAGCATGAGAAAAGAATGGAGGTAATTTTTCTTTTCATACTTGAATTAAATTACATGTCAAAGATAATAAAAATCTTTAACCAAACAAGAGGTTCTGCGAAAATAAATAGGGCTGATTTTGATTATGTGGGTAGTAAATCTTTAAGAAGCCTATTAATCGCTATGTGGCTAAGGACGCTTAATTCTTACGAATTTTCCTTTTTTATATTGAAACGTTCCTCGTTCAATTTTACATTCTTCGCCATCACACCGGGTTTGGAAGTCGTCGGATTGCAGACCCTCGTTTATTTTAATTAATCCTTTCCCTAGTATTTTAAATGTGTTGGAGCATCCGCAGTCTTCATCCGTTTCTTTTTCATTTTCAAGTCCGGCATTTGTTGTTTCCTGTGAACTGTAATGATAGTAAGTATATAGATCAAAAATTAGATCTTTATTTTTTAAATTCCAAATCTGCAACCATTCGCCATTAACAGTCCAATGAAAATCTGCATTGAGATAAGAACAATTTTTGGTATACCTTCTTGATAGCAAAACCCCGTTAACATTACTGTCCAGCGCAATTTCCTGGATTTTTATGGTGTCTATAATATCTTCATGAATGAAATAAAAAAAATCGGATTTTAATAGCATAAGCGAATGATGCGTTCTATCGGTAAGAAAGACCGCTTCCGAATCAGTTGTATGATAGGTATGGTTGTTTTCGACATACGGATGTAAATACACTACATGAATTAACCCATATTTGGGGTTATTGGTAAGCAGTGTATCCGTAGCAATGGTTTGTTGTGATTTTACCTTAGAAGAAAATAGTCCGCAAAAAATAAGGAAAGCAATTTGAACTATAGTAAAATATAATTTACTCATAAGTACATGCTTAATTAAGAAGAAGCTTTTTAGCTCCTATACATCACATCCTTAACTGCCCTAACCGTTTTAGCAACATTTGGCAATGCCAATTCAATCAGGTTGGGAGCGTAGGGAAGAGGCACATCGGCTGACATTACACGGCGCACAGGGGCATCCAAATAGTCGAAGGCATCCTTTTGTACTTTAAAGGCCACTTCTGTTGCAATAGAGCCCAGCGGCCAGGCTTCTTCCACAATAACCAACCGGTTGGTCTTTTTAACCGAGTTGATAACCGTTGCGTAATCTATTGGGCGTATGGTTCTAAGGTCAATCACCTCAGCAGATATGTTTTCTTTTTGCAACTCAACCGCAGCAGCCAGAGCCACTTTCATAATCTTTCCAAAAGATACAATGGTAACATCCGTACCAGCTCTTTTAATATCAGCAACCCCAATAGGGATAAGGTATTCTCCTTCCGGTATATCGCCTTTGTCGCCATACATCTGCTCCGATTCCATAAATACAACAGGGTCGTTATCGCGTATAGCAGACTTTAACAATCCCTTTGCATCAAGCGGATTGGAAGGTACAATTACTTTCAGTCCGGCACAATTGGCATACCAGTTATCGAATGCATTGGAGTGCTGTGCCGCAAGCATACCTGCCGATGCTGTAGGTCCGCGGAACACAATAGGCATAGGCAATTGCCCGCCCGACATTTCAAGCAGTTTGGCAGCCGAGTTCACTATCTGGTCTATGGCCACCAGCGAGAAGTTGAAGGTCATAAATTCAATTACCGGGCGCAGTCCGTTCATAGCCGCCCCAACACCAATCCCTGTAAAGCCAAGCTCGGCAATAGGCGTATCAATCACCCTTTTTGCCCCGAATTCCTCCAGCATACCCTGGCTCACCTTATAGGCACCATTGTATTGGGCCACTTCTTCCCCCATCAGGAAAACATTCTCGTCCCTTCTCATTTCTTCGGTCAGAGCCTCTCTCAGGGCTTCACGGAAAACTACATTCTTCATCGGTCTGTTATAGTAATTGGGTATTTGAGTCGCAAAGATAGAAAAGATGCAGAGATGGGTTGTAAGAGATAAACGTTCGGGTATAATTGTCCACCCTTTTTACCCCGGAGCATTAAAAATACCGATAGAAGTCCGCAGAGATTTTACGTTTTTACACCTACCAAAGGTGTATGAGCCATGATTAAAGTGCATGTAATCAGCAAAATATAATTTTAATGCTTGTCAAAATGCCAAATAAAATCATTCGCTTTTACTTCCATAGGAATTTATAAACCAAACCGGCAAAAGCTGCTCCTGCAATGGGTACTGCAATAAATAACCAGAGTTGCGATAATGCCCAATCTCCTACAAAAAGTGCCTGACTTATACTTCTGGCAGGGTTAACAGATGTATTGGTTACTGGAATGCTTACCAAATGAATAAGTGTAAGTGCAAGTCCAATGGCAATACCGGCGAAACCATTGGGGGCTTTTTCATCCGTAGTGCCGAGTATGATAAGTAAGAACATAAACGTCATAATAAACTCAGTTACAATGGCGGCAAGCATGCTGTAATGCCCTGGAGAATGATCGCCATACCCATTGGCGGCAAATGTGCCTATGGTAGATCCGTTGCCTGTAACAATAATAAACAGAACTCCCGCTGCGGCAATAGCTCCAAGTATTTGCGAGATAATATAGGGCAGAACATCTTTTGTGCCAATTTTTCCAGCAACCCAGCAACCAATTGTAACGGCAGGATTAAGGTGTGCACCTGAAATAGAACCGATAGTATAAGCCATGGTTAAAACAGTCAACCCAAACGCCAGTGATACGCCCATCAGGCCTATGCCAACACCCGGAAAACCGGCTGCCAGTAATGCGCTTCCGCAACCTCCGAATACTAACCAAAATGTTCCTAAAAATTCTGCCGTGTATTTTTTCATGGTGTTTAAAATTATAAAACCAAAGATAACAGCTTAAGGCAAACAGGAAATAAATTTGGCGACAAATAATTATTAACAAAGTATTGGTCTGTTCTAAAATATTTTCCGCTGCTTACAAAGCCTCATCAAGGGCGGGGAAATTTGCTTTTTGCGGGTCTTGAGGTATTGGATGAATAATTTGTTTTGTTCATCAATTGGATAGTCGCCATTTTTCCTATTAAATGCAGGAATTGTATCTAAGTTATATGGTATTTTGTATTTATTCAAAACTTGTTCTATTACAACCATTTTTTTCAAAGAATCACTTTTATTCCATAAATTACCATTCGTGTCGTTATTCATTGTATATCCGCTCATTTTTCGATAAAGTACACTATCAGACCCTCGCGAGAATCCATAAATATTGTAATTTATTCGTTGTATTGTATAACACCAGATTGAATTAGATGAATCAGTAAATGCAAACCAAATTTCAATTGAATCTCCAGGAGTATCGTCAAGATATTCTACTCGAGGATAAAAAGTGAGTATTGAAGTATCCTGAAATATTTTATTGGGAGGATTACAAGATATTTTATTGGCTAGAAAATTCGACGCATACAACAACCATACCGCATTATCATATTTCTTTTCCAAATGTTTTTTAATTATTTCAGCAGGATAGATACTTGTGTGATAGATTGAGTCAGCTTTTGCTTTTTCTTCAATACATTTTCTGGAATTATTATTGCATGATACAAATAATAATATAGAAATAATAAAAAGGGAATATTTCATTATTCAAATTTAAGAAAATTATATCGCTCCTGTGGAGCTCGGATGGTTCGTTTAATTCGGTTTACTACAAACATGTGGCTCCTACGGATCCAGATATAACACATCTATTGCATTGTCCACCAAGTTGCAATTTCTATATTTATAACTCACACTTAATGAGCCAATACCGTTTGTAGCTAAGCGCAAAATACTTCCCACTACAAAGTACAAAAAACCCAATACCAAAGCTATTAATGGAGGATTTTGTATTCACAAAATCCACTAATTAGGTCCCACTAGTTAGTGGATTTTTTTATTGCTAGCAATAAAAAAACGAAAAAAAATATTGCGATTTCTGACAATACGTGATTCCAAATTTATACATCCTAATTAGTACTTGCTCAAAAGTCATTAGACATCTTTCCTAAATAAGTGTTTATTTTTAAAGTTTACTAATCTGGCAACAACATTCCAGGCCAGACCATAATTCTTGTGTTTACCTCTGTAGATGTGTTTAACACTGCGGAATATTTTGCATTCACGAATGATGTTTTCTATTC
>CAIPDV010000055.1 GCA_903863935.1 uncultured Bacteroidota bacterium
CTAAAAAAGACGACGCTGCTGAAGAAAAAACAGAAGAATAACTTTGAAGCGAAAGCTTTAAAAATAGAAACCCATCCGAGCAATCGTGATGGGTTTTTTTCTTCAACAACGTTAGGGGCATAAACAATATTTATTCCCGATAAAACCCGAATTTTAATTATCATTACTCGTCCAATTTGATGGTCGATGGAATTTAACTTATAGCCGTTTATGAAGCAATGGGAACTGATTTACCCTTATTTTGAATACACCGAATCGTTTGAGGATAATTCAACCCCATGGTCGGGGCATAAATGTTTTGGATACAATCTTGTAAGAAACCTTCAGCCGGGTTTGATAGTTGAACTGGGTTCGTGGAAGGGCACCTCGTTTTACTCTTTTTGCCAGGCCGCAAAAGACTCAAAAAGTAAAACAAAACTCGTTGCAATTGATACATGGCAGGGCGATACTCATGCCGGCCTTTTTGGTGATAAGGTATTCAATGATTTCAAATCGATTCTTTCAAAATATTATAACGGTGTTTCCGCCAACTATATCCGGAAATCATTTGACGATGCGGTAAAAGATTTTGAAGACCATACAATTGATGTTTTACATATTGACGGGTTTCATACCTACCAGGCCGTATCAAACGATTTCAATACCTGGAAAAGCAAAGTAAAGGCAGACGGTGTTATCCTCTTTCATGACATTAACGAGACGAAGAATGACTTTGAAGTTTATCGATTCTGGACTGAAATTAAGGACAAGTATAAAACCTGTCTTGAATTCTCACACTCGCACGGCTTGGGAATTTTGTTTTTAGATGAAGAGAAATACAAGTTTGTTGCCGAAAACTTCGAAAGCGATAAGGTAAAGTGCCTGGAATTTAGTTATCAGTTAACTAAGGCGCAATTGTTTAAAGACCAGTTGCAAATAAGGGAGCTTGCCGATATTAAAGCCTCAAAATACTGGCTTTTAAAAGAAAGGGTGAAAAAGCTATTGGGCAAAAAATAGTAATTACTTCCCTCTACCGTAAACCACGGTAAGCACTGTATAAATCATAATCTTAAAGTCCATCATTACGCTCATGTTCTCCATGTAAATGATGTCGTATTTTAACCGTTTAACCATTTCTTCAACGGTCGATGCATATCCGTATTTTACCATACCCAATGAGGTAATACCCGGTTGAACTTTAAACACCTGCCGGTAGTGTGGTGCAGTTTTTATAATCTGGTCTGCAAAAAATCTTCTTTCCGCCCTGGGGCCTACAATGCTCATATCACCCTTTATCACATTAATAAATTGTGGCAATTCGTCAATACGGTACTTTCTTATGTTTTTCCCTATAGGTGTAATGCGTGCATCGTTCTCGGTTGTAAGCTGCGGGCCGTTATCCTCTGCATTGCTGTACATCGACCGGAACTTGTAGATATAAAACGGAGCACCATAATGTCCTAATCTTTCCTGTAAATAAAATACCGGGCCACCGTCAGTTAGCTTAACTCTTATTGCTACATAAATCGTTACCGGTAGTGTAATAATAATGGCAAATACCGAAGCAATAATATCAAACCACCTTTTGGTAATTTTCTGCCATTCAGTCAATAATTGATTCGGTATTTCAATAAACGCCTCTCCAATAGCGTGATTCAGGCGCACCGTGCGCGATAAGATGTCGTACATGTCAGGTATAATCCTGATGGTTACATTCTTATCTGCCAGCCTGATAATAATATCGTTAAGCATATGGTGCTCCGAGGTCTCAATAGCAATAATAACCTCTTCAATATCCATGTGCTGCTGTAATACAGTTTCGAGCGAATCAAGATGGCCAAGTTCTTTTAATTCAGATGTAAGGGTGTTCTTCTCCCTTCCGTTTAATTCCAGGTAACCGGTAAAGTGAAAACCAAAAGCTTTTTCCCCCTTTTTTAATTCTTCATATAATTCGTTCGCCCTTTGGCTGCTTCCTATCATTAGCGTAGCAAAACCAACTTTGCCCGATGCCACATTTTTTCTGACTCTGAAAAGTAATAGCTGCCTGAAAAGTGTTGTAAATAGAAATTGCGATACCAATAAAACCAGGAAGGTGATATAATAATCAGTATACCTGCGCACCTGGTCATCCAACAACAGTATAAAGAAAATAATTATGCCCCCAACGAATGTTACAATCAGGGTTTTGCCCAATTCCTGTAAGCGCGATTTTTTATAAAGGTCGGTATACGTGCCGGTAACATAATGAAACAAAAACCACAAAAAGGGCACCGCTATTATGCCCTTAAAAAAATTGTTGTCGTGAAAAGGAATTGATAAGCTAAAAGGTTCTCCCTGTATAAAACA
>CAIPDV010000056.1 GCA_903863935.1 uncultured Bacteroidota bacterium
ACCAGTGTAATTGCTTCCGGCTGTACCACCTGCACCGCCACCTCCACCGGGTGAACCATTCCAGTTACCAGGGTTTCCGCCGCCGCCGCCGCCGCCGCCGCCAGCACCGCTCACAACTCCGCTACCGCCGCCGCCGCCGCCGCCGCCAGATCCGCCTGATTGATATCCACTCTGACCGGAACATGTTCCGGCACCACCACCAGTACCGCCAGCACCACCAGTAACCCCTGCACCGTTATTACCTGCAGCATCAGTACAACCCCAGCAAAATGAACCAGCAGCTCCGCCAACATTTCCTACAGCACCACGGCCAAAAGCTCCTGTTCCACAGGATGCACCGCCACCGCCATTCAGTCCGGCAACACCTGCACCGCCATTTCCTGCACCACCATTTCCACCGTTTCCACCAGTACCAGAAAATGATCCTGTACCTGCATTACCTCCGCCGGGTGTACCACCAATACCTGCTGTAGTCCCTGCGCCGCCGCCGCCGCCTTGTCCGCCGCCGCCGCCAGCCCATATTAATTGGGTTACACCACTTAATACTTCAGATCCGCCGCCCCCAGTGAGTCCGTTACCACCGTTTCCACCGTAATATGGGGTTCCATTGGTATTAGTAACCTGTGGACCTCCAATGCCGCCTGTACCTGCTCCATTAAATGTAGATGCTTGTCCTCCTACATTTATAGTAAGTACTTGACTGGCTACAACATTCAATTGGCCGGTAGAAAATCCGCCTAAACCACCAGTTGCACCGCCGCCTTGGGCTCCATATGCTTGTATAGTAATAGAGGTAACTCCGCACACTGGCACAGTCCAGGTTTGTGCTGCTCCTGTATAATTGAATGTAATTGATGAGTGAATTGTTGCACATGAATTAGAAGTAACCGTTAAACAAGATGGAGCACTGTTTCCACATCCATTACCAGCGGTAACGCATATTGTAAATGTACCTGCCGTGGCTGTTGTATTAATAGTGACCGAAGTAGTCCCCTGTCCGGCACCCACAGTTCCAAGGTTGGTATTAGAAGATGACCATGTATAGGTTGTTGCTCCTGCCACCGTTGCCACAGTGTATGTATTTGCTGTACTTATAGTTGGACTGACAGGTCCTGTAGGAACTGCAGGCGAGGCAGGTATTGCTATCAGAGTTATAGCCAAAGTACTTGCCGCACTTGTTCCACAACTGTTACTTGCGGTTACAGTTATATTTCCGGAAGTAGTTCCTAAGGTTACAGTTATTGAGGTTGTTCCTGCCCCTGCAGTTATTACACATCCAGGAGGTAGAACCCAATTATACGATGTAGCATTAGCTACGGCTGCAATTGTATATACATTACCCGCAGATGAAGCACATGGGGTTGTATTACCACTAATTACACCAGGAGCAGCTGGAGGACCTGTGCATGGGCAAACCACATTTTGCCAAACCGCCCCTGTGTAAAATTCAAGGCAGTTTGTTGTTGTATTAAACACTAATAGTCCTGTTGCTGGGCCTACAATAGCTGCCATTTGAACACCGCTCATCCTTGGAGGCAATAATCCGGAAACGGTTGAGGTAATATCCAACGCGGCAGATGCGTTAGGCGCATTTGTTCCGATACCAACCTGGCCCGAAACAATCATTCCGTTAGCAGGTGCAGCCGCTACCCCTGCATATGTTCCAAGTGACATGCTACCATTTATATCCATAGTACTTTGCGGAGTGGCTGTCCCAATTCCTGCATTTCCCCCCGCAAGGAAACGCATACGCTCCGTAGCCTGGGTTTTTATTACAAAAGGCTGAGGATCGGAGGTGCCTGCATAATTTATTGCAGGGTTAGTTCCGGCATTTCCGGTGGTAGCCCACCCGCCTGTTGCAGCACCACTATTTTGAAGATAGTTCCATTGAGTTCCTGTATAATAATAGAATCCTACACCAAAGCCTCCTGCAATAGCTGCATTTGTATTCCAAACTATTAAACCAGTGGAAGGGGTGCTGGTAAAAGGTGTAATTGAATTCACAGCGGATAAAGAAACATTAGGAAGCAATAAGCCCAACTGATTATTGGAAGCATCACTTAAATCTAAAATTGCCGTGGCATTCGGGCTTGGATTTCCGCTTAAATTGATTGAAATGTTTTGGGAAAGAAGTGAGGTTGACACTCCTAACATAATTCCCAAAAAAATCATTTTGATAGAGTAGAGTTTCATCATAATGTTTGGATTTATTAATATTTAATCGTCCGCAATTTAATATTATTTTAACTTCAATTAATGACATTTTGCATTTTTTTATTGTTTTTTACTGCTTTTTGCTGATTTACATCATTTTAAATTTTATATAACACGCCTATAAATATCAAATAAGTGGTGATTTTTTTGTAATTACTAACACTTATTGTTCATTATAGGCTATTTTCATGAATTTAATCGGTTACTTTCTATTTTTTCCAGAAAATTATCAGATAAATTTTTAATTTAATGTATTTTTAATTTTTATGTTTTTTAATTCTCTGGTTTTAAGAATAGGTATTTGTGTTAATTCTAAATCATGGAATGAATACTACTTATAATGCAACTGGTATTATTAATATGGTACTACCTTACACTTTTAATAGTTAGTAGCTAATCATTCATAGTAATCTTCTTATCGCTGTTTTTTCTATCTTCGCATTTCCAAAAACGCATTGAATGAACTTTCTTGATTTTGAAAAACCGGTTCAGGAACTATTAGATCAGATAGAAAAGGTAAAGCAGGTTGGTGAAAAAGGCAAAGTTGATACCACAGGAACCGTTAAGGACCTGGAAGATAAAATAGTTGAGACCCGTAAACAGATAGCCGGTAAGCTTACACCCTGGCAAAAAGTACAATTATCCCGGCATCCCGACAGGCCTTATACACTTGATTATATTGAAGCACTCACCAATGGAACCTTTTTTGAATTGCACGGCGATCGCAATGTAAAAGACGATAAAGCCATGGTTGGTGGATTGGGTAAAGTGGGTGATCAAAGCGTTATGTTTATCGGTCAGCAAAAAGGGAATACCACCAAAATGAGGCAGTACCGGAACTTTGGTATGCCCAACCCAGAAGGCTACCGCAAGGCATTGCGCCTGATGAAAATGGCGGAAAAATTTAACATTCCTATAGTTACTTTGATTGATACTCCCGGAGCATACCCGGGACTTGAAGGAGAAGAACGCGGACAGGCGGAAGCCATTGCCCGCAATCTGTTTGAAATGATGCGCCTGAAAGTGCCTGTTATCTGTATCATCATTGGTGAAGGTGCATCGGGTGGAGCACTTGGAATTGGTATAGGTGACAAAGTATTGATGCTGGAGAATACATGGTATTCGGTTATTTCGCCGGAATCATGTTCATCAATATTATGGAGAAGCTGGGATTTTAAAGAGAAAGCTGCTGAGCAGTTAAAACTTACTCCTGAAGACATGCTTCACAACAAACTTATTGACGGAATTATAAAAGAACCACTTGGAGGAGCCCATGTTAACCCACAGGAAGCATTTGCATTTGTAAAAGAAGAGTTGCACAAACAATTGGAAAAGCTTTTGAAAAACGATCCTGAAAAAAGAATACAGAAACGCATAGCCAAGTTTTGCGCCATGGGTGCTTTTGAGGAGAAAAAATAAACGGCAATGAAATACATTGTTCTCCTACTACTAGTTGTTTTTCCATTTATTGGCCACTGCCAGTTACTTGATTCACTTGCCTTGGATACAATGACCGGTTCCACCAGTATTGAACAGGCCATGAAAGACCCGGAGAGCGTTATTAAACTGGAACTTTCGAAAAAGAAACTGGATGCTTTTCCGGACGAGATCCGTAAAATGACCAACCTTCAATACCTGGACCTTAGTAAAAATAAAATTAAGGAAGTACCGGCCTGGATCGGCGAAATGCCAAACCTCCAATACCTGATACTTTCTAAAACTAAGATTGATACTTTACCTCCGGAGTTTGGAAACATAAAACACTTGAAATGGTTTGTAATGAACCGTTCTGAATTACAAAAACTACCTCACTCAATAGGGAATCTGAAAGAACTTAAATACATGGATCTATGGGGTTCCAACATTTCTTATTTTCCGGCTGAACTGAAAGACCTGAGTGATAACCTCAGGTTATTTCAATTGCAGGATGTAGTTATTAGTAACACAGTCCAGGCTGCTTTGAAGGCTGAATTACCGAATACTACCATTGAGTTTACGCCGGCTTGCCCCTGCGAGCAATAAGGAGTAGTAACTCTATTTTATTTGTAAAGAATTAACCAATGCATTGTTGATTTATTATTGGTAATCCCTTTCAAGGTTATTTCATTATACGCTACTTTTGAGAACTTTTGAAAAAACTAATTTGCATATTTATTTTTGTTAGTGTTGCACTAACATCAAAGTGTCAGTTTATTGATACACTGCAGGCTGCAATTAACAGGCATGGCAGTTTTTCATTCTGCTTTAATACCCGCAATTCCTATATTGGAAATAACAATGCCAACATTTTTGGATTTAACGTTGGTGTTTGTTTTGGAAAAAAATTCACAATTGGAGGTGGTGTTAATACCCTTGCATCAACAATTTACAATATAAAATATACCGATGGAGATACGATTAAAAGCAAGTTGAATTTTTTCTTTATATCTTATTTTGTCGAATATATTTTAACACTTTCTAAACACTGGAGGATTGATATTCCTGTATCTATTGGCATTGGAAGTTCCTCCTATAAATATACGCTCAATAATCTAGTGGTAACTAAAAGCAGCAGGATAATTATTCCTTTCGAGCCGCAGGTGGAGCTTGATTATAACTTTAACCGATATTGCGGATTATATACACAAGTCGGATACAGGCTTATGCTAATTGATAATAGTATGATTGATTATAATTTCAACTCCATCACCTATTCTGTTGGAGTTTTAATTTACCCGCTGGAAATTTATGCCGGACTTTTCCCGAGAACTGGATTAGCAAAAAGTATCAGGGCAACCGATTAA
>CAIPDV010000057.1 GCA_903863935.1 uncultured Bacteroidota bacterium
AATCTTCGTTTAGCGGTAGTTTATCTTGGCCCGGAGTGGCCTGGTTTGATGAGATACCGGTTTTATAGAGGAGGAGTAGAAACGCATGCTACAACAGATAAATAATATTCTCGTTTTCTGATACATTTCCCGTAGCCTCACTCATGCCTGCCGTCAGCTACCGTGTGGACACATCTTTTATACCGCGCGGCTTTAGTTCATGATTTATTAATGGGTTTATATTTAAAAGACATCATTCCTACTTGTCCTTGATGAAAAGTAGCAAAAATCAAGCCTAGCTGTAACGTCCCAAAATAGGTTGACTGATTAGTAAATGTAAAATTTATTAAGATTCCTGCTTCATTAGTGGTTTATTATATCTGCTTTTCCATCTTTTTAATGGTAGTTTTTGTTGTTGATGCATTTGATTCGGTGTAAGCATTTGACAGCTTAAATGTGGTCTTAGTTTATTGTAAGTATTGATACTTTGCTCTGTTTCCAGAATAGCTTGTTGTAGGTCAATTATCTTTTCATCTAAGCCAAATTCATCTTTTAGAATTCCATTTACCCTCTCTGCTACTGCATTGTCATAAGGATCTCCGGTTTCTGTCATGCTTATTTGGATGTTATTCTCCATAAGGACCTGAGTATATTTCCTACTGCAATATTGGGCGCCACGGTCGGAATGATGAATAAGCAATCGGGCAGGGTACTTTCTGTTTTTCAAAGCCATTTTTAATGCTTTAAGCGTGGAATCTGCTTCCATATCATTGCATAATATATAACCCATAATTTGTTTCGAATAAACGTCTGTAATCAGATGTAAATAGCTTTCACCTCTCTTTGTGTCTATCCAGGTTATGTCAGCAGCCCACACCTGTTCAGGACAATTTATATGCAATCCTTTAACCAGGTCGGGATATTTACGCATCCAGTGCCTCGAGTTAGTTGTTAGCCTATATTTTTTCCGTTTTGATATTAGCAGCCCTTCGCGTCTAAGTATGGAAAACAGTTTTTCTCTACCTACTTTTATTTGTTCGTTTTCAAATTTTTGTTTCAACATAAAATGAAGTTTCCTGGTTCCTACGCGAGGCATTATTCTCCGTATATCCAGAACCGCTTCTTTTGCTTTTGTTTCACAGATAATTCTTTGTTTAGAGGTAGTATTCGTTTTGTAGTAAGCTTGTTTAGTATAGCCAAACAAGGAACAGAACAGATTTATTTTTCTGGGGTAGTTCTGCCCAAGCTCTTTAATTGTTTGGCTTCGTCTTTTTTTAAAATACTTATCCCTTCCTCCCGCTCGGTTATTTGGATCAGTTTTCGGAAAGCGGAAACTTTGAGCTTTTCAGCAGCTAATGCTTCTTCCAATTCTTTGATTCGTCTTTGTACGGGGTCTTTCATATGGCGGCCTGTTCTGGTTCCTTTTTCCGGATAATGCAATTTACCGTATTTCCTGCACCATCGCAAGACGCAACCGTGACCTCCAATTCCATATTTTATCCTCACCTGATCAGCATTCAATATCCCACGCTCAAATTCCCCCACTACCATTTTTTTGAAAGATTCGCTATAACTCTTTCCGGGAAAAGTATTATTGCCCTTAATCCTTTTGCTCTCCATAATCTTGACTTTTTATAGTCAACTTTTTCTGGGACGAGACATGGCATGAAAAAGGCCTAAAATTTTCTCCCCGCACACAACAAAAACGAACTCGCCTTTTTTGCTTAGTCTTAATATAGTAGAAGTTCTTGGGCTCAAACAGCGTTTTTGTTCTCTTGCCCTGCTTCGAGAAAATTTCTTAACGGCATTTTCATGAAGGGCGATTTTAAGAATTAAGAAATGAACGAAATATTGCGTTGGTGCGTGCAATGACATTATA
>CAIPDV010000058.1 GCA_903863935.1 uncultured Bacteroidota bacterium
ACACAAAAACCATCCCTAATGCTCTAATTTTAGGGGAAGCAAAAGGGTACGACAAAGCTCCGTTTTCGCTTCACTCAAACTCCCGCTTTTTACTTGGTTTTTGTGTAGGCGATTTCTTTTCAAACGCATCTGTTTTTCGCTTCGCTAACCGTTCCCTCATCTCGGTAGTTTTATCCTATAATTGGACGTTATGTAAGTAAAAACTATAATGAAGTTGAGGATTCTAAAAAATATAGACCTCTTAATGAGTTTCTATTAAGACACGGATTTACAGATATAGAAGCTAAGAAACATTTAACTATACTAAATGACTCCCGAATCCCCACAGTAGAGCCTTTGAATTATATTTGGGTTGCCGATGTTAATCCGAATTTTGTTGCTTCAAACAAATGGAGATACTTAGGCGGCCAAATTGGAGGCTCTTTAGTAGGAGGAACGGGACTAATAACATTGGAAAACACCCCAATAAAGGCTGCGCTGACAGATAAGGGATTTGAACTTCTTGAAAAAAGAGAGACAGAAAAAAGAAGATTTTGGGCAACTATTATCGTGGCTGGAATAGCAGCGATAGCTGCAATATATGCCAATATCCAAGGGTGTAACCAATCAAATACCAAAGAGAAGCCCATCCAATCAATGCAAACAATGCCATCCATAACATCCGATTCCCATAAAACCACAACCCAATTATCACGTCAAGTTCTAAAGAAAGGTGATTCAATAAAGTAGATATTAATTTTTGCATCATAAGGGATATTATTCCCCTATAATTTACTATCCGTATTTACTAATTTCTTAGCAGAAAATTCATACCCTACGCCTCTCGGCGAATCGGCAAGAATATTAAAGCCAACTACACAAAAGTTAGTTTCTCGTTCACACATTTTCTGTGTCCCGACCTTTGTCTCGATTGACCTCTTATCCACCTGACTATTAGACATAACGCAAGTACATTATAAGACTAATCCCTATATTTGAATCCAAGTTTATATGTATCTATCCAAATCATTTCCAATGAAACATTCGAATTCATATTTAACACATAAGGAAGAAATAAAACTTCGGTTAGAATGCTTAAAGTTAGCACATAAAAACGATTGCAAGAATTACATTGGGAATTTAAAGATTGCCGGAAAATATTTGGCGTTCGTTTTGGGAAAGAAAAAGCCAAAGAAAAATCGTCCAAAGCATTGTTAATAAATAAGATGTTAAAAGTTTGAACCTTTCCCCTATTTTTGATGAGAACTAAAACCATTAATAATGGATTCGAAACATATTCTAAGCTGTTTTTACCTATTGGGTCAGGTAATTGAAGTAATTGGCGGTGTATTATTGTATAAATACGGAGTATCTAAACATGTTCAGGCACTTAGTGGTGCATGGTTAGGGACTGGTGCCAATACTGCCCAGGAATTTGCCGATAACAAGAGATACAAGAAACTAAGCAAGATTGGCCTGGCATTATTTCTAGTCGGAGTTTGCTTACAACTACCTATCTCAATCTATAATTGCATTACATAGTAATTCCCTATCTTTGCCTCCTCAACCCAAACCGCACCAATTATGGACAAGGAATTAAGAGATGCCATAATGGCGTTACCCCAAATAAAGGATAGAATTGCCAAGATCAAGGCGTATGCCGATGAAAAGTATAAGATTCTTCCGGAAAACATATCTGTTAACCTGCGCATTACAAGCAAAACGATTGCCAATGGCAAGGAAGACGAAATAAGTATCGACATCAATAACCACTTAAGAGAACTGCTTAATAAGCCCTTAAAATAGGTCGGTCGGTGCCCTGACTCTTTGGTCAGGATTGTTAACCCGACTGGCAATTGAGTTTACGTTATTTTCAATTTTGTCAGGTGTAAAATACGTATATTATTTATATTCAATTACATACATCAGTTCTTTACGTCTACCCTAAAATATTCAAAAGCGTAAAATAAGGTAAAATATAACCTTGTCTCTGGCGGGAAAAAATCCTTTAACAATGGTTAAATATTGGCAGAATCACTTTTGACAATCCTTAATTATCTTATGTTTGCAAAAAACAAAACTCAATGAAAAAGCATTTTTACCACCTTTCGTTCCTTTTAGGCCTTGGATTATTCAGCTTCAGTGCATCGGCACAAATGGGCCCAAACCCTCCAAAAAACTGGCAAAACCAAAGTATTGAGAAGGATAGCGTATATGGAACCGGATCGGATGAAGCACTTGAGTTTTTAAAAGGCCGCAAGAGTACTACAGTTATTGTAGCTGTAATTGACGGAGGTGTTTATACCAAGCATCCGGCATTGGCTGGTCAAATTTGGGTGAACCAGAAGGAAGTTGCAGGAAATAAGAAAGACGATGACAAGAACGGATATATAGATGATGTGAATGGTTGGGATTTCATTGGTGGAAAAGACAGCGATATCAACCACGAGAACCTTGAAGTGACGCGCCTTTACAGGGATTACAGTAAAAAATATGCCAATGTTACCTCGGATGCAAAGCTTTCAAAATCTGATAAAAAGGAATACGCCCAATGGTTGAAGGTTAAAGCGGATTATGAAACCAACCATGCTATGTTCCAAAAACAATATGACGGACTGAAGAATTTTGTTGATTCGGTTGGATTACTAAAAGGAGTTATGGGCAAAAGCGATATAACCCAGGACGATTTAAACAAATACGTACCTACTGACACTGGTTTTGCAAAGGTAAAACGCAGATTGAACCGCAACTTCGCACGTTTTTCGGCTTTTATGCCCGGAATGACTTCAGACAGTCTCATTAAGTTGGTATTGAACAGAGGGTTGGATCAGTTAGGTGGGTTCGTTAAGTATAACTACAACCTGAATTTCAACCCACGTTATTTGGTTGGTGATGATTATACCAATGCCAAGGAACACAACTATGGCAATAACGATGTAATTGGCCCGACAGATGTTCACGGAACCCACGTAAGCGGTATTATTGCCGGAATACGTAATGGTAGCCACGGACAGGAAGGTGAAGCCGACAATGTTAAGATTTTAGTGGTTCGTGTAGTGCCTGATGGCGATGAACGCGACAAAGACGTTGCCAACGGAATCCGCTATGCGGTGGATAATGGAGCCAAGGTTATCAATATGAGTTTTGGTAAGCCTTACTCCTACAATAAAAAAGTGGTTGATGATGCTGTAAAATATGCTGAAAAACATGATGTACTCTTGGTTCATGCGGCCGGAAACGATGCCAAGGATACCGATCCGGATTCAGCGAGTAACTTCCCTACACGCCGTTTCGAAAACTCTACCAAAGATGCCAGCAACTGGCTTGAGGTTGGTGCTTCAGATGTACATGGTAAACCTGGTTCATTCAGTAATTATGGAAAGATAAGTGTCGATCTGTTTGCGCCGGGTGTAAAGGTATACAGTTCAGTTCCCGATACCGGATATGCATACTTTAACGGTACCAGTATGGCATCGCCAAGTGCAGCCGGTGTGGCATGTATCATCCGTGAGTATTTCCCTAAGCTTTCTGCTAAAGAAGTGCGCGAGATACTTATGCAATCCGTTACCCCAATAACCGCTAAAGTACCCATGCCCGGTCATCCGGATAGAATGGTGTCATACACAGACTTATGTATTACAGGTGGAACCATTAATGCATATAAAGCTGTTCAGCTAGCAATTAAGAAAACTGGCGGAAAATAACAGACCTTTTATACTATAAAAAAGCCTCCAAAATTTGGAGGCTTTTTTATTTGACTTTCTTGAGAGAATCGACTTTTAATTTTGCCGGAGCATACGTATTCCCAAAATTAAAAGAAGGACAGAAAGGAGTAATAATCCAACAACTGGGGCAATTAAATTTGTTGCAGCAAATGCAATTAGAAAAAGTAAAATAAAGCCCATAAATAGGATGCCTGAAATACCAAGGATCATTAGAAGAATTCCAAGAATTAACGCTCCGGTAGTTTTGGCTTTTTTAGGAACTTCCGCTTCTGACTTTTGAGTAGAACGTATTGTATCTGCATTTTTATATCTTGATAACAAACCTGAAAAAAATATCACCCCGCCTAAAATTAATACCAAAGGATAGCTTGCGTTATTACTGGTTTAACAATTACCAGCCTTGCCAGCCTCCCTCCTATCAATTTTCTCTTCTTTTTTGCTTTCCTCACGAATGGCTTTGGGCTTTACTGCTACAGTATTGGCTTTTGCCGCTTTAACCTCTTTCAACTTTGCCGATGAAAATAAAAAGAAACCCTTCGTGTATTTGCGTTTGCCAAAGGATGAAACAACACTGTGGTTGGAGCCACAGGAAGCGAAAAGCAAAACCAGCACAAATAAAATAATTCCGGATACTGTAAAATGCTGCTTCCTGATAAAAAATGTATTCATATTGATACTACCTACAAGTATATAAAATATATGATTTCCAAAACATTTTAACCGTAAAAAATTACCGGTTAACTATTATTTATACATTTGTTTGAGATAAATATCAATTGAAAACGGTTATGAAAAAAAGAGTAATTCTGGCAGCATCCTTATTTACATCACTCACAGGCTTTGCACAAGGCAATACCAAACCCCAAAGCCCCGCAGAATCTTTTGCGGCCCGCAAGGAAATCATTCTGGAAAAAAGATATGATCAGGTAGGGAAAATAGGCCATTTAAATGTGCAACTGGAATACCTGAAAGATATTGGCAGCAGCGAGAAAATGCAGTGTATCCGTTTCGATATTCAATCTCAGAATAATGTTCCGGGGCCATCCGCTTTGCTCGATTCAAATGAAGTGAATGGCATCATCAGTTTCCTGAAATTTATTAATACTTCGGTTGTTACCCGTCCGCCGGTTGACCCAAATACCGAAATATCATTTACCACCAAATATAATGTGCAAATTGGGTGCTATTGGCAGGCAACCCGTGGATGGATCATATTTTTGCGGACTGATACGGACAGCCCTTCATCTGAAGCCGAATTTGCTCTGGCTGATATGAACAGTCTGCAAAAAACTCTGAATTTGGCTGTTGAGCAAATGAAACGTTACTAAAAAAATAAGTGATGAGAGATAAGCCATTCTATTGCTTATCTCTCATCACTCTTATCTTATCGCTATCTGATTATTTCTTATTTAAGGCGTCAGCTTTATCAGTCTGATCGGTGCTTGCGTACACTTGTTTAAGTGCGCTCACATTCTCAATATTATCCGGTTTAATCTTGTAAACACGTTCGAAAAATGGTTGTGCTTTTAAGAAAGAAGCTTTTGCTTCATCTTTCATTTTATTGAATTTATCGGTTTGGCTCAAAGGAATTTTATCGGCTTCCTTTTGTGTGTTAACTCCACGGTTATAGTACAACACACCAGTAACAAACAACACCTCGGTATTGCGCGGTGCATAATCAATAGCCTTCAGGTAGTTACTTTCCGCACTGGCGAATAAGTTATCATAATCAGCAGGTTTTGGTGCGTCATTTACAGGATTAGCGCGTTTATCATAAATCTGCCCGAGGTTCACATACAGACTTGAAAGCTGGGCTGAATCTTTTGAATCTTTGGTTGGTTTAGCTTCCACCTTATTAATAGAAAGCTTTAAGTTGCCTTCGGCTTTGTCATTTTGATGGCGACCGATAAAATAGTTCGTTTCTAAAATTGTCAACTGGTCGTCGGACGGATATGCTGCACGGCCCTTTTCAACATACTCAAAAGCTTTAGTGCTGTCATTCTCTTTCATATACAAAGCAGCCAATAAACGGTATGGATAGGCACCATCGTATTTCAGGTCGATCGTTTTTTGGTAAAACGAAACAGCTTCAGCTGTGTTCCCTGCTCTGTCAGCCGATAAAGCGGCCATTTTTACATTATCCTTATAGGAGGTTGCCGTATCAGCAATATTCATGATCTTGCTCATTACCATAAGCCTTTTGTAAAGCGGCAATGCCACGGAATAATGCTTATTGTTGAATTCCTGTAACGCCTTGTTATCAAGTTGTGCAATACAAGTTGGTATGGTTTGTTTGGCTTCATCGGCATAGTAATCTTTCGGGGCAAGTTGCATCACTTTCATCAGTGAGTTTGCCGCAATGCAAAGTGTTGTAGTATCTATTTTGGTATATCCATCCTGAGTAGCTTTCGAAATAGCTTTTTTATCTGGAGTGCCAGAAGGAAGTGCTTTGGATACCAGGTTTCCCAAACGGATGGTAAAAACAGTAAGGTACACCTCTCCCCTATACAAATACATTTTTGGTTCGTCCTTGGTTTTCTCATTCACCGAAGCCTCATCAATGGCTGCTTTCGCATCCGAAAGTTCAGTTGTATCCCTGTGGGATATAAAATCATCCAGGTGCATTTTTGCACTTGTAACTTTGTTGTTTTGAGCCAGAGCCTGCAAACTGCAAGCTATTCCTAGAAGAACTACCGATGTTTTTTTCATTTTGTAAAAATTCGTTGAGTGGACAAATTTAACTCAATTTTTACAATAGACTAATAACAGGTGTATTAACACCCGATTATTTTAACGTTTATTATAATTGTCGTAATCCGGTTATGACACAAATCAGGCTACGCGGCCCAATCTTCTGATAATGGAATATACCAATACAAAAACTGAAATGACACCAATTATGATCATGGCCCATATCTGAGCCGAGAACTTAGGCAGATAAAAACGTGGTGATTCAGATAATGGCATTTCCAGATAAGTAACGTTTCCGGCAGAAACTTTCACCCAACGGTCAGAAAATGGAGTGTAATTGTTTTTCGAAAATGCAAGACTATATTCGCCGGGATTCAATCCGGAAATCTTACAGAACCCCGTATTATCACTGTAACTAGTTGTAATTAATGAATCATGACTATAGATGCTCACTTTCACTGAATCCATAGGTGACTGGGTGGCCAGATCAATGCAATAGGTTTTAATAGCCCCGGTTGTTTGAGTAGGCTCACTGCCTTTTGCTGAATTTACAAGTGAGTTAATATTTATAAGTGTAAGACTGTCATTCAACCCATTGCTGAGGGCAACTTTCAGGAAGTTGATACTGTCTTTATCTCTGTGCTTTGCAATTTCATGACGAATGGAATCAAGTAAGAAGTGATTGATCTCGCCGATGGAGTCAATTATATTTTGAGGGATTCTGCTACAAACTAAATTGTGTACATATTGCACCCTTTTTATATAATCTACTTGTTCAACAATAGGTCCTTTTTTTACAGGAGCTTTGGCTACTACTGGTGCAGGTTTTGGGGCAGGAGCTTTAACTACAGGCGCAGGCTTTGGAGCCGGAGCCTTTACTACAGGTGCTGGTTTTGGAGCCGGAGCCTTTACTATAGGTGCGGGTTTTGGAGCTGGAGCTTTGACTACAGGTGCAGGAGCAGCTTTTTTTACAGGAGCTTTTGCAACTTTATGGGTATCTTTCTGGGTCGGGCTACTTTGCTGCCCAGAGCTATTTACGGGAACCGGTGTTAAAACACCGTTCTTTAAAACAAGAACTGTTTTTTGCTGGGCTTGCGCTACCTCAACATTCAGGAATAAACCAACAAGTAATATCCCAAATAAATAAACGTATTTACTCTTAATCATAGGCTGTAATATTGTCAAAGGTTACAAATATATACAAAATATCAATATAATTCGCAAAACATAAAAACCTGACTTAAAAGCTACGCTTTAAAATCAGGTTTTTAGTTTATTGAAAATTATACCGGGAATGAATTACTTAACCCCAATAACCAGTTTTTTGGTGAAATTAACTTTATCATTCTTAACGTTCAGAATGTAAATTCCTGAACTTAAAACATTGTTCAGTTGAATAACATTGTTACCCAAGGATACCGAATGATTTTCATTCAATATAGTTTGACCTAACAAATTAGTAAGTGAAATATTAAAGTTATCAGAAGCAATTGAATTAATTTCAACTTGAATATAGCTGCTAGTATTAAATGCAGTTACACTGGTTGAAGTTGGTGTAGCGCAACCTGTAAATGGTATACTACCTACCAGGTTCGTATTATTATCAAAATCGGTTTGATAGAGGTAATAATAGGAAGTACCAGGGTATGGTGAATTATCAGTTAATGAATAATTATTCGACATACTGGTTGTTCCTGCACCTTTTACGGTTCCTACTGTTTCAAAGTGAACATTGTCATTCGTCTTCTTTACAGTATAATAGTCGTTATTCAATTCAGATTGTGAAGTCCATTGAATTAAAGCAGCTCCGCTTGAACAGGTTCCGGTGAAAGAACTGATTTGAATTGGCAATGGTGAGTTTTGACTTGATAAGGTCCATGAACGGAAGAAGTTACCTGAAGTTACAGTTCCGCTGCTGGCATGATTGGTAAGTCCACCTCCACCTGGGTCGGTTCCACCCACACCTAAGAAATCACCCCATCCGGTTTTTGGTGCCAAGGAAGGATTCCAGCGTTGAGCTAACAATGAATTTTCAGCAAAAATATTTGATACACCAATTTCTGAAAATCCTGACCCGGAACTTAAATACGTAAACTGAACCTGAGACATAGCAGGTTTTGTTACATAGGTATTAGGTCCGGTTAAATACGTATCCATTATCCAGAAACGGTCAACTACATAATAAGAATCATCCACAGTGCTCGGAGAACTTGTCAATGGATAAATTGGCCCCATATTCGTAACATCGCTAGGCATGTAAGACGAATTTAAGTTAAGAGTATGGTAAGTAGAAAATTTAATACTACCTCCCGCACTACCTGCAGTATTAATAGTAGCAGTTAGCGGAATATACGCACCAATACCGCCATTCGGTTTCGGGAAAGCAGTATAAGCACCTGCACTACCAAAAGGAACGGTATATGCTCCGGTTTGATTTGAGATATCCCATTTAATCATATTAAACTCACTTTCAGAAACAATCCAGCCATGCGTACCATTAACAGTAATTGCATTGGCAGCCGGATTGGCAACTTCCAAATAAATAGGTTTAACATTGGTACCCCCGTTTTCTACAATGGCAACCTGTGTGGTTCCGTTGATAACAAGTCTTGCTTGCGCAAATGTTGCCAGTGGGGCTAACAACAAACTTAAGGCAGGTAATAATTTACTCATACTTTCTGGTATTTAAATTCACTTTTTAAGAACTTACTGGCAAATATAGAAAAAATAAATGTAACTTCTACTACTTTGTATCAATAATTTCAATTTTTATTAACATACAGAGGATTTAACGGATTTCTTCAGTTTATTGTTACAGAATTATTCAATTAAATCAAATTACTCTCTTATTAACGCTAAATTTGCACTTATAGTATATATACATAGATTAAATAAATTTAAAATGGTTGGGTTTTTAACAAAATACAGGCAATTATTATCAATTCTGATTATTGCATCATTCATTGGATGTCACAGTACGGGCAATCAAAACACCTCTGCTACCGGGTCAGATAACAAGACTGCCATAGAGGTTTTTGCAGCATCGTTACATAAAGTTAACTTACCATTTATTGATACCTGCTTCGATACCGTTGCCAGGCAGCACATAAATATTCCGGATAGCCTTCCTGAATTTAAAAAATATGGCGATATTATTGGATTGCTGGCAGAAACCGATACGTATGTTGCAATTCTGTTTTCCAAATCCGGAGATATTCAATTGCCTGTTGTGCGTACGTTTAACCATTCCGGGCATCTTATTTCCAGTCAGAAATTATATAACGGTATCTGTTGTGGCGAAAATGAGGACTGTTCAGGTTTATCAACCGTTGTAATAACCAAAAACCTGGATATTCATATGAAAGATTCCACCCAAACTTTTGAACGAGACAAGAATAAGTCGGATAAAAAGGAAAATATAAAAATTAAAGTAAAACTCGAGACTTATACCATTGAAACGGATGGAACAATTAAACAGGCAGCCCCATCAGAAGGCAAAAGAATAGCTGCGCTATAAATTCTTTTGTAAATTTTATTTCAACTGCATGGCCTTTCCAAACCTGTTCATTGGATAATGATCGGGCCGTTTATAAATGCTGTCGTTAAATTGCTTCAGATCGGCATAACGCAGGCCCACTACCCCACTCTCTTCAAATTCGGCACTGCCACCTATAAAGCCATTTATATCAACAGCAATAAATACGGAGTCTTCTCCACCGTCATACAGGGCTTCTTCAATATTCACAGAAAATTCTCCTCCGCTTTTGTCTAACATTTTAAAGCCATTCGGAGGAATTATACTTAATATACTTTCCAGGTCTTTCTTTAATATTTCCGGTTTTATCGAATCGCAAAACAGGCGTTGTTCTTTAATTACAAAAATGTAGCCTTCATTAATTGTATCCCAAATGTATTCTGCCGTATGGGTTACATAGGCACCACTGTCGAGCCGTGCAGAGTCGGTGTTAAATACGGCATACTTTACTTTACTGCCAAAAGCATGAAAGTACTGCTGGGGCATTGATGTTCTGTGAACGGAATGTTTTGGCTTTTGCTGTGCGTAAACCGGATTCAGCAGTGCTGAAATAAAAACTACGAATAAACTATAGTAATAATGCTTCATTCAATGATTTATCTGTTCAGCAAAATAGCACAATTATTTTTTTACCGCATTCACTTGCATTCCGGTAACTTTTTCCCCCACAACCTGTCCTTTATTATTGTATATAGCAAGCGATCCGTCTGACTTTACACCCATTCTATCATCCTCATTCAATATTATTTTACGCGTAGCATTGTTGTTAAAACTTAACGTAATGGTGTATCCTCCGCCGGTATATGTCATTATGTGTTCCGGATTTGCCCCGCCGGTGAACCTGCGTGTAAACCCATCTATTTTCATATAGGCTACGGTAGCGTTGGAGTCGGTATAAAAAACAAATTGCTTATTGTTGAAATCATTTTCGGTAAGGGAATACTGGAAATTGGTATTTCCTGTCTGCACCGGTGCCAGCGTGAATGTTTCAACCGAAATAGGTTGCTTACCCTGCTTCGTTTTTACATTGTTATTTTGTGCCGAAACTGCTGCTGTAGCTAGGAAAATTACAAGGATGGTTGAGAATAGAGTTTTCATGCCTGAAAAATTATTAAACAAAGTTAAACATTCTGCGGCAATCTCAATAATCCGTTAACCAAATTTTATAACCTAATGCGGTTGGTTAGCAAGCGCATTTTGAGCTTTGCACAAATTTACTCTCGCGTTGTTCGAGTTGGGGTTAACATCCAGGGCCAGTTTTGAAAAATAAATACACGAATCGAAACGGTTCATATTATAGTATGCGGCACCAATGTTTTCAAGCATTCCCGGATCATTTGGGGTAATATATAAAGCTGTTTTAAATATGGATATTGCTTTTGGGTAGTTCTTTCGGTTGAAGTAAATAACCCCAAGGTCATTATAGGCATTCGTAAACTTTGGATCCGCCTTTATACACTTTTCAAATGCCACCGCAGCCGAGTCAAATTGCTGCATCGAGAAATAGTTCCAGCCCAAATTATAGAGTGCTTCGGAATAAGTGGGCAATATCTTTAACGCAGCATAATATTCCGGTATGGCTTTATTAAAAAACTTATTTTTTTCGTCGATGTTGGTGCATTTGTTGGCCGTATCGGTGTACGTTATAGCCATAGCTTGGTGAGCCCTGGCACTATTGGTTGAAATATCGGCAGCCGATGAAAACAAGGCATAGTTGTTCTTCCAATCCGGGTTGCGGGCTATTGTTTTAACACTATATGCCAAAAGGATAATCCCCGCGACTACATACAAGGTTTTAAGGTCGGGTTTTAAATTGTCGGTCCTTATTTTTAAAACCTTAACAAGTAAGAATGCTATAGCTATACAAAACCCAAGTGACGAAGTATAAAGGAACCGCTCTCCCATAGTGGAGCCAATCTTTACAAGTAAATTGGATACAAGGAACATAGTGATGATGAAATAAAATATACCGAATGCTACAGGGTCTTTCTTTTGTAAACGGATTATGGCATATGCAATCAAGCCACCATAAACCGCCAATGAAATAAGGGCTTCAGGACTGGTGAATGAAACTACGGGTATTTGGCTGTAGGAATAATCCCACGTTAATTTAAGCGGAACAAAAAGCAACCAGATATATTTTCCTAAAATAAAAATGGTAGTGGCAAGCCTGTCAGCTTCATTATGTGCCGACATCAGGGAGTTGTTAATTACTTCCATCGGTTCATTAAAGGTAATTGCATCCAGCACTCGCCAACGTATAAAAATATAGAGTACTACTATACTAGCTAATGGCGTACTAATCATTAAAAGCTTTTGCTCTTTAAAGTCGGTGAAGAAGTAGTA
Source organism: uncultured Bacteroidota bacterium (assembly GCA_903863935.1). Lineage (GTDB taxonomy): Bacteria > Bacteroidota > Bacteroidia > JABEUT01 > JABEUT01 > JABEUT01. The sequence goes on from CAIPDV010000058.1 coordinate 12,277, forward strand.
AATCATTGGGATAATTAAAAAATACATCAGCACGGTTTCCTTACACAATATGGCCAGAAAGAAAAATACCCAACTCAAATAAAGATACCCTACCGGCTGATTGTAGCAATAATGTTTTAACGAACAATAAAGGGCAACTATGCAAAAAAAGAAACTCAGGATTTCATCCCGGCTTTTAATATTGGCAACCACTTCTGTATGCACCGGGTGGGCTATGAACAGCAGGGTAATCAGTAAGGGGACAACATAATTATACTTCCTGAACAACAACGTAAGTGTAAGGAAAAGGAAAACAGCAGTAAGAGCATACCAGAATACATTGAAGAAATGATGCATGTGCGGATCATTCTTCCAGATGGCAGTCTCGATGGCAACAGTGGTAAGGGTTACAGGGCGATACGATTGATCGTTGCGGTTGTTGAACCCATATAAAAATCCATAATGAAAGATATCCGGTATTCCTTTCATTCCCTGCTGCACAAACCTGTTTTTAAGGGTAATGATATCATCATCGCCCGCATAGCCATTATTAATACTGTTTCCGTAAATAACAAATGTGAATATCACTAATCCCAGAAGGATCATCCAGGTAGTAGTTTTATCCGGCCTTAAAGAAATCTCTGCCTTTTTAGACGGATTATTCCCAGCCTGTTTCTTATCCGCAAACTTGAAAGTCTGTTTATTTTTAGGTGCCGGTTTCATTTCTTTTTAAACTTTTTTGCTGACGGTGCCTGTGTTGAAACCTTTGCCACTAGCGGGGCCGGAAACAAACGGTTATACCAATAAGTTAAAAACACAAGTGAAGCAATGAACAGAACAGGCCACAAATATATAGCTGTAGCGGGACTCATATCAAGCATAAAGACCGAAATCATATTGGTATTATATCTGTGCTGCATGAATTCGGGTACAATAATATTGAAAATTGGGTTTTTATAGGTTGCAATCATATGCATCTGGTCGGCATTCAGGTTCATTTTTTCATAATCCTGTGGGTAGTCAGGCAGCATAAATATTTTGGTAGATTTTGCCATCCAGGTGAACAATAACCCAACCCCGGTAAGTCCATAAAAAACATAAGGGGAAACACGCTTTGAGGCAAGGTATATAACTCCTTCGTATAGCACTATCATTACCATGGGAATAAGATAACGCGGCCCTAATGCCCAGCCTCCGGGCCATTGGTAATAAGCGGAAATTAAAAGCAGGTAAGCTACGGTTGTAAGAAGTAAATAATTCTTCATACCGGTGCTTAACAGAGATATTTTGTTTTTTATATTTTTAAATGAATTTTGATATCCGTTTTTTATAACATAAAATAACATAAAAATAAGCACCGGAGCATAAATCAGCACACCCCGGTAGGCAGAAAAAACCAATCCCCAGAAAGCCGATAATGTTGGCGCATTGAAACCTAATTCGCTCGCATCCTGTTTCTGCTGGTGAATCTCATAATTATAAGGTGTTTTAAAAACTGATCCCGTTAGGTGGTAGTTATAATATAATACAATGGCCATGCCCGGAATAAGCCCCAGGCCAAACAAAACGGGCTTGGTTAATTTCTTTACCCAGGCATCTTTCGGGTTTTCATTGGTAAGTATCAGCAGGGCCCATACAGGCACCAGTATGCCAACCGTAAACTCGGTGGCAACGCCCAGCCCTAAAAGGATACCCGATAATACATAGTTTTTCTTTTTCAGCAGAATATAAGCTGATAATGCAAACACGCCACTTAAAAGGTGCCCAGTATAAACTCCGGCATAAGCAAATACATACGACGCATAGAATGAAAGCATAACAATAACCACAGGGGAAACCTTTGTAGAAGTTCTTTTGATAGCGAACAAAGCCAGCAACAAGGTAATTACAAATGGAAGCACGCCACAAATAAGGTCGCCTAAAACAAATATACTGGCCGATTTTGGCAAAACAAAACTTCTTGCATCGGGTGTATGCACAATGCCATCAGCTTCTTTATACGCATAATCATAAATGGGATATTTACGCAGCGTAGTATCTTTAAATTCAGGCAGCCCGAGTGCTTTATACAGTGCATACACAGGATAAACAATAAATGAAGTAAGGGGAGCCTTGTTTGAATAATAATGGTCGTTTATCTTACTCACGTCGCCTGCATAGTCCTTGTATTTGTCAACCACAATGGTTTTGTCTTCATATAATGTGAGTACAGGAATGGCTCTGCATGCGGTGTTCGGGGTTATCCAAACATCGAGGTAATAGCACGATAAAATAAGGTTGATAGCAATAAAAGTAGCATAGAACCACTTCTTACTTCCAAAAAATGCTGATTCACCTGTAGCTTTATTCATGCTTAAACTTTCAGGGCAAAGATAATAGCAATCTCATTACTTCACTTTTATTTATGATATTTGGATCAAGTAGTCCGGTAGAATGTTCAAGAATTGTGGTTTTTAAATTTTAATGGTAATTTAGTGTCTGATAATCATACTACAAGACATCCGTATTCGGTTTGATGATTCAAATCAAGGTTCGCGCATCCGGGTTATTTTATCTTTGGTTTAATCGGCAGTAAAGTGGAGAAGTTAGCATCTAAATATTATTTCAAAGGAAACACTGAAGAAATCATCAACAGTATACTCTCCCTGTTGTTTGGTAAGGAATTTTACCAGGAAGCTTCTTTCTATTCCAACTTTGTAAACGAATCGAATCCGGAAAGCTACCGGAAGAAACTGAAAGCCATCTTGGATCATATGCAGCGCGAAAACTTGATCCTTATAAGGGAACAGCATGAGGAGAATAGTATTCAGATGATAAATATGGCCGGAGAAATTACCCCCGGCGGAAATGATAATTATTCAAGCGGAGCAAGGATTTACCTGAGGCAGCATGGCAAGGATATGTTAATGGTTGGAGGTTTTAAAATGGCTGCAAGTAAACACAAACCCAACTCAGTTGCAATTGAACTTAATATACCTTTAAGGAGTAAGCTTGTAATTATTCTTATTCTTATTGCCGCTCTTTCCTACGTTATTTATTTTTTCCCTATTTTTACCATTCAGGTTTAAACCTTTTTGTTCACCCTGTGTTAACATAAGGAATATACCTTAACTCTACATTTGAAAAATTTAATACGCCTATGCCCAACTCTACCAGAGGTGTTTATCCAAACTGGGTTAGTGATAGCGATATCATTAACCAGGTGCTGAACGACATCATACAACAGGGTGGAAGACTCCCCTACTCTTTTGTTGTGAATGAGCAACAAACTCAGGAACAGCAGGAGCGGATGAAAAATATCATCCAGCTTATGCTGTAAATCTTCAGCATAAAGTGGACTAAAAATAGTTAAAAATAAGATAGTGTTTCCAAAAACTATTAACTTTAAATAATTATGGAAACAAAGAGTAAACAAAC
>CAIPDV010000059.1 GCA_903863935.1 uncultured Bacteroidota bacterium
GTGTTTTTTTCAGAACCACCGTAGGTTTTGAATATCGTTTTCTTTACTTCAGATGTAACTTGCATTTCGAACTTTTTTATTTGAGCGTGCAAAGATAACAGGAGTTTTTAAAAATGCAAATGGGGAAGAGAATTTACTACTAAGGCGCGAAGAAACACTAAGACTTAGAGGATTATTGGGTTAACCAAAGTTCAGGACAGTCATTATTCAGACCTCATCCCCTGTTGCCGGGAGAAAAAGGAAACCATGTTGAAAAGGAGTTCAAAAGCATGCAGGGATTGGTCACGATTTCAAGCATAAAAATATTCCGTTTATATTCATAATCAAATCTCTATATGCGAAAACTACCGCTACTACTAATAATTACTGCACTCATGCCCGCCATAATACATGCGCAGGTAGCTAGTTCTATTGCCGATAGCATAAAAATGGCCTCAAAATCTGTTTATAAAAACCTGACTGTAAAGAAATTCTATAAGGTTAATATGACTGCTGATATTTCGAGCAATGGTCCCTCCGTATATAAAATAAACGACAAACCAGTATCAAGGCTAACCTATAACAGGTATTTAAGCTTTTGGGAAAATATGGAAACCTGCAAGCCCTGCGTACTAAAGGCCTATGACGAAAACGATGTATTGTTAAGCGAATCTGTTCAATACACCGATTGCCCAATGGGTTATTACATAACCTATTACTCCAATGGTAAAATAGAAATGACCGGCTATTACAAAGACTACTCCGGTAACGACTGGACCAACATTTATAACAAAGGCTACTGTCGCCAGCATGGCACCTTTACCTATTATGATATCAATGGCCAGGTAATCAAAGTCGAACATTATACCAATGGGGTTTTGGATAACTAAGACTAAGCCTTTAATGATTTAATGATAAGAAATCTGGATAGCGGTTTCTCCAGGGCTAATCATCCCTTTTGTTCTTGCAAAAGAGGATGCTAGTGGGTAGAAAAACTCCTGGCAAGGGTTAGCATTTATCAAAATAAAATCGATAACAGTATATTGGTTATCAATTAATTAATGGCAAAGTATCCAAAAGCGCCAATTATTTTTCCATCTGCCGCAAGCCTTAATTGTGCGCTTGTTACCTGCGCCATTACAGATGCAAACATGTTCCTGAGGTCCCTTTCAAACTAAAAAATCCCCATATTCATTGTATCTCCGCTCCAAAAAATTAGCTTCGCATCCCTGATTTTCTCAAAAAACCTTGAAATTCGGCTTTAAATATGATTTCACCTGCTAAAGAACCTGTCAACAAAATCGAGCTGCATTATTTCTTTGCAGATACCTCGCACAGCATGAATGCGCTTATCCGCAACAAGTGCGAAATTAACCTGCTGGGTATTTTAAAGGAAATATCAACGGTGCTTAATGCCCGCCTGCAAATTGAAACTGAAGCCTACGCCGAAGGCGGTTTAAAAGAGCGCTTTGTATTACGCAGCAAAAGCGAGTTTATACGTAGCTATGCAGCGGCTGTTTTTCATTATGTATTATCGTTAGAAGTTGATATTGAGAAAACAGTAAGCGAAGAAGATAAAGAAGCAACCCGGTTAGGCATAGACAAATTGCGCCGCGAGTTGAAAGAACACGAAAGAAACGGGACCGGTGCTATTGATAAAGAAAATGCCGCTAACATCTTCCGCAACAACTTAAAAATAATCAAGCTCAA
>CAIPDV010000060.1 GCA_903863935.1 uncultured Bacteroidota bacterium
GTATAGTTTATCAGTTTATGATGGAATGAAGGATAAAAGATGATAAATTGTATGGAATCAATGTGATTTCAATCACGATAAAAAAGCATGACAACAAATCAAAAAAGGCTATTTCTTGTCTGCATTATCCGTTACAATAATGTTGGTTGGGATGAAATATGCGGCGGGAATAAGAATAAATATTCCCAGGGATATATAAATGGAAATATATCCGGCAAAAATAGAGATAAGATAAAGTACAACACTCGAAAGGAGCTTAAGCCTTGCTTTTTTGCGAAGTTCAGGCGAAAGATTATCAATAAAGAGGTGGTCGTGACGGTTTACGTATTCGCGCATCAGCAAAAATGCAAGGGCACACATAAACATATTGAACCCATAGAGAGCGGCTATTTCGGGGCGTTGAAAACCCTGGCCAAGCAGGTTGGTTGGTATGGGCAGCAGGCTCATCCAGAATAACAAATGCAGGTTATACCAAAGCAAGTTACGGTCGGAATGTTTTAACTGCCTTAAAAACTGGTGATGGTTCACCCACAATACTCCCACCATTACAAAACTTAAAATGTAGGCTATAAAAGGCTCCGTCATACCCTGCACCGTTGCCCAAATCATTTGGGAAGAGGCGTTTGAAGCGATTGTTGGCACCTTAATTTCCAATATCATAAGCGTTATGATAATAGCAATTACACCATCGCTAAATGCTTCAATACGTCCGAGTGGAATGGGTACTTGTTTGCTCATATTGGATGATTCTTTCGGTTCAGTAAAAGTAAAGATAGTTTTTTCATGAATAGAAATGTTCGGGTTGTTTCTATCTTTGTCCGGTATGGCAAAAATGATAACCTTGTTTTTTGTTGCATTTGTTTTGACAGGCAGTGTAGTAGTTGCTCAATCTACAGATAAGAGGTCGGCTGAAAAAATAATTACACGCGCTCTTATCCATGCCGATACAGTTACAATGCTCGACCTTTCCGGAATGGAAATGGACACACTGCCAGATGATATTGCCAAACTTAAAAACCTGAAAATACTGTATCTCGACGAAAACAACTTCCGTACCATTCCGCAAGTGGTTTTTAAATTGAAAAACCTGGAGGTTCTAAGTATGCGGGGCTGGGGGACATTTGATGATGATACCAATCATCATCTGCTAACCATTGTTCCGTCACAAATAGATAAGCTGACTAGTCTGGTAGAGCTTAACCTGGAAAAAAATAATATAACGGACGTGCCCCAGGAGTTTGCACAATTGAAGTCGCTACGGAGGTTGTTTTTGTATGGAAACGGATTAAGTGCGGCCGCTGTGGGGGGTATTAGCCGGCTTTACATGCTGGAAGTATTGGATCTTTCAGCTAATAACATTACCGGGCTTCCGGCAAGTTTCAGCAATCTTAAAAACCTTAAATACCTGGGATTGGATAATGAGTGGGAAGAAGGTTGTCCCGTGGGCGATGCCATGGGTTTCCCAAATGTACTGTGCTCATTGACAAACCTGGAAGTTTTATCCATGCAGGGGCAGAGTATAGATTCTGTTCCGGCCTCAATTGGCAATTTAAAAAAGCTTAGAATGCTTGATCTGTATGGTAACCAATTTTTATATTTGCCTGAATCCATAGGAAATTTAACAGAATTAACAAGCTTAAATATCGGGTTGCTGTGCCTCGGAAATATGCTTAAACTATGCGACCTGCAATTTTATTTTCCTCAATCAATTTGTAATTTACAAAAGTTGAAAAGCTTTTTCTTTGAAGGCAGAAGTATTGCGCCAAAAGAGATGGACAGGATAAAAGAATGTTTGCCTAAGAATTTATTTAAAACGGAGGAGTAAGGAATAAGTAAAGAAAAAATAAATCAAAACCTCCACCACTTTTTCTCCGGATAATTTTCTCCGATAATAACGGGTTCACCAATCAGGGGTGTTGTAATTGCAACTTTTAATTCTTCCGCTTTTTTAAGCACCCGTTCAATGGGTTCATTCCAGGGGTGAAGTGCAAGGCTGAACTTTCCCCAATGCACCGGCATAAGCACTTTGGCTTTTATATCCAGGCTTGCCTGAACAGTTTGTTCGGGCATCATATGTATGGTTTTCCACATTTCATTGTATTGTCCCGATTCTAGCAATGCAAGGTCAAAAGGACCGTATTTTTCCCCTATTTCTTTAAAATGGGTATCATAGCCGCTATCGGCTCCAATATATATGGAATGATTTTTCGATTTTAATATAAATGATGCCCAGAGCGTTTTTGCACGTTTAAAACCTCTGCCGGAAAAATGCCTGGCAGGAGCCGAAGTAAATTTGAATCCGTCAATGTCCACACTTTCATTCCAGTCAAGTTCAGTTACCTTATTCATATTAATGCCCCAATATTCCAGGTGCGAAGCGGCTCCCAGCGAGGTGATGATATGTTTGGTTTGATGGTTTAATTTCAAAATGGTTTTGAAATCCATGTGGTCATAGTGGTCATGGGAGATCAGGAGGATGTCAATCTGTGGCATATCTTCCACACTATATACATTGCTTCCTTCAAAGCTTTTCGCTGAGTTAGTTTTAAACGGCGACGCATATCCGCTGAAAACCGGGTCAACTAAAATGTGCTTTCCATCAATTTTAAGCAAGTAAGATGAATGTCCGAACCACACGAGCACAGGGTTCCCGTCAGGTAAATTTTTAAGGTCAGTTTTTACAGATGGAATATGTGCAGAAGGTTTTGCAGATGCAGGTTTATTAAGAATCTTCCAAAAGATCTTGAAAAAATTCGCAGGACCTCCTAGCAGGATGGTCTCCTTTCGGTTCTGAAATGCATCGTTCTTGTAATTGGGCGACTTCATTATCCGTTCCAATCTTTCCCCTAACGGGTCTTTGCCCATCGATCTTAAAATTCCCATATTTTATATAGATTCTTCCTTTTTATTGGACGCAAAGAAAACAAATTTGTTTGAAAAACAGACTGCCCGGCTATTTTTTGAGTAAGCGAAATGAATTATATTTGTACCAGTTAAATATTTTACCATGAAAAAACTTACCATCGCTTTTTCACTCTTTATTCTTCATTCTTCATTTTTAATTCTCCACGCACAAACAACCATTACAGGTCCTACTGCCAGCGGGCACTGGACAATGGCGGGCTCCCCCTACAATGTGCAGAATTCAATTTATATTCCCAACGACTCTACTCTTACTATTGATCCGGGTGTTACAGTAAACTTCCAAACAAGCTTTGCACCTTACCTGCATGTGCTTGGCAGATTAGTTGCTATTGGTACTCTTGCCGATAGTATTTATTTTACGGCAACCGACACTACAAATGGTTTCAAAGGAATACGCTTTTATGGTATTACTGCCGCCAATGATTCATCAAAATTGGAGTATTGCAAAATACAATACGCCAAAACTTCTTCAACAACATTTCCAACAAAGGATGGAGGAGCTGTGTATTTCAGTAAATGGTCGAAAGCAGTAATTGAACATTGTTATATTTCCAATTGTGTATGTGTAAATGGAAGCGGTGCAGGTATCTGCTGCGATTCGAACAGCAATCCTCTCATCATATACAACACCATAGTTAATAACAGTGATGATTTTTTATATGGTGGCGGAATTTTTACCAATAACAACAGCACCCCATTAATTTCAAATAATACTATTACAGATAACTATGCAGGATCGGGTGGTGGCGGAATAGGGGTTTATCTTTGCGAAAACTACAAGGTTTTAAACAATACCATTTCAGGAAACTCTGCAGCCGCATGGGCATATTACGGAGGTGGCGCAATTTACAGTTTTGAAAGCAAAGGGATAATTTCCGGCAATTATATTTCAGGTAACTATGCTTATAATGGCGCAGGAGGTGGCTTATATATAGAAGGTGATACTGTATCTATTTTAAATGACACAATACTATACAACGCTGAACGTAACTCCGGGTGGGGTGGTGGAATTACCTGCTGGTATACTACCTCCGACACAATTATGAATTGCATCATTGCCAACAACAGTGCTTCAAATGGAGGAGGAATAACACTTTATAATGCCGGCACTACCTATATTTCCAATAGTACTATTCTAAATAACACAGCAGTTTATTCGACTGGTTTCGGGAATGGCGGAGGTATATTTTGTTATGCAACAAGCCCCGACATACTTAACACTACCATTGCCAATAATTATGCATATCAGGGTGGGGGATTGTATTGCGATAATGCTGCCACACCTGTTTCGCGTAACTGTATTTATTGGGATGATATAGGAACAAATGCAGGAAATGAACTTTTCCAGAATGACCAGCCAAGCACCCCTGATTTTTATTATTCCGATGTAGATGGCGGCACAGTTGCTTTCGGGTTAAATGGTAATTTTTATTATGGAAAATATATGAACAACATTAACTCCGATCCATTGTTCAATGCACCATCTGCGGGCCAGGGTGCAGGATATGATGGAATATCGGCAGACTGGACATTGCAGAATAGTTCTCCATGCATTGATAGCGGCGATCCGCTTACCAATCCTTATTCCACCACCGATCTGGGAGGTAACCCGCGTATTGTAATTTGCCGCATTGATATGGGTGCCTATGAAAATCAATATGGCATTTCATCCCCTTTGCAGGTATCTATTTATGGTACCAATAAAGTTTGCCATGGCGATTCAACATTACTTACTGCCAGCGGGGCCACCACTTATTCCTGGAGCCCTTCTGCCGGATTGAGTTGCACCAATTGCCCAAATCCAATGGCATCACCAACGGTAACAACAACCTATATGGTTATTGGGACAACAGGGAATTGCCAGGCAATGGATACAATTACCGTAACTGTAAATCCCTTGCCATTTTTGGTTATTGGAAACAATTTGGATACCCTTAAAATTTCGGGAGCCAAAACCTACTTATGGAGTACTGGCAGCACCTATGATACAACTATAGTTCACCAAAATGGAACGTACTATGTTACCGCAACCGACTCAAACGGATGTGTTGCAAAAGACAGTATTATTATTGTTTCCACCTTTGTTGCAGGAATGAATAATTCATCCTGGGTTTCAGTTTATCCGGTTCCTTCCAATGGAGGTATGCATGTATTATTAAATGGTAAAGGCTATTCTGTTTTGAAGGTGTTGGATGAACTAGGAAGGGAAATTTATACGCAAAATCTGTCCGTTGAAAAAACGGATCAAAACATAAATATCAATTTAGGCAATGTTGCAGAGGGTGTTTATTTATTGCAGCTATTTTCCGCTGAAGGGGTAACAAGTAAACACATCGTTATCCAAAAGTAATAACCTGATAGGTGAAGAAAAGGAATGGATAATAGTATTGAAATTGGCAAAGAAAAGGTTCCGGCACTGGGCTTGGGTACCTATCAGTTAATGGGTAAGTCCGGTGAACAATCTGTTTCCGATGCCATTCGTATTGGTTACCGGCATCTTGATACGGCACAGTATTACCGCAACGAAGAGATGGTTGGTAATGCAGTCAGGCAATCGGGGAAGGATAGAAAGGAATTTTTTATCACCACAAAAATTTGGCCCACCGATTTCACCAAACGGAGTTTTATGCCCAAAGTTGAACAAAGCCTGCGCGAACTCAATGCAGGTTATATTGATCTCCTGTTACTGCACTGGCCTGCCGACGATAACGCCAACGACCTGGCCTGCGATTTGCTGAATGAATGCATTCACAAAGGATATACCCGTCTTGTGGGTGTAAGTAATTTTGGAATACCCCAATTAAAAAGAGCCCGGCAAAGAATGCCCGTATTTTGCAACCAGGTGGAGTATAACCCATATGTTGACCAAACAGAAATGCTGGAATATATTCATGATAATAACCTGCTGATGACAGCTTATACACCTCTTGCAAGGGGACGTGTGAATAAAGATTCGGCACTGGTGGAACTGGCCGGAAAATATGAAAAGAGTGTTAGCCAATTAGTATTACGCTGGTTTATTCAGCAGAAAAATGTAAGCCCGATACCCAAAGCGGGGAGTGAAAAACATTTGCTTGAAAACAGCCAGGTATTCGATTTTATTATAACCGACAGTGATATGCACACGATATTTAATTTAGCCATTAAAAAATAAGTGATGATTTTAATTCGGTTGGCACAAGAAAAGATCTAACAAAGATAGTGAACGAATAGCCCTCTTAAATCAGTATTCCTTAACCAACGTTTCCAAAGGTATATGCCATTTTTCATGAAGACTCCTTACCATGCTCAGGTTCAGTTTTCGGTGTCCATTGAATATATCAGTTACACGGCTTTTGCTTCCCAAAACTTTTGCAAGGTCTTTTCTGCTTAAACCTTGTTTTTCCATTCTATATTGAATAGCTTTAATAGGATCAGGAATATCAATTATATAATGTTTGTCTTCATAGTCTTTTATAAGTAAGGAAAGAATATCGGCTTCTTTACTTTCCGGCGTATCTTCTTCTTCCATAAATATCTCTTCCAATCTTTGAAGCATTTTAGTATATTGAGCCTTAGTTCTGATTATTTCCAGCTGGTTTTTCATATTGAATGAATTATTTATTTTTATTCTTTTTCGTCTTCTTAGTATGCTTTGCAGGAGAAAATTTGTTGACTATTGCCGCATCTACACGGTCATATTCTTTATGGGTTCCGATAAATTTTATAAATCCCCATTTTTTTGTATAATTAAACTGAACAATTAATCTGTAATCATTCCTGCATATATTAAAAACGACTCTGCTGTTTTTAATAATACTTGCATTACTGTAACTAGTTTTAACCTCATTTGGGTTTTTCCATATTTGTTCTGAAATATCATTGTACCAAAGCTCTAGTTCTTGCTTACTGTCAGCATGTTTTAACCAGAAATCCAGTAGGGAACTCTTATTGTAAATATTCACTTTGGCTTGTTTGACAATGCAAATATACGAAAAATACCCAAATTGGGTACAAAGTATTTAATGATTTTATACCCTCCAGAATTATTGTAGTATCGGGTAAGAATAAAATAGTACATTTAAACTGAAAATTAAATTTATGATAGCCATCCGCCCAGCTGAAGAAAAGGATTTACCGGAGATACTGGAAATATACAACCATTCAATTTTACATACCACATCGGTTTATTCATATAACCCGCACACGCTTGAAATGCGCAAAAAATGGTTCGATGAAAAAATGGCTGCGGGGCATCCTGTATATGTTGCAATATCGGAAAATAAAGTTGCGGGATTTATTGCCTATGGCCCTTTCAGGGCTTGGCCTGCCTATAAATATACGGTAGAACATTCCGTTCATATTCATCCTGATTTTCGCAGGCAGGGAATTGCAAAATCACTCCTGGAAAAAATGATTGATGCCGCCCGGACAAATAACATTCATGCAATTATTGCAGGCATTGATTCAGCTAACATACCAAGTATAAAATTACATGCTCAATTCAACTTTAAAGAAGTAGCTCATTTTAAAGAAGTAGGATACAAATTCAATAAATGGCTCGACCTTATTTTTATGGAACTGGTGCTTGAAACACCAATGAATCCTATTGGAGACTAACGGTTCGCAATGACGAACGTAGCGGTAATGTGGTAGTTTTTCCTAGCGTAATCCGCTTTACGAAAACTTCATAATTCTTTCCAGTAAGGCAAGGTTTGAAATCCGGATTTCCTTACCATCGGTTTCAATCACCTTTTCATTTTTTAAATCGGAAAGAGTGCGGATGAGAGATTCAGGAGAGGTGCCGACCAACCCGGCCAGGTTATCGCGCGAAACTTTAATAATGTCTTCTGGTTGCAGTTTATTATGCAGGCTAAAGAGTGCTGAAGCTGTTCTTGCCCTTACGGAGTTATATGCTAATCCAAGCAAGCGGTCTTCCTTTTCGCTTATGTTATTGGCCAGCATTCGTATAAAACCGGCCGAAATTTGCTGGTTGTAGGTGATAAGTGCAATAAAATCGGGTTGCGGAATAATAGCTAATTCAACCTCTTCAATAGCGGTAGCCGAATCGGAGTAGGGCTTATTTTCGAGTACGGAAACATACCCGAAAAAGTCACCCTGTGCAAGGATTCCCGAAACAAATTCCTTTCCGTCGGAACTCATTTTCCAGGTTTTAATTTTTCCTTTATTTATAAGAAATACAGGTCCGGGCATATCCCCTTCATTGTAAATAACTGCTTTTTTGTTATAATGCTTTATAACGTATTTAGTGGTATCCAGTTCATGCAGCTGAAAACGTTTGGCTTCACCAATGAACTGTAAAAGCCCGTCAATATCGCGGGAATAGGTTTTGCGTAAAAAATCGTTGCGCTTTAAACGGGCTTCAATGGCATTTATAAGGTCTGCTTTATCAAACGGCTTGGTAAGGTAGTCGTCGGCTCCAAGGTTCATGCCTTTGCGCACATCGCTTTTTTCAGCTTTGGCTGTAAGGAAAATAAAGGGTATCCCTTTTGTTGATGCTTCATCATCCAGTGTTTGCAGTACTTTATATCCATCGAAATCGGGAAGCATTATATCGCAAATAATGATATCCGGTATTTCCTTTTTTGCAGCTTCAATTCCTGCCGTGGCGTTGGTGGCTTTAATAACGGAATAATTGAAAAGTTCAAGCATTTCTGCTATGTTCTCAATCATTTCCCGGTTGTCTTCAATTACGAGTATTTTTTTCATGATTTTTCTTTGTTAACAATGTTGTTTTCATCCGATGGAATTGCATTCACTACAAAAACTTTAAAGGTGCTTCCTTCATTTTCGCGGCTGTAAAAGGAAATATGCCCGTTTAAAATATCAATATATTTTTTCACAATACTCAATCCAAGTCCGGTTCCTTCAATATTCAGGGTGTTTTTAGCCCTGAAAAACCGTTCGAACAAGTTTGATTGTTCATTTTCAGGGATACCTATACCATGATCTTCAACCGTGAATTCAAGTCCTTCGGTACTTACAAAGGTAGTGTAATTGATGGATGAGTTTTCGGGAGAATATTTTATTGCGTTTGCCAATAAATTAAGCACCACATTTTTCAGCATCAAATGGTCCATAAACACCTGTGAATCTGAAGTATTATGAATGTATTTTATCTTCTGCCCGTTTTTGAGTTTCGATTGTATCTCGTCTATGATCTCATTCGAAAAATCTTTCACGTCAAAATGAGTAGGGTGTGTAGTAGCCTTACCTTGTTCCAGCTGTTCGAGTGACAGAAAGCTGTTCAGGATGCTTACCATATTTTGAATGGACGTTTTGATCCGTTTCAGGTGTTTACGGTTCTTTTCTTTTATAATAGCTGCATTTTCACCATCATGTTCTATATATTCTCCAATAAGTTCGGTGGAGGAGAGTATGGTGCTTAATGGGGTCCTGAATTCATGGGAAGCTAGGGTAACAAACCTTGACTTTAGTTCATTGATCAGTTTTTCCTTTTCAAGGGCCATCCTCATATTTTCTTCCGCTACCTTCAGTTTTGTAATGTTTTGTTTTACAAGAAGTATTTCGTTCACCACGCCGCCTGTATTCTCAAGGGGGACACCATGCATTACATAATTTTGTCCGGAGAGTGTCACATCAAATGTAGCATTGTTCCCTTTAAAAATATCGAGCAGGTTACTTTTTATCTCATGTTTTATTTCAGCCGGATACCTATTCAAATAAGGCCTGCCCAGTAGTTCGTCTGCATTCAATCCTTCGAGGGCTAATTCGCGTCCGTCTACAAAAATGTAGTTCAAATTGCGGTCGAGCACAGTAATAGTTCCATCGGGAAAGTTGCGTGCAATGGTTTTATAAAATCGCTGGCTTTCCTCCAATTCGGCAACATAACGTGCCAGGTTTTTATTCAGTTCAATAATGGTATCCTCGGTTTTTTTCCGTTCGGTAATGTCTTCGGAAATTCCCAGCAGATATAGGGGCTTTCCTGTTGAATCGTATACCGGAATTTTTTTTGTGTGAAGCCAGCGGGTACCATTCCTTGTTTTAACGGGCTCCTCTGAAATATCAAGCCCGGCATGGCTGGTAAGCACCTTTTTGTCATTGAAAGTGAAAAAATCAGCCTGTTCTTTCGGGAAGAAATCATAATCGTTTTTACCCAGTAAGTCTTCCTGTAAATATCCCAATAGTTTTTCCCCGGCTTTATTAAAGCGCAAAAACCGAAGGTCGTTAGCATCTTTAATAAATATCATATTAGGTATATTTTCAAGTACTGAATCCAAAAACTGGTTTGTACGTCTTATTTCTTCTTCTGTATCCTTTCGCTGGGTTATATCGCGTACCACACACTGAAAACTTACAATCCTTTTTCCTTTTCTTATCATAACCACGTTTTGTTCCACCCATTTGGTAGTGCCTTGTTTGGTTAAAATGGGAAACTCGTAACGGGTTTCGTAGATCTGGCTTTTAAACTGCTGCAAATAAAATTCCTTCACTTTTTCAATCCATTCCGGATGAACCAGGAAGGTGAAATGTTTTCCCACCAATTCATCAATGGCATATCCGGTTAATGATTCAAGCCTGGAGTTGATAAAAGTAAAACGGCCTTCAGGGTCACTGGAGAAAATAACATCGCCCACTTCTTCAACCATCAGCCTCAGTTTTTCTTCATTTTCCCGTATTTTAATTTCAGCCACGCGGCGTTGCCGGATATCGGCATTTAAACTGATAAGTATGAAGAATATGAATAACAGTGCTCCGGCTGCCGTAAAATAAATAGAGTGGATCGTGTTTTTCTGCGACTCGTTGGCTGTATTCCTTCGTATAGTAAGCAGGCGGAACTCCTCATTGGCAATTTCGTTGGCCTTGGCGATAATATTATCGATGTAATTTTCGGATGGACCGGCCCTGAAAATTTTTGGAACTGCGGCAGCCATATCCAGGTTGTTGGAATCAACCCCCGGAAGATTTCGCTCCATATTCATAACCAGCGCACGCAAATCGATCATACGCTGCAATTGTAAGGGGTTATCTTTAACCGAGTCAATCAGATTATCCACACTGGCATTCAGGGTAAGTGCATTTTGCCGTGCCGAAACTGCATAATAAGGCTCACGAGACATGATGAACTTGTCGGATGAGTTTTCGACAACAGTGGCTTGAAATTCGATTTGGTAAACACCTTCAATTATATGGTGGGTATGGCGCACAGAATAACCCGTATTTTCGGTAGTGCTGAAATTTACAAATGCGTAATAAACCGAAGCGGCAACAGCTAAAATGGCGGCAATGAAAAGTGCAAGTACAATCCTTTCGATTTTCACAACTACAATATTACGAAATAAAGCCGTAACAGCCATGGCGCAGATATATAAACAGATATGTGGTGATAAAGAATCAGAACACGGTTAGCGGATACACTTTATATTGGTTTATATTTGTTCAGTACTAGTACGTGTTAAAATCTGTAATAAATTGAAGCATGATAAAAAAACTACACATATTCTTTTTCACTTTTTGCCTATCCCTTTCTCCTGCCTTTATTAATGGGCAGATAAACGTTATCGAGGATTTTGATATTGCCAACGGCACATACCCTGAAGGGAGTCTTGTGCTTTCCGGAAGTACATTATATGGTATGACATCCTACGGAGGTGCAAATAATTATGGAACCATTTTTTCTGTTTCTGTTTTTGGAACTTCGTATACTGACCTTCATGATTTTAATGATACCCTGGGGGCAACACCATACGGTTCCTTAACCTTGTCTGGGGTGAAGTTATTCGGCATGGCATGGAGAGGTGGTATTGATAGCGCGGGCTGCATATTCAGCATGAATATAAATGGCAGCGGATACAAGGTATTGCTCAATTTTGATTCGGCTAATGGAGCTTACCCTCATGGCGATCTGTTGCTTTCGGGTGGTAAATTATTCGGGATGACCTCACGCGGCGGTTTGCATGATAGCGGAAGGATATTTTCGATAGATACCAATGGAAATAATTATAAAGTACTGTATGATTTCAAAGATTCAAATGCAATTCCTTACGGGTCGTTAATTCTTTCGGGTGGCAGGTTATTCGGAATGACGAGTTGTGGCAAGTTTGACAGTATTATTTCAAAGATTGATACTATGCTGCACGATACAACTTACAGGGATACCCTGGTGTATGACAGTGGTAGTGTATTTGCTATAGACACGAATGGAAAAAGATATAGAACAATTCAAACATTTTATGGGGGCAATGGTGAAACACCCTGGGGGAATTTAACTCTTTCGGGTAAAACCCTTTTTGGGATGACCTCGCATGGAGGAACCTTTCATAAGGGATGCTTGTTCCGGGTAGATACGAATGGCGGGAGGTATTCCCGCCTTTTAAATTTTGATGGTGCAGACACACTTGGTTCCTATCCGCATGGCTCGCTTACACGCGCGGGGGCAATACTATATGGAATGACAGGTGCCGGGCGACTTAACAACCAGGGTGGTATATTTTCCATTGATACCGATGGAACCAAGTATACCAACCTGGCAAATTTCAATGATTCAGACGGAGCCAACCCGTTTGGTAGTTTATTACTCTCTTCAGGCCAAATGTATGGCATGACGCAGTATGGAGGAAGAAACAATGTAGGCGTTGTTTTTGCCTGTAACCAGAGTGGGGCGGGGATAACCGAACTATCAACTAAGAGTGAAGAGGTAAGAGTTTATCCGAATCCGTCTAGCGGGAAATTTTATGTAAGAATTGATAATGGACATGGTACAATGAACGATGACAAGCAAAGTATTCAAATTTATAATATGCTTGGGAAAGAGGTTTTCTCACAATTCTCCGTTCTCCATGGTACATTCTCCATTGATTTGAGTAATACTGCTAACGGTATTTACTTTTACCGTGTTGTTAGCACCAATGGGGATATAATAGGAGAGGGGAAGTTGGTAATTCAGAAATAAGCCGCCTTAATTTCTTTTCGCTTCAATTTTTTTTGTAGTATTGTATTTGGATTATTGGTAATATATTATTTCGTGTGAGATAATATATGGCACTTGCTTTTTAGAATAAGACACACTATTTTATAATTCCACCCGTTATTAATTTCGTTATCGAAATTAAATTATTCATTTTAAATAAAAATTGATATATCCAATTTAATAATCTTCCGAATGAAAACAAAAATACTTTTCACATTTATTTTACTAGCATTGACCTTTTCAATGGGTAAAGCTAACGGTCATAATCCGCAAAAGCGCACTGATAATAATATGGCAAATAAGCCGGGTGATAATGTACAAACTTTCACGGATATGGATATCAACTGTACCTTTTCACTTACCATTACCACTACATCATTTTATTGCAATTCTTCGGCAGACGGAACCGCAACCGTAGTTGCATCAGGAGGTACGGCACCTTATACCTATCTGTGGTCACCCGGCGGGCAAACCACAACAACAATTACCGGGCTTTCTCCTGCTACATATACCATTACCGTGCATGACAATGCGGGTTGCACTGCCACAGGAATTGCAACCGTAGTAGCGTACACTCCAATCGTTACAGCCACTGCAACACCAAATCATATTGCAGCCGGCGACAGCACACTGCTGTTTGCGTCCAGCAGCCTGGCTTCAACTTATATATGGACACCTTCCGTTTATGTTACAAACCCCAATGCCCAAAGCACATATGCCCATCCACGCATTACAACGGTTTACACGGTTACAGCTACTTCCGATACATGCAGACTTTTAGGTTATGCCTACGATACGGTGTATGTTTCGGGGTGCACATTTAATTTAAATACTACCTCAACTGATTATTACTGTGCAGGGCTGGAAGGTACAGCTACAGCAAATCCCAGTGGTGGTACACTGCCGTATACTTATTTATGGGCACCCGGCGGACAAACCACGGCAACAATATCGGGGCTTACAGCCGGAGGGTATTCTGTTACTGTTACCGATTCGGCGGGATGCAGGGCTACAAAAGCCATCACCATTTCTGCAGGAACAATTACACTTTCAACATCGGCTAATCCGATGGCAATAACTGCTGGTGATAGCGCGCTGCTTAAGGTTTCATGCAATGTTCCTGCCACATTTTCATGGGCTCCTTCTTCAACGGTAAGGAATCCAAATCTTGATACTACCTATGCTTTCCCAACAGTAACAACCATGTATACTGTTACCGCTACCACTGCATGTGGAAACATTACTGATTCTGCATTGGTAATGGTAAATTGTTTTGTGCTTAATATGACATAAACACCTTACTATTGTAATTCTTCTTACGAAGGTACAGCTACCGTTACCCCTTCCGGAGGAATTCCGCCGTACACTTATTCATGGGCACCGGGCGGACAAACTACTGCGGCAGTAACCGGGCTTTTGGTAGGTACTTACACGGTTACCGTACACGATAGCACGGGCTGCCAGGCTATCTCCACAGTTACTATTAACAGAGGTTTCCCCGTTACTACTGCAACAGCAACACCCAATACAATAGCCGCTGGTGACAGTACGTTGCTTGCAGCCAATTGCAATCTTCCGGCAGGGTATAGTTGGCAGCCTTCCTTGTATGTTACCCAGGTTAGTTCACAAACAACCTATGCTCATCCGCCTGTAACTACCGTTTTTACTGTAACTGCAATATCCCGCCCTTGCGGTCTGGTTTCGGTGGCATATGATACCGTTTGGGTTACCGGATGCAGTATTTTTCTTTCAGCTACTACAACTCCTTATACCTGTTCATCGTATCAGGGTTCGGCAACAATAACGCCATCAGGCGGCACGGCCCCTTATACGTATAGTTGGGCTCCGGGTGGGCAAACCACAGCATTAATAACCGGCCTCTCAGCCGGGGGATATACAGTTACGGTAACCGACTCGGCGGGATGCAGGGCCACCAAGGCAATTACAATTTCAAGTTCAGCTCCTACCTATTCTGTAATGGGGAACCCAATAAATATTAACCCTGGAGATAGTTCATTACTTCGTGCATCATGCTCTGTTCCTGCAACCTATTCATGGGCTCCTTCGGCAACTGTTAGAAATCCGACCAATGACAGTACGTATGCATATCCTCCCGTTACAACTGAATACACAGTAACTATTAATACCGCCTGCGGAAGTTTTACCGATTCAGTACTCATAAATGTAAATTGTTTTAATCTTTCTATGAGTTCAACTTCGTCCTATTTCTGTTCCTCTTCCTATGCGGGAAGTGCCACCGTTACACCTATTGGTGGAACACCACCTTATACCTATCTCTGGAACCCAGGCGGAAAAACCACTGCAACAATAACTGGTCTTGCACCCGGTACATATTCTGTTACCGTGCATGATTCAATGGGATGCAGCGCAGTAAACAGTATTTCCGTTTCATCGATCACAATATCACTTACCGTTTCTGCATTCCCGCCTATAATTACACTTGGCGATAGCAGTTATCTGTCAGTTTCCTGCCCTGTTCCTGCCACCTATAGCTGGGCACCGGCTGCTTCACTTAGCTGCACTACGTGTGCTAATCCCTGGGCTACGCCAACAGTTACAACAGTGTATACAGTAACAGCTATTGATTCCTGCGGACAAACACTTTATGGCTATGACACGGTAGTTGTAGCGAATTGTACAAATAATTTCAATGAACCGATATGCATTGTTTCAGTGGATACGGCGAATAACCATCCTATTATTATTTGGGGAAGAACCAACTCGCCTCCGGGTGCAGGTTCGTACACGGTTTATAAAGAAAACTCATCCTTTGTATTTGTGCCCATAGATAACCAGCCGATACATGTATTGAGCGATTTTATTGATACTGCATCTAATCCATCATTAGGCCCGATTAGTTATAAACTTGCGACCGATGACAGTTGCGGCCAGTCGGCCCTGAGCCCTGTGCATACAACTATTTACCTTACAGCAACAGCAGGAGTGAATGTAAATATTTTAAACTGGACTGCATATGTAGGTTTTATTCCTTCGTGGTATCGTATTTTCCGCGGGCCTGCGCTGAATGCGCTTGTTAAGATTGATTCAGTGCCAAGCACAGTGCTAACCTATCACGATACATTGCCTCCTCCGGGGTCTATGTATTTAGTGCAAGCGGTCAATCCATTCAGTTCATGCATACCTTCACTCAAAATAAAAACACGCAGTTTCTCATGGAAACCGGAAGTGGGTTCACTTTCGAATAGCTCTGAAAAGATTGTAACTGGTGGTAATACAATTAATCCGCAACAGATCAAGCTGAATATTTTCCCCAATCCAAGCAATGGTTCAGTAACACTGCAATCATCAGTTGTAAGCGGTAATTGGACAGTTGGTATTTACAATGAACTAGGACAGGAATTGTTTGCAAAAACCGGAAGTGGAATACTGAATGAAAAAATAAATACAGAAAGTTTTGCAAGCGGAATTTATTCGGTAAGGGTTCAGGCGAATAATACAATTATGGTGAAGAAGTTGGTGGTGATGGGAAGATAGGCAATATATGAATTTGTTTAGCGTTTAGGGATCAAGTTCTTTATCAATGTGGAAATAAAATTGCTTTTAAGCGTAAAATATACTATGAAAAAAAATGCATTATTGCTATTTTTATCTCTGTTTATTGGTTGTGAATTTGTTGGTGCGCAATATTATGTAATGCATAATTTTAATGGTACTGGCGGGGCATGCCCTTATGGCGATTTGGTGCTTTGCGGAAGCAAACTATATGGGCTAACATCAAAAGGTGGAGTAAATCACCTGGGATGTATTTTCTCAATTGATACGAATGGTACTGGATTCAAAGACCTTCATGATTTCAATGGCATAAATGGTGCAAATCCTGGTGGGTCTTTAATTCTCTCGGTTACGAGGGATACTTTATACGGAATGACTGAGATGGGAGGGGCTTATAATTGCGGCTGTATATTTTCGATTGATACCGGTGGCAAAGGATATGCAGAGGTGCTTAATTTCGGTGCTTCTTCCGGTGCTCATCCGGCGGGTTCATTAACCCTGTCAGGGAAGATGTTTTATGGATTAACATCTGGAGGAGGAGCCTATAACGAAGGTGTGATTTTTTCTGTTAAAACCAATGGGAGCGGGTATACCGATATGTATGATTTTCTGGATGCGCATTATGCAAATCCAAATGGTTCGTTAATTATTGCCGGGAATGTTTTATATGGTATGACATTATGGGGAGGAAGTAATCATGAAGGAAGCATTTTTTCAATCCACACGAATGGTTCCGGCTATATTGATCTTCGTGATTTTAATGGTACGGATGGGGGCTATTCCTATGGAGGGGCATTAGCTATTTTAGGAAACAAGCTTTATGGAATGACTCACTTTGGTGGAATATACGGGACAGGCAATATTTTTTCAATAGATACAAATGGCAATAATTTCAAAGATTTGATGGATTTTAATGTTACCAATGGACAATATCCTTGTGGCTCATTAACCGTGGAAGGAAACAGATTGTATGGAATGACATATGTAGGCGGAGGATTAGGGTTGGGTAATGTTTTTATTATTAATACAAATGGCTCATCGTTTACTGACCTGCACGATTTTAATATGGCTGCAGGCTCCAAACCTTACGGATCACTAATATATTCTCAGGGAATATGGTATGGGATGACTGAATGGGGAGGTTCAAGCGATTCAGGTGTAATTTTCAAACTCAACAAATGTGCAATTAATGAGTTTAGTGAGCCTGTTTGCATGCTTACCGTAGATACAGCCACAAATAAATGTGAGCTGATCTGGGGAAGAACAAACTCACCGCCTCAAAATGGTTTTGGTTCGTATAATATTTACAGGGATACAGGAACAGGCTTAGTCTTAGTCCACAGCCAGGCGTTAAATGTATTAAGTGAATATCTCGATTTAACATCGGACCCCTCGGCGAATTCTGAAAGCTATGAACTATCCACTGACGATTCTTGTGGAGAGTCTGACCATAGTTCTTCACTTGCAACTATGCATCTAACAACCACAGCAGGGTTTAACGTGTATAAATTAAACTGGACTCCTTATGTTGGATTCACTCCTTCCAAATACCGTATTTTCCGTGGACTTACGATGCATTCCATGGTTCAGATAGATTCAGTTTCCAATACTACTTTAACTTTCAATGATACATTGCCTCCAATAGGTTCATATTATGCTATTGAAGCTGTAAATCCAGCCGGAGCGTGTATTCCGACTGCAAAAATTAAAGGGCATAATACACTCGCGACGCTTTCGGGTTCTTTCTCGAACGGTTTTAATACGGGAAATATTCTTACAGGAATGGCAGCCTATAATTCGTTAATCAGCCTAACGATTTATCCCAACCCGAGCAACGGTTCAGTAACGCTTCAATCATTAGAGCTAAGTGGTCCGTGGGCTGTGAATATTTACAATGAGCTGGGCCAACAAGTATTTACAAAAACCGGAACTGGAATACTGAATGAAAAAATAAATACAGAAAGTTTTGCAAGCGGAATTTATTCGGTAAGGGTTCAAACTAGTGCAGGAAACAGTGTGAAGAAGTTGGTGTTAATAAGGAAGTAAAAGGAATTATAGAGTATGAAAAAAATTCCCTTGTTAGCTTTTGTATTATTCTATTTGGTAATAGGTGTAAAAGCGCAATATAGTGTGTTACTTAATTTTACCGGGACGAATGGTTCCCGTCCCTGGGGTTCACCTATACTTGTGGATGGGAAACTATATGGCATGACACAGTTTGGAGGAGCTAAAGGGATGGGCATTGTTTTTTCGGTTGATACGCTCGGCAACTATTACAAAGATTTGCTCGATTTCGACAGTGCAAATGGCAGGGCTCCTCAGGGCTCTTTAGTTGAATCGCAAGGCAAGCTATATGGTATGACACAGCGAGGCGGGGCAAATAATTTGGGTTGCATTTTTTCAATGGATACTGATGGGGCCGGATATAAAAGATTGTTCGATTTTACAAGTTCAACAGGACTTTGTCCATTTGGAACCTTAACCCTTTCAGGGAATGTATTATACGGACTTTTATATGGAGGTGCAGGAGGAGGACGGGGTTGCATATTCTCCATTCATACGGATGGGAGTGCGTTTAAAGATCTGCACGATTTTAGTGGAGGAGACGGGGATGTGCCCACAGGCTCTCTGGCACTTTCCAACGGAATGCTATATGGAATGACTCCGATAGGCGGCATGTACAATTATGGCGATGTGTTTTCGATTGATACAAACGGGAACTTTTTTAGCGATATTTTTGATTTTGACAATACCAATGGCGCACAAGGGAATGATGGAGTGATAGTATTAGGCAGTAGATTATTTGGAATGAATTATATGGGAGGAACATATAATTCAGGAAGGCTTTTTTCAATGGAAACCAACGGAAGTGCCTATAGGGATCTAATGGATTTTAACGGAATAAACGGTCAATTCCCCTGGGGGAGATTATTATTTGCAGATGGCTATTTTTTTGGTTTGGCTTCTTTAGGTGGCGTGAATGGTTACGGTTGCATATTCTCGGTAGATAGTGCCGGCAATAATTATACCGACCTGCATGATTGTACAATAGCTACCGGGAACAATCCATTTGGAAATTTGGTTAGGTCAGGACAAAACTTATATGGAATGGACTATATAGGAGGTGCTAATGATTCGGGGGTAGTATTTAAATACACAGATGTAACAATGGGATTAAAAAAAGTAAATATGGAGGTAAGCGATCTGGAGGTTTACCCGAACCCAAGCAACGGTTCAGTAACACTACAATCATCGACAGTAGGCGGTCCGTGGACAGTTGCCATTTACAATGAGCTGGGCCAACAAGTATTTACAAAAACAGGAACTGGAATACTGAATGAAAAGATAAATACGGAAAGTTTTGCAAGCGGAATTTATTCGGTAAGGGTTCAAACCCAAAGTACTATTTCAGTAACGAAACTGATGGTTCTACAAAGATAATTGGAGCAAAGTATCGCCCAAAAGATACCATTCATCAGTAAAAAACTACCAACCGCTCAATTTAATTTGGTTGGAAGGTTAATTTGTTAAATTTGAACTGATTTAAAATAAAATCATGAGAAAAATTTATCTGATTCTGGCTGCTTCATTTTGTTTGGTAAATGGAATGAAAGCGCAATATAGCGTGCTGCATAATTTTAATGGAACCAATGGTTCCACACCTGATTTTAATTCGCTTATTATCTCTGGCAAGGTGCTTTACGGAATGACCTATATGGGTGGGGCAAGTAACTTTGGTTGTATATTTTCAATAGACTCAAATGGAAATGGATTCAAAGACCTCATGGATTTTAATCTTACCAATGGAGCATACCCATTGGGGGATTTAACGCTTTGCGGTGGCAGGCTTTTCGGTATGGCATCATACGGTGCTGCAAACGACAGCGGCTGTGTTTTTTCAATAGATACCAATGGAAGCGGATATAAAGACCTGATTGATTTTACCGGACCTAACGGCGGAAACCCGGAAGGGTCGTTAATTATTTCGGGAAGTACTATGTATGGTATGACCCTAATGGGCGGAAAGAACCATATGGGAGTAATATTCTCATTGGATACAAGCGGCAGTAACTATACAAAACTATTTGATTTTAATGATACAACCGATGGAGGATATCCGCAGGGAACGCTTATTTTGAGTGGAAATGTATTGTACGGGATGACCGCCGAAGGTGGTATGCCATTTGGGGCACAGGGTAATGTTTTTTCGATACATACCGATGGAAGCGCATATACCAATCTCTGGTATTTTAGTTTTACCGACGGGGCCAGTCCTTCAGGGGCATTGACCTTAATTGGGAAAACCTTATTCGGGTTAACGCCTGATGGGGGAACCTTTTTCGGGAAAGGCAATATTTTTTCAATAGATACCAATGGAAATAATTTTAAAGATTTCTTTAATTTTGATGATACGAATGGTTCGTTCCCATTTGGTTCTTTAACCTGGAACGGGAAAAAACTTTTTGGCACAAGTGTTATGGGAGGCCCCCATTATTGGTATGGGCATATCTTTTCGGTAGATACCGACGGCAGTAATTATGCCGATGAACATGCTTTCGATTCCACTCATGGCGCAAACCCCTATGGCACACTTTTGCTGGCAGACAGTTCTTTCTATGGAATGACCTATGAAGGTGGTACAACCAATAATGGAGTTATTTTCCGGTTTAAAAGTCTGCCAAAATATAATTGCATAAATAACTATAATGAGCAGATATGCATAGTAACTGTTGACACAGCCACAAACAAGTGCGAAGTGATATGGGGAAGGACCAATTCACCACCTGCCACCGGCGGATATAATGTTTACAGAGATTCAGCCTCCACATTTGTGTTAATCCATAATCAGCCTTTAAATGCTCTGAGTGAATATCTCGATACCACATCAAACCCTAATGCGGGGCCTGTAAGTTACAAGCTCGCAACTATAGATTCTTGTGGGGAATCAGCATTGAGTTCATCACAATCAACCATTAGCCTTACCGTTAGTTTCCTGGCAAACGTTAATATACTCAACTGGACCCCCTACGTAGGTTTCACTCCGTCAAAATACCGTATTTTCAGAGGACTTACCATGGGAACCTTGGTTCAGATTGATTCCGTACCAAACAGTGTATTAACCTATCATGATACACTGCCACCGGTAGGAGTAATATATATGCTGGAGGCTGTAAACCCTGCCGGTGTGTGCATTCCTACCACCACTATTAAGCATCATGGAATTGCAACTTCAATGTTGTCTGGCTCATTTTCGAATGGATACGATAAAGCTTCAGCCATCCAATCCATTGGTAACTCTCTATCAAATGTAAAAATATTTCCAAATCCTGTAAATGGACAATTCACATTACAGTCGTCAGTTATAAGTGGTGAATGGACAGTTGGAATATACAATGAAATAGGCCAACAAGTATTTACAAAATCAGGAAACGGAATACTGAATGAAAAGATAAATACGGAAAGTTTTGTAAGCGGAATATATTCGGTTATGGTACACTCAGTAAATGGAATTGTGGTGAAGAAATTAGTGATAATGCAGAAATAGATTTACAGGTTAACTCCTTAAATCTACCATACAATAAGTGAAAGCCACCGGTTAATAAATAGGACTCTGAAAAAACTGAATAATAGTAATCTTTGCACATACTGAAAAAATAGAATATGAAAAAACATCCCATAGTTATTGCTGCAATACTCCTTTTTGGAATGGGTGTTGTAAAGGCACAAAATACCAACTCAGTCATTTCATCAAATTCAGAAAATCTGGAACAGGCCTTTTCTCAGTGGGATGCCATGATGAGTACCGTGCAAGCATCATCAGGAGCATCAGATGCTGATTTTGCGACCTTTATAAGGTTTGAGGAAACTGAGTTGCAAGTTGGAAAGAACGCATTTATATCTGAATCCAGAAAAGCAAACTTCGAACCCATGGCGGTTGCAGCAAGCCTACAGAATACAAAGGAGTATGTATACCTTGTTTATAGAATGTTTAACGACACTAAAAAAACATATCCTTCATCGGTGGAGGAATATAAACACCCGCTTTCGTCCCGTGCTATCTTCACAGCTAATCCCTGTGATTCGCTCGGGTGCTCAAACTTAGGTTTTGAAAACGGTGACCTGTCGGGATGGTATGGCTATTATGCAGGGCAGCTTAATAATTGCGCAGTCTCTACCATCAGTGGAATTACCGGCGGGGCATTAGGTTCCGTTACATTAGCCTGCAACGATCCGGTTACAGCCTCCTACAATGGCCTCACTAACGATTATCAGATTTCGATAACCAGTGGCGGACATGATGCAATTGTACCAACCATTCCGCGGGTATCTCCTTATGGAGATAAACATTCTGTAATGCTTGGCGATAGTACCTGGGTAGGATATGGAGCAGCTATTTTAAGCAAAACATTTTTGGTTACTTCAAGCAATACGAATCTGACTTACCAATATGCTGTGTTTTTAGAAAACCCCGGGCATTGTTATGGAAATCAACCCTATTTTTCAGTCTCATTGCTGGATGAGAACGGTGACACAATCCCTGTTTGCGGTGCATATAAAGTAACTTCTATGTACAATGTATTCGGATTTGATAGTATAACTTACAATGGAACTAAAGTATATTATAAAAACTGGACCAACGTTAGTGTTCCTCTGCAGAAATATATCGGGCATTGTGTAACCATTGTATTCCAGTCGGGCGACTGCGGACAAGGCGGACATTTTGGTTATGCCTATGTTGATGCTTCCTGCTCACCACAAACCATTGCAACTTCGTCACCTAATTTTTGCGGACAGGATTCACTGCAGTTGACAGCTCCGATTGGTTCACCTGGCTATGCCTGGTCAGGTCCTGCAAATGGAATTATCAGCAACCCAAGCCAACAGAGCATTTGGGTAGATAGTGCGGGAGTTTACACTGTTGTATGTGTGCCTGTAACTGGGCCATCCTGTGCCGATACCATTACCGTTACAGTTGGTAAAACTTCAGGACCGCCTCCGGCACCTCATTTCACAGCCAATACAGTGTGTGCAGGCCAACCGACCATGTTCACAAATACATCTTCTTTATCCAACGCAAAATTCTCCTGGGATTTTTATAACATCGGTGTGTATGATATCACCGACACGAATAATTTCAATCCAACCTGGACATATACTCTGCCGGGAACCTATATAGTTAAGCTTCATGAAATATACAACGGATGCGGTGCAGACACCTTGGTTACTGTAAATGTATTGGCTAATGTAACCGATAGTTTTACTGTTTCCTCAGCCTGCATTGGTTCCCCGGTTACGTTGACCAATGTAAGCAAAGGAGGTACAAGTTATTTCTGGAATTTCGGCGATCCTGCCAGCACTACGCTTGATACATTAACTTCGTTAAATGGAGTGCATACCTACACCGCAACAGGAACGTATACCGTAACTTTAATAGGTACAAACGGAGGCATGTGCAACGATACATTGAAAAAGGCAATTACAATTTATGCGATACCAAAACCGGTTATAACAGGGAAGGATACCATTTGTTTGGGAGAAAAGGATACACTTACTGTAACCGGCGGCACAACCTATTTATGGAGTAACGGCAAAACCACTTCCGCCATAGTTGGCACTCCGGCTAATACCGCCACTTTTACAGTGCAGGCCTTTAACGGAACATGCGAGCACGATACTACCTTTACAATTCATGTGCTTCCTGCACCTGTTATTACAATTGGAGCATCCAAAAGATTGATACTGCCGGGTGATAGTACTTTGCTTTATGCCTCATGTTCAAATCCGGCAACCTTTTCATGGAAGCCATCCATAACAGTAAGGAAGCCATTTTCGGACACAACGGAAGCCAAGCCATTGACAAAAACAACTTATACCTGTACAATAACAACTCCATGCGGAATTTATATTGACACCATTACAATTTTTGTTGTAACCTGCTTGAATAACTACAACGAACCAATATGTATGGCAACAGTAGACACAGCTGTTAATAAGGCTGAGATCATCTGGGGAAGGACCAATTCGCCGCCTCAGGGTGGCTATGGATATTATGCTGTTTATAAAGATACCGCTTCGGCATATCGCCTTACGCACACGCAACCGCTGAATGTGCTGAGTTATTTTGTAGACAGTAATTCAAATCCTTCGGCCGGGCCTGTAAGCTATGAACTTGCAACAGTTGATTCCTGCGGAAATTCAACGGGCAGTTCTGCACATACTACCATCTTCCTAACCGCTACTGCAGGATTCAATGTATATGTATTAAACTGGACTGCTTATGTAGGATTCACTCCTGTAAGGTATCGTGTTTTCCGTGGTGCGACAATGAACACGTTGGTGCAGATAGATTCGGTTGCAAACACCGTTTTAACGTACCGCGATACCCTTGCACCCTATGGTTCTGTTTATTTAATAGAAGCTGTAAACCCTTTCGGGGTCTGCATCCCGACAGCAAAAATAAAATCGCACAGTGCCATAAGTACTCCTGCCGGTTCACTTTCCAACGGTTATAATACATTCATTTTGGGTGTTAATAACCTCTCAAATATTCTAACCAATTTAACCGTTTATCCGAACCCCGGAAAAGGCGTGTTTGTTTTGAACTATTCACTGGCAGAAGCCGGCAAAGTTCAAATAAATGTTATTGATGAATTGGGGCAGGTAGTGTATTCAAATACATGGCAACACCAGGCAGGAAAGGTAAACGAACAAATCAACCTTGAAAATTTGGCAAGCGGAATTTATTCGTTACGCGTGCAAACCAATTCAGGCATTATTGTAAAAAAACTTGTTAAGCTAAATAGGTAATAATTATTTCAGGTATATAAATGAAAAAAACACTGCTTCTTGCTATTTTATTGTTCACTTTAGGTGTATCATTTGTCAACGGACAATACAGTGTACTTGTAAATTTCAATGGTCCTAATGGCAGGTATCCATCGGGCTCGTTAACCCTGGTGGGAAATAAATTTTATGGAATGACAGGATGGGGTGGGGGCATGACAGTGGTTGTATTTTTTCAATTGATACGAATGGAGGCGGATATAAGGATTTGTTCGATTTTAATGGTTCAAACGGTTCTCTGGCTTGTGGTTCATTAACCTTATTCGGTAATAAACTCTTCGGGATGACCTCCTCCGGTGGGCTATACCATTGGGGTACTATATTTTCTATCGATACAGATGGCACAGGATTTAAAGATATATTCAATTTTAAATTGTACGGTTCAAATCCCTATGGTAACTTAACTATAGTTGGCCGTAAACTATTTGGTATGACATTAGGAGGCGGCTCGACAGGAGGCGGATGCATATTCTCAATTGATTCCGGCGGCAGCGGATATAAAGATGTTTTTGATTTCACCCTGTACGGCACAAAAGGGTATTCCGGATATGGTGATTTAACCCTTTCAGGAAATAAGTTTTATGGAATGCTTGATCACGGCGGAGCCTTTAATAAAGGAGTGATATTTAGTATTGATACCAATGGAACTTCATACAAAGATATTCATGATTTTAAAGGTTCTACAACCGATGGTGCCGGTCCTATAAGTTCAGTAACACTTGCCGGAAATAAATTATACGGTATGACCAGTCTGGGTGGTGCTACAGGCAATGGAATTGTTTTTTCGATGGATACCAATGGATCTCAATTTACCGACATGGTAGATTTTAACATCCTGAACGGTTATCAGCCAATAGGATCATTAATAAATGCCGGGAATAAATTGTATGGAATGACCTGGGGTGGATTTGTAAATTTTGCCGGAACCATATTTTCGATAGATACGAATGGAACCATATTTACCGATATGTATAATTTCAATGGAACCACCGGGGGGAATCCGGATTATGGTATTCTGACTCTTGTTGGAAATAGCCTCTACGGGATGGCCTCAGGGGGTGGCTCCGGAGATAGCGGTGTTGTTTTTAAGTTTGATACAGCATTGTTCTTATCGTTGAAAGTACCTTCGGGTGCAAACGAGCTATCGGTGCGAAGGATGACAATTTCTGTTCTCCTGTTAATTTGATAAAGAGAATCCCGCTTATGTTTATTTTTCTCTTTCCTGATAACCTTAGTAGGGATAAGAAGCTGTGTGAAGCCCCAACCTTTCCATTCCAGCCGCGCAGAATCTATCCTATATTTAGATCTCAGATAATTTGCTATTCCGTGTGCACGGGCTTTCGAAAGTGCCATATTATGAGTTTCACTGCCTTGCTGGTCGGTGTGCACATAAACGCCTATTTTCAAATTGGGGTTTACTTTCATGAACCACCCAATGGTATCTGCAGCCGGAAAGCTATCAATAAAAGTAGCATCCAGATTATACAAAACTTCAATTCTTCTTCTTGACCCAACCTCGAATGATTTATCTGTCCAGTTAAAAGTTTTATACGTACTAATAAAATCTGCGGAGTGGAAGCGATGCCTCATTTGCCCATCAACACTTATAAAAATCAACAAACAAAAATAAATAAAAAAGAAAAGTTTAGGCATGTTCGTCATTGCGAGGCTTTGCGAAGCAATCTCACTCAATTTGCCCTCTCTGTGCAAGAGATTGCTTCGTTCCTCGCAATGACGTATTACTACTTGGTTCCTATCGATATTTTTCACTTCACTCCCCATTGCAAAGTCATTTTTGGAAATCGTTCATAATTCATCGTTCATAGTTTTAAAAAAGATTTTTACTAAAAACCAAACCTTTTTGTTTTTCCTGCGTATCAGTTAAATGAATACAAGAATCAGTTACCCCGATTAAGCTATTTAACACACAGTAAATTTATTAAATTATGTAAGTGTAAAGCTACCAGTTTTTTTTAGTGCTAACATTAAACAAATCTGGGCTATGAATAAGCTTAAATTTCCTTCAATCGGTACGTGGGTAATTTATTGGTTGATTGCTTCCACACTCATTTTATGGACTACCGTTTGCAGCGGACAAGCCTTTACCAAAAGGTTGCAGATCCATTTTGCAACGGGCAAATATGTGCTTACCAAAGAGCATAAAAAGGAAATCCGGAATCTGTTAGACTCGATACCGAAAGATGATTCCGACTTTGAGGTTGATTATAGCCGCATTGTTGTAAACGGCAATACCGACAATGAAGGTGACAGCCTGTATAATTTAAACCTGTCGGCAAAGCGTGCCGATGCAGTAATTCACTTTATGCAGGAAAGAGGAGTAGACCAGGGATTACTCAAAAAGAATTATTACGGCGAAGCCAAACCCATTGCGCCTAACAAGAATGAGGTGACCAAACTGAAAAACCGCAGAGTGGATATAGCGGTTACCTATATTATTAAGAAAAGGCACATGACCAACGCTGAGATTGCCGCCAGCGACCCCTGCTCGCATGATACATTAATTACACTGGCTTCGGGAACGCGGGTAAATATGAGCATTTGCGATTATGAACGGATGGGCGGTGAGTTTAAAATAAATGAAGTGCTTAGTGGCGAATCGGTGAGGCAGTCGGGGCTTAACACCATGGGCGATGATGGCACTCCGTTGATGAGCGGCGGTATGTTCAACTTTAAATTCAAGAACGACTCCTGTCTTAAAAAGCCGGTGGTGATAAGGGTTCCGGTAGATACCTGCATAAAGCAGCCCAAGAAAATGATGAAGTATGTTTACAATTATAAGAACAACCGCTGGAAGAAAACTCGGGCTCACATTAAAGTGGTTAAGGTGGATGGAAAACTCTATTATGAGTTCAGTGTGCAATGCCCGGGATTGATGAACATTGACTTTCCACGCTATTTTTCAAAAGGCGATGTAAGGGACTTCTATACTAAAGACGGATTGAAACTGGTAAAGCTGAAAATATCCAGCGATTGTCCTTGTTCCATGCTGGAAGCATCTATAAAAAGTGCGGGAAAAAAAGCCAGCGGATGGGTAGCTGAAAAGCAACCTGAGCCCTACATTTCAGCAATTGCAGTAGATAAGAACGGAGATACACTGCACATGCAGTACAAACCCATAAGCAGTTTGCAGGGCAAAGGAAATAAATCGGTTGTAGGCCACTTTTTGTGGATATTCCCGAAACGGAGTAAAATATATTACGATAAATATTGCATTAAACGCTCCGACTTTGATGCACCTGCAACGGCTAAAAAATAGTTGTCTTTGTCATCCCGAGGAACGAGGGATCTGTTTTAATACAGATCCTTCACTTCATTCAGGATGACAAAGTCTCGTTCTTGTTTTTTTAACTTGAATGACAAAGGTATATTATTGGCAGTCGGCCTCCGGCCTACCTTCCGTATTTCTTCATCAATGCTACCATGTCAATTTCAGCGCAGGCGGTCATGAACTCTTCAGTAATATCCAAAGGCATTTCGGCTTCATTTTTAAAATTGATACAGCCCTTTTGGAATTTGGCTTTCTTTAATAATTTGCTGAACTTTTCATGAATAGGTTTGCAGCCATACATGGGCATAGCATGCAGGCTCATATGGTTTTTGGTACTCACCAGCCCATATACAAAATAGTTTTTCATTTTGTATTGTATCATCTCTTTGCCCATCATGGGTGCTACTTCTGCAACCACTTTAGGATTGGTTTTTAAAATTATTTTATGAATTGCAGTGAGCAGTTTTTTTTCTTCCGGTTCAAGGCTGGCAAGATATTCTGTAGGAGTCATATTCAAGTACGAATTAAAAATGGCGAATTACGAAGTCAATAGAAAATACAAATTTAATTAATTTGTTTAGTCAACCCCAAACCCCTAAAGGGGCTTCCAGGCACTATTGGTTGGCCACGCCTGTTATTGCAATTCAAAGCCCCTTTAGGGGTTTGGGGTAAAATAAATATGAAACAGATACACTTTTAGAATTTGCTACATTTGTCTATTACATGCGAAAAATGAAAAAAACAGAATAGTAGCGTTTATAGCGGCTTTGATAGTAAGCTCCAGAGCCTTTGCCTTGGATGGTGATGCTAAAAATAATTTCACCAGACAACAGGCCGACACGCTGAGGAAATATTTGTGGAAATTCCCCGTCAACACCCAGTTATCTATTGCCATGGTAAATAATGGCAAGGTAACGTATGCCGGAGTTATAGTCGATAAAGACACCTTTCACATTGTGGAAAACCGTGATTCTATTTTTGAGATAGGTTCGTTAACCAAAGTTTTTACTTCGGTACTCCTTTCAACATTTGTAAATAAAGGGGACGTAAAAATTGAGGATCATATACAGGATTATTTTGACTATGGTCTGAAAGATGGTAACGTAAGCGGAAAACAGATAACGCTCGGAATGCTGGCCAATCATACTTCCGGCTTGCCGCGGATAGATATGAGCATGATGAACAACACTACTGATATGAACGACCCTTATGCAAAGTATGATGAGAAAGCTTTGAAGGATTACCTGCAAAATAAAATGAAACTCGATACAGTTCCAGGGGTGAAATTCAGTTATTCAAACCTGGGGGGTGGCCTGCTAGGATATATACTTTGCCAGAAGGAGCATAGCACCTATGAAAACTTAGTGCAGAACAATATCTTCAAGCCGCTCGGAATGAACAATTCAACAACTTTTCTGGCGTATGTGAAAGACAAAATGGTAAAGGGACGTAATGCAGCCGGTGCTATTACAGCCAACTGGAATTTTACCGATGCCACTGCCGGAGCTGGTGCCATTAAATCAAATGCTACCGACATGGTTAAGTTTATGCAGGCTAATTTTACTCCTAATAAAGTGTATGATCTGCCCCGCGTAAGGAGTTTTACAATAAGCGATAAAATGTTTATCGGGCTAGGATGGCTTTGCAAAGTGGAACGTGCAAAAGACAATATTTACTGGCATAATGGAGGCACCGGCGGCTACCGCAGTTGCCTTGCTATGGATATTGAAAAGAAAAGCGGGGTCATTATATTGTCGAATGTTTCTTCCTTTCATCCCTTAAATGCCAATATTGATAAGCTTTGTTTTGCACTGCTAAGTTCACTGTCCCGTTAAATGTAAGAGGCAGTAAGTATTTTTTGAAATTGAATGTGAATAGCGTACAGGGTGTTTCAAGCTAACGCCTTTAATACTCTATTTTGCGATATTACAAAGGTTAAGAATCATAAATTAAATTCGTATTACACGGTAACAGATTATTATTTTTTTTCATAGTTTTGCCAGATAAGGAAGAAAATCACAATTTACAATTCACAATTGACAATATATGGCAGTTTACAGGTTTAAGGTATACTTTGAAGATGATGAGAACATTATCCGTGAGATAGAGATCAAGTCGACACAAACATTTGAAGATTTTCATAAAACAATTCAAAGTTCAATCGGGTTTGATGGAGCACATCCAACCTCCTTTTTTGTAGCCACCGAAACATGGCGCAGGGGCAAGGAGATCATATTGTTGCACAAAAGCCACAGTGCCGGAATTAAGGGTACATGGATGCACGAAACCAAACTGGCAGCTTATATTGAAGATCCGCACCAGAAATTTATTTATGAGTTCGACCCTGACGGTGCTAACTGGATATTGCAGGTTGAACTGATGAAAATTATTCCGGAAGCTGCTGTAACCTATCCACGTGTAAATAAAACCGTAGGTATTGCACCGGCTCAATATAAGGTAACTTCTGCTGCCGAAATTCCGGTAGTTGAAGAAGAAGAGGATGAAATAACTCCAATTATTGATGATGCCCAGGATGCATACGTTCACCCCGAAACAGCCCATGAGTTTGATGTGCCGGATGAAGAAGAGCCAATGATACGCAATATGGTTAAGAAAGCCCTTCCGGTGGAAGCCGTAGAAGAGGAATCATTTGCCGAGGAAAATGAGGATGATGAAATTGGCGGCGGTGGGGAAGAGCCCGAAGAAATTGATGCCGAAGACGGCGAAGAGCTTTCTTAATCAATTACGAATTACGAATTAAAAATTACGAATCAAATACATTTAAAGCATGATGGTTCTTTGTTTTAATTCGTAATTCGTAATTTTTAATTCGTAATTAATGAAACTGCTCTTCGCTTCTCAGAACAAACATAAAATTGAGGAAATAAGGCCATTGCTGCCACCTGCGGTTGAGTTGGTTTCATTAACCGATTTGGGCTTTTACGAAGAGATACCTGAAACCTCGCCCACCTTGCAGGGCAATGCATTACAAAAAGCACAATTTATTTTCGATAAGTTTCATTCCCTTCTCCCCTCAGAAGGGGTTGGGGGATGCTTTGCCGATGATACGGGGTTGGAAGTTTATGCTCTTGACGGGCGACCGGGTGTATATTCGGCACGCTATGCCGGAGAAGGCAAAAGTGCCGATGACAATATGGAGAAATTATTGGCTGAAATGCAAGGCGTGGATAACCGCTCGGCAGAATTTAAAACCATTATTGCCTTAGTGGGGCTGGGTGAACCCATGTACTTTGAAGGTGCTGTGAAAGGCACCATCACCAAGGAAAAACACGGTATGCATGGATTCGGTTACGACCCTGTTTTTATGCCCGAAGGTTTCAATATCACATTTGCCCAAATGAGTTTGGAAGAAAAAAACAAACTAAGCCACAGGAGCAGAGCGGTGAAGAAGTTTGCGGAGCATTTACGCGGCATTTGATTGGCAAATTCAAATTCTTATATAGTATTCACTAAATAAAAATCTACCGATGGGTACTCTTTTATGCGTAACCCATTTGGTGTTTATTCAGGAAGGATGTTTTGAAAACACTTCAGCCGAATTTTTATCGGTTGAGAAAAGAATTATTCCTGAATAGGTAAGTAAGAACAGAAAGTTTATAAATAGCGAAAAGACCAGATCAGCCAGAATGCGGTAAATCAAATCATCGTAATTGCCTTGCCAGATGCCGAATATACCATGAAGGATAGATTCTTCCAGGTTTGAAGTAAATAAACTTAAACAGATACAAACAAAAAGCACAATGAAAGCCGGTTTAATAAAGGAATAAAACAAATTGAATTTCTGTTCTCCTTTTGTTGCATACAGGGTTATTAAAAAGGCACCTAAGTAGGGTAAATACCATTCGCCGTCTTCCCTGCATATGGAAAGAAAATAGATATACGAGGTGCTATCCTGGTAACTGTGATAATGCCATAAGTACTCCAGTGTAAGGCTAAAAATAAAATAAATAATAAATATAACAGATGTAAAAACCAGAATCTTTTTATTCAGGCTTGAAATAAAGTCATGTATTGACGGGGTCCATGGTTCTTTCTTTATCACTTCTTTAAGGTAAACGGCAAACAACCCATAAAAAACAGGAAACGAATTAATAAGTACAGTTAACCAATTCTTTAAAAACCGGTAGTTATCACTCCGTGAAAAAAACAGGGCCGAGGTATCTGTAATTGAAAACCTTTCCTTACAAACAAAATAGGTAATGAATGCCCCTGTCAGCGTACAAATGCCGATAAACTGCAAGTTGAATAAAAGGAATGGGCGGAATCCTTTTTTATTTAATTCGAAGGTTGCCTTAAGCGGGTTCATACGTATGCAGTTAACAACTAAGTAATGGGCTCGTTTTCAAAAAGGAACTCTGGTTTATAATATTACAAAAATAAAAAATAAGTATTAAAATTAACTAATAATTTGAGCGTAATTTAATGCAAAGAAAAATGCGCCTGTAAATTAAAACAAATGCATCGTTAGTATTGAGCTTTCAAAAAACAAAGAGCCATGACAAAAATCGTTTGTGCAAATTTTCTGGTTTGCGGTACCGTCAAATAAAAACAGACAAACTACTTTTGATGACGCAATAAGAAATTATGCGCAAGGATAAATAAGTGCGAAAGGTTTATCAGCAAAGAGAAAGAGGTAGCGTATAAGAAATCAGGCAAAAGCCATGATGGCTGAAAGAATTGTAAAGAACAACATAATAGATACTACAATAGCAAGTCTCTGCTTTGCGCTTTTATCTACAACCTCATTGCGAAAGAATCGGATAGTATTATTCATGCATTGTTAATATGTTAGAATTGTTAACAGGTCGTTAATCAATCGGGTACAATATAATAACATAACTTATTAACACTAACTGATTGGAATCACTTTTATTAGTATGGATATACAAAAAGGTCATATTCAGTCGATTTATTTCAAAAAATATTCGATTTGGCAATAAATAATACGGTAACGGGCTATGTTTTGTTATATCTAATTGATATATAGGTGTATTAAGGCATTATTGCAACTACAATAGTCAGGTACTTTTATTTGCAAATTATTGATATTCATATTGATATGTAATAGTTTTGGGGAGTAAGAGTTCTGAATAATACCTTTCCGAATAAAAATAGGATTAAAATTTAGCAGGGAATTAACCGAAAGGGTTTAAAATTTAATTTTTCGGATAAAAAATGGAATTATCGTTTATTTAAAAACCCCTGAAAGTGTGATGTATGTCACAGTTTGACAGGTTCATTGTAAAATATCAAAAAAAAAAGATATTAAATTCTCAAAAAACTAATGCAAATCAAACTTTCGTATTGAAAAATATACTAATCTTGCAATGCTTCCTTTAACGAGGGGGGT
The DNA here is from genome assembly GCA_903863935.1 of uncultured Bacteroidota bacterium. Lineage (GTDB taxonomy): Bacteria > Bacteroidota > Bacteroidia > JABEUT01 > JABEUT01 > JABEUT01. The sequence continues at coordinate 33,895 of CAIPDV010000060.1, forward strand.
GGACTGGAGGAACTAGCTTCCTTTCTCCATCTCTTTTTTTTTGCAAAAAAAGTTCCGGATAATTTTCTAGCGTAGGGTTAAAACCCTTTACCACAGCCATGTTAAGGATAAAATTATGAATGCCCCTCAGCCCAAGTTGGGCCGAAGAGCATTCAAAAATAAGAATGGATTAATGAATATCGGTATACTGTAACCTTACATGGATATTATTAATAATACCCATTACACCTTCAATTTTCTGTACCATGGCTGCAATAACCATTTTCTGATACATCCATTGAACGTGCCCGTAAAGTTCTACGTAGCCCGATTTAACTGTTACCTTCACCTCCTCTACAGGGGTGTGGGAATACCAGTTTAAGTTTGAGATAATTGAGGCTTTTATCACCTCGTCTGCAGCTGCATAAATGCTGCTTCTGTTGCATTCCCCTGTTTTAACGATGACAGGATTATGCTCCGTAATGCTTCCTTTTACGTTCATAATTATTGATTTAGTTAATACGGTATTTATAACGGCGCAATACTAACACAAGTTACGGAAAAGTTGATTTGAATCATGTTTTTGTATTGAACATATTGATTTTCAGTTTTCTATAAATGCAAATAAAAAGCCCCTGAAACACGCTGTAGGTATTTCAGGGGCAAATAAAACAGATAAGTTACTTTATAAGTTCTATCCTTTTTGTAGCTACGGTTTTGGCTCCTTGTATTTCAACAAAGTATATTCCGGTAGAATAACCTTGCAGGTTAACCTTTATAGAGATTGCTGAATTATCCGGATCAAGTTTTTGGTTATAGATCTCTTTGCCACACAGGTCGAACACTTTAAAAGTAGAATAACCTCCGCCTTTTATATCCGCCGTAAAGTTTCCTGACGAAGGAATAGGGTAGAGGGTAACTCCACTGTGGGATGTAATAGCATTAATTGCGGCCGGTGTGCCAACCCTGCGGATCTTATTTCCGTTAATATCGGCAATAAAAAGATTGCTGTTGGCATCATATAACACATCAAATGGTTTATTTATTTCAGCTGCGCTGGCTGGTCCTCCATCTCCCCATTCGCCTGCAACACCGTTACCTACAAAGGTATTGATGATACCGGAGGTATTTATTAAACGAAGGCGGTTATTACCGCGGTCGGAAAGGCACATGTTACCTGCCGCATCAAAGGTGAGTGAGGTTGGAAAGCTTAATTCAGCCGCAGTTGCCTGTCCGCCGTCTCCATAAAAACCTTGAACTCCGTTGCCTACAGCGGTGCTTATGGTTCCGGAGGTATTAATTTCACGTACTATATTGTAGGTTCCGTCAATCATGAATAGATTGCCTGAGGCATCGAATTTAACCTGGTAAGGCAAACCGATTTCAGCGGCTGAGGCTGGTCCGCCGTCTCCTGTATACCCGGTAGCTCCATTACCGGTAAGGGTTGTAATGATGCCTGTAGTGGTATCAATCTTCCGTATGGCATAGTTGAGCCAGTCACTAATATAAAGGTTACCATGGGTGTCAAAAGTTACCGAACGTGGTAAATGAAATTCGGCTGCCGAAGCAGGTCCGCCATCGCCACTATATCCTGATACGTGATTACCATAAACGGTAGTAATAATGCCCGAGGTATTTATTTTACGTATAACATTATTACTCTCATCGGCAATATACATATTTCCATTACCGTCGAATATTATTCCATCCGGGCCTGATATTTCTGCTGCGGTAGCCTGTCCGCCATCACCACTGTATGCAAACACACCGGCAATTCCCGCAATGGTTGTAATAATTCCGGCGTTGTCTATCTTGCGGATCACGGAGTTATTTCCTTCTCCTTCATAAATGTTTCCGGCGGCATCCATGGCCAAAACCATGGGCTGGTTGAGTTCGGCAGCGGTAGCCTGGCCTCCGTCGCCGCTAAATCCCAATGTATCGATACCGGCATAGGTAGATATGGTTTGGGCTTTGGCTCCAATACCAAAAAGCATAGCGAACAACGTAATTTTGTAAATGTTTCTTTTCATAGGTCGGGGTTTAAAAAGTTATTCTAAGGCGTAAAAATTACGGTAAAGATAAACCAAAGATTTTATTAGTACTAGTGACATACGTAACATTTATATGCAGGTAGCCTTAGCAGCCCTTCTATCCGCGTGATTTTACCGGTAATAGAAAAGCACTGGTAAGGTTCCGGTTCAGTCGCCTGTCGGCTGAATGGCACTGGTTTCTACCATCAGCATCACCGTCTTTTTGGGTGCACGTGGCCTGTGCATTACACCTTTGGTAATAGTTGTGCCCTGCCCGGGATTTAATTCAATGGTCTGGTCCTCCAGATCTATTAAGAGTTGCCCTTCCAGCACAAAAAAGAATTCATCGTCGTTATCATGCTTATGCCAATGGTATTCCCCCTCTACAATTCCTACACGCACAACGCTGTCGTTCACTTTGGTATTGGCCTAATCTTTTTTATCAGGGCGTAAATACACGGGCTTTCCGTTCCAAGTCCTCGCAAAGCCTGCGGGCTTTCCACTCCAATCCCGCGCAGCTCCTTCCCGCATCTTTTCACCCGGTTCCATAAGGTTTGGAGCTTTTGAGTGATAGAACAAATATAATGAACTATCTTTGACTAATGAAAAAGTCCAAGTCCATACGAAGAACCATACGCGCCGCAAAGTACCAGGAGAAACTTATTAAAAGTGCCACCTTTTCCGATATGGTTAAAGCATCAGTAGAAGCCGGAAGAAAAAAGGCGAAGAAGTTGGCGAAGAAGAAATCCAATGAGAAGTAGAGGTTTATAGGGAAAGAAGTTTTTCTACGAGTATACCGACATCGGTGTAAGGGTTATGTTCCCAAATGTTACCCTGGCCTGTTTGATTGCAATGGGCTATAATTTTCTTCCCGTTATCAATAGCAATGTTGATATTTGGTTTTAGCAGTTCTTCATAATAATCGACATCCTTTTCATAATTCGGAATATGGGTTTTAAGTTTGGCAATAACACTGTCACAATCATGAAATGGGCGTGCCGAATATTCAAAGTGAAGTAATAACCAGAATTCAAAGCAGGTGCTGGAAAAAGCGATTTTTATATTCGTGGCATTTGCCCTGGTAAATGCCTCGTGGTGTTTTGTGTAATTGTCTCTATCAACAACCACCCAAACTTCATTATAAGCGTTTCTTTCACGTATAGCTTCGTGTTTTAAGGATATGGCTTCCTCAACCAATTCTTTTGCCGTGTTCTTTTTTGTTTTGTGCAATTCTATTCTCAATCCTGAAAGTTTGTTGACCTTCATTTTATCAGCCTTAATAGCCTTAAAATAAATAGGCTCCGTTCTTTCTCCTTCACAAAGAATCAGGATTCTGTCAGGAATCTTTAAAGTACTTCTTTTATGGCGATAGGTCATTTAGAATGTAATTTATAATCCTGAATATTTGGCACAGCCCCAAACCGTCCTGTTAAATACCACCTGTCAAACGGGATATCCCAACGTACTTCTTTTTTGTCAAAATCACCCAATGAGTATAATTGAGTCATGCCTTTTTCATTTTTAGAAGTAAACCAAACCTGGTCCCTTCTAAAGTTTTCCTTAGTCAGAAGAGTCGCATCATGGGTGGTGAAAATCAATTGAGCATTTTTAGGATTAGTTTTTTTATTATGGAAGAGGTCTATAATGAATTTACTGAGGTGGGGGTGGAGGCTGTTATTTATTTCGTCGAAAATGAGGGTTTCACCATTATCTAAAATATCAAGAATTACCCCGGTAAGTTCAAATAATTTTTGGGTGCCTTCTGATTCTTCAGCTAATGGCCATGTTACTGATAAAGAAGATTCATTATCAAAATAGGTATGCATTACCTCTATATCGTAGTAATCACCAATGCTGAATAATGCACCATTGTCCTCATATTTTTTTACTTTAAAGTTTTCAATTCCAGTATCTGCTGAACGTAAAATATCAATTACTCTCTTGGTAAAGCTATCATTTTCATTGATTTTTTTAGCCGTATAAAATTTCGCTTCATAATATTCGTGAGAGTAATATGTAGTGCCTTTTATTTCATCAGTAAGATTAATATGATGCGAAAAATAAGTGTAAATTATTTGCAACTGTTGGTAGTTACTGTTAGCTGCTTTTGATAACAAGAGGTTGTTTTTTAACAATTGTTCTTCCAAAACTTTTTTCTCTCCTTTGAAAGAACTACTGAATTGAATTTTTTCCCCCTTCTTTCTGATAAATAATTTCGTCTCTTTCCTGCTTGTAAATATAGAAAGGTACTCTTCTAAAACTTCCTTTACGGTTGCTTTAAAGCCATAAATATACCTTATCCCATCTTGTGCAATAAAATCCATTTCAAAACAACTAGGTTCTTTAGGGGCATCTTTTAATAGGCGAAAAGGTTGATAATCCAACTCTTCACCGAACTTATTATCCGTAGAATTTACAACTGAATTCTTAAAGAAATGGAGAGCCTTCAACACATTTGATTTCCCCGAAGCATTTGCCCCATAAATAACCGCAGATTTTAAAAGCGGTATATTCGGGTAGTTCTCGTGATAAAAAATATTATCCAGTGTAGCTTCTTTTCCGGTTAGTTTGGCAGCCATCATGCTTAAGGTTACCTTATCATAAATGGAGCGGAAATTTTGTACTGAAAACTCAATAATCATGGCTATTTATAATTAGAGTGCAAATATAAGTATAAAAAATGTAGAAAACATGCAAAAAATGGCTTTATGTAGCGTTAAATTGCTTTTGACCTAAAGTTCATCGCTTTAAAAATGCCACTAATTCGGTCCCACTAACTAGTGTCTTTTGGTTATTGCTAGCAATGATTCCTGTCCTGACCGAAGTGTCATCCATTTCTGCTTTTCACTTTTCACTTATTTCCCGGTCAATGACTTTTTAAAAAAACGTTTTTTCAGGCAGTATCTTTGCATCGACCGCCAAAGCTTTAGCGACAGGTTATATAATATGAATCAAAAAACAAGCATCCGTCAATCATTTTTATATGCGCTATTTTCATTGCTCTATTGCTTGGCATTGCAAAAAGCAATGAGGTTATTTCACAATACACAGAAAACCAGTACTTTTGTAAAATTGCGATTTCAAAATTTCATTGCTAATCCATTGCAATTCTATTGCAAACTCATTGCAATTTCATTGCTCTTTTCAGGTCTATTCGCCTGCTTTCTTTTGCCCCCAGGTGCTGAAATAACTCACTTGTTTCTTCCGGAATTTAGGTACAGATCGCAACGGTTCACATTCTTTAAGCGTATCCTGAAGTTCTTTCGGCAGGGTCTGGTAAATTTTGGTGCCTTGTTTTTTCCACGCTTTCATTTCTTCGCTCACTTCTTTAATAATGCGTGCCGGAGTTCCCACCGCAAGCATCCCCGGAGGGATTATCATATCTTCCGGTACAAAACACAAAGAGCCTATTATACTGCCTTCGCCAATATCGGCGCGGTCCATGATTACGGAGTTCATTCCAATGAGCACATCTTTACCAATGTGGGCCCCATGAATGATAGCACCATGGCCGATGTGGGCGTTCTCTTCCAGAATAACCGTTACACCCGGAAACATGTGGATGGTGCAGTTTTCCTGAACATTGCCACCGTCTTTAATTATTATTTCGCCAAAGTCGCCACGGATGGCGGCACCGGGGCCAATATATACATCCTTGCCAATAATTACATTGCCTGTAACGCTTGCCAGCGGATGCACAAAGCTTGACTTATGCACTACAGGTTTAAAGCCATTAAATTCGAAAATCATAGTGAGAGAATAGTGATTAGTGGGCGGTGATTAATGAATAGGAATCAAAACCGAACGTGAGATTGTCATCCTGACAAAGGAAGGATCTGTCTTAAAAAACAGATTCTTCGTTTCACTCAGAATGACAAAGTCATGGGCAAAGCTTGAATTAAGTAAAGCATTTTTCATTTCCTGTGCTTGTTTTTCTTCTCGTATTTTTCGTTCAGTTTCCTGTTCTCCGCAATCATTTCAATCACCTTTTTAATCCGGCGTTCCTTGGTTTCGGTTTGCTTGGCATCGGAAATATATTCGGTATACTCGCGCTTATGCGATGGGGCAAGCTTTTCGAAATACATTTTAAGTCCGGTATGCTTGTTAAGTGCGCGCTGCAACTCCTCCGGAATCTCGACAACTATTTTTTTCTTTTCAGGTTTAAGTCCTTGTTTATTCAATTCTGCAGCCTCTTTCAGGTACTCCATAATTTTTTCATCGTCAATTACCGACGATTCATAAAAATGTATGCTGCGGTTTCCCGTATTATCTTCACCATCATTAAAAAGTGCGTAAGGGTCTTCCATCAAGCTGCCTTTAAAGAACACCAGTTTCACATGCTTTTTGAAACCCCACACTCCACACACCATTCCGTTCACGTTAAAGTTGGGTCCCCATTTCCAGTCTTCTTTCACTTCGGGCAAAGCCTTATGGATAAGGGCGCGCAGGTGTATGCAGAATTTTTTCTGAAAGCCTGTGAATTTTTCAAAGGCTTCATCAATTTCTCTGGAGGCATTGGGATTGATTGTAGGCACGTATAATCAGGAATTAATTATTAGTAATTAGGAATGGTGATTGTAAAGATAAGTAATTAAGGAAATTTGGTTTTCTGAACTATCCCACAAGTTGTAAGAAATTGTAAATTAAATACCCGAATTCAATTACTGTGACTAGTAGAAAGGCGATGCTCCAGCGTATTGCTGGCTTCGTATCGATAATTTTTCCGATAAGGGAAAAGAACACAATTACCCATACTAATAAATGGAACCCAAATGTGAAGATTGCTGCTTTATCTATAATACGTTCCAGTAAATTTGAAGTTATGTATATCCGCCAATAGTTGAAATCGAGAATAAATAATAGCTCAATTACAAACATTAAAATATAAAGTGTAGAGATATGTTTATTGAGGAAGGGTTTCATTTAATTATTTTCATTGCCATAACATGGAGAACAACGTTGCAACATATACTAATACGATTAAGGAAGTTAAAATATAAATTAGGGTAGCGACATAAAGATACCTGTTCTTTTTTATATGTTTTAACCGGAAGAATAAATGCCAACTTACAACAAACGCATAAAGCGGAATTATTATAAATACCGAACCGCCTATTCTTACAATAAAATTGGGCAATGACGATTCAGAAACAAATAAAATCAAACCAATTAAATAGAGAACGAATCCAACAATAATCAACCATTTGGTCTGGGCGTCTGTCTTTGCAGAAGGGATTTGATTACTTATTTGGTGCATTGTAAGTTCGTATTGTCAATTACATTAAAGAAAGTTGTCATCAGCACCAGCGCATATTAAAGAGAAATACTATTACAAAAATAACATGCAGCACAACCATTACTATGCTCCACCGGAATGCCCCTTTATCGCTAATGACGCTTGTAAATGCGAGCAGAAAAAATGTGATTATAGCGAGCAGAAATTCAATAGCCAAACCTGTTAGTCCAAGGACTTCGAGTACATCACTGATAAAATGAGGTACTGAATAGCTTGAGATAAAAGAAGAAAAGAAAATAAGTGAAAAGTTAAAAATAAATAATGCAAAAAATACTTTTACAATATATGTATTGATTACCTTTTTCATGGTCACATTTTACTGAAACCCCACTCTGCAAGTCTTGCCATAACCATAAAAATAGTGGCCATAAGTAAGCAGCCGATTAATGTACCCAACAATCCGCCGGCCACTTCGGGATAATTGCCCATGTTCAATAAATGGCTGATATAATCACGCTGATAGATAAGCAACAACACGGTGATAACGGAGATATGAATCCAGTTTTTTGAAAAGAAGTTTTTTACTGTTTTCATTTTGGTTGTGCCACTAATCTTTCACATCATATTCCTTGCGGATAAGTGCCGTCAGTTTCAGGTTTAATTTATATTGCTCGCTAATCCAAAAAGAATAATTATCACGAAGAATACTTCCGAAATCATCCATTTTATTTGCAAATGAAACCAGTTTAACGCTATCGTTAATCATTAAGTAAGCCGAGGAATCGATTTTAATTATATCAAGTCCCGTCACTTTGTCGTACCCGGCAGTGTGTACGAATTTATGGTTGAAGATGTTGTAACTATCTGCCGTGGCGTCTTTACCAACCTCTTTGCAATTTGTGCTAATCTGATCTATACTATTTTCTCCTTGCCAATAATCGGCAATTGATTTTGAAACTTCACTATTACGGATTAATCTCATTCCGCCTGCCTTTAGCTGAGAAGACGTCTGATCGCTAAAGGTGGGGCCAACAAGTCTATCATAAAGACTAAATAATCGATAGGCTCGTACTACATTTATTTTACCCGGAGTTTTATTCATTTCCTGTGATAAGGAATCTAGTCCATTACCAAGTAAACCAGCCCATTTTATTTCGTCTTTCAACATGGCGCTATCGCTGCGCAAGTCTGTCAGCATTGATTTTACATAATCTTTTTCTTTATCTCTGTCAGTTTCGGTTTCCCGGAATTTTTCAGCAATAAAGCCCATCATTACTGCAAGGAAAATCATAATAAACTCCAAAAAATATTCTTTGAATTTTTTGGGCTTGTGTTTCAGGTTGGGGTGGTGGTGTACTTCCATACGGGTTATTTTGAGATAAAAGTATTAAATTTTTTATGTTTTATTACCATTAAAATAAGAAACGAAGTATCTTAAAATTAAAAAAACCTTTATTGGAAATTTCCTACTTCGGAATTAAAGGCGAATAAATTTCATGTGCCGGGAACACTTCAATTTCGGGCAATATGGCATTAAAGTTAATTTTGGAGACACCAATCATCATGCGGTTGTGGGTAAAGTCTTCAAATTCTTCTTCCGATTCCCAGATATCAGTTATATGCATAGCTCCATTACTAAACCCAACTGAATGCAACAGTAGTCCTTTGGGTGGATTTGCTTCCCATTGTACATGCTTTTTTACTTCCTCGTATTTTTCGGGAGTTACGTCATTCCACTTCATTTTCATAATTATTCTCATGGGGGCTTTTTAAATAATTATAGTATGTGTATTAGGGCTATGATCATGCACGTTCTATTACTGCGGCATAGCCCTGCCCAACACCAATACATAGGGTTACCAATGCATAGCGTTTGTTTTTTTCGTGCAATTCAATGGCTGCCGAATTTAAAATACGGGCACCGCTCATGCCCAGCGGATGGCCTATGGCAATGGCTCCACCATTGGGGTTTATGCGTGCATCATCGTCGGCAAGGCCCCATTTGCGTATACATGCCAGGCTCTGCGCTGCAAATGCTTCGTTGAGTTCAATAATATCAATATCAGCGAATGTAATTCCCGCTTTTTTCAGTGCCTGGTTGCTGGCTTCCACCGGGCCAATGCCCATTATGCGGGGCTCAACGCCTACTACTGCAGATGATACTATTCTTGCCAATGGTTTTAAATTATATTTTTTTACTCCCTGTTCCGATGCCAGCAAAATAGCAGCAGCACCGTCATTCAGGCCCGATGAGTTACCTGCTGTAACACTGCCCCCTGTTTTTCTGAACGATGGCCTCAGTTTAGCAAGCACCTCCATGGTGGTGGTAGGTTTTATGAATTCATCTTCTGCAAAAAGCCTTGGGTCGCCTTTCTTTTGGGGTATTTCAACGGGAATAATTTCCTTGTCGAAACGGCCTGCAATCTTGGCTTTGGCAGCTTTGTGCTGCGAATTAAAAGCAAATTTATCCTGGTCTTCGCGGCTTATGTTGTACATCTCGGCCAGGTTTTCGGCGGTTTCGCCCATGGCATCGGTACCATACATTTCCTGCATCTTAGGGTTGATCAACCTCCAGCCAAAGCTGGAATCGAACATTTGTGCATCGCGACCAAAAGCCGAAGATGTTTTAGAAATAACCCAGGGGCCACGGGTCATATTTTCTACTCCGCCTGCAACCACAAGGTCTGCATCGCCGGTGTTAATCATGCGGGCAGCATTAATGCTTGCACTCAAGCCCGATGCACACAAACGGTTTACAGTTTCTCCCGGAACAGAGTAGGGCATACCAGCCAGCAACAGGGCCATACGAGCCACATTGCGGTTATCTTCGCCGCTTTGGTTGGCGCAGCCTAATAATACATCGGCTATATCTGCCGGATCGATGGATGGGTTTTTCTCCATCAGTTTTTTAAGTACGAGGGCAGCCATATCATCAGTTCTTACGACTGATAAAGTGCCTCCGAAATTTCCGACTGCTGTGCGGACTCCGTTAATTATAAATGCGTCTTTCATTCAATTACGAATTAGGAATTACGAATTAGGAATCGCAAAGTTATAAAACGGCATATAATGGTATATTTTGTCGGGAAAAGTATGCTAAACCAGCCAATGCATTTGAGGTTTTAAAGCTACAAATGAAAAATAAACCCTACGGTAGCTTGCATGCTGCCAAAGGTCATCACTAAAGGCATAGGGCCACTTGGAATGGTGAAACTATAAGAGGTATATTCTATTCGGGAATAGGTATATCCAAGCGTATAGTACCAGCTTATGGTGGGGTTAAGTTCATTCTCGAAACCACCGCTGATATTAAAAGCAGTGTTAACGGAACTTACAAAGCTTGCCTTGAATAGTTGCAACGAATCGTTGTTGATGGTGTAGGTGGGGTAATTGGCTTGTATAATACCAATCATGGGTTGAATAAATACATGCGAGCGTTTAGCTATTTTAAAACGGAAAATAAGCCCCCCGGTTAACTGCCACATTTTATAGCCTCCGCTATAATGCCATGTAGGATTGGCCAGGCTGAAAATGCGTTCATCAATACTGCTAATATCCATACCTGCTTTTACTACTATACCTATCTGCGGAATAAAAAGTGCCCCTGCTGTTATATTAAAATGGAATCCGTTTACAGCCATTCCTACAACCCTGTTGGTGTCGTAAAATACGTAGCTTTTGTAAATGTCGGTGGAACCATAATCGAGCACAGGTATTCCCAAGCCTGCATTTAAAGAGAAAAAGAAATTCCTTTTACGCGTAGTATCTTTCAGGTAGTTTATAAAACCATGATGCTTCTTTTTTACGGAAACGGCGGTATCCTGTGCCTGGCACATTGACGAAAATAAAACAATTGCCACTAAAATCTTTTTCATTATTTAACCACCATTTTGCTGATAGTGAGGACAAATGTAAAATTATATTTTAAAAAATAGAGTAAATAATAATAGAATATATTTATAGGAAATGATGTGGCTCTGGCTGCGCCGGATTGCAGTGGAAAGCCCACAGGCTTTGCGAGGACTTGGAACGGAAAGCCTGCCTGTTCGGCAGACAGGCCGGTGTATTTACGCCCTGATAAAAAAGATTTATAAATGAAACACCACGCCGATAGTAAAATCTAAACTGCCGAAAGCCATGGTAACAGGCGTGTTTTGGGTGTAGGGTGGCGGATTATAATAGCGGTTGTAACTCATGGTAGGGTACACCAGCTCGGAGCCTGTGTAAGTGAGATTGAACAGAAATCCTGTAGAGTGTGAAATCATTTTTTCGCAGCCCAGGCCGAGGGAATAGGCAAAAACATTGGCATCTTCGAGGTTAAAATCGAAATTATAGGTGTTTATGGTAACAGTGAAAGCCGGGAAGTTGGCACTGATAAGGCCTGCCATACCCTGCAGCCAAATGGTGGTGGTAGGGTTTGTTTTAAAATTACCAAACAGGCCGAGCATATATTGTTTGATGTAGAAGGGCTCGTTCAGCGTGTATTGGTAATTGAGGCCGTTCACGTAAGCATTCAGGGTGCTAACATCAAAGGTGTTGTAGTCGAGCGCAAATTTTCCCATTACGCCAACATGTTTCGAAATGAAGACTCCGGCACTTATGTTGGCATGGAAACCCAGGTTGGCAAAGCCTTTGGCATTGGTACTGTCGGGCCCTATTATCATGAAGTTATGGGCTGTGTCTTTACTGCCATATTCGCCGGTGGGGTAGGCAATGCCAAATGCTACCGAGATAAAGAAATTGCGTTTGCGCAGTGAGTCGTTGTACTTCTGGAAAGGGCGGGTGTAGTTAGGGCGGTTGGTCTGCACATAATCTTGTGCGGTGCAAAACGAGGACCATAAAATGAACAGGAACAAAAACCGCTTAGTAATCATACAGCCCGGGGAGATTTATTACAAATGTAATTATTATGGGAAATAAAAGGTTATTTACTTGCTTACTCCAAACCCCTAAAGGGATTTCCTCACCAGGGTTCACTACGAATTATCAAAAAATAGACTGTGTTCATAATCAAAAAAGAGCAACAAAAGAGCAATAGAAATGCAATGGATTTGCAATAAAATGCAATGAAGCTTATTTTTAAAATGTGTTGAATATGAACGCGTTGAAAAATATTCTATTGCTTTTTGCAATGCAAAGCAATAGAGCAATGAAATTAGCACATATAAAAAGGAGAAACAACTATTTATTTTTTGATTCATAGTATATAACCTCCGTCGCTAAAGCTTTGGTGGTCGATGCAAAGATACGGCACGAAAAAGCAGTTTCTTAAAAAGTCATTGACCGGGGAAAGAATGAAAAACGAAAAGTGATAAATGAAAAGTAGAAATTGCATTGCTAGCAATAACCAAAAGACACTAAGTAGTGGGACCGAATTAGTGTCTTTTAAAATTGGGATATTACCTAACCCAACATGAATTTTAAAGAGTAACCAAATTTGTTTTTTTAAAACATATCATTGTATTTTGTGATAAATAACTAATAGCTCTTCTGTTTTACATGTATTGGTGTTTTTGCGGAAATTTTCAGTGTTTTTTCTAATAACGCTATTATCTGTCAGCTAAAGTGCAATATTTAGTGTAATAAAACACCCTATTTATGAAAAAACTATTTGCACTTACCGTTTTAGTTTTTAGCATTGTACTAAAAACTTTTGCCCAACCTTGTATTAACCCACCATCCGTTTCAATTTCGGCAACAAGTTCAGCAATTTGTGCAGGCACAAATGATACACTTACGGCCGTATCTTCTACAGCAGTATCATATACCTGGTCTACCGGTGCCCACACAAGTTCAATAGTGGTTGCGCCCATTATGGCTGCTATGGCCAGTTACACAGTAACAGTTATAGATGCCAACTATTGTTCGGCGAGTAATTCAATTACCTTAGGGGTGAATCCGTTGCCGGGTATAACCATCCATTCATCAGCAAATCCGTTGTGCGGAGGTACCGCTGATACCCTTATTGCTTCGGGTGGGGGTAATTACGCTTGGTCGGATGCTGAAACCGGAGATACAATAATTGTGACACCTACAGTTACTGCAACGTATGGGGTGACTGGAAATAATTCGTACGGATGCATAGGCTCTGCATCAGCTACAATTACGGTTGAGTACCCACCGCCAACCCCTATAATTACTGCTATTGATGCCGACAGCGTTACATTTGTTGCAAGCACGGGCGGAATAGCTGCAAGCGGACCCATTAATTACCATTGGACAGCTTTTGATGGCTCTGGTCATGTTTTTTCAGGCGATACACCTGATACCATAAATTTGATTTATTATTTGCGAAATTGTACACTGAATGTAGTTGCGTCGTATGTTTCTTCCTCTCCTTCTTCAATTCCAAACCCATGCACAACCTCGGCTACACTTACTATTACCCATGCCATTGTTTCAACGGCATCTGTTAATTACAATTTACTACGTCCTTTACGTCCCTCTAAACGTGGAATGTACCTTGAGAATTGCTGTGATTATATTGGAAGTGCAGATAGTGCTATAAAGATTGCCAATTTCTGTAGAAAGAATCAGATTAACTACGTTTTGCTAGATGGGACCTCTTTATATGGAGGCCCTTGTGCGGTTTTCGGGCAGGATTCAATATATGTTGATTCGCTGAACGCCATCATACTTGGAAATTTTATTGATACATTGAAGACTCTTGGCCGCGTTGCTCAAGTAGGAGTGGTTGTTTACCAAGATTTAAGTACAAATGCTGACAGCAATGCGATTAATGTTGCACTTTATGATTTAGACAATTTCAGTAATTCTGTTCGTATATATAACTGGGCTCAACCATGGCCCTACAAGATTGATATTTTAAGCTTTGATGAAGAATTTTCAAATCCGGATAAGTATTCAACTTATGCTTCGAGCGTATCTGATTTTCATCAAGTACACATGCCCATGTTAAAAGCCATGTATAATGCAACCCGCCATTGTCCGGAGAATGACTTAAGAGTAGAGGATTATATCGAAGCGCCTTTAAATATAGACACCCTTTATACTAACCCAACCCAGTCTATGGAATTAGATTCTATTGCACTGTATGCCGATAGGATTCTATTATCCTCATACACCTATTATTCCAATGTGTTGTGGAACAGGGGAGATTGGATTCAGGCCGATTCTGAAATCGGGCGCAATCCTTATAAAGCCTACTACAAAAAAGAAGTGTGGCCCGTATTCGGGGCCGAAAATGAATATTACTCTGGCCCCAAATGTTTTGAGCATGTTGGCGATGATTATTCCGGGCACTGGATGCGGCAAAAAGGCGAAAAACCCGATTCAATAGAACAAATTTATTATGACAGCCTTAATTTCAGCCAAAAACATCAGGTGTGGACAGATGATAATTATAATTATACTAAAACCTCCCCTATGCTAGGGGATACTTGTATTAATATTTGGGGGAATATGTGGTTTCAATATAAATGTTTGAGTTTATTTGCATTTGATACTAATGTCGCTACAAGTGCAAGACGATATTATGTTACACTGCCGCATGATTATCAATGGTCTGTGCCAAGTGTAATGCCACCTAAAGCGGATACGATCAAAGCTGTAGTGCATGGCGGGAAAGCCCCATTTACCTATTTTTGGTTTGATGCAAGCAATGGATTCTTGCTTAAATCAGGCCCAAGTGACACATTGATAGCTCGTTATTATTATCCATCTTATCCCTCTCAAATACAAGTTATTGCTCTAGATGCAAATAATAAGGCTGTTACCGACTACATGAATATTTACCAAATTTGCCAGCAGGGACCACAGGAAAAACCGGTCCTTCCGCAAAAGAAACATGGCAAAACTGAGCAACCAAGTATATACAGTGTTAATGTCTACCCTAATCCTGCCCATTCAGTATTGAACATACAAATGCTATCTAGTGGATTATGTTATTTTCAATTATATAATACTTTGGGGCAAAAAGTGAAAGAAGCGGAATTAACCAATATGAATAATATATTGGATATTAGTTTGTTACAGAGCGGTGTCTATTTCTATAGGGTGATTAATACACAGAGTACTTTGATGAAATCGGGTAAATTGATGATAATAAGATAAATATTTTTATTATCTTCGGTTTTAATTTAAAGTCATGAAAAGATTACAGGTATGCAATTTTAATATGAAATGGACGATGCTACCAATCATAGTGCTCTTTAACTTCTCCTTTATCTATTCGCAAAGTGGAATAATAAATACAGTAGTAAGTAAATGTTGCACCCGGGGTTACTATGGTGATGGTGGGCCTGCTTCAAATGCTGAGCTTTATAACCCTGAAAGTATGTACTTTGATACTGCTGGAAATATGCTCATAGCTGATATGTACAATAATGTGATACGAAAAGTTGATCACAATACAGGTCTTATAAGTACATTGGTGGGAAACGGATATGGAGCAGGTAAACTTATTGGTGGATACACTGGTGATGGTGGAAACGCAAGTGCCGCAGAAATGGATTTTCCATCTGGAGTTATAGTTGATAAAACCGATAATATTTACATATTTGATGCGGCAAATAATGCTATTAGAAAAATCGATACTATTGGAGTAATTACTACAATTGCTGGAATTGGTCCACTAGGTCAAGGGTATAGTGGAGACGGAGGCCCTGCTACGTCAGCGGAGTTATTTTTAAATAGGATGGTTTATTCATCATATCCTAAGGGCATGGTTTTTGATAATGGAGGAAATTTATATATCACTGATGCAGGAAATAATGTTATTCGCCGCATAGCAAAAAATACAGGAATTATTACCACCCTAGCAGGCAATTATTTACTTGGCTCAGGATATAGTGGAGATGGAGGCCCTGCTACCGCAGCGGAATTGAACAATCCAAACGGATTAGCGATTGATAAAAATGGAAATCTTTATATTTCAGATTACGCTGATAATGTTATACGGGAAGTAAATTTAGCGGGAGTCATTTCTACATTTGCAGGTAATGGGTATAAGGCAGGTACAGGCCTTGGTGGCTATAGTGGGGATGGTGGGCAAGCTACAGTTGCTGAGTTATGGCAACCTGATGGGTTAGCATTTGATACTGCTGGAAACTTATATATTGCTGAAACTGGTAATATGGTGATTAGGGAAATAAATAAGATGGGAATAATAAATACAGTAGCAGGTAGTAATATTAATGGATACAGTGGAGATGGTGGACTTGCTACGTTAGCGGAACTAGCTTATCCTTCGGGAGTTATATTTGACAATTCAGGAAATTTATTTTTAGCCGGTGGCAATGTTTGTTGTAGTTCTATTCGCGAAATAAATTATTCATTTAATACTGGAATTGAAAAAATACAAACAAGCAAAATTTCAGTATACCCCAACCCCTCCAATGGCAACTTCAACCTAACATTATCAAACATAAAAGAAAACTTTAATGTGGAGATCTTTAATATTTTGGGAGAGAAAGTTTTTTCTCGATTGACAATTGATAATGAGCAATTGTCAATTAATCTAGGCGGGCAGCCCAACGGAATTTATTTATACCGTGTTTTAAGTAATAATGGCAGATTGATAGGAGAGGGGAAGATAATAATTCAGAAATAGGAAAAGGTGCTAAATTTTGTTATATTTGAAACATGAAACGGTCATTATTTTTGTTTCTTTTCATTTTTAATGTTTCACTTATTAGTTCTCAAACTATTTATACAGCCGTGGGGTTCTTTCCGGGACCCCACGGTTATACAGGTGATGGAGGACCTGCTACTTCTGCGAGATTGGATTATCCCAGTGATTTGAAGTTTGACAAAACAGGAAACTTATACATTGCAGAGTTTACTAATAATATTATCCGAAAAGTGAATACTTCAGGAATTATTACAACGATAGCTGGAAATGGGTATATGGCAGGTACAGGTAATGGTGGCTTTAGTGGAGACGGTGGTCCAGCTACGGCAGCAGAATTATGGGGACCTACTGGAATTGCCTGTGATACTTTTGGGAACATATATATAGCCGATGTAAACAATAATATAATCCGCAAGGTGAATACTTCTGGGACTATTAATACTATTGTCGGAAATTTTTCGTATCTACCCGGTTACAGTGGAGATGGCGGTCAGGCTACAAATGCCGAAGTAAATGGACCTTATTGGGTTGCTACAGATATTTCGGGAAATGTTTACTTTACAGATGTTGGTAATAATGTAATTCGAAAAGTAGATACTAGTGGGATAATTGAACCATTTGCCGGAAACTATTCGTATGGAGGTGGATATAGTGGCGATGGAGGTCCTTCAACGGCAGCCGAATTAAGTGTTCCCGAAGCAATAGCGTTTAGTCCTTCCGGTAACCTTTATATTGCCGATGGAGCTAATCAAGTTATACGAATGGTTAATAGTTCCGGAACTATTTCCACCATAGCTGGGAATGGAATTTATGGCTATTCAGGTGATGGGGGACAAGCTACGGCAGCAGAGTTTAGTCCCTATGGTATAGCTTTTGATGTTTCAGGCAGTTTATACATTTCCGATGCTGATGCTGATGTGATTCGCAAAATTGATAATTCAGGAATTATAACGACCGTTGCCGGTTATGGTTGGCATCTGGGATATTCCGGCGATGGGGGGCTTGCCACATTGGCTAAAATGAATTTAAATAATGGTATAACTCTTGATGTTTCAGGTAACTTGTTTATAGCAGACCAAGGTAATAATGTTGTTCGTGTAGTAAAAAATATTTCAACTTCCATTAAACAACCTATCGCTTCAAATAATATTTCCGTTTACCCCAACCCATCTAATGGTAGCTTTACATTGGAGTATGGGCTTCCAACTACAGAATCAGGTAAGATTGTTCTTTATAACGAATTTGGAGAAAAGGTAGGAGAATATCAATTAGATGCGGGTAAGAATAAGATGAATATTACCAATAATAATCTAAGCAACGGGATTTATTTTTATCAAGTATTTGTTAATAATAAAGGAAGTAAGAGAGGTAAACTCATTATTACTAAGTAAAAAATAGTATATTTGAAACATAAGAACATACAGCAATGAGAAAGTTCTTCTACCTTTTACTATTTTTTACAATTAAAACTTCCGTTTTTTCTCAAAGTTTTGTAAAAATTTATAGTGACCTTGCTCCTACTTATGCAGGATATAATGTTCTTTTAGATAACAATAAGCAAATAACGGTTTCTGGTATTTATAATGGTGGTTGTATGTCTTCAAACTAAATTGTACTTATGCTTAGATAGTGTTTCTTGTTAATTCAAATGTAGGTTAAATTTTTTATTCTGGCTCAATTTTAAATTTTGATAATACAAC
>CAIPDV010000061.1 GCA_903863935.1 uncultured Bacteroidota bacterium
ATAAATTCACTTTAGTTGTCTATGAATATAATTTACTACTACTGTTACAGCTTCACATGCATCAATGAAAAAAATCCAGTTCCGAATAGACATCTTGGAGCAAGTACTCTTTTGGCAACTGCGCTAATTATTTCCTTTTTAGATTTTATTCTTCTAACCTCATACTTTCTGAGATTACATTTAAAAAGAGAACATGCATACATTGGTGTTTTTGTAACGCTTTGCTCGTTTCTTATTTTAGGAGTTAGCTATTATTTCAGACGAAATAGCAAAGGCGAAAAAATAGTAAGCGGTATTAAGGAAGAAAAGGGGGAACCAACAAAACGGGATATGCTCATTGGTTTTCTAATTTTCATTCTTCCATTGATCGTATTTGTTTTTTCTCTCCAGCAATATAATTCACTATAGCAAAAAGCACGGCACATTATTTCCAGCACTAACATATTAATACCTTCGCACATTAATACGATATAATCTTCGGCTTATTCTGTAAAACCTCCTCAATCTTAAACATTGCCTCATCGGTAAGTTTAGGCATGGCATCATAGCATTTCAGATTCTCCTCAAGCTGAGAAACTTTAGATGCACCCAGTATTACAGTGCTAACGTTCTTATTTTTCAAACACCAGCATAATGCAAGATGGGTTAACGAAACATCCAGTTCTTTAGCAATGCCTATCAGTTTCTTAACTTTCTCTAGCTTTTCAGTATCACCCATTACACGGTCCTTCAACCATTGCATTTGCTCAAAACGGTTATTCTCGCTGGCAGTGCCATCCAGATACTTCCCGGTTAATAGGCCTGAGGCCAAAGGGCTCCAAATGGTAGTTCCCATGCCAAAGTGCTCAAATAAAGGCAGGTAATCACCTTCAACAGTATCCCGTTTCAACATGTTATATTGCGGTTGCTCCATAACCGGTGGTATCAGGTTATTTTTAGCGGCCCAATAATGTGCCTCGGTAATTTGTTGGCCGGTCCATTCGCTGGTGCCCCAATAAAATATTTTGCCTTGTAATATCAGGTTATGCATGGTCCAAACCACCTCTTCAATAGGTGTGCTAGCATCCGGCCTGTGGCAAAAATACAAATCGAGGTATTCCAGTTGAAAGCGTCTTAAGGCTGCATGGCAGGCTTCAATCAAATGCTTGCGCATTAAACCTTTTTGGTTAGGTCCGGGGTTGGGCACACGTCCCCAAAACGATTTTGACGAAACTATGTAAGTATCGCGGTCCCAGCCAAGCTTTTTCAAAATATTGCCCATAACAATTTCACTTTTGCCATGAGCATATACCTCGGCATTATCGAAAAAATTTAACCCGGCTTCATAGGCCTTTATCATTAACTGTTCGGCAACGTCATCTCCAATCTGCGCGCCAAAGGTTACCCAACTGCCTAATGAAAGAGCGCTTACCTGTAAGCCTGATTTTCCGAGTCTCCTGTATTCCATAATTTGATTTTAGTAGAGTTGAGATGCGAATTTATCATTTATTAAACAACGTGAACGGATGAACGCGCGGGGACCTGAACACTTAAAATCCTATATTTGCGCCCTTCAATGCAGCAACTAATAACACAGGCTATACTCGACAAAGCGTTCTCTTTTCAGCAATATCTTGATTTAACAAAATCAATTGTTGAAAGCAGTACCCCGCAGGGTATGTATGCTAATGAGCCAACCTTGAGATATACCCAGTCGAATTTAAACCGGATGAACAAGGTACTGGCCGAAACCGTTATTAGCCAACGTTTGTATAACCAGTTAAGCGAATTAAAGGAAGAATGGGTTTGGTTGGTATTAAGTGAACCCTGGTGCGGCGATGCATCGTGGGGCACCCCGGCGCTTTACCTTTTTGCCAGCAGTTCGGATAAAATTGACTTCAGGATTGTACTGCGCGATGAACATTTAGACATAATGAAAGCTTATCAAACCGAGGGAACTGATTCAATACCCAAACTGGTATGCCTGCGAAAAAGCGACCTGAGCGAAGTTGGAACATGGGGCCCACGGCCTGCCTTACTCCATGAAATGGTGGTTAGATGGAAACATGAACCGGGCATTGATTACCGCGAAAGCGTTCGACAGTTGCATACATGGTATGAGCAAGACATGAGCCGAAGCATTGACCAGGAATTGAGTATTTTGGTAAAAGAATGGAAAGAGAAAAAGTAAAACAAACACATAAACATCATGGCTGAAATAGCAAAAACTTCGGAGATAAGATTCA
>CAIPDV010000062.1 GCA_903863935.1 uncultured Bacteroidota bacterium
ATGGTCGTCCTCTTTAAATCCTTGAAGAAAACCATTGTATTCAAAGTAAAATCTTAAAATGAATTTTCAGGTTATTTAAAGTGATAAAAATGTAACAAAATAGTTACTTAGTCGTTAAGAAATATGTTAAAGGCAAGCAAAATATACTTTGATATCTTCCAGTCGGAAGGGCATTTTGAATTAAGATGTATTTAAATGTAATATTTTGCATGTTAAGTTTATAAGTGAAATCAGATATAAATTGCATTTAATTAGAAATTCATACTATGGTGCTAATTTCCAGATAGATGAAAGCCTATTTAAATAAATGGTTTGATTGCTCTAAATGGTAAGAATTGAAAAACAATGATATTAAATATAGTCAGATTATCAGTTATTTATAATTAGAAATGTAAATTAATCAGTATTTTTCGAATGTAAAATGATCTAACCAAGAAAGTGTGTCGATTAATGACGTATATCAGTTTTTTTTAACACTTACATGTTAATTGTAAAATAATATTTCATATATTTGCCTAAGAGAGATGAAAATTGATTTTTTTTAACGTAATTGCTTAATGCAATATTAAGTTTTTGAGTGGTTTTTAGTATAGAAGTTAACCGAATTGTTTTTTAATTTAAGTATAAATATAAAACGGCCTCAATAGAATTAATAATTATAAATAATATGAAGAAATTTTTACAAATCGCCTGCTTAATGTTACTGCCATTGAGCTTCACTTATGGACAAACTGGCAGTATAAATTTAAAAAATGGGTATATAGTTGAGCATGGTGGTACTTCTGCTAAGCCTGTGTATCTAGTATTAGCCTATGGGCAGCCGGCGGCCTTAACTTATACAAATGGTTTCATTGTTTCTGAAGGAGAGTTCAACAATGTAAGATGGTATATTAATAACGGTATAGGAACTTATACTGTGCCTTTTGGCAGTTCAGGTACTTATAATCCTGCAAATGGGTTACCTACTTATGCTAGTGTTGGTTCTATTATTCCTGTAATACTAAATATAACTGGTGCTGGAACAGGAAGTGGCGGTTCTGGATTTATTGATTTTTCAACCTACCACACACTTCCCTTAAACTCATCTAATTTACCAGTTGGATATGCTGGAGACCCAACAAATCTAGCACCAATATATCCATTATTAAGCCAGCCAAATACTACTGATAATTCTTGGAACTTAATAGATCGTTTTTGGTTTATAAATGCTCAATCATATTCTCCTAAGCCTACGTTAGGTAATGTACAACTTTCATATTTAAAAGCGACAAATTCTGAAATTGCGGCTCCCAATGTTTTTACAGAAACACAATTACTTGCACAGCGATTTAATCCAGCAAAAGGTTGGGGGGATTGGTTAGGAGGAGGAGGTTTAGACTTTGGTACAGGATTTGGCGGTAGTGGAACTGTTTCTGCAAGTGATTTTTTCAGGGTATGGACATTATCAAACCAAAATTCCCCGCTACCTATAAAGATTAGTTCTTTCACTACTCAATGTGATAATAATGTTGCTTTGGTTCAGTGGACTTCACAATCAGAATTAAATAATGATTATTATACTATTAAGAAAACAATGGATAATGTTCATTTCGAAACTGTTGGAACGGTGAAAGGTGCTGGAACAAGTAGTTTGGCTAATAATTATTCAATGAATGATAATTCTCCATTTGGAGGTACTTCATATTACTATTTGTATCAAACAGATTTTGATGGAAATGTTTCTGAAGTAGGTGCTATTCCTTTCAATGGGTGCGCTGCTCCTAGTTCAACTGCGATAAATAGTTACAACACTATAAATTTTATAGAAATTCAAATAAATTCAGTTGGAGTTGATAATTTCGATATTTCGTTAGTGAATTTATTAGGACAATCTGTTATTCATGAAAATCATTCAGTTGTTTTAGGAAATAATGAAGTAAGATTAAATAATAATCTTAG
Source organism: uncultured Bacteroidota bacterium (assembly GCA_903863935.1). Lineage (GTDB taxonomy): Bacteria > Bacteroidota > Bacteroidia > JABEUT01 > JABEUT01 > JABEUT01. The sequence goes on from CAIPDV010000062.1 coordinate 1,939, forward strand.
TCCAGGCATATATTTACTTAATGTAAAAAATGCTAAATATAATTACACCAAGAAGTTAGTTATTGGTGTAAAATAGTAACACTATTTACGAAATACAAAATGAAAGTCCTGCTATGAGCAGGACTTTTTATTTTAGGGGGCTCATATAAAACTCAAAATAGAATTCGAACGAATAAGACTTTAATTTAGAATCAAGGGCTTATTTTAGTGTAGTAGTTTCATATTGATACTTAGAAGGGTTGCCCTTCGGGTAATATTTCAATTGCCAATAACCAAACAATTTCAAAGTATAATCTAAAAAAATAATAGAGTATTCCCTTTTAATTCGAAATAGCTTTGTGGCAGTTTATTTACCAGTTATCTTGAATTCAGTTCTCCTGTTCTGTTGGCGGCCATCTTCCGTATCGTTAGATGCTATTGGATCCTCTTTACCATATCCTTTGTAAGTTAAACGTCCTGCCGCAATGCTATGGGCAACTAAATATTCTACAACTGATTTAGCACGTGATTCTGAAAGTTTCTGATTATATTCTGCTGAGCCTTTGTTATCCGTGAATCCTGAAATTTCAATTTTTAAAGAGGAATAAGTTGTTAGGAGGTTAATAAGCCTGTCCAACTCTGCAGTCGATTCATCACGCAGTGTAGCTTTATTAAAGTCAAAGAAAATATTACGTAGCACTATGCGACTGCCAATATCCAAAGGTTGCAAGGCTACATTCTTCTCAACAACCATATATTTTGAAGTATCAGGCAAATCAAAGTTTGCCGAATAAAAGAGGTATCCCTCTGCTTTAACAGCGATACCATAGTTTATTCCAGCCGGAAGTGAAACAAGGTATTTTCCTGTTGTACTGTTTGAAAGGAAGCTGGCAATTACAATATTTTTTTTATTATCCACCAATTCTATTGAGGCTTCTATAGGTTTATGAGTCATTGAATCTGTAATAATACCTTTCAATAACGTAATTTTTGGAGAATTTACAGCCACAGCGGCTGTCATCATAACATCTGCAACGCCACCCATGCCAGCCAGCAGATCATCTTCGTTGCTTTGAACAACTGGCTTTTCAGGGCCCAAAAATGTAATCATATATAAATCATTTTCACCATGGCCTTCCTTTCGGACAGAGCTATAATATCCATGTTTACCACTGGCAGAAATGGAAAAGAATACATCATCATCTGGGGTATTAATAGGATAACCAAGGTTTTCCGGATCGGACCAATGACCATTGCTATAAACTGATTTAAAAATATCATATCCACCCATAGAGTTATGCCCCTTCGAGCTGAAATAAAGTGTTTTTCCATCTGCTTGCATAGCCACTCCTTCTTCAGCATATTGTGTATTAATAACCGGACCTAAATTCACAGGTTCTTGCCACCGACCTTTAACATCCATAAGTGACATATAAATATCCTTATCGCCAAATCCACCTGGTTTATCACTAACAAAATATAACGTTTTACCATCGGGACCAAGACTCACACTCGTTTCCTGAAATTGCGTATTAATCTTATTATTCATCCTCTCCGGTTTTGTCCAGGCAGCTCCTTTTAGATGGGTTTCATACAAATCTCCTCCATTACTTCCTCTATAGAGATATAATGTTTGTCCGTCATTCGACAATCCAGCTGTTGCATCATTTTCATCCGTATTAATTGGAGTGCCCATGTTTGTTGATTGAGACCAGTTTCCATTCTTAAAATAAGAGATATATAAGTCCTCTGTATATTGGCCTCCATCTTCATCTATCTTGCCTCCAACATTGGTTGGTCTTTTAGATGTGAAAATAATTTCAGATTCATCGGCAGAAACCAATGCACTGTATTCGGGATTAGCAGTATTTATAGCTCCTCCAAGATTATCAATAAATACACGGGAAGGTGTTTTTACCAGTATTTCACCATTATTGCATTCCTCAATTTTCTTTTTGGTATCCGCAATCTGGTCTTGGTTTTTCTTTTGGTCTAAAGTCTGGAGATAGGCACTGTATTCTTGTTTTGCAGTTTCCCATTCCATATTTAAGTGATAGCCCCTGCCAAGCAAATAATGAATGTCCGGAGTTACTGCCGGGTTTAGTTTATAGGCCTTTTGCAGATAGGGAAGTGCATTTGTTTTGAACGCAGAATTATGCGAAAGCATACATACTCCAATTAAATAATTCAATTGATCATTATCCGGATTGAATTTTTCAGCAGCAAGGAAATATGGAATTGCCATATAATATCTTGAAGGCCCCATTTTGTAGAACTTCTGGCCCGCATCAATAGAATCCATGGCTTGTTTATAGCCCTTAACATTATCCTTGAAATTTTTCTTTTCGAAGGTTATATTTTGTTGTGATGATGCAATAAATGCAACAAAAAGGACAGGTATGAATAAATATTTTTTCATTGATGTCAGTTTCAAAATTATTATTGGCAATCCTGTGTATAATCAGATGCAGAAGCAACTCCAAGTGAAGCAGCTTTGCGCCAGTCACTGCATGCTTCTGTGGAAAGTCTGAGCATTTCTTCGGCAATGCCGCGATTTAAATAGGCATATCCGTAATTTGGATTCAACGTGATCGCTTTGTCACAATCATTCTTCGCATCCTGGTATTTGTTGAGCTTATATTCAGCAGATGCCCTGTTATTATAAGCAAAGCTATATGCATTATTCAATTCAATTGCTTTACTGAAGTCTTTTATGGCTCCATCATAATCCCCTTTGTTGAATTTGGCTGTTCCACGATTGTTATAGGCTTCAAAATAATCGGGTTTTAGTGCAATTGCAACACTATACGATGCAATGGCATCATCATTGTTCCCAGATTTACGCTGCACACTTCCAATGTTATTGTAGGTGAATGCGGATTTATTAATGGTAATAGAATGCGTGTAATCTTCAATAGCACCCTTATAATCCTTTAACTCGGTTTTGCAGCTTCCGCGATCATTATACGCATCTGCATAATCCTGTTTATTATTAATTGCATTTGTAAAATCGTCAGATGCACCCGCATAATCCTTCAACTGGAATTTTATTTCTCCCCGGTAAAAGTACGACTCCGCATTTTTGTTATTCGCAAGAATAGCCTTGGAGAAGGCATCCATAGCCAACTCCTTAGTGCCGGCAATATTTTGTGTCATTCCTGCGCCATACCAGGCTTTATCGTCATTCGGATTTAACGCAGTTGCTTTGTTGTAATCACTTAAGGCACCTGAATAATCTTTCAATTTGAATTTGGCATTGCCTCTGTTCAAATAAGCTTGTTCGAAATCTGGTTTTAAAGTAATTGCCTGATCAAAATCTGTGATAGCGGTTTTAAAATCACCTTTGCCAAAATCGGCAATACCGGTATTGTAATTTATTTCAGCTCCCTGGGCAGGTTGCAAGGTGGTTGCTTTTACCGTATCATTGCCTCCGGCAGCATGATGTGCCGTATCTTTTACCTGAGCAGATACCGAACCTGCAAGTAGAAGAACAGTAAAAACGGTTGTTGTATTTTTAATCATAATAATTTGAATAAAGTATATTTTTTACCAGCCAAATAATTCATAATTTTTCATCAGTGAATTTACTTTTTCTCGCACGTTTTTGACCTTCGTTGCGTCGCTGTTATTCATCAAAGCCTCATCTATCAGTTCAACTACCAATGGAATTTCCTTTTCCGTGATACCACGAGTGGTGATTGCAGGTGTACCGATACGAATACCTGAGGTCACCATTGGTGATTTATCATCAAACGGAACCATATTTTTATTTACGGTGATATCAGCCGCCACCAGTGTGTTCTCAGCTAATTTGCCGGTCAGGTTTTTAGAACGCAGATCTATGAGCATGCAATGGTTATCTGTTCCACCTGAAACAATGTTGTATCCTTTATCGGTAAAGCATTTTGCCATTAGCCTTGCATTGGTAATTACCTGTTTGCAATAGGTTTCAAATCCATCGGTTAAATCCTCGGCAAAAGAAATTGCTTTACCTGCTATAACATGTTCCAGCGGACCGCCTTGTGTGCCCGGAAACACAGCAGAATCAAGTATTGAAGACATCATTCTTATTTCACCTTTAGGGGTAGTTATTCCCATAGGATTAGGGAAATCCTTACCCATCATAACCATTCCGCCACGCGGACCACGCAAAGTTTTGTGGGTTGTAGTGGTAACAATATGACAATAGGGTAGGGGATCGTTTAATAATTTTTTAGCAATAAGTCCTGCCGGATGTGCAATATCTGCCATCAGCAATGCACCGCAAGCATCAGCCGCTTCACGCAGTTTTTTATAGTCCCAATCTCTGGAATAAGCAGATGCCCCGCAAATAATAAGTTTTGGTTTTTCTTTTTCTGCAAGGGAAATAAGGGAGTCATAATCTACCAAACCCGTATCTTGTTTTACATTATAGAACAGAGGCTGGTAAAGCTTTCCGGAGAAGTTAACCGGAGAGCCATGTGTAAGGTGTCCTCCATGAGACAGATTAAATCCTAATATTTTATCACCGGGTTTTAGCACACCCAACATTACCGATGCATTAGCTTGTGCACCCGAGTGCGGTTGCACGTTCACCCATTCGGCACCGAATAATTGTTTTGCACGGTCTATGGCTAGTTGTTCTACTTTATCCACTACTTCGCAACCTCCGTAATAGCGTTTCCCCGGAAGTCCTTCGGCATATTTATTGGTAAGTACCGAACCCATTGCACTCATTACATTCTGACTAACAAAATTTTCAGAAGCAATAAGTTCTAGTCCCCGCATTTGTCGTTCACGTTCTTCTTCTATTAACTGGAAAATCACATCTTGTGCCATATAGTGTTGTTTTTTTACAATGACAAACTTAGAAAAAATGCACATAAGTAGAAGTGAGTAAATAAAAAAGTGTTTAACAAGTTCAGCATGACCGAATAGCTCACATACAATAGGGGTGAGTACATAAAATCCTTACATTTACCCCGTTTTACCCCATGCATAAGAAATATAACGCCGCTTTAGGTTTCATTTTTGTTACCCTGCTTGTTGATGTAACAGGGTTAGGTGTGATCATTCCGGTTACGCCAAAACTTATCATGTCGTTAATACATGCCAAAGATGTGAGTGAGGCTGCCCCTTATGGTGTTGGCCTGATTGCCGTTTATGCAGTTATGCAATTCTTTTTCTCACCTATTTTAGGTGGCTTGAGTGATCGCTATGGCAGAAGGCCGGTATTGCTTTTATCGCTGCTAGGTTTTGGGTTGGATTACATTGTTCTTGCCAATGCACCAACCGTTATGTGGCTGTTTGTTTTTCGTATATTTTCGGGTATGATGGGTGCCAGCTTTACCACAGCCACAGCCTATATTGCCGACATAAGCCCTCCCGAAAAACGAGCCCAGAACTTCGGTATTGTTGGCGCAGCTTTCGGGCTTGGTTTTATTATTGGCCCTGCCTTAGGTGGCATGCTTGGGCATTATGGTATTAGAGTTCCTTTTTATTTTTCGGCAGGGTTAAGCCTTTTGAATTTTGCATACGGTTATTTTGTTGTTCCCGAATCCCTATCGGCTGAGCACCGCCGCAAGTTTACCTGGAGCCGGGCCAACCCGATTGGTACTTTAATGCAGCTAAAAAAATATCCTATTGTTCTTGGAATGATTGGCTCTATCGTTTGTATATATCTTGCCGCACATGCAACGCAATCTACATGGACTTACTACACCATGGAGAAATTCAAGTGGGATGAAAAAATGGTTGGCTGGTCGCTTGCCTTTGTAGGACTTATGATAGGTATAGTTCAGGGTGGATTGATACGTGTTGTAAATCCCCGGTTAGGGAATAAAAAGTCGGTTTACCTGGGGTTTATTCTGTATATGATCGGGTTTACGCTATTGGCTTTTGCATCTCAAAGCTGGATGATGTTTGCATTCACTATTCCCTATTGCCTGGGTGGAATTACCGGTCCTGCTTTGCAGGGAATTATGACCGGAGAAGTTCCTGCCAATGCCCAGGGTGAGTTACAGGGCGGACTTACAAGCCTGATTAGTCTTACCTCTATTGCCGGGCCATTGCTTATGGGTTATTTGTTCCGTTATTATACAAAACCCGGACATCCTTATTTTCCGGGAGCTCCTTTTTTAATGGGCGGTTTTCTAACCCTAATTGGGACCATTCTTGCATACAGATCCCTGTCTAAGACAATGAAAGGTAGTTCCTGATTAACAAACCATTCCTAAGTACAACCAAAGTTTTGTTTTACACTTTTTTACACTTTTTAAGGTTTAAACATGTGTAATTAAATCAATTTAATATATTGAAAATCAATTAATTGCATAATTATTGGATTGCACCTGTTTTAATAGGTGTAAAACAAAAGGATTAAATAATAAGATAATCAGGGTGTTATATCGGTTTTACACTGTAATGGGTTATATGGGGTGTAAAACAAAAGGTGTAAAACAAAATAGGAACTAATGGGCTACAAAAGCCTGAATAGGTTTTATTTTGAGTAACCACCTATGAAATTGAGGGTTCTAAAACTGTATCATCTATAATCCTGAACGGGTTAAATATTACACGCACTCTAATTATTCATTCAACCCTTTCAGGGTTGTAATTGAACTTCATTGTATATACCACCGATTTCATCGGTGGCTACTCATATTTAAGTCCTTCGGACTTACAAAGCACAGAATTTGTACTTCTTAGTTTAAGTTGTGCTTAAAAGTATATTACACTTTTGGCAAGTACAACTTATATTTTATTTATCCACAAAATGCAATATCGATGGTTCTGATGGTTTTATAAATTCAGAAAATGCAACGGTAAACAAAACTGTCATACCTGTCATTATTTTTAATTTTACAGGTAGTAAACAAAACCCGACTAAACATACACCAAACATATTTGCCATTTTCATATCTGATTCATAGTCGCGAAATGGCATAATGACAATAACTTGATTTTTTTTCATTTGAAATTGAGATTTTTATTAGGTTACGATTTTAACCGACACCATTAAAGAGGTCTCAGTTTTAACAAATTTCATCAATCATCTGCCTTCAGATAAAAGAGATTTCAGTTGTTTTTAACAGCTTTTTTAACAATTTCTCTGAAAGCCAATATGGATGGGCTTTGTGGGCTAACATTTTCTACCAGCTCCCGCCGGCACCACCGCCACCAAAGCCGCCGCCGCCGAAACCTCCAAAGCCACCGCCGCCGCCGAAACTGCTACCACCACCTCCTCCTCCAAAGCCACCGCCCCAGAAGAAGATACCCGGTCCACCAATGGTCATACCGCCTTTACCGCCACCGCGCCTGTTGAGAATGAAGATGACAAGGAAAACTAATAGGGCAAATATCAAGCCAATGGCTTTACTTTTTTGTCCGTCTTTTTTAGCGTATTCGCCACTGTTGTATTCGCCTTTGGCAAGGCCTATCAATACGTCTACAGCACTGTTGAGCCCTGTGTAATAATCTCCTTTTTTAAAGTTGGGGATCATTTCCCTTTGCACAATGTCTTCACAGGTTGCATCGGGAATTGCACCTTCAAGTCCATAACCGGTTGCAATAAATACTTTGTGTTTATCGGGTATCAATAGTATAACAATTCCATTGTCAAACTTCTTTTGGCCCACCTGCCAGTTTTCTCCAATTTCGGTTGCGAATTCCGACGGGTCGTTATCATGTAACGAGTCGAACGGCAGTATAACAATAACCATTTGGTTGGAAGTGGCATTGGCAAAACCAACTAATTTCGTTTCCAGTGCATTTTCCTGTTCCGGCGATATTCCGTTAAAACCGCACATATTATTTACAAGCCTTTGCGGACTTGGACGCACTGGTATCCCTTGCATCTTCGACTTTTCAGCATGTGCAGTGAAAGAGCTAAGAACGAAAAGAAAGCTAAGTAACCTCAGCCCCAAACCCGAAAATGATTTTAAATGGCGGAGTCTCGTCATTGCGAGGAACGAAGCAATCTTACCCAATAAAAGAGATTGCTTCGGGGAGCCTCGCAATGACGGTAATACTCTTCTGGAAGCCCCATTAGAGCCTATCCCGAATTTATTTCGGGAGGTTTGGGGCAGAATTTTTACCTCATTATTATTTCCCATACGATATTTCATCAGAAAGTTGATTTTTGTCGTGAGCGTTTTTAGGGAAATGGGTCTTCAGCATTTCGCCGGTCATATCAATTCCTTCACAAATTCCTTCGGTGAATTTACCTTGTTTGAATTGACCAATAACCTGGTCTTTCACCGTAAGCCAAAAATTATCAGGTACTTTTTTATGAATTCCTTCATCGCCAACAATGGCAAACTTTTTATGGTTCACCGCAAGGTAAAACAGAATTGCATTACGATGTTTTGTTTTATGCATATGCAGCCGGTGAAAGGCATTCAGGGCACATTGGTAAGCATCGCCTTCGCAATCGCCTTCCACATGCAAACGTATTTCCCCGGTAGTTTTTAGCTCCAGTTTTTCAACAGCGGCCCTAACTTGCTGCTTTTGTTCATCACTGAAAAATTCGGTTATATCCATAGTATTAATGTGTATAAAACTTAGGCCTGTTATCCTGCAATATGGGCAGCATCCAGCCTATCCTCAGTCCGCTCAGCATTTCGAATTTATAATTGGGATCTTTTGATTTAAGGTCGAAATTGTAACGCAGGCTTTTCGCCATTGCCTCGGTAAATTCAAACCCGCCAAAAACAGCCAGGAACATTTTTTTGCTGATGTATTGATACCCGATAAACTCGGTAAGGCATGCTCCTGCTGTAAGGCGGTCGTAGCCCTGTAAATAATCTCCTGATATTTGTGGTGTCCAGTCACTGGGTGCTTTAATGTCAATATGATGTTGAATGTATCCTGCGCTTATAGAGACGAGTATCCCCGAGTTAAGATTTTTAGAAACCGGAAATAATTTTGCTACACTAAGTTGAATATCGAAACCCGACTCCAGGTAACTGATGCCCGGATAGTTGCCGTCATTGGCTATCAGATTGCCGTTTTTTGTGGCCATACTGTCGAGTATTCCGGTTGCCCTAAGCACATTACCGAAAATGTAACTGAACTCGGCACCAAACTGCCAGTTTGATTGGGTTTTGTACAACACTCCACCCTGCACATTTGAATTGAACCCAAATACTTTTGCTATTTCTCCTCCGGGAAGCTGAGGAGCGTATGAAAGTTGAAATAAAAAACCCGTTGCAGCAGAATCTTTGTGCTTCTGGGCAATTCCGTTAAAAGAGCAGAAAATTAAAAGTGATAGTACTAAAAGTTTTACCCGCCTGTCCATTCGAGGTTACTGTTTCGTATCCGGAATTTTAGAAAGATCTTCAAACAGCCCTTTGTTGCTCATGGCCATAAACTGTTGAAATACCCTCTGCATTCCTTCCGGTGAGCCATCCAGGAAAATAACATTTCCTTTACCTACTTCTGCAAAATTCTTAATAGATTCTGTCCACATTGAGAACATTATAACAGACATATCCTGATTAATAGTTTCCATTTGTTTGGCGGCTTCCAGAATACCACGCGCAACTTCCTGACGGAATAATGCAACACCTTGTCCGCGCAATTGAGCGGCTTGTCTTTCCGCTTCCGCAGCAATTTTTATCGCGTTACCTTCTGCTTCCGCTGCTTTGGTTTTGGTAATTAATAAGGCTTGTCCTTCGTTTTCTGCAGCCGCTTTCTTGTTATTCGATGCAACCACGGTCGCCATTGATTTAATAATAATATCATCAAAGGTAATGTCGTTAAGCTGCATATCAATCAAATGATAACCCCAGGAAGCAAGGGTAGGATCAAGTTGTTGTTTTACATGCACTACAATATCGCTTCTCAAACCAAGAATTTCCGACTGTTTCAAATTAGCTACATAACTTCTTATGGCTCCTTCAATGGTGCGGGTTAAAGCTTGCATAAGGTTGCGGTTGTCAATAAATTTGAAGGCAACATTTTTAATTGTCTCTTCATCCTGGTCCACAACTGCAAACAAAAGCATGACTTTAAAATTCACGTTAGCCTGATCTTGGGTTATCGCTTGAAATTCTAATTCCTGAGATTGGTTCTGGATGGAAATACGCCTGTAGATAGATTCAATAATAGGAACCTTCATATTCAAGCCCGGTCGAAGCAGGCGTTTATATTTCCCGAAAACAGTTATTACTGCTATGTATCCTTGGTTAACTGTAACAAAACTTGAAAACAGAATAAACAGTCCGATTACAAGAAAAACGATGAGACCAACATTTGCACCTTCCATACTAGTTTTATTTTATTGTGCAAAATAACGAAATTTTTGATAACCAACCATAAACTATATAACAACTTTTTAGGGGTAAAATACCTATCTTCGCAACCAAAGGAAAAGATTATGACTACCGCTACAAAAAAAATTCAGATGGTTGACCTGCAGGGTCAATATGAAAAAATAAAAACAGAGATTGACGCAGCTATTGCCGGTGTGCTTCACTCTGCCGCATTTATTAATGGTCCTGAGGTAAAAGCGTTTCAGGCGGAGCTGGAAAAATATTTGGGAGTGAAGCATGTAATTCCCTGTGCGAATGGAACAGACGCCCTCCAGATTGCCATGATGGCATTGGGTTTGAAGCATGGCGATGAAGTTATTACTTCCAACTTTACCTTTGTCGCTACCGCTGAAGTAATAGGATTATTGGGACTTAAGCCTGTGCTAGTGGATGTTTACCCGGGTACTTACACATTAAATATTGAAGCAATAGAAAAAGCAATCACTCCTAAGACAAAAGCTATTGTTCCGGTTCATTTATTTGGGCAATCTGCCGAGATGGAAGAATTAATGACTTTAGCAAAAAAACATAATTTATTTGTAATAGAAGATAATGCACAAGCCATCGGTGCGGATTATAAATATGCTGATGGAAAGGTTGTGAAAGCAGGTACCATTGGGCATTTTGGAACAACTTCATTTTTTCCTTCCAAGAATTTAGGAGGTTATGGTGATGGTGGAGCATTGTTCACTAATGATGATGAACTGGCAAAGAAAGCCCGTTCTATTGCCAATCATGGTTCAACCGTACAATATTATCACGATGATATTGGTGTAAACTCAAGGTTGGATAGTATCCAGGCAGCGATACTTAGAATTAAGTTACGTCACCTGGATGAATATTGTGAAGCCAGACAAAAAGTAGCTGCCTATTATGATAAGGCATTTGCCAACCATCCGAAAATTAAAACTCCAGAAAGAAGTAAACATTCAACACACGTTTTTCATCAGTATACTTTAGTGTTAAATAATACGGACAGAGCAAAACTGAGAGAACATTTGGCTTCAAAAGGAATCCCGGCTATGATATATTATCCCGTACCATTACATTTACAAAAAGCTTATTTGGACCCTCGTTATAAGGAGGGAGATTTTCCGGTAACTGAAATGTTATGTGCTTCGGTACTGTCGTTGCCCATCCATACAGAAATGGACGAAGAGACACTGAAATTTATTACGGATTCGGTGCTGGAGTTTGTGAAGTAAAAATAGTTACCACGACCTTCAGGTCGTGGGTTACAATAGCAAAAGAAATTGGCTTTAGCCTAAAACTGCTCTGTTAGGCTAAAGCCAAAATACAAAATCTGTTTATCCACGACCTAAAGGTCGTGGCAACTAACTAAGGAAATCGGTGAAATCTGTGGCAATATTTTAAGCAACTCCTGTCTTACGAACTGTCTGCTTCAAGCCACCTGCAGCCTTCTGCGGTTTAGGTGCAGCTTGCTTTTGTTGGTGTTTAGGTGCCGCTTTTTTAACCGGTGCATTTTCAGAAACAGGTAAATCTGCTTTCCCTTCTTCTCCTTCTGCTGTAGTTTCTTCTTCAAAATCGAGCATGTTGTTCTTTTGAAGGATGTTATACCACATCAGCATTTTACGGATATCGGACGTATGAACTCTTTCTTTGTCAAAATCGGGAAGTACTTCGCCAAAATATTTAAGCATTTCAGTTTCCGATGATTTGTGGTCAAGGGCAGGGCCTTTATTTTCCTTTTCTGCCATCTTTTTAAATACATCGGCAAGCGGAATATCCTTATCCGTACAAAATACGCTGATTGCCTCAAGAGTATGCACTCTTTGAGAAGCATATACAGGCATTCTCTTTTTGTCTTCCAATGATTCCACTATAACGCTGCCTTTTGCCTGTGCTATTGTTTTATATAAGCCGGCCATTCCGGATACTGCGATGATTTCACTTAACTTCATATTGCAAATTTTCTACAAAGATAACAGATAAACTATGAACTATGAACGATAAACTATGAACAATTAATAATTGGTAAGTTTTTTCAGGCTATTCAATGGTGAATTTATCGGCATCCAGAGCCACAGGAAACTCCTTGCGGTAGTTTTCAAGCTCCTGCCAGGATAATGTAACTGTTTCAACGGATTCCATATTTGGTTTAGAATTGCTTATGGGTTCACCTTTTGCATTTAAGACTACAGAATGTCCAGTATATTCCACTTCCTTTCCATCTTTTCCAATTCGGTTAACACCTATAGTGTAGGCCTGGTTTTCTATAGCTCTGGCAATTAATAAACTCCTCCATGCATAACTTCTTCTTTCGGGCCAGTTGGCAACATAAATTAAGCAATCGTAGTCTCCGGTATTGCGGCTCCAAACAGGGAAGCGAAGATCATAACAAACAAGCGGACAAATTTTCCAACCTGCTAATTCCACTATCAGTTTTTTATCTCCGCTTGCATACGTTTTGTTTTCTTCCGCCATGCGGAATGTATGGCGTTTATTGTAATATTCTGAGGTGCCATCAGGACGCATCCAGATTAAACGATTGAAGTACTTATCGCCGTCCATTATTACCATACTTCCAGTTACAACCGATTTTTTTTCAGAAGAAATTTTCGCCATCCATTCCATTGTTTTTCCGTTCATGGGCTCTGCAATGGCACTTGCATTCATGGTGAAGCCGGTATTGAACATTTCAGGCAATACAATTAAATCAGTGGAGGAGGGTTCAACTGTTTCAAGTTTATTGCGAAAATTGGAAAGATTTGTATCAATATCTTCCCAGATGAGATTCGTTTGAACTATGGTTACTTTAAGGTCTTTTGTCATAAATATCTAATATCTGTACAAACCGAAAGAAATTTCAAGCCCCAATTCGTCTAAAGCTTTTATACAATAAGAATTTAATCCTAGCAAAGGCCTTTCCTCATGGCTATATAGATTAATTACAATCTCTAAATATGTTTCAAATCCAATATCCTTAATTTGCAGTAACTGCGCTTTATATGGTAAAAATAGTTTAAGGATTGGGACAATGGCATCTTGAATTACTATGATTTTTTCGGCATCAAAACTAAAATCTTCATAGTTCCACCGGCTGGTTCTATATTTTGCGTTTGGAACCGGACCATTTAAATTAAACATTTGGCTTCCTTTTTGCCAAAATGTAGTTGGCTCAAAAGGTAGCATTGCTTTAACAGTTTCAATTTTTAATTCATCACTTGAACTCTGTATACATAATATAGTTCGTGCTTTAATCATTATACTTTACAAAGTTTTTCTGCGGCTTTTTCAAGGGTTTCATTGGTCTTTGCAAAGCAGAAACGTAATAATTTATTGTCTACAGGTTCGTGATAAAATACGGATGTAGGGACGCTTGCCACGCCTACTTCTTTTGTAAGCCGAATAGCATAATCAGTATCCTTTTCTTGTGTTATTTTACTGTAATCGAGTGACTGAAAATAGGAACCGGAAGAAGGTGTGAAATTAAATCGTGACCCTTTTATCAGATTATTAAAGTAATCGCGTTTTTGCTGATAGAAATTCCCGAGTTCCAGGTATTCGCTTTTGTTTTTCATATAATCTGCCAGCGCATATTGAAAAGGAGTGTTCACCGTAAAAATAATGAACTGGTGCACTCTTCTGAATTCCGTCATTAATTTTTCAGGAGCAAGTACATAACCAATTTTCCAACCGGTTGCATGATATGTTTTACCAAACGAAAACACTACAAAACTTCTTTCAGCAAGACCGGGAAACCGTGATACACTTTGGTGTTTCAGCCCATCGAAAATAATGTGTTCATATACTTCATCACTCAAAACAATAATGTCACTACCCTTGGTAATTCGTTCCAGTTCCTTCATGTCATTCTCAGTCATCACTGCACCTGTAGGGTTGTGGGGTGTATTGATCATGATCATGCGGGTACGGTGAGAAACTTTCTTTTTTACTTCATCCCAATCAATACTATAATCGGGAGCTTTTAACTGAATATAAATAGGTATACCCCCTGAAAGTTCAATGGCAGGAACATAGCAATCATAAGCAGGTTCAAAAACAATTACTTCATCACCTTCATTAATAACCGCTGTAATGGCAGCATAGATGGCTTCTGTTCCTCCGGCAGTTATATTTATTTCTTTTTCAGGATTGTATTTTGCTCCATATAATTCCTGCATTTTTTCAGCTATGGTTTCCCGCAAAGGCATTATCCCCTGCATAGGGGCATATTGGTTCATGCCCTTTTTCATATATTCATTTATCAGGCTTACCAATGCTGGGGAGCATTCAAAATTCGGGAAGCCCTGGGAAAGATTGATGGCTTTATATTCATTTGCGAGTGCTGACATCACTGTGAAGATAGTGGTGCCTACATTCGGCAGTTTACTTCGTATCATTCCATTAAAAACAGGCATAGGAGGTATTTCTTGTTATGAACAAAGCTAATAAAAATGAGTAACAATGAGTGTCGAAGACAGCTTTAATTGTTGTAAAGTAAGTTTTATTCAACTGGATTTGGCATCCTGTAAACGTATATATCCATTCCCATCCAATGAATTTGCTTTTCACGCACCAGGCCGTTTTTTTCAGCCACACGTTGAGATTTAAGATTATTTATATCAATAATGGAAATGAGGGAGTCGGCCTGATCGTTTTTTAATCCGTAGTCAAAAAACGCTTTAGCAGCTTCAGGTGCATACCCATTACCCCAAAATTTTCTGAAAATATGATAACCAACTTCCAATTCAAATGTGCCGTTTACATCTTGTTTAAGTAACCCGCACTGGCCTATAAATTCGTCCGTATCCTTTCTTATTAATGCTTGCAAGCCATACCTGTTTTCCTTGTAACGTGCAAATTGCTTTTCAATCCATTGCCTGGAGCGTTCCAGGTCTGTTGTATTTTCCACCCAGGGAAAATACTGGATGGATTCTTTATCGGCGAAGAACGCCATCCATGGCTCTATATCACCCGGTGTTAAAAATCGTGTGTAGAGCCTGTCAGGCACAAGCCCGTCTTCATATTTATAGGCTGACATAATGTCGGGAATTATTTTTTGGGAGGCGCAGGAGGAGCAGCTTTCTGTTTGCTGAAAAATTTAAACGGATCGTTTTTCATATCGGTAAACTCACTTCCTAAAAAGTATCCAAAAGCTTTTGTGTTCGGTCGTGTATCGAGAAGTAATTTAACAATTGCAGTAATGGGGATACTAAGCGCCATACCTGGTAAACCCCATATTTCCCCTCCAATTATTAAAACTATAATTGCTACAAACGGATTAACACTCACTTTTGAACCTACCACTTTGGGCGTGATGAAATTCGATTCAAGGAATTGAACAATCGCCATTACACCTAAAACACCAAGCGCAGGCCATGCATTGTCACGCGTTAACAGGAGATAGACTATTGGCAATGATGCGCCAATTGAAATTCCAATGTAAGGAATGATAGTAAGCATTGCAGCAAAAAAGGCAAAGAAGATTGCGTGGTTTACACCGAGTAACACAAGCCCGATGCTGTTAAGCACGCCTATAATGAATATGACAGTTAAAAGGCCTATAAGATAATTCTGTACCAGTTTTTGAATATTGTTTATCAGCGATGCAGCCTGTTCTTGCCTCTCGCTGCCAAGCAGGGCAAATGCAAAATCGCGAAAGGAACGGTTATATAGCAAAAAACAAAATATGTATATAATGATTAAAGCGAGGTTACCCATGAAATTGGTGGTAGTGGAAATAGCACCTGAGGCAAAATCACCACCCACGCCCAGCAGTTTATCTTTCGCCTGATTCATATAATTATTTATAGTGACAGTGTCCATGTTAAGGTGAGCAGAGATGTAGTTTTGCAGGGAGGCAAATTTTTCGTTGATCTTACCACTCTGACTGCCGATATCTGCTATCAGGGTCTTAATTTCGGAACTGATGATTAATGAAGTTCCAATAATGAGCACCATTACAAAAAGCATAGTAACAATAACAGATAAAATAGTAGGGAATTTCCATTTTACAAGCCTGTTGAAAACCGGATATAAAAGCAATGATAGGAGAGCTGCAATGACCATTGGAAGAAGGAAATCTTTTGCATAGATAAGTATTAATGCACCTAATACCAGGCTTAAGAGGTAGCAGGGAATTCTAATTACAAGCGGAAGTTTTGACATGTCTCGAAATTTGATTCATAGACAAAGATAGAAATTCGGGGAAATTAAATACTAACAGCCTGAAATATGGGGTGAGCTTAAGAAATGGGAAGATGATTTTACACCAAAGATTTCCCGGTCATTTCGGCAGGTTGTTCAAGGCCCATTAATTTTAAAACTGTAGGAGCGATATCGGCAAGTTTGCCATCTGAAACTTTGGTAATATCTTTATCTACAATAATGCATGGAACAGGGTTTGTGCTGTGCTGTGTGTTTGGCGAACCGTCGGCATTTATGGCGTGGTCTGCATTGCCGTGATCGGCAATAATGATGAATGAATATCCTTTAGGCAAACCCGTTTCCACAATTCTTTTAAGGCAACTGTCAACCGTTTCAACTGCTTTTACAATAGCATTATAAACGCCGGTATGACCTACCATATCAGCGTTAGCAAAGTTGAGGCAGATAAAATCCACATCCCCTTTTTGCAATTCGGGTACAATGGCATCGGTTAATTCAATAGCACTCATTTCTGGTTTCAAATCGTAGGTTGCAACTTTTGGTGAGGGAACTAAAATTCTTTTTTCACCTTTGAACGCATCTTCTCTTCCACCTGAAAAGAAAAAAGTAACATGAGGATATTTTTCGGTTTCTGCAATACGTATCTGCGTTTTCCCTTTTAATGACAATACTTCACCAAGGGTCATCTTTAAATCGTCCTTATGATACAGCACCTCAACACCTTTGAATTTCTCATCGTAATTAGTCATGGTAACATAATGCAGCGGAATGGTTTTCATTCCCTGTTCCGGCATATTCTGCTGTGTAAGCACCTGGGTTATTTCGCGGCAACGGTCGGTGCGGTAATTGAAACAAATTACTACATCTCCTTCCTTTATTCTTGGTAAAATAGTGCCATCACTATCCGTAAGTGCTATTGGCTTTATGAACTCGTCAGTAACGCCTTCATCATACGATTCTTCAATTGCCTGAATTGCATTTTGACTTTTTTTGCCAATTCCACTCACTAATAAATCGTAAGCTATTTTAACCCGTTCCCAACGCTTGTCACGATCCATAGAATAATATCTGCCAATAACAGATGCAACTTTTGCGGTATCTTTTAAAATATGTGTTTGTAAATGTGCTATAAAACCGGCACCACTATGCGGGTCACAATCACGCCCGTCGGTAAATGCATGAATGAACACATTTTTACAATTATTTTCTGATGTTATATCGCACAAAGTTTCCAGATGCGACATGTGTGAATGTACTCCGCCATCGGAAACTAAACCTATTATGTGAATAGCTTTATTATTCTCATTCGCATAGCGAAGTGATTTCAATAGAACTTCATTTTTTTGAAATACACCGTTCTTAATATCAAGGCTTATACGAACCAGGTCCTGGTATACAACACGCCCCGCACCAATATTAATATGCCCTACTTCCGAGTTCCCCATTTGTCCATCAGGCAGACCTACATTCTCACCTGAGGTGTTTAATTTTCCGTGGGCGTAATTTTTATAAAGGCTATTTACAAACGGTGTTTTTGAGTTTGCAATAGCATCTGACTTTGAGCCATCACCCATGCCCCAGCCATCTAATATTATTAAGGCAACTTTTTTATCGGTGGACATTTGTTTTGGTGGTTGGAAATGAAATTTCGAATATGCTGCCAGATGGGCTGTTGTCATTTACTACAATGGTTCCATCGTGCGCTTTTACAAAGTAATCTACTAAAAATAACCCGAGTCCGGTGCCTTTATAGCCCGCCGTAGCGTCAGCCCTGTAGAATTTTTCAAAAACCATTTTCTTTTCTTTATCTGGAATACCAAGCCCCTGGTCTCTCACGGAAAGTTGAATCATATTTCCTTCCCATTTTAGTCCTACAACTACAGTTTTGTCAGCCGAAGAGTATAGAAATGCATTTTCAAGCAGATTGGAAAGTATGGAATTAAGTGCCCATGGATCTATATGTAAAAATACATCATTCTGAATATTTGTAACTACATTTCTCCTAGGGTAGGATCGGCATATTTGCGGAATAAGTTCTTTCAGTTTTTCAGAGAGATTCATAAACTCAACATGCATTGGTAACTCACCGTTATCAATTCGGGCTGCCATTAAAGTTTTTTCTATCAGAATGTCCAATCGTTCCGTATCATCAATAGCATTGGCAAGGGCTTTTTCCTGTTGTTCCGATGTAAGAGCACGTTTTTGCAGGGTTTCCAATTGTAAGCGTAAAGAGGCGACCGGTGATTTAAACTCATGCGTAATGGAATGGAGAAATGTGCTTTGTTTGGCAACCAGTTCTGATTCCTTGCGGAATGAGCGGCGAACCATTAAAACACCAAGTGAAAGAATGCCTAAAAAAACGCTTCCTTCCCCGGCAATCATGTACCATTTACTCACCATTTCCTTTCTTAAAATTTCCTGCCTTGCTTTGCTTTGAGCAGGCTCCGAGTATGCCGATATCAACTCCATTTTACGGGTATATATTTCATGGCTTTGGTCCACCATCAAATAGGACCACCAAAAAAATTGAATTGCTACATAAATAACCAATACATAGAAAGTCAGTAAAGCTGCTGACTTTTTTTTCTTCGGCTTGTACATCACGTCTAACTCTGAATCCACACTAATTATTTTTTAAGGATGCAAAGGTAGCGAAATGATAATGAATACGGAATTTTGTAGTTTTGAAAGAATAACGCACGAAATATGTAATGTTTTTAAACTATTCACATGGAACCCTGGTTCATCTATATTCTTGAGTGTTCTGATAAAACGCTTTACACAGGCGTTACAAATGATTTGGATAAAAGGCTCGAAAAGCATAACACAAGAAAAGGCGCAAAATATACGCGCGGTCGAGGGCCTGTCAAGATGCTTTATTCACTCGCTTTTGTATCTAAATCGGATGCTTGCAAGAAGGAATACAGGTTGAAAAAATTAACCCGGGAAGAGAAACTTACGTTAATAAAAAATTCTCTACCGGTATAGTTTTCTAAACTTAATGATGCGGTGTCAATAACTCCATTGCCGATTCTAACTGGGCGGTATAGGCATCCAACACTTTTGCAGTTTCAGTAATTTGTTGCTGTGCTTCAGCCCATCTGCATCCTTCAATCGCTTCGCGGATACCGGGAAGTGTTTTAACTCCATATCCAGTATAATAACCGGGAGCGTAAATAGCGTGCTTGTACCAATTCCTTGCAGGCAAGCCATCCGAAAGTAATAGCTTGCGTTCGCTCTGGTATATCAGCATATTCAAATGCTCCTCGACAGAGGCTGATAAGCCCTGATTTGATAGTAACATTCGATGATAAACATCAGCAGATGTTCTAAATTTAATCAGTGCATTTTGTAAACTTGAAAAATCAAGGAAAGGTATCTTATCTTTTTGAGGAGGAGGAATAAAAGTTTTTGTAGGATCGTTTGCATAGATAAAATACTTATTGGCTAAAAGCTGATTGGTCATATCGGTGGATGCCCGCATTTCATCCATTTTTTTTACAAGGTCATTGGTATAATCATTCACCGTTTTATACATATCATTAAAATTAAACGGCAGAATATCCGCATTGGCAAGCCGCAGGGTCATGCGGCCCGCTGTCTTTGCCATTACCACACCATACGTAAAGTTTGGGTCCTTGAATTTCGAGTACATATCATACGAATCATAAATGGAATGATATTCCCCTCCAGGGTCCTCACCACCAAAGGCCACATCAATGGAGGCAATACCAAGGTGCTGAAGAAAACTAGAAAAATCGGACCCGGAACCCAAGGGATCGGATTTTAAAATATCACTAGAAAGAATATCGCTTTGTTCCTTCACTGTTGCGGCGTTTACAATATCAAACGCTTTTCTTCTTTCTTTCAGACTAATGTTCGTTTCAGGGTCGGTAACATCTCCTGCCACTTCATTGATCATATTTTGCAAAGTGTGTGAGCTGCCTGTAAAAAGCAAACCGCGCCCGTAACTATCCGAATTAA
This sequence comes from uncultured Bacteroidota bacterium, assembly GCA_903863935.1. Classification (GTDB taxonomy): domain Bacteria; phylum Bacteroidota; class Bacteroidia; order JABEUT01; family JABEUT01; genus JABEUT01. The sequence continues at coordinate 22,326 of CAIPDV010000062.1, forward strand.
TATACGCGACTGCTTTTTCAGTTAATTCCCTTTCATTGGTTTCTGCCCATTCTGTGGAACCTAACAGCCCTTCTTCTTCCCCATCCCACGAGCAGAAAATAATGGTACGCTTAGGACGCATTCCTTCTTTAAATAAGGTGCCCATTGCCTTTGCTTCAGCCAGCATAGCTGCTTGTCCACTTATGGGGTCGTTGGCTCCATTAACCCATGCATCCTGGTGGTTGCCGCGTATCACCCATTGATCAGGGGCTTCGCTTCCTTTCATAACAGCAATAACATCATAAACAGGAACGATATTCCAATTGAATTCAAGTTTCAAATGCACCTTTACAGCACCCGGTCCTACGTGATAAGTAAATGGCAAAGCACCTTTCCATTTATCCGGAACCACACGTCCGATAATGGCTTCCAGTAAAGGTTTTGCATCGTGCCATGAAATGGGAAGTACTGGTATTTTCGGTAAATCCTTAGCATCTTTTCTTTCGAGACGTTTGGCATTTTTTGTATCTCCGTATCCTGGTGTCAAAGGATCGCCCGGATAAAGTGGTATATCTGCAATGGATCCACGTTGCACGCCATATTCATTCCTGAAAGGCCCTTTAGGATAAGCGTCTCCTTCATAATATCCATCATCCTTGGGGTCAGAATAAATGATGCAACCTACCGCACCATGCTCCTGCGCAAGACGTGGCTTTATTCCCCGCCAGGAACCGCCGTAACGCACAATCACAATCTTTCCTTTTACACTGATGCCCATTTTATCAAGCTCTTTATAATCATCCGGCACACCCTGATTAACATAAACAAGTTCTGCTGTTACATCCCCATCAGCAGAATAGCAATTGTAAGTTGGAAGTTGTTCGCTTGTTTGTGAAGATGTCTTATCTTCATTGAGGGCAGGTTCTTTTAAAACGGCTTTATAAGTAATTGGAGAAACAGCCTCAAGTACCCGGGTCTTAGGAGTTGGGAAGAGTGCATAAAAAGTATCAATTCGGGCATCAAATCCCCATTCTTTGTATTTCTGAAGGATGAACTGGACATTGGCCCTATCGCCTGCAGAGCCCAAATGATGCGGGTGTGCAGATAATGTTTTAACAAAGTAATCAATATCGGATGCCTTCAACAAACTGTCGTAACGCAACTCCCAGTTTGCCTGAATTTTTGCATTCGCATCCGTAAATCCGGTATAATCTTTCTTCGGGTTTTCAGTTGAAAAACTAAGTATAGTAACAACAAGAAAAAGCAGCAATACTTTTGATAGTTTTTGTTTCATGGTGGGTGTTTCTGATTTTTCAAATGTACAAAATAGATTGCATGAAGGTTTTCTGCTATTTTTGTATTACCAAAAGCGGAAGTAGCTCAGTTGGTAGAGCATCAGCTTCCCAAGCTGAGGGTCGCGGGTTCGAGCCCCGTTTTCCGCTCACCGTATGAAAAAAATTTCTCTTTATCTGATAGTCTTATTATATGTATTGGCAGGGATAAATCATTTCTGCAATCCTGACTTCTATGAAGCTATTATGCCTGCCTATATTGGTTTTCATAAGCTACTAATAAGTATAAGTGGCGTTTGCGAAATAGTACTTGGTTTGATGATGATTCCAACTTCTACCAGAAAAATAGCGGCTACACTTATTACTATGATGCTTACACTTTTCCTTTGGCTGCATATTCAAATGCTGATTGACTTCTCGAAAAACCATGACAAGCATTTATGGATTGCTATTTTAAGGATGCCACTCCAGTTTATTTTGATTGCATGGGCGTATTCCTTTGTTCGAACACCTCAGCCTGCTAATTGATAAGAATATTCCCTTTTGACTATTCGTATTCCGATGGATGTGTTATATCCTTTTTTGGTGTTTTAAATGCACTACTTATTTTTTGGATCAAGCTAATATTCTTGTCAACCTTTTCATGATCCCTGACCACATAATTTTTCGTTTTTTCTAAATAGTCTTTGGCGGCATTTATATAATGCTTTGCTGCAACCAACAGATAAGTGCTATTGACTTTGTGTTTTTTTGTGACTTTTAGATCTTTGGAGGAAGCTGTATTCATCTTCTTTTCTTCGTTAGGTAACATAGTAGGTTTCTTGTGTTGTCCGGCGTTATTAAATAATTTCATAACAAAGATGAGACTCTTACTTCTTTTAACCCTTACATTGTAAAGGAGCAATCTTATACATTTCACGTTTGTAAAAAAACGAAAAGTAATAACATTATTCACTTATTCTGCCGGGTCGGATGAATAGAAGCCTATCATAAGTTGCCATATTAAGGTTGACATCATGAGAGTAGTAAGGTAGGGGTAGTTATTCCAGGGTTTATTACTTGTCCTTCTTCTTATCCTTATCCTTTTTCTTATCCTTATCCTTGTCCTTGTCTTTCTCCTTATCCGTTCCAATTTGCAATGAAGCTGAACGGGAGTGAGCTTCAAAGCAAATCAACAAAAGAAGGAGCAGTGGAAAACGGGGAAGTGAAAAATGAACACTCCACAAACAAGGATAAGCCAAGCGGGAAAAAAGCGGAGGAAGCCAAAGCAGAGGAGAAGAATCTCTTCAACATGGAAGACTTGGATAATGTTCCCGAAATCCGTGATGCAGCCTGATGCTTGTGAACTGTAAATAAATGTAACAACCATTTAAAGGAGTATGCCAGCCCCGTGCAGGGGTGGTAGGTTAAACAACCTGCGGGGCTGGGCTTGCTTCCTTTAACGAAACCCACAATAAATAAATGGAAGAAAATAAAGAAGAAGATACAGGAACCGAAAGTAAAAATGAAAAACCCTGGCTGGAAAAACAGTTGGAAAAACTCATCGGCAAACAGGAAAATATGCAGCCCATAATCCGGGCTTTATTTTCCATTGCCGGATTTGCCGCAGGTGTATTAGTCGGTAACTGGCTCTTGGGAAAAGAAAAGGACAGGAGAATAGAATGGCTGGCAAACGAGGTAAGCGAGCTAAGAGAGAAAAAGAAGGAACAGGAGCAAGAACTGAAGGCAGCCAAAAGCCAGATGGAAGAAAGCAAAGAAAAAGCTCTGCGCTTTGAAGCTGAATTGAAGGTAATAAAGGAAAGAGGCGAATATGGCAGGGAACTTACTGCCTATGCGCCGGCAAAAAGAACGGGAAGTTTTCTAAACTAATCCATGCAGCACAGACTGACATACAAAATAAAAAACAAAAAATGATAAAACAGATTGTTGAAATACCAACCGATATAATGGCGGAGGTAGCCAGAGTTATCCTGCAATCGGGAATAGAACACCGATTAACAGATGCAGGCAGGGAAAGTATAAAAATGGAACTCCTCATTCCTGAAAATAGTTCAGGGGCAAAACAGAATATAGAGGAATTGATTAACGACTATAATTTCTACCGCTATGGAGACACTGAATAAGCAGGAACTAATAAACCCTTACATGAATTACCGCAATATGAAAACATGTATTGTATGTGGAAAAGAGTTTGAGCCTAAAAATATACGAGGCATTTATTGCGGGAGCTTGTGCCGATGGAGGGCATATTCCATTAAGAAAGCGGGGGAACTCATGGGAATCCCCATTGATGAGGCGTTTTGGCAAAAGCCTGAATCCAGCCCTTCCGAAGAAACTAACGCAATCCAACGCAAGCTAACGGAAAATGCAACGGAAACCAACGCAAATCCAACGCATACTAACAGTGAGCTAACGGAAACTAACGCAATCCAACCCAACCTAACGGAAGATGCAGCGGTAACCAACGCAAACCAACGGAAACTAACGGAAGATGCAATGGAGCCTAACGCAAACCAACGCAGGTTAACGGAGGTTGCAACGGAAACCAACGTAATCCAACTCAAACCAACGGAAAATTTCCCGGTAAGGTTTACGGATGAGAAGGGAAGTGGTTTTACCGACGCCATAGCTGATATAGTGAATGAAAGAGGTTATGATGAAAAGTTTTGTAATCCTTTGCAAAACTGGTCGCCCCAGCAGGCAGAAGCAATAACAAAAATAAATACATGTCTGCGCTGCCTTTTGGAAAGCACTTTGAAACTTTCCCGTCAGAGAAAGATACCTGCCTTTGATTTGCGGGACATTGCCAATGCTTATCTCTATGTTTTGCAAAGCAAGGCTTTTGAGCGGAGCGGGCATCCATACAGCGAAATTATCTACGAACTGCACAGGAAATTATCCAATTACTATAAGCAGTTCAGAAGCAATCCCAAACTAAGGCTGGTGATAAGAAGGGAAGATAAAATTCAAATAATTGCAATGCTTCATGAGATTGGGAACTCCGTTCCTCTGCGCAGATTCTCCGAATTGTTTCAACCTGAACACGGGCAATACTAATCCAACAGATACCAACGGAAAACTAACGAAGACCAACGCAAATCCAACGGAAACTAACGGAAAACAAACACGATGAAGAAAAAGAAAACCAACAAACCTCCATGATATTCCATAACTATTGGATATGTCAAAAGAAATATTTATTTTTGCAGTACATTGATTTTCAATGTGTATAGTATGACTGCGGAAATAATAAATACGACCATGAGAAATGAAATAATCCTAATACTTTAGAATGAAAGTAATATATAGAAAAGACAAACAAGAAGAAACAGAAGATATAACCTTAGAAGAAGCCAAACAATATGAATGCTGCAAAGATTTAACCGATGAACAAATTTCAGAACTGCTTGAAACCATCAGAAAATTTACCAAGACTGCCTATTATGTGTATGCCAAAAATTATCCCGATGGCAGAAACACAGTTAAACAGTCCCAAGAAACCAATGTTTATAAACTGGCAAGCTAATACAGAAATCTCTATTAACTCAATTATTAATTCTTATACTTTTAACCTATGACAGACGAACTCTTATTTGAACAATTTGCCAAAGGCAAAAAACAAACGCTTGTAAAAACAGGCAACTGTGTTATCTATACAAGGGTATCTACCAAAGAGCAAGCGGATAATAATATGAGCCTTGACACCCAAAAGAAAACCTGTGAACAATTTGCAGTTAAGAATAACTATACCGTTCTCGGTTGCTTTGGAGGAACGTATGAAAGTGCCAAGACCGATGAGCGGAAGGAGTTCAACCGTATGCTCCACTTTGTTAAAAAAAGTAAGGAGAAAATTTCTTTTATCATTGTATATAGTGTTGACCGATTTTCACGTTCAGGAGGCAATGCCATATATATCACGGAGCAATTGAAAAAGCAGGGTGTCATGGTTCTTGCTGTAACCCAACCAACCGATACCACCACTCCAAGCGGGAGTTTACAGCAGAATATTCAATTCATTTTTTCGGAATATGATAACCAACTGCGGAAAGAAAAATGTATGGCTGGGGTGAAAGAAGCCCTATTGCGGGGTGAATGGTGTCACACTAGTCCGATAGGGTATGATAAGATTGAGATTAACGGGGAGAAAAAATTAGTTGTGAATGAAAAAGGTAAACTTCTCAAAAAAGCCTTTTTATGGAAAGCCAATGAAGGAATGGGAACAGAGGAGATAAGAAGGAAGTTATCTGCAATGGGCTTAAAATTATATCCGCAAAAAATAGCCTATATATTTCGTAATCCGTTTTATTGTGGTTTAATGGCTCACGATTCCTTAGAGGGCAAATTAGTGGAAGGCAAACATGAAAAGCTAATCTCAAAGGAGATATTCTTAAAAGTAAATGAAATAATCAATGAGCGTACACATGGATATACTGTTAAGCATGAAAACGATGCCATCCCCTTGAAAGGCTTTTTAAAATGCGACCACTGTCATACCAACGTACCGGGTTATATTGTGAAAAAGAAAAAACTATGGTATTATAAATGCAGAACAAAAGGATGTAGCAATAATAAAAGTGCCAGAGAACTGCATGAACTTTTCAAAGGCTTATTGGACAGGATGAGTATGAACGATAAATACAAGGAACTGATAAAAGCACAGATGATAAAGACCTATAAGAAACTGAATAAGGAGAATGAAGAAAATATGCAGCAAATTATCCGGCAACTAAATGAAGCCAATGCAAAATTGGAACGGCTGGAAGAAAGATATGTATTGGAAGAAATCACACAGGATATGTTTTTGAAATACCAAAGCAAGTTTAAAGCAGAGGTCATTGAAATCAGGCAAAAACTGGAGAAATCATCCGTTCAGGTGTCGAACCTTGAACATTGTGTGGAAAAAGTTTTAGATTACTCCGTAAACTTGCGTGAAATGTGGGGTTCTGCGGGGTATAAGCAAATGCAGGAACTGCAATATATGATATTTCCGCAGGGTTTGTACTATAACAAGAAAATGAACACCTGTCGAACCCCGGAGATTAAAAGTTCCTTTTTGTGGATTGCGCAACAGTCACAGGCTATAACTGGTAAAAAGGTTGGAATACCTGAACTGAATTTGACTTACTCAAATTTGGTGGGGGCGGCCGGATTTGAACCTTGGTCTTCCCGCAGTCATTGCGGGATGTGATACCAGACTAAAACAAAAAAGAGTGAAAAGGTTTTAAACTCTTCACTCTCTTATCTTGTCGGGGCGGCCGGATTTGAACCGACGGCCTCCTGCTCCCAAAGCAGGCGCGATACCAGGCTACGCTACGCCCCGAACTTTCCTTTTTACAGTATGTTTACTTTCAAAAGGGGCGCAAATTTAACTATTTAGCCTTACACAGCTATAAGAATCTTAAAAATCATACAATTTACTTCGGCTTACCATAGCTTTCTTCTTTAGTTTATCCAGATAATCAGGACTAAGCACATGTCCAAGTTGTTGAGATATAAGTGCATAACGAATTGCGGCCGAATCATTATTAAGCGAATCACACACCACACTAAGATTATAGGCTGCCGGTTCCGACACCGTTTTATTATTGAATGTCAGCACCATTTTAAAATCTTTTTCAGCGTCTTTCATATTATCAAGGCTGAATTTTGCCACACCCCTATAAAAATAGTAAAACGGATTCCCAGGCTGAAACTTAAGCAGAATTGCAAATCGCGCCTGCGCATCTTTAAAATGTCCCTGCTGAATCTCCCGCTCCCCTTCGCCATCATAATCTTTTTCGGCATCGGGGTTTAGTTGCAGGGCCGCCACATAATCTCGTATGGCGTTTGCCGAATCCCCCAGATTATATAGACAGGTAGATCGGTCCAGCAAAGTGCGGTAAATATTTCCACCTTTATGCAACGAAGTATCATAAGCACCCAAGGCCTCCACATATTTGTTTTTATATTTCAGGATGGTGCCAAGGTGATCGTAATCTCTTGGATCGGCGGCGCGGGTGAGTGTGAGTATGCGGTAACATTTTTCAGCTTCATCATAACGGGCCGAATCCATATAATAATTCCCCAGCCATTTGTACGACAGCCAGGCCATGTAAGGATATTTCTTTATAGCATCTGTATAGAGTGTTGCCGCATTGTGCCACACTTTGGTACGCTGATAACAGAGGTACGACAGCTCCACGGAAACCAATGTCAGCAGCCCAATGACGGTTATTTTACTCGCCGGAACTTTGTCCATTATTTCGCTGATAAAGTATAGAATCATAAAGAACAATCCGAAGTAGGCAACATAACAATATCGGTCTGCCATAATGGCCGTACCGCAGGAAATAAATTGTAAAATAAAAATCACATTCGCTATAAAGTACATGTACCCGAAAGCAACATACCGGAAATATTCCCGCTTAAATTTCCATGTGACGAACAGCGGAATACCAACAATAGCAATAGAAAGCACCGGAGCCCAGTAAAATATCCATTGGTACGAACCATCGAGGAAATGGGCAGGGTAGGGGTAGAAGGTAGAAAGATGCGTAGGGTTGAAAAGTTTGGTTATGTACATTACAAATCCATACGATGCAAACATTATCCGCTCACCCAGACTCAGCACATTGAACGAGGCAATAGCACCCGTTGCATTTTGCCGGTAAACAGCATATCCCCCGCAGATAAGCGCAACAATTACAAACGGAATTTTATCGGTAATTACCTTCCATTGCCATTTACGATTCGCTAATAGGTCGATAGCCAGCAATGACCCCGGAAACACTACCGCCATTGGCTTTGAGAGGCACGATAAAATAAAACAAACAATGGTAAGCACATACCATTTAGCCTTGCTTCCGTCCAGATACCGAAGATAGGTAAGCAGCCCGAGGAAGTAGAAAAACGCATACAGCACATCTTTGCGCTCTGCCAGCCAACTCACCGATTCCACATGCATAGGATGCACCCCAAACCACACCCCGCAAAACGCCGCAATAAATAACGATCGGTCCTCTTTAAACTTTAGCCGCTTGCAAAGCCCCAACGCCAGTAGAAAAACCAGAAGCGAGTTAGCAATATGTATCAGTATGTTGGTAAGGTAATAGGTGCGCGGCTGCAGTTTGGCAAAGTGATAGTTCACCGCCAGGCTCAGCATTGTTAGCGGGTGATAGTTGTTCTTCGTAATGTCCTCCGTAAGCACCGCTTTCAGGTTTTCCGCCGAAAAACTTTTTATGTATTTGTCGTTGGTAACATACACATCGTCGTCCCAATTGGTAATCTGGTTATTGAGCGTGTACCGGAAACTCACAAACGTTAGTATACAGATACCCGCCATAATGGCCCACTTCATCCAGGGGTAGCTTTTCTCTCCTGCTCTAACAGCACTATTTTTATTCCGGTCCGATGCCATACGTAGCGCAAATGTATTGAAAAAGGGAAATTCTACGTCATTGCGGCTTTTGTTCGTCATTGCGAGGAACGAAGCAATCTCTATTCCTAATGCCTGCCTTTGTCATCCTGAATGAAACGAAATAACCCTCCCCTAAAACTATTTTTTTTCGTACCTTTGTACTTATGAAAACACTTGTAATAAATAATATAGATAAGGCTTTGCTCAAATTAATGAAAGAGCGAAAGAAGGAGAGGCCGTTACCCGTGAAAAGTGCCTATAAAATCCTCAAGAAGCTAAAATAACTTTTTCCCATTTTACTCATTTGGGCACATCCCCAAGCTATCGCAAGGGGTCAGGCTTTCCGCTGCTATCCCTCACGCGGAAAGACTTTGTTATTTTAAATTAAATTCGCACCTATTTAGAATATACAAATCGTGATGCCTAACTATATTAGAGACAAAAGATCGCCCAAGCCTAAGAATGAACTAGTTTCTAAGGTTATGAGTGCTAATAAAAGTAAGGGAACAAAACCTGAACTTTTGTTTAGAAAAGCATTATGGGCTATAGGGCTAAGGGGATATCGTTGTAATTACAAGAAAGTACCAGGTCGGCCTGATGTTGCCTTTCCTAAAAAGAGGATTGCTATATTTATCAACGGATGCTTTTGGCATAGATGTCCTTACTGTGAACTATCTAGTTGCGGACCTTGACTATATTTTTAAGATCATCAAACTTTGGAAATTTCCACCAACAGACTTAAAAATTATTGAAGATGACTGGCATAAGATAATTACAAAAATAAAAGCCGGCAAAGCACATGAAATATCGGAAGGTGATACTTTGTATTTAGGAGCGTGTACTAAAGGCGCAAATAAGTCTTCTTTAAGAAAGCAGCCATTCTCTGCTGAATTGGCAATGCAAAGGGCATTCTCTCTTAAGTCAAAATATCTGAACTTCATTATCCAGAAAAGTCTCCCGGCTGAACGAATTGTAAAGAATACTAATGAATATAAAAAGGGAGAATCTTTTGAAGACCTTGTTCTAAAAAAGTTTGCATCTTATTACGGTTTATCTGAAAAGGAGATCCTTAAAAAGTTAAAATTGCCGGATTCTGTTTCTAAAAGCAAAATATACATATTAGCTAAAGCGATCTTCGGAATAAAAAAAGATAAAATTGAAGAGTTTGAAAAAGCTGATATAGAAATGAAAACGATTACTCTGGAACATTCAGGTTCATTGAAAGAAAGTATGTCTTTCAAACAAATTCAATACAAACAAATTGTTAATGAGAGTTGGGAAGAGTCCTACTGGTTCAATACTTTGACAAAACGGTTCTTGTTTGTAATATTTCAGAGGGATGATAAAGGTCAGGCAAGATTGAAAAAAGTAATCTTCTGGACCATGCCAGTAAAGGACTTGGATGTAGCAAACCAATTTTGGCTTGATACTAAAAAGAAAATAGCCGAGAATGATTTCAGCCATTTTATAAGAATATCGGATAATAGGATCTGTCATATACGCCCTAAGGGAGTTAATAGCAGGGATCTAATGGAAACGCCTGCTGGTACTATGGAAAAGAAAATGTGCTACTGGTTAAATTCTTCATATATAAAAGGCATTATTAATCAATAATAAAATTACCTACTAAGTTCAACTTAACGGGTATGTTGTAGCTTTAATATTTGCCAGTCGGACCTGTCCTACCATTTATCGTCAGGGCTCGAACTAAAAGGTCAATGCTTGAGGTAGCATAATTAAAAAGGGAATTGATTTTTGATAATCCAATTGCTCATAAAACATTCCCAATGCCGCCAGGTTTCCATAATAAGCATCTATATTTTTATAATAGTATTTTTCCGAAGCAATGTACCAGGCTTTTTCGCCCAATTTTTCAACAATAAACCATTTTTCCAGTAAGCGGGCGGCCCTGCCGTTGCCATCGTTAAAGGGATGAATATTTACAAATACCAAATGGATAAGCGAGGCATAATAAAACACTTCCTTTCTATTCAGGCTGGCATGTATCAGTTCGGTAATATCATTCCACAGTTTATCAAAATCAGCAGTTACCTTGCTCGCAGGTGCGGCCTCATATTGTATTCTCCCTGTTTTGTGTTCCATTACCAGCATGGCATTTTTCCGGCATGCCCCTCTGTCTTTTTCAGGTAGTAAATGGGTGGTTAAAAGTATATGCGCCTTATAAAAGTTATCTTTTGTAAGCTTTTCCTTTTGTGCAAACAGGTAGGCTTCAAACAAATCATTAGGCTTTTCGGTTAGGTTGGGCAGGTATTCCACATGCTGCATTTTATGCTGCACATAACTGTCTATTTCCATTGTTTCGCCTTCAATTTTTGAAGAAGATATAACAGATACAGAAGTGTAAAACTTAAAATTCTCAGCCGTAAAATTTTTCAACTGCAATTGTTGAAATGCCGCTTCCACATCCACCGCTATAGCTTGCTCATAGCTGCTGAACAGGTTTATATTTCCGGGAAGTATTTCAAATTGCATGTTTGGCATGTAACCTATATTTTCAAGTATGTATTCAATTGTTCAGGGTAAAAATAAACAAAACAAAATATACAGAGGGGAATTCTATAATAAATCAATCGCCAGCCTTGTCCGCCGTAGCTTTAGCGAATGCAAGTAGTGAAGGAGGGTCTGGCTTGTCCTGACATTTATCGTCAGGGCTCCGACACTAATTCGGTCCCACTAAGTAGTGTCTTTTCTCCATTGCTAGCAATGGAATTTCAAATATTGAATTTTAATCTGTGAAATCTGTGGCATGGTTTTAATGACTAACTAAATCCTTGGTCAATGACTTGTTGAGAAACTGCATTTTGATGTTGTAACTTTACAGCATGAAACAAATTATGAGAATAAATCAGGTGCTTTTGGGTGTATTATTTTTATTGTTTTATTGCTTAGCATTGCAAAAAGCAATAGAATATTTTTCAAAATGCTTTAAATCAATATGTTGTAAAATTGAGTTTTATTGCTATCCATTGCAAATTCATTGCTTTTCCATTGCTTTTCTATTGCTAAAACCATTGCTCTTTATTGGCAAAATCTGTGGCAGTTTTATTTCAGCTTCTTCTCAATCTGGGAATCCTCACCTGAAAGATTCCCGTCCGAATGGCATAGCCGGGCGGGCATACGGGCAGGTGTGGCATGTCTTTTCTCAGTGGTTAAACCTTCTAAATTATTTGCCGCACACTTGCCTCACATTTATAAGGCAAAAAAAATGTGTCAGTACCCCTCGGGCACTGACATAAAAATAGGGCACTTAAAGTATAGATATTCAATTGTTTATGGCGATATGTCACAAACTGTAAATTTTGATTTTACTGACATATTCGGGTTTTCGGTCCTCAAAAAAATTGCCCCAAAAAATGTCATGTTTACATTATCCCAAAGAGCCTATATTTGTCCCCTAATTAAAAGGTCGGGGATTTACCCCGGCAACTGATAACTGAAAACTGACCACTGATTATGAAATTCTCTGATGATGCGTTAGAACTGATAAGCCGGATAAAGAAGCGGTATCCCGAAGGCAAGCAGAAGTCGGCATTGCTGCCCGTGCTGCACCTTGCCCAGGCTGAGTTTGGCGGCTGGCTAAGCTCCGAAACCATGGATTATGTGGCATCGGTATTAAATATTTTACCGGTAGAGGTGTATGAAGTAGCCTCGTTTTACAGCATGTTCAACCTGTCGCCAGTAGGTAAGTGCGTGATAGAGGTATGCCGTACCGGGCCATGCTGGCTGCTCGGCGCAGAGGACCTTGTTAACCACTTAGAAAAGAAACTGAATATAAAAGTCGGGGAAACCACGGCTGACGGCATGTTCACGCTTAAGACCGTTGAATGCCTTGCGGCATGCGGCACAGCACCCATCATACAAGTTGGTGAAACCTACCACGAAAATCTGAACATTGAAAAGGTGGATGCCATGCTGGATAACTACCGCAAAACCGTGAAAGAACCTATATCGCACTGGAGCAAGAAACATATTACAAAGTCAAATTAGGAATTAAAAATTAGGAATTAGGAATGAAGACCGAGAATGTGATACAGGAAAAGAGTTATGCTTTTGCAATCCGTATTGTGAAATTATACCGTTATCTTACCGGAGAAAAGAATGAATACGTCTTATCAAAACAAATTCTAAGAAGCGGAACATCAATTGGAGCAAATGTAGAAGAAGGGATTGGAGGACAATCTGAAAAGGATTTTTTTACTAAGTTAAATATTGCATATAAAGAGGCTCGTGAGACACATTATTGGTTACGGATACTTCGTGATACCAGTTACCTTTCTTCCAAAGAATCGAAAGATATTATTGATGATTGTAACGAAATAATGAAAATAATAGGTTCTATTATTAAAACAATGAAAATGAAATTCAATTCCTAATTCCTAATTTTTAATTCCTAATTATGAAATTGCTACTAAATAATATAAACGTACCGGGAATTGAGACCTACGATGTGTATCGCGCCAATGGCGGATATGCAAGCGTTGAGAAAGCACTCAAAATGAAACCCGACGATATTGTGGAAGAAGTTAAGAAGTCGGGGCTGAGAGGCCGTGGTGGAGCTGGTTTCCCGACGGGAATGAAATGGAGCTTTATTGATAAGAAAACCACTAACCCGCATTACCTTGTCTGCAATGCAGATGAGAGCGAGCCGGGTACTTTCAAAGATCGTTACCTGATGCAGAAACTCCCGCATCTGTTGATTGAAGGGATGATTGTATCGAGCTTTGCGCTGGATGCGCATGTGTCCTATATTTATATCCGTGGCGAGTTGTTGTATGTGTATCATATCCTGGAAAAGGCTATAGCAGAGGCTTACAAGGCTGGCTGGCTTGGCAAAAATATTATGGGTACCGGCTACGACCTCGACCTGTATATGCAACCGGGCGGTGGTGCGTATATCTGTGGCGAAGAAACGGGACTGATTGAATCGCTGGAAGGCAAACGCGGAAACCCGCGCATGAAGCCGCCATTCCCTGCTATACAAGGCTTGTGGATGTGTCCTACTGTGGTGAACAACGTGGAAACCCTGGCAGCAGTGGTTCCTATCATGAATATGGGTGGGGAAGAATATGCAAAAATCGGAATCGGGAAAAGCACCGGTACCAAGCTTATCTCCGCCTGCGGACACCTGAACAAGCCCGGTGTGTATGAGATTGAGCTGGGTCTGCCTGTTGAAGAATTTATTTATTCAGAAGAATATTGCGGTGGTATTAAAAACGGAAAGAAGCTGAAAGCCGTGGTGGCAGGAGGCTCTTCGGTTCCAATACTTCCGGCCGATTTAATTATAACAACTGCCAAAGGCGAAAAGCGTTTGATGAGCTACGAATCACTTGCTGATGGCGGCTTTGCGACTGGTACTATGTTGGGCTCCGGTGGCTTTATTGCCATGGATGAGACTACCAGCATCGTGAAAAACCTGTATAACTTCACCCGCTTCTATCATCATGAATCATGCGGACAGTGCAGCCCTTGCAGGGAAGGCACCGGATGGATGGAAAAAGTGCTTCACAAAATTCTGGATGGTCATGGCAAAATGAGCGACATAGATTTACTTTGGGATGTACAAAGCAAAATAGAAGGACGTACCATTTGTCCGCTGGGTGATGCTGCTGCATGGCCTGTAGCTGCTGCAATTCGCCACTTCCGTAAAGAGTTTGAAGAATACATTCAGAACCCGCAAAGCATAAAGAATGTTTCGTATTTAGACGAATTGGTAGAGGCGTAATTACTCTATTACAAACCTTCCGGAGCCAATAAGGGAGCCATTTTCAGAGGTTACCCGGTAGAGGTAAACGCCTTTGGGATGACCTGAAATATCAATTGAAAGTTGAGAATTAAAAGTCGAAAATTTGGTATATATCTTTTCTCCAAGTAGATTATATATCTCAACTGACCACTGATTATTGGCCACTGACGGCTGAATTGTAAAGATTCCCTTATTCGGATTTGGATAAATTAGTACTGAAGATTGCGAATTTAATTGTGGTACATTTGTAGGAATAGCCGGAATAAAGCGCACTCTCATATTCTCTTCATCGGAAATATAAACATTACCAACAGCATCCGTGCTTACATCCCATGGGCCGTATAATTCCGCGGCAGTAGCGGGTCCTCCGTCCCCACTATATGCGTTAACACCATTACCCGCAAAAGTGGAAATAACTCCAAGTGGAGTAACAAGCCTGATTCTGTCGTTGCCTTGGTCATCAATAAATACATTTCCGGCAGGATCAACAGCAACTCCAAAAGGACCTGACAATTCCGCAGCAGTAGCGGGACCCCCGTCACCATAAAAACCTACAACTCCATTTCCCGCTATGGTTGTAATTATGCCGGATGTGTTCACCATACGCACTCTGTAGTTAGCTCCATCAGCTATGTAGATATTACCTACACCGTCCACCGTCATTCCATAAGGGTTCATTAATTCGGCGGCAGTAGCCTGGCCTCCGTCGCCTGAATAGCCTGCTGTTCCGTTGCCTGCAACGGTTGAAATGATTCCTGAAGTGTTTACCTTTCTAACACAATTATCAGCCTGGTCGCAGATGTAAACATTATTGGCATTATCGAGAGCTACACGATATCCGCTGCCAATTTCAGCAGCAGTAGCAGGTCCGCCGTCTCCTGTGTAACCGAATTGTCCGTTGCCAGCGAATGTTGAAATAATACCAGATGTATTCACCAGTCGTATGCGTCTATTGACAAGATCTGCGATATAAAAATTGCCTACCGCATCACCCCAAACACCTTCCGGTGCGAACATTTCGGCGGCAGTAGCAGGGCCGCCATCGCCGCTATAACCTGCAACTTTGTTACCAGCTACGGTTGAGATTATTCCGGAAGGATTAACCATCCGAATCATTTCGTTTCCTTCATCGGCTATGTACATGTTGCCTAAGCCATCAAAGCCAACAGCGTTGGGATAATAAAGTTCCGCATCAGTTGCCTGGCCTCCATCGCCTGAGTATCCTCCGGTAGTAGGTGCACCAAAGCCATTGCCGGCAATGGTTGTAATTATCTGGGCACTTAACGAAGCTAAGAGTGAAGAACTAAAAGCTAAGAGAAAAGTGAGTAATATTTTTTTCATAACATAATTTTTTTAAGTATTCAAATTTAAGAAATTTCTGAATTTGGAGTATTACGCTTCTACGGCATCTGCATCAATACCTTGTGAACGCAGTACAGAGCGTACTTTCCAGCCATAGAAAGCAAGATATGCGTAGCAAAAGAGTGGAATACAATAAGCAACATGGGCATTAAAATAATCCCCAATCTTACCTTGAAGGGGTGGTATCAATGCACCTCCTAAAATCATCATCACAAGCAGTGAGGAGCCTTGGGTAGTGAATTTGCCAAGGCCTGCAATTGCAAGCGTAAAGATGCATGGCCACATTACAGAACAAAAAAGCCCGCAACTGATAAATGAAAACAGGGCAAGAGTGCCTGTGGTGCAGAGCCCTATCACAACCAAAACGATAGCAACACAACTGAATAAAATAAGTGTGAGGGCAGGTTTATCTCGGCTGATAAAGAAAATAATTATGGCTAAAACAATAAAGGGGATATAATAAATGTAATCTGAAATATCACTGTGGCGCATATAATTTACCCCGCAAATAACCCCGAATGCTATGAACGGAACTACTATATTCATTACATTTTTCCACATTTTTGAAAGATTGAAAATAGTGATAGCCCCTCTCCATCTGCCAATCATCAGGCTTCCCCAGAAAAGTGCAACATATGGGGAAATTTTATCTGTGTCAATCCCTTTGATTGACGGCATTTTTAATAGTTGAGCTAAGTTACTTCCTATGCTGACTTCCACACCTACATAAAAGAAAATTGCAAGCATACCCAGTGTTAGCTGGGGATATTTTAAAGCACCCAAACTTTTTTCAGTGTGCTCATGGGTCGTGATGGGAGGTAATTTGGAAACACTTATTACCAAGGCACAAAGCAGCAACATGCAGCAAAGAATTGTGTAGGGAAGTTTCACCATACTTAGATCAATGTGGATTGTACCTGTGTTCATTTGTCCGAATAGGGCAAAGCTCAGTAATACCGGACCGATAGTGGTACCAAAGGAATTTAATCCTCCTGCAAGGTTAAGCCTGTGTGAGCCTGTTGACGAATCTCCCAGGGCAATTACGTAAGGATTGGCAACAATCTGAAGCAGCGTAAAGCCGAGCCCGACAGTAAATAAGCAAGTAAGAAAAAGCGGATATGAACTTAAATTGGCTGCAGGAACAAAACCGAGGGCACCAATTGCAGAAAGTATTAAACCTATTATTAGTCCTTTTTTGTAGCCGATTTTTGCAAGCGGGTCGCCGACAAAATAAGAAATGAGGAAGTAAACTAGCGACCCAATAAAATAAGAAAGGAAAAAAGCGTGCTGTACTAACTGTGCCCCGAATTGGCTAAGGTGAAAGACCTCTTTAAATAATGGTGTAAGGATATCATTTGATGCAGCCACAAAGCCCCAAAAGAAGAACACACTGATAAGCGCAATAAGAGAAGATACCCTGGATTTACTCATACTCAAAGTTTTTTTCGAAGCTAAAAGTAAGCATTATAATATGCGGAAAAGTCTTAAGAAGATTTTATTTTACACATCTTTTAACCAATCAACTGGAATGGAGTGGGAATAGAGACCCCTACCAATGCGGGTTTTAAGGCAATGCCGGACTTTTGTTTTACACTTTTTTACACTTTTTCTGGTATTTACAGTATGTAAATGGTATGATAATACATCAGAAAATCAATTAGATAAGTGGTCTTGTCCAGAGTTTTGTTTTACATTAGGTCAAACAAGCCTGTTCCATCTATTTTTCTAAAATCGTGGGTATAGCCTAACTTTTTTGAGGCTAAAATGGGCAAAACTATTTTTTTAAATCTACCGACTAAAAATTTATAACCTATAAATCAATGTGATGTAAAATATTTTAGTACTATGTATTGCATGGTATTAAAATATTAACATATCTTTGTACCGCCAATTAGTTAAAACAAGTTGTAACAAAATCGAACTCTCAAACATCATAATCAAAAAACAAACAAACGCCATGAAAAAGTCAATTTTATTATCCGGAATTTTACTTGCAGGTTTAACCACAAATTTATTTGCAGGTTCACCTTCTCAAATCAGTTTAAAGGTAGAAGATAAATTAAACAACCCTAAAAAAGAAGTTATAGTTGAACTTCTGAATGCAAAAGATTCAAGTGTGGTTGCTTATGCAGTAAGTGGAAAAGAGAAAGTAATGGAATTTACCAATCTTCCGAAAGGAGAATACCTGTTATATGTACCTAATATAGGGCCAAAAGGATACCTTTCTTCAGTTATTAAGGTTACAAACGGAATGACCGCCGTGGTTACCGAAAAGATTTATGTGAACACCAATACCAATAAAGAAGTAGCTGTGGTTGGTTTCGTAAGGACCTTCAGCAGCAAATAAAAGCAGTTATAAGTTATGAGTTATAAGTTATTATCCAAGAGTAATTCGGACATAACTTATAACTCATAACTTATAACTGTTCAATTAGTTTTCGTCTGCACTTGGACCATACATACCCGGTACAGGTACTCCGGCCAAACGCAGATAAACACTCATCTGACCCCGGTGGTGGTAATGGTGGTTTAAACCCATATTACGAATGGCAGCAGCACGTGGCAAAGTAAATACTACATGTTCGCCGTTGCGGAATGTCCAGGGTGTCATCATCGCTTCGTCTGATACACTTTCAAAGGCTTTCAAGGTTTCAGCGCAATTTTTATCAAACATTTCCAGCAATTCCTGATTGTTCTTGGGAAGCTCTACTTTAGGCAGGGCTCCGGGTTTACTCATATCAAATTCCGGGGAATTTATAATCCGGGGAATCCATGAAATCACATTGGCAATGTGCATGGCTTCATTCGCCATAGCCCGCGATTTTTCGTGCGGTTTGTAACTCGCCTGTTCAAATGGCACACGCTCCAGCATTTTGCGGGTATTAGCCATTTCATGTTTGAATTCCATTATCATTCCATCTTTAATTGCCATAAATAAAAAAGGTATTAATTGTTATTGTTCAAAGATAATTAAAAGGATGAACGGGTGAGGGGAAGGAATGTTTTAAGATTTCTGAAAGAGCTAATTTTTGTATCTTCGTAAATGTAAAAAATAAGTACTAAACACTTAAAGAAACCAAACAAATGCAATACTCTCCATCATTAGCCAGAGAAATCCACGAACTGATTACAGAATTAAAATTAAACTCATCAGTAGATAAATTTATACAAGATGATATTAATTGGGAAAGAGTTTCCAAACACAAACATTTATCGGAAGCTTTTATGGAACAATTTAAAGATAAATTGGATTGGAACTTAATTTCTGAACACCAGGTTTTATCGGAAAAAGCTATGGAAGATTTTAAAGATTTACTGAATTGGAAAGTAATTAAGATGCATCAGAAATTTTCAGAGACTTTTGCTGAAGAACATAAGAGTTTACTGAACGGGTAAATATTTCTTTATTTTTACCTGAATGGTAAAATCATTTTTTTCGGCTCTATTCATTTTATATGTGTCAGTTTTGTTTGCGCAGAATACAAAAAATGATAGTGCGCATCCGTTAAAACCTATTGGGTGTGATTGTAAAAAAGCCGTAAAAATTACGGTGGGCTGGAATTCCAAATATGGCCCGACAATGGATACAAAGGGCTTTGGTGATATAGAGGAAATTCCCGTAAAAGACAAGCATAGCAAATACTATTTTGAAGCAGAACATAATTCCGCATGGTATCTCTTAAAGATGAATGCGGATGGAGAATTGGTATTTGATATTGTTCCAGTAGATCCAAAGAATGATTATGATTTTCTTCTGTTCAAATATAGAGATTCGGGTTTTTGCCGGAATTTTCTGGAAAGAAAATTAATTCCTGTCCGCTCCAATATTTCAAGGGTGAGCGATGAAGATAGTGGTAAGACGGGTCTGTCTATTAAGGCTAAGGTTGAATATGAAACCAGAGGGAAAGGATTTTCGTATTCCAAATCGATACACGTAAAAAAAGACGAGCAGTATATGTTGGTTCTTGATAATGTAAATGACAGTGGGAGGGGGCATACTATCTTATTTCATATTCTGAAAGAATTCAATATTTCGGGAAAAACATTAGATGATGACAGTATGCCTATTGCTGCCGATGTTACTATTACAGCTAAGAACGGAACAGTGTTAGCCAAAACTGAAAGCGACAAAACAACAGGAGAATATAATCTAACCGTCCCTCTTCAAATGGTAACTCAATACAATTTGATTTGTAATACTCAAAACAGTTTTTTTGATATAAATCCTTTTTTTACAGGGTTAAAACAGAAAGACACTATTCGATATAAGCCGGTTATCCTACCGAAATTGATTGCTGGCAAAAAATATAAATTAAAAAACATACTTTTTGAACCGGGATTAGCTGTACCATTGGAAGAATCGTATGTAACTATGGGGGTTTTGTACACAATCTTAACAAATCATAAAAATATGACAATAATAATCGAAGGACATGTAAATTCACCAGGAGACTCTACAAGTAATGTTGCTTGGAATTTGTCAGTAGAAAGAGCTAAGACAGTATATAATTATCTAATTAGTAAAGGGATCAATAGGGAAAGATTAAAGACAATGGGTTTTGGAGGGAGACATCCTATTTATTTTAATCCTAAGGATTGGAATGAGGAAGAACAAAATCGTCGCGTTGAGATTAGAATAATTTCGTTGGGAGAATAATTTATTTCTCCCCAGCAAACACACCCCAGCCTTTAGCACTCAATGGGTGGAAGGTTCCGGTTTTATCTGTACACATCTTTCCGATGTGCAATTTTTATAATGCTGACAATTTTTACAACATCTGCAACAGTATAAATTACTCTGTAATCTCCAATACGTATTCTATATTCATTGGTGCTGCCTTGTAGTTTTTTGCAACCTGACGGGCGTGGCTCTTTCGTTAATCCGTCAATTTTAGCCTCAATGGCAAGAATAATTTTATTAGGTAATGAGAGGAGTTCCTTTTTAGCTCGTGATGAAAATAAAATGGAATACATAGCTCCCTATTATTTCTTCGTCTTTTTCTTTATTTCCTTTTTAACCGTTTCCCAAGGAATCATTTCATCCCCTTTTCTTTCCTTTACGGCAAGGCGGTCTTCCATGTCTTCTAAATACTCCAATAATGCCTGATATTGTTTCATAGGCAATAGAGCCATGGCTTCCTGATGTTTAGTTTTGCGAAGTAGTTTTACGGTAAGTGTCATATAAGCGATAGATACACAAAGATAGGTAATTTTAAAAATCTAATTTATTTCTCCCCCGCAAATGCATCCCAGCCTTTAGCACCAAGTGGGTGCAAGGTTCCGGTTTTATCGCGGAAAATAAGTTATATAGCAAGTTTCTTTTTACGAGTTGATGGCTTGCGAACTAGCTTACTTCTATTTTGTGTGTTCTTGACCTTATAATTTCGTATATATTCACTTATTGCCTTTGTGTCTTCTTTTGTAAGTGGCCCTTCTCCTCCAATAAAATCGACATCCAGTTCAATTTTGTTCTTTTTCATAAAGTTTTATTTTGGAAATATTTATTGATTAGATTCATAGCTGCCTCTGTATTAATAATCATGCGACGTCCTCCAATATGAATTGCCCCTAATGATTCTTCATAATGATGTAATAGCTGAGTTTTCGAAATAAATGAAACATTACCATCATGTCCTCGCTGAAAAGATAGCTTACATGCAAAGGCAATTAAATTGCCCGGGACGCCTGAATAAAATTTACCTCTTCCTTTATTAAAGGGTGCACTTTCTATTAAATGGACAAAAACGTGGTCAATCAATACTTCAGTGCTTATTAAGCCTTGAATGGCTGATTGATTGGAAATAGTCAACTTGTAGATATCCCTTTCAGGGTGGTTGTATTCATTATTCCAATCAAATTGCCACCCACTTCTTTTCGTAATTGTTTTAAAATCCAAATGTGAAATTATGGAAATGTCAGTTGGGAAACTATCACCTGTCACAACATTTTCTATTGAGTTGGTAAGTTTATCGACAATAAAACTTAGTCCTTGTTTTCTTCGTGCTTTCACCATTCAAAGATAAGAAATAATAAGCAAATAAATTCCTATTTCTCCCCCGCAAACGCATCCCAGCCTTTAGCACTCAGTGGGTGCAAGGTTCCGGTTTTATCGCGGAAGGAAACACCTTGGGCAGGTGTAACTATTTCTCCAATCCTCGTAATGGAATCAGTGAGTTTTAATTTTTCAAAATCTTTTGGTGAAACGGTGAAAAGCAATTCATAATCTTCTCCACCACTCAGTGCGTAGGACATAGCTTCTTTCTTAAATTCACCTGCAACTTTCTTCACATTTTCGTGAATAGGTATGCGTTCTTCATCAATAACAGCGCCAATTCTACCATCTTCGCATAGATGATTAATTTCCGATGAAAGTCCATCGGAAATATCAATCATGGAAGTTGGAATAACATTGTGAGTTTTTAAAGTTTCAATAATATCAACCCTTGCATTGGGCATTAATTGCCTTTTCAATACATAATCGTAGCCTGTTAAATCGGGTCTGGCTTCGGGGTCGTTGGCAAAAATTTCTTTACCTCTGTTCAGCACCAACAGGCCTGAATAAGCTGCTCCCAGGTCTCCACTAACACAAATAATATCGCCCACTTGTGCAGTATTACGATAGGTAACGTGGTCTTTTTTTGCTTTACCCAAAATGGAAATATTAATCACCATTCCGCTGTTGGAAGAAGTAGTATCTCCGCCTACTAAATCAACACCGTATTCCTCGCAAGCATAACGGATACCACGGTATAATTCTTCGAGAGCCTCAACAGAGTATTGGTTTGAAATACCTATGGATACAGTAATTTGGGTGGGCACTGCATTCATGGCACACATATCTGAAACATTTACCGCCACCGATTTGTACCCTAAATGGCGGAGTGGAGTATAGGTCAAATCGAAATGCACACCTTCAGCCAGCATATCGGTGGAGAAGAGTATCACATAGTCTTTTTCGGGTTCTATAACAGCAGCATCGTCCCCAACTCCTTTCAGGGAAGAAGGTTGCTTGAGTACAAACTTTTCAGTGAGTTTTTTAATCAATCCGAATTCCCCCAACGCATCTATGCGGGTGTAACTCGGTTGTGCTTCCTGCTCCGATGATTGGTTTTCAATTTCCACCGTCTTTAATTTTTTGTTCAATTGCTGTTGTCGAAAATCCCGGAACGAATTCAATGGAAATAACTTCTCCTCCGTTTGCCAACACTGTTTCGTGTCCTACAATTTGCTCAGGTTTCCAATCGCCGCCTTTCACCAGCACATGTGGCTGAACATTCTTAATTAATTCGGCAGGAGTTTCTTCATCAAAAATAATTACGGCTGAAACATGATGCAGCGAAGCGAGAATCAGAGCCCTCGAATCCTGATCTTGTATTGGACGGTTGGCTCCTTTGTTTAATTTCTTTACCGATGCATCGGAGTTTAATCCTACAATAAGTATGTCTCCCAAATCGGCAGCCTGGCTGAGATAAGTAACATGGCCTTTGTGTAAAATATCAAAGCACCCGTTGGTAAAAACAATTTTGCGGTCTTTGAATTTCCAGATGGCTATAGCCCTTTGCAGGTCTTCCCACTTATATATTTTCGACTGTATGAATTCCGGTTTTGTCATCCTTATTAATTATTGGAAGTAGTAACAATGAAAGTAGCCCCAAAAATACAATTAAAATAAGCTGCGAGCCCCACATGATCCATGCAAAGGTAAATGCATTGGCTGCGGATATCAGAAGCACGCTTACGAGTACGCTCTTTACAAGATACTGATAGGCTCCCATTCCGCCGGGAGTAGGCACTATTACACCTACAGTGCCGAAAATTAAAACAATAAGTGCATCCGATATGGTGAGGTGAGAGGTTTCGGCAATACAGAAGAAACATACGTATACCATGAGTAAATAACAGATCCAAATAGCAACGGAATAAAACCAGAAAAGCATAGGGCTCTTTAAATGGCCTACGCTTTTAATTCCTCCTAAAAAGTTACCGATGAATTTTTTTGCCGAACCAAATAGCTTGTCGCGTTTCTTGTATAAAAACCATGCACCTACTATTAAAACTGCCGCAATGGCAATGTAGATAATTGGATTAATATGACTATAGGAGTTCCATTTATCTTCGAGAAATGCGGTTCCTTTAGTCTTTACAATGGTATATACTTTACCATTCAGGTTCATTAATATCATCAGGATAAATAAGACGAACATAAGGAGTGTGTCAACTACCCTTTCCACAATTACGGTTCCAACCAGGCCCGGTAAATTGACCTTGCCATACTTGGCTAATACTACAGCTTTAAAGTATTCGCCAATCCTTGGTAGTCCATAGCTTGCCATATACCCAAGTATTACAGCGCAAAACGTATTAAAAAGCCCCGGTTTTTTGTCAATTGGCTCAATCAGGAGTTGCCAGCGAAGGGCCCGTAAAATATGGCTCAAAACTCCAATAGCCAGTGAAGCCCCAACCCAAAAATAGTTAGCATCCAGGGCAGCTTGCTTAATGTTTTTCCAGTCGTCAGGGGTAATTTTCCTGACAATTAAATAAACAAGGCCTACTCCAATGCTTAAAAAAAGCAGGAACTTTAAAACGTTCTTCAGAATAGGATTCAAATTAGTTATTTGAGTTTATTAGTCTGGTTGTCCGGATATACTAATAGGGGCTTATAGACTTTAGCCTCTTCAGGAGTCATTATGGCATAGGAAATAACAATAACCAGATCATCCACAAGTGCTTTGCGGGCAGCAGGTCCATTCAGGCAGATGATACCGGAACCGCGGGCTCCTTTTATCACATAGGTTTCAAGCCTTTCGCCATTATTAATATTGACAATCTGCACCTTCTCATTCTCGAGCAGGCCGGCTGCATCCATTAAATCTTCGTCAATAGTAATGCTTCCAACGTAGTTGATATTAGCCTCGGTAACCCGAACACGGTGGAGTTTTGATTTTAATATAGTTAATAACATAGGGCACAAAATTAGACAAAATGCGGGATAATGGAAAATTACCTTAAAAATGCTTCCTATATTTGTAAGATGAAGCTATTGTATTTGATGGTTGTTTTGGTTTTATTTAGTTTGCTAACCGCTTGCGATGCTATACAAAAGGCAGATGGAATTGTGCTTGATAAGCAAAGCCACAAACCGCTAAGGGATGTGGTTATAGGTCAATCTGATCCGGATGGGCCCAAAAAAGATTTTTACGACAGCGACATACTAAACTCAGATTCCACAGGACATTATCACTATAATCAAATTGGAGGATCGGGCCGGTTTCATCTTTATTTCAGGAAAAGCGGTTATTTAACCCAAAAGGTTAATTATGAAGGAACACCCAAAGAGGATACCATATTCCTTGCCAGATCAGGCAACTAAAGCTATTTTTTTAAATCTAATTTATTTCTCGTTTCACCCTACCGGTCCCGCCGCAACATTAAGTTTATGTCATGACTATTCGTTGTGGCAGGGGTATCGGTGAGTCTCACCCACACAAGACAACCCTTTTCTTTATACTATTCCCGATGAAGCCCTCACGGGAAATTTCAAAGTCCAGGGGAAACCAATAGTAACCATGGATGAGTGTATTTTTAATATCAATGTTGTTGAAGTTGCTTCTTAAACGACTGTTATTAAATTCATATACTTTAACGGTAGTTACCATATTCTGAAAAATGCTTCACTACAAAGAAAAATAATTCCACTATACTTTACTATAGTGAATTATTGAATGGTAGGATTTACTTATTGAATGGTATGTTTTTGCCTGTAACTGGTAAAAAATACCCTTTTATTGGTATTTTGGCCCGTTTTTAGGGTAACTATCTACTCAACAGATATTTCATCGATAAATATCCAGGAATTGCCTCCTGCACCCGGATGCCACGAGGGTAATTTGCCATAGTTTTTTGCGAACACTTTTACATATCGTGCATTTTGCGGAGTTATATCGCCACCCAACGTTTGAATTGATGCCGAATTATCATTATCGGCTTGTTTATTTACGCTGTGGATTACAGACCGATAGTTTATGTTATCAGCCGAAAGAGAAATATCCACAGAGCGTGGCATCATGATCCAACTGCCTACATCCTGTAGAAATTCGGCAGTTACTTTTTTTACCAATTGAATTTTTCCAAGATCAACAATAGCTTCGAAGTCCATGCCCTGATAGCCTTGCCACTTGCCTGTACTGAAATCGGTTGTACCATGCTGGTAATCTATTAATGCATCCGCTCCGCCTGCAGTATATTGGTTGTCCGGTTGTGAAATCAATCGGATTGTTCTTCCTCCGGGAACTTTAACATAACATCCCGAATTTGCCATGCTTCCTATTCCATCCCGGGTAAGCCAGGCCATCACACATCCCGAAGATGTCATATAAAAAGGCTTTTTATAGAGTTGGGGCATACTTCCATGCACCGAATCAAAAATAGAATAGCGGATAGTGTCGTGTGAAGTGTAGCCTTTTAGTGCAACTTCAACAGAATCGGAAAATGTGAAATTCCCGTTTTCGAAATAAGGTTGTGGAACTACATCGTTAAATCCCAGTGAATCTTTTGGAATATCATTTCCTGTTCCCCATTCAGTTGTGAATTCATTACCAACAGTTAGATTAAGCTTGCCGCCTTTAATCAGATCAGCATAATCAATAAATGATTTCCGGTAATCGGTACCATCCAATTTTGCAGAGTTAATGTATTTCGCATTTGGTTTTGTGAAATTTGAAACAATCGTAAATGATTTTCCGGATTCAAAATTTATTTTCACGGTATCGAACAAAGGAGTAGTAATTACCATTTGTCCGTCTCCGGGACATACCTGGTAAAGGCCCATTGCTGCCATTACATACCATGCCGACATTTGTCCGCAGTCTTCATTGCCGCATAATCCGTCAGGTCCTGAAGTATACATGGCTTCAATCTGTCTTACATATTCAGCCGTTTTCCAGGGCTGGCCCAAATAATTAAATAAGAAGGCCATGTGATGACTCGGTTCATTGCCTTGCGCATACTGACCAATCATACCACTGATGTCAACTTGCTCTCTGCCGGTGGTTTTAGATGAAACATGAAAAAGGCTGTCGAGTTTTGTTGCCATTTTTTCCTTGCTTCCGTATAGTTTAATTAACCCATTTATATCATCTGGCGGATTGAAAGTATATTGCCATGAATTCGCTTCGGTGTAATTGAAATCAACCTGTCTCGGGTCGAATGGTTTGTACCATGCACCATTCGATTTAGCGCGCATGAAACCTGTTGTCGGGTCGAAAAGATTTTTATAATTTTCAGCAAGGAGCATGTATTCTGCATAGTCTTCTTTATTCCCGATAGCCTTTGCGAATTGAGCAATACACCAATCATCATATGAATATTCCAATGTTTTGGAAACAGATTCACGCTCCTTATCCGAAGGAATATACCCGTAATGTCTGAATGCCCTCAATCCTCTCCAGCCCGCATTGGCACTATGTTTCATAGCTTTCAATGCTTCCTGCGCATCAAACCCACGTAGGCCTTTCATATAAGCATCTACAATAACTGGCACTGAATGATAACCAATCATACAATTGGTTTCGTTTGCGGAAAGCTCCCATATCGGCAGGTTCCCGCTTTGTTCATATTGACGCAAAAAGGTTTGAATGAATTCCTGGTCCAGCGTCGGTTCTATCAAAGTCATAAGAGGGTGTTCTGCTCTGTAGGTGTCCCACAAAGAGAAAACAGTGTATACATTATACCCTTTAGCAACGTGCTTTTTCAGGTCACGGCCCAGATAATCTCCGTTAACATCGGTGTACAAACTTGGATGTATCGCAGTATGGTAAAGGGCTGTATAGAAGGTTGCCATAAGTGATTTATCATTTGATGAAACCTGAATTTTATTCAGATAATCATTCCATGCAGTTTCTGTTTTATGTTGCGTTCCTTCAAAATCCCAATTAGGAATTTCTGTGGTCAAATTAAGAGCTGCATTGGCAGCACTAACTCCAGAGATGCCTACTCTTACTAATATTTTATCGCTGTGATTAAATCCAAAAATGACTTTTATATTTTTAGCATTATAAACCTTTTTACATTCTACCTGTTTGTTATCGCGGAATAACTCTTCGTTTTTAAAAGGTTTGGAAAAGCGTATATCGAAGTATACAATTTGGTCTTTAGCCCAGGATCTGGAACGGCGAAATCCGCAGACTTCCGTATCACTCACAAAAGTGATTTCAGAGCCCAGCACTTCATCTCTGTGTTGCAAATCCAATACAATAAGACAGGAATCTTTTTTAGGATAGGTGTACCTGTGAATACCCGCTCTCTGGCTAACGGTCAACTCTGCTTTTATCCAGCCATTGGTGAGCAAAACAGAATAATATCCTGCCGAAGCTTTTTCGTTTTTGTGCGAAAAGCCCGAAGAATAGGAGCCCAACAGCACACCATCAGGGCTTTTTGCATTATATATCACCGGCACGGGCATTAATGAAATATCTCCCCAATCGAGGCAGCCGGTACCACTTAAGTGTGTATGTGTGAAACCATAAATTACACTATCGGAATAATGATAACCGGAGCAACCGTCCCAGCCATCTAAGCGTGTATCCGGGCTCAACTGCATCATGCCAAAAGGGTAACATGCACCGGGAAATGTATGCCCGTGCAGGGCTGTGCCAACAAATGGATTTACATACGGAACAAGATTTTTTTGTTGTGCAGCAATGCTTAATGAAAGTATGCAGAGAAACGAAAGGGTTTTTAATTTCTTCAAAATATGCAAGTGTTTGTAAGGGCGAATTTAGGAATAATTAGGCAGTTGCTTCAGATATAAAAGACTAAGAATAGTAATTAAGAATTAGTGTATTTCTTAATATTTACAAAACTACTGAAAGAAACACCACTGCCGAATTGTTCCAAAGTTTTATAAATTGGCAAGGAATTATATTGCCTTTCCAGTTTGTCTGAATTTTCTTGGCTTAATTTCTTAAGGTTAGGTAATTCATCTTCAAAATTTTCAAAATAACTACCGAGCTGACTCATAACTGTTTCATAGCCTATAACACCAAAGAATTCAACCGTTTTGAATATTTTTTTTATTTTCTTATCAATAATGATATAATCAACTGGAGGGAGAATTATTGGAAGATGTTTAGGCCAAACACAAGCCGTATATAATTGTCCATCGTCTTTGTTTTTTATTACAAAATATCCTGGTACAAAGATGTCCTCCGTTATACTATTCTGTAAACTCCCTCTCTTAAATTGAAATGACCATAAATAATTTGATTTTTCAAGCTCTAAATAATCCAATTTCAATTCTTCTAAAAGTTTTTTCGCAGCCATGGTATTGAGCCGCATCCATAAATCTTGTAAATTACCAATTGGAAATTTTGTAGGAAATGCTCCCTCTTGTGGGTCAAAAACAAACAAATCTAAGTCAGATACAAATTTGTCAATAATTGGAAAGGCTTCAAGGCCGAAAAATTGTGGTCTTCCAAAATTGATATTAAAAAGGAAATTTAAATTAGTGAACCCATTAAATTTATCATAAAATTCAATGTCCTCAGGTTCTGAATTAGGCTCATTATTATCAAATGAGAAATATACACCAGTGGCTTCATTATCATAAAACCATTGGTGATTTTCACTTTTAATAAAAGGAATATTGTTTGTTAAGTAGTTGGCAACATCTTCTTCGGTTATCCTACTTTGATTGCTTTTATAAAAGTATAAATCAAAACTCATAACCTTTCAATTATGAAGTTATCCCATTCAACACCTCCGCCACCTCTCCTGTAAGCATCTTCCTTGAATATTTTTCAATGTTTACGCTTTCACAGAGTAAATTGCTTTGTTTGTATTTGTTGTAAAAATAAAGGATGTTAGCTTCCAGTGTTTTGCTGTCTTCGTAACCGGAGATAAGTCCGCCATTGGTTTCTTCCAGAATTTTATCTGCATCTCCGCCTTTTGGTCCAATACAGAGTATTGGGCGTTTTGCCGCAAAGTATTCAAACAGTTTTCCGGTAGTAATCCCCATTGCATTGGGTGTATTATTAATGAGCAATAACAGCACCTGCGATTTTTTTTGAACCTGGGTTACTTCCGCATGAGTGAGGTATGGAGTCTTCTCCATGTAGGGTTTCAGCCCATTGTTTTCGATATCTTCGGTAACAGCAATATCAGTCTTACCGACTAATTTCAGTTGGAAGTCATTTGCAAAATCACTGTTTTCTTTTAAAATCTTAGCCAGTGTTTTCCAAAGTATGCCCGGATTGCGGCTCTTGTCAAGCGTTCCAATGTATACAATACTGAATTTTTTATCGGCTTCTACTTTCTCTTCGGTGTAATCATCAGGGTCGTAGCCATTGGAGATGAACTTAAATTTATTGTGAATTTCAGGAGTGAATTTTCCACCCATATCCTTTTTCAAAAGTTCCTCCAGCTCATCCAGCCATGTTTTTCCTACACAGGTAACTACATCCGCATTTTTCAAAACATCCAATTCTAAGCGTTTGTGTTTGTGGTCTGCAAAAGGAGTCAACATCAATTTAGAATAGAAATCAATATTGGTCCATGGGTCCCTGAAATCAGCCATCCATGGGATGTTCAACTTTCTTTTTAAGCCCAGTGCAATGAGTTGCATACTATGTGGTGGTCCTGTAGAAATTATGGCATCAACCGGATTATCTTTTAAATAATTTACAAGATAGTTGATAGAAGGTTTCACCCAGAATTTCCGTGCATCGGGTATGAAAAAGTTCCCACGTATCCATACAGCAATCTTTTCAAATTTCTTTGGTTTCTTTGATTCCGTAAGGAAAGCGGCATTTATTTTCTTATCTTTTTTTTGGCCAATGAATACTTTATAAAAAGTATAAGGCTCCCAAATTTTTGTCTTTATTACCGTAAGGTTTTTGGGAATATCTTTTTGTAATGAGGGGTCGTTATCCGGCGATTCAGGATTTTCAGGCGTGTAGATAATAGGTTCCCAACCAAAGTCACGCAGGTACTTGGTAAATTTCAGCCAACGCTGAACACCTGCGCCTCCGCTGGGCGGCCAGTAATAAGTAATGATAAGGACCTTTTTCATTTCGACGGATTTGGCTCCCCTTTAGGGGCATGGGGGCCACCCTCTTTCTTCTTCCTGAATTGTATAAACAGGAATCCAATACATCCTCCGAAAAGCAGTATGGAACTTGCCAGCGAAATTTTTTCTCCGATAAAATAGTGGGAAGGATGGAATTTGAATTCTATTTTATGATTACCGGCAGGTACAAGCAGTCCTCTCAACACATAATTTACACGAATGTGTTCGACAGGTTGGTCGTCAATATAGGCCTGCCATCCGTCTGCGTAATATATTTCGGAGAATACTGCCAATCTTTGTGTAGTAGAATGAGAAGTGTAATTCAAATCGTTTGGTTCATATGAATTCATTTTTATAGCGGCAGAAGAATCATGAGCCTGGTGAGCATTTACTTTTAAATAATCGCTAAAGCGTTTGTCCACAATAGCAGTTGTTGCAGCATCAAAATTATAGAGCGCAACAATTTCAGAATCCGCATCATCCACCTTTCTGTAGTCATCCACAAACCATGCATTGCCCAAG
Source organism: uncultured Bacteroidota bacterium (assembly GCA_903863935.1). Classification (GTDB taxonomy): domain Bacteria; phylum Bacteroidota; class Bacteroidia; order JABEUT01; family JABEUT01; genus JABEUT01. The sequence continues at coordinate 53,705 of CAIPDV010000062.1, forward strand.
GCTCCGGGTATAGGCATTGCAGTAGTTGAAGGGTTTTGTTCATCGCCTGCCGGAACGATGGCATATTTAGTATTCAGCATATTCATTACACTTAAATACGCAGGTTTATGCTCCAATGCATTTATAACTTGCCTGAACTCTGAATTAGGGTTTTGACGTTCCAGGTGATAGGTCATTAACTCATTGTAACGTTTCATTTTTGCGCCGTTATAACCGCTTAATGATTTATGATAATAAGGGGTAATGCCATCCTGATCAAGTGGTGTGGTAAGGTTTAACACACGATAGTCAAGTGCCGGATCTTGCAAAATTTGCTGGTCTGCCACAGTAGGGACGAATTCCTCACTGGTTGCTCGTTTGGGTTTAAAGTTCGTTTCTGCCAGATAGCGTTTATCCAACGGAAACATATCTGCTAAAATGAATACGCCCATAACAACGGTGAACCATTTCACATCAATTATTTTCTTCATATACAGCCATGCAAGCAGGGCGGCAAGCACAATAAAAATGGTACTGCGTGCCGCATCGGAAGAAAATACTTTTGCACGTGCTTGTTTCATGTATGGGAATAACTCTTCAAGCCCTTTTCTTTCCTGGTTTATTTGACCCTCGGATAGTTTTTTATCAGAATGAGAAACAATTTCACTTAAGCGGGTATTTACTTCATTACTGGTCTTTTCCATGGTTGAAAAAGTGGTCGGCATAACAAATGCAAGCAGGGTAAATCCGCCAATTACAGCTAATGATCCCCAGAAAACTTTTTTGCCTTCTATTCCATTTTTTAAAAACGGAAGTGATATCTTTTCTTCCAGGAATTTTTTACTGTTTAATAACCTGTCCATTGCAAGGACAGCCAGGAGCGGTATAACCAATTCAGCTATCACTAGTATCATAGATACTGAACGGAACTTGTTATATCCGGGGAAATAATCGAAAAAGAGATCGGTAAACCACTGCAAATTACTACCCCATGAAAGCATTACCGATAAAAGGGAGCAAATAAATACAAACCATTTAAGCGGGCCTTTAATAATAAAGAGGCCAAGAAAGGCAAAGAAGCAAATTATTGCACCTACATAAACCGGACCTGATGTGCCGGGCTGGTCGCCCCAATAGGGGTCAAAATTGCCTGCTACTTCCTGACGATAATTAGGGTCAATGCTATTAATTACAGCCATTTCAGAGGTTCTGTCACCACCGCCCTGATAGTTTGGAATCAGGAGTGAAAATGTTTCCGGTTTTCCGTAGCTCCATTGGGTAGCATAACTTACTTCCAATCCGCTTGATTTATTTTCTCCATTTAAAGTGAGTTCCGATTTTCCACGGGTAGAATATTTGCCATAATCGTAGGTTAGCCAGAGGTTGGTAATATCCGTGCCTACCGCAATAAATGCAGCGATACACAATACTCCAACTGTTTTAAAATAGACTGAAAGAAGTTTTTCTTTGAACGCTTTGAAAAATTCAATAGCACCATAAATTAACACCATAATAAATAAGTAATAGGTAATTTGCGGGTGATCGGAATAAAGTTCAAGTGCAAGCGCAATGCCGGTAAGTACCGCGCCCTGTAAACGTTTTCCCTTAAATGCCAAAATTACACCTGCCAGCACCGGGGCCATAAAAGCTATGGCATTGCCTTTGGAATTATGCCCTACGGCAAGAATGATGAAAAAATAAGAAGAGAAACCATACGCCAGTGAACCAACGATGGAAAGCCATGCATTCACATTTAATACGCGTAATAGGATGTAAAACCCAATGCAGTAAAGGAAGAAAATACTACATGGAAAGGGCAGCCACTTTAGTAAAATGATAAACAAATATTGAACAAGATTATTTGGGTAAGCCACCGAAATAGGGTAGGCAGGCATTCCACCAAAGTTGGTATTGGTCCAGAGTGGTTCTGTGTGGTACTTTTCCCGGAAGGTCATTATTTCATGTGCCGAGCCAAGAAATTGGGTGATATCACTTTGTGAAAGAACAAGCCCTTTCAAAGCCGGGAAAAAGTATACAATACCGATAATTGCAAAGACTAAAACAGCTACAATGTTTGGCAGCCATTTACTAAATTTACTTGGCGGTGGAACAGGTTTTAGAGATGTTGGCTTGGCGGTGGTACTCTTCATAAGGTGTAATAAAAAAGCAAAGATAGAATAGTTTTATTTCCGTAATTCTTTTAGAACTTCTAAAGCTTTTGCAGGGTAATCGGTTATGATACCGTCAACCCCCATTTTCAGGTGTTGGATCAAGTCGCTTTTTTCGTTTTCTGTCCATACCAGCGATTTCATTCCCAAAGCATGAATGCGCTTCACCCAACGCTCTGACGTTAACTTATAATAAGTTCCGCAAGTATAGGGTGTAAAAGTCAACGAATTCAGTCTTCGCCGGATAAATCGTGGGCTTCGGACAAGCATTCCCAACTTTATTTCCGGGTTACTTTTATGTATAACGTTCAATGGGCGCATATCAAAAGACTGAATGATTGTGCGGCCATTAATGTTGAACCGTTTTAGTTCATTTAATACCAGTTGCACAAATTCTTCCGTTGCAGGGTGTAGCTTATTATCAGTAAGCCAATTGCTTTTTATCTCTATAAGGTAGATAGGGAGGGGATTATGAGAATTTTTCAAAGCAGTTTCTACTTTCTCAATTACCTCTGAAAGCAAAGGTTTGATAGCCGCTGTTTTCTTCTGATATGGGAAATCAGGGTTACCACGCAGCCCACAATCATATTGTTTAATAGTGGAGTAATCCATACGAAAGAGGTTCTTCCTCCTGAGAAAACTTACCTTGGTATTATTAGGTTTGGTGCAAGTTTTAGGGTTCATCCAGGGTTCGTGTGATACCACCACTTTTTTGTCTCTGGAGATTACCACATCAAGTTCAATCCCAGCTAAACCAAGGTTTGCGGCATACAGGAAGCCCTCAATAGAATTTTCAGGGTATACCCCTCTTGCCCCCCTATGACCGTAAATTGTTGCCATAAATAGCTGATGGCTATTAGCTGAAGGCTGATAGCTAAGACAAACATACCGATTTTTAGCTAATAGCTGTCAGCCAAGCCGTATTAGCTAGTTAGAAGATATTAACTATTTTTACGCGTTCAATTTTAAAAAACTGTGACAATAGAAGCTAACAGGCGACTGGAATATTTTGAGAAAGCGGCTGGCAAGAAGCCGCGCAAAGGTTGGTTAAACTCCTATTACTGGAGAGACATAACCTATTACTGCAATTACTTTTCACACGAAGAAATATCAGTGCTGGAAATTGGTTGTGGAAGCGGAGAGCTGATTGGCAACATAAAAGGCAAACATAAAGTCGGGATTGATTTCAGTCCGGCAATGATTGAAAACGGGAAAAAACAGTTTCCGGATGTTGAGTTTCATTGTATGAACGCTGATAACATTACTCTCAATGAGAAGTTTGACCTCATCATTTTATCGAATCTTGTAGGCCATCTGGATGATGTAGAAAACGTATTTCTCGGATTGAACAAAGTATGTCATCCGGGAACAAAAATAATTGTGAGTTACTACAATTATTTTTGGGAACCGATATTAAAACTTGCTGAAGCGATCGGTCTAAAATCGAAGGCATATCAGCAAAACTGGCTCACCTTGCGGGATATTAATAACCTGCTGTATGTATCAGGATTTAATGTATACAGGAATATCAGGCGTACATTAGTGCCCGTTAATATTCCATTAATTGCTCCATTATTCAATAGGTACATTGCGAAACTCCCTTTGTTCAGGTATTTTTGCATTAACCAGTTTGCATTTGCCAAACCTTTACCTGAAATAACAACCGAAGAAGCAGATGCTAAATATTCTGTTTCCATAGTTATTCCGGCGCGAAACGAGAGCGGAAATATTGAAAATGCAATTACTCGTTTGCCTAAATTCAGTAAGCATCTTGAGGTGATTTTCATTGAAGGAAATTCAACCGATGATACCTGGGATAAAATTCAGGAGATTCAGAAAAAATATGCCGGAACCCATGATATAAAAATAGACCGGCAAAAAGGAAAAGGCAAAGGCGATGCAGTACGTTTAGGCTTTGATATTGCAACCAGCGACATATTAATGATTCTGGATGCTGATCTTACCGTTCCACCCGAAGACCTGCCGAAATTCTATAAAGCTATTTCTTCCGGGAAAGGGGATTTTATTAATGGCTCACGCTTGGTTTATCCAATGGAAAAAGAAGCCATGCGCTTTTTGAATTTGTTGGGAAATAAATTTTTCAGTTTAGCATTTACATGGTTGCTGGATCAACCTTTTAAAGATACCTTATGTGGTACCAAAGTAATTTTCAAAAAGGATTACCAGCGACTGATTGAAAACCGCAAATTCTTCGGAGATTTTGACCCATTCGGGGATTTTGATTTGATTTTTGGTGCGCATAAGCTCAATCTGAAAATTGTTGAAATTCCTATCCGTTATCGGGACAGGACCTATGGCACTACCAATATTTCCCGCTTCAAGCATGGATTTCTGCTTTTACGAATGTGCGCATTCGCAGCAAGAAAAATTAAGTTCGTTTAGTATGGTATATAAAAATGGTATTGAGTATTAGGAGGATTGATATTCTTAAGCAAATATGAAATATAAGGTATTAGATGTGCAACAATGAAAAAAGTAATAACTTTGTAAAAAGCAATTGTATGATACACACGATTCTAACGCCATCTAATACAGACCTGCATTTGTCAATCCCTAAAGATTATGTTGGCAAACAGATAGAAATATTGCTTTATACCTCAGATGAAGGTAAAGAAAAGAAGGTGAGTAAAAAGAAAAACCGTAAACTGCGTGGCACTCTTAAATTGTCAGATAAACAATACAAGGATTTTCAACAGCATACAAAGAATATTCGCAGTGAATGGGACAGAAGTATTTAATGGATACCAATGCTGTTATTGATTATTTAGACAATAAACTCCCCAACAACAGTGCTAACTTAATTGATAAGATAGATACTCAAATTTCTGTTATTACCCGTATGGAGCTTTTATCATGGCATAAAGCTACAAGTAAACAAATACGTATACTTCAGGAATTTATTAGCGAGTCTAATGTTATTGGTTTGGAGGAAAACATAATTCTTAAAACTATTGAACTACGCAAACAGTATAAAATTAAACTCCCCGATGCCATTATTGCTGCTACCGTATTAACCGACAAAATGTATTTAATTTCCCATAATGTTTCTGACTTCATCAAAATTCCCAAACTTAAGGTAATTGACCCGTGGCAAAAGTAAAAAGTGCTTTTTTCTGCCAGAACTGCGGTGCTCAATCGCCTAAATGGATTGGGAAATGCCCTTCATGCGGGGAGTGGAATACTTATGTGGAGGAAGTTATTCAGGCTACAGAAAAAACTCCTACCGTCAACGCTTTTACCGCTTCTGTTGATAAGCCACAATTGATATCTGAGATAGAGAGCGGTAACGTTCCGCGCATACCAATGCCTGATAAGGAATTAAACAGGGTGCTTGGAGATGGCCTTGTACCGGGCTCTTTGACACTATTTGGAGGTGAACCCGGAATTGGAAAATCAACTTTGCTTTTGCAAGTTGCACTTGCGGCAAAAAATCTGAGGATACTTTATATCTCCGGTGAGGAGAGTGCCGAACAATTGCAAATGCGGGCGAAACGGATTGGTATTAAAAACCAGGAATGTTTCATCTTGACAGAAACATTACTGCAAAATATTTTTCAGCAGGCAGAGGTTGTGAAACCCCAATTGCTGATTATTGACTCCATTCAAACGCTTTATACCGGACTGATTGATTCTTCACCAGGCAGTATTTCTCAAGTTCGCCAATGCACTGCTGACCTGATGCGGTATGCTAAGACCACTCATGTGCCGGTATTTATCATCGGACACATTACAAAGGACGGTTCAATTGCAGGTCCGAAGGTTTTGGAGCATATGGTTGATACGGTATTGCAATTTGAAGGAGACACACATCATTTATATAGATTGCTTCGCACTACTAAAAACCGTTTCGGTTCTACCAATGAATTGGGGATTTATGAAATGACAGGAACAGGATTACGCGAAGTCAGTAACCCATCGGAAGTACTCATCACCGCTCGGGAAGAGCCCGTAAGCGGTGTGGCTATTGCAGCCATTACAGAAGGAGCAAGGCCGCTATTAATAGAAACGCAGGCACTTGTGAGTTCAGCAGTTTATGGAACTCCGCAGCGATCCTCTACAGGATATGATTTACGCAGGCTTTCCATGATGCTTGCAGTACTTGAAAAACGTTGTGGTTTCAGATTAGGCGCAAAGGATGTATTCCTGAATATCGCCGGTGGTTTGAAAGTGGAAGACCCTGCAACCGACCTTGCAATTGTTACTGCCATTCTTTCTTCCAACGAAGAGATACCAGTTTCCCCTAAGTTCTGCTTTGCAGCAGAAATAGGCCTTTCAGGAGAAATTCGTCCGGTGAACCGCATTGACCAGCGCATATTTGAAGCCGAAAAAATGGGCTTCGAACAGATATTTATTTCCCGTTACAATAAAAAAAGTATCCCTGAAAAAACTTCAATAAAAGTTGTTACAGTAGGTAAGATGGAAGAGTTTTTTGGGAAGGTGTTTGGGTAAGAATAAATTGTCTTGAGTTTCACAAGACTTAAACTATTTGATTTGAATCTGATCAAACCCTAAATTCGAGAATTGTATTAGATTTGTAATAAATAGCTTGCACCCATGAAAAAATTACTCCCGCTCATAGCCTTCTTTTCAGGAATGTTGTATACTGTTTCAGCGCAAACCACCTACAAAGATGTAGCTCCTATATTTTATGCTAATTGCACTACTTGCCATAACCCCGGAGGTATTGCACCTGTTTCCTATATGAATTACACTCAAACTGCTTTATGGACTCCTACCATTAAAGCGTTTCTAAATAGTAATACCATGCCTCCCTGGCCTCCCGATACAACCTATTGCCGCTTTTTCGATGAAAAAATTATTACGTTAGCTGAAAAAACAAAAATCATTAACTGGATCGATTCAGGCAGTATGAAAGGAGATACAACACTGGCTCCGCCTGCTCCCATATATACGAATAGTTATAAACTGCACGGTACGCCTGACCTGATCGTTAAAATCCCAACTTTTACAAGTAACGCAACATCGACCCAGGATGCGTATGATTGTTTTGCTTTGCCAACAGGCTTGTTACAAGATAGAATTATTCGCGCTTTTGAAATTGTTCCGGGAAACCCTGCAATTGTTCACCATGTTTTATTAAATATTGACTCCACCGCAACGGACTTAAGCGATGTTTCAGGTGGCTGCTTCACCTTACCGGGTAATGTGGCCGGAGTAGGAGGATATGCACCTGGCTCTAATCCTGCTGTTTTTCCGGGCAGAGCTCCGTTAAAGATTGGTGTTCGTATTAAAGCGGGTTCAAATATTTATTTGCAAATTCACTATCCTGCCGGTACAGGTGGCAAAGTGGATAGCACGCAAGTACGTTTGTTTTTCTACCCTGTATCTACTTCCGGTGTTCGTCAGGTATATACTTCAACTCCGTTGCAAAACTGGAGTTTGAATATTCCGGCAAATACAATTGATACCTTCACTGCTTCTTATGGTCCTTTGCCTATTGGCATATCTATGTATTCTACTTTCCCTCACCAGCATCTGGTTGGCAAAAGTATTGAGGACTATGCCTATAGCGGGATTGATACAATCCCATTAGTTCGTATTAATAACTGGGAGTTTCACTGGCAGGGTTATTATACATATAAAAAACTGCTAAAAGTGCCTGCAGCGTATACCCTTTTTGCTAAGCATGTGTATGATAATACAACAGCTAACCCGAATAACCCAAACAGCCCTCCAAAACTTATTCAGGCCGGATTAAACTCTACCGATGAAATGCTTTTTGATTCATTCCAGTATTTATACTATCAGCCCGGGGATGACACCATAAATATTGCAGCCATTTTGGCAAATGATTCATTGTTGGTTGGAAGTGTAACAGAAGCAACTCAACGGAAACTCACATCAACAGCCTATCCAAATCCTTTCAATAACCAGATTGCAATTTCGTATTCCTTACCATCCATGACTAATGTGAATATTTCCATTTATGATATTTATGGGAAGAAAGTCACAACACTTTTAAGCAGACAGCAAACAAATGGCAGTTATCTGGTTATCTGGAATGGCACCAATGAAGCCGGTGTGTCAATGCCTTCAGGGGTTTATTTCTATTCTGTTTCTTCCGGAAAGGAAACCAGCAATGGAAAGATTGTGTTGATGAAATAAGTGCAATTAATTCCGTACTATTTTCTGCACTTCGAGTCCTCTTATTGACGTTGTCAGTGTTACTCCCAACTTTCCGCTTGATAATATAGGTGAAGCCAGTTTATTATCCATGGCTATAGATATCACAGATGTAGTTAATGTCAATGTTCTGCTTAATGGAACCGTGGTAAGTATGGTGTAATTAACTAATGAATCTCCGGTTACATTGTTTTTTCCGGAAAAAGGCCTGTTAATGCGGTCATTCGTATCAGCCACAATTGGTATCCAGTTGCGGTTTATGAAATAATCAAAGTCTACCCTTCCCGACCAGGTTTTAAAGTCTGCTCCGTTCACATTGCTTAAAGTAATCTTATAACTGGAAAATGTTATTCTTATACTATCTCTTGGATGATAGATCTGAGGCGTAAAATTCAGTGAGAAACATTGTTTGGCAGCAGTTTTTTCCATTTCCACTTCCCCCGAAGACCATTGCCAGTTCGGCAGACTTATATCCTTGGTTGTAATTTGTACCGCATTGTCGTTCTGGGGAGCAAAGGCATTCAAAATACAAACAGAAATTATAGTAATGCCAATAAAAAGATACTTTTTCATAATGGAAAATGAATTAGGGCTTTGTTTGAAATAGCTGTTAAAATTACGAAATAATATGGTCTTGGTTTTTCATTACGCTAACACCAAAACAAAGTTTCATGACAAAACGCATGTTTTGGTGGTTATATAAAACCTTACTTTTGCGCCATGAATGACAAACTAGTATCCCGAATAATAATTGGCGTAACGATTGCCATACCCGTTGCCGTAACTACGCTCCATTTTTTACCAAAACCGGATAGTGTCCCGGAAATCATTAAGCACTGTCCATTGCTTAATGCTATACTTAATGGTACTTGTACGCTTTTGCTTATTGCATCATACATCGCTATTCGAAACAAAAAAGTAAACCTTCACAAAAAGTTGAATGTTACTGCGTTTACGCTTTCGGCTATTTTTCTTCTTAGTTATGTAGCCTATCATTCATTTGGAAAAGAAACACTTTTCCCAAAGGATAACCCGGTGAGGCCCGTATACTTGTTCATACTTTCTTCTCATATTATACTTGCTGCCATAGTTTTACCTATGGTGCTTCTCAGTTTTTACCGGGGCCTTACCAATCAGGTAATAAAGCACCGCAAACTTGCCAGGTGGACATTGCCAATCTGGTTATATGTTACAACTACCGGAGTTGTGGTCTATTTGATGATTTCTCCTTATTATAATTTCTGATTTTCGTATATTTGCGGCATGAAAGGAATTTCTAAGGTATTTATTGCTCTCATGATATTACTCTTGCCAGTTTGGACATCTGCCCAATGTTCTATTTGCGCCGCTGGTGCTGCATCTACTGCACGCACAAATGGTGGATATGGAGCAGGAATTAATTCAGGGATACTGTATCTTCTCACTATTACTTATCTTGTTTTTACCATAGCAGCAATCTATTTTCTGCGTCAGCGTATTCGCTATTATTTACGTACTATTGCTTCCCGTTGGCGAATGTTTATAGCTTCTTTCTGAGGAGCTTACACAGAAAGGAGCAACAATTTTCCGAAGTTTTTAACGAATGGATGTTAGGTAAGCTAACGGAGGCTTTAAAGTCTCCACCGGGAATTATCTAATTTTGCAACTATTTTATAACAAGTTGATTAATCAACTGACCACTGATAACTGACTACTGACAACTATTTATGGCACGAATTTTAACAGGCATTCAAAGTACAGGAATCCCCCACTTAGGGAATTTGCTCGGGGCTATTATGCCGGCAATTGAAATGGCTAACGATTCAAAGAATGATTCGTTTCTGTTTATTGCGGATATGCATTCACTCACAACCATGCACGATGCAACTATTCTTAGTGAGAACACTTATAGCGTAGCTGCTGCATGGCTCGCCTTTGGTCTGGATGTTGAGAAGTCAGTATTCTATCGCCAATCCGATGTACCTGAAGTAGCTGAATTGACTTGGTATTTGAGTTGCTTTACTCCTTACCCTATGTTGGCCAATGCAGTGTCATTCAAGGATAAAATGGACCGCCTTTCTGAAGTGAATGCCGGTGTGTTTCTCTACCCTGTGCTGATGGCTGCCGATATTATTTTATACGATGCCAACTATGTTCCTGTGGGAAAAGACCAGTTGCAGCACTTGGAAATTACACGGGATATCACGTCCTCCTTCAATAACCATTATGGGGAAACATTTGTAATGCCGGAACCTAAAATAAGTGAGCAGGTGATGATAGTTCCGGGAATTGACGGACAGAAGATGAGTAAGTCCTACAACAACACTATCAATATTTTCCTGCCAGATAAAGATTTGCGTAAAGTTGTTATGAAAATAGTTACCGATGCAACTCCTATGGAGCAACCTAAAAATCCCGATACCTGCAATGTTTTTAAGCTATACAGCCTGGTTGCAGAAAAAGACAGGATTGAAGAGATGCGCCAAAACTATTTGCGCGGTGGTTATGGTTATGGTCATGCAAAAGAAGAATTATACCAAACCATTGCCAATAAATTCAAAAAGGAAAGAGAACTCTATAACCACTACATGAGCAATAATGAAGAGTTGGATAAGAAACTGAAGATCGGTGCAGACAAAGCAAGAGTAGTGGCAACAAAAACCTTGAAACGTGTAAGAGAAAGGTTAGGTTATAAATAGCCCCGGCTTTTAAGCCGGGGTTAAAGAAACCTCCTCCTTTCATGGACTTTAGTCCGAACAAAAAAATAGAAGAATGAAAAGTAAAATAGAACAGGAATTAGAGAAACGGATATTAGTGATTGATGGTGCAATGGGCACCATGATTCAACGCTATAAGCCTACGGAGGAAGACTACCGTGGAGAGCGTTTCAAAGATTATCCGCATTTAATAAAAGGGAATAATGATATTTTTTCTCTCACGAATCCAAAGATGATAGAAGAAATTCATGCTGCCTATTTGGAAGCCGGAGCAGATATTATCGAGACTAATACTTTCAATGCAAATCCGCTTTCACTGGCCGATTACCACATGGAGGATTTAACGAATGAATTGAATTATGCCTCTGCCGTAATTGCCAGGAAAGTTGCTGATGAATTCACAGCCAAAAATCCGAATAAGCCCCGCTTTGTTGCTGGTGCTTTAGGTCCGACAAACAAGACTACTTCATTGTCTCCTGATGTGAATGACCCCGGTTACAGAGCAGTTTATTACGATGATGTTGTTGCAGCTTATCTGGAGCAAATAAAGGGGCTTATGGATGGTGGAGTAGATGTGCTTTTAGTGGAAACAATATTTGATAGTTTAAACGCCAAGGCTGCTCTTTTCGCTATTGAAACTTATTTTGAAAAGACCGGAAAGCGAATCCCAATAATGGTTTCGGTAACTATTACCGATGCCAGCGGAAGGACACTTTCAGGTCAAACAGTGGAAGCATTTCTAACATCTGTAAGACATGAAAATCTTTTATCAATAGGCTTGAACTGCGCTTTGGGTGCGAAAGAGATGAGGCCTTATTTGGAAGAAATGGCGCAAAAAGCTCCGTATTATATTAGCTGTTATCCAAATGCTGGCTTGCCAAACCAATTCGGTGAATACGATGAAACACCTGAAACCATGTGCATGATGGTGGATGATTTCCTCAAGAATGGTTTTGTAAATATCATAGGCGGATGTTGTGGTACAACACCCGACCATATTAAAGCCATTGCTCATTCAGCATCAAAAGCTACTCCGCATAAAAAGGTTGAAGCAGATACATTATTTCACCTAAGCGGATTGGAAGCCGTAACGCTTTTTCCGGGAAGCAACTTTATGAATGTTGGCGAACGCACGAACATTACAGGCTCCAAAAAGTTCTCCAAATTTATTGTTGGCGGTGATTATAATGGCGCACTGACTATAGCGCGCGACCAGGTAGATGGAGGCGCACAGGTTATTGACATCAACATGGATGAAGCCATGATAGACTCCAAAGCAGCCATGGTAAAGTTCTTAAACCTTGTTGCAGCGGAACCTGATATTTCCAAACTGCCTATCATGATTGACTCTTCCAAGTGGGAAGTGATTGAAGCAGGATTAAAATGTACGCAAGGAAAGTCTATTGTGAATTCTATTAGCTTAAAAGAAGGTGAGGAATTATTCATTGAACACGCCCGAAAAGTAAAAAAGTATGGGGCAGCCGTTATTGTGATGGCATTCGATGAAAAAGGCCAGGCAGATACATTAGAAAGAAGAAAAGAAATTTGCGCCAGAGCATATAATATCCTGGTTAATGAAGTAGGCTTTCCTCCTCAGGATATTATTTTCGATCCAAATATTTTCCCTGTGGGAACTGGCATTGAAGAGCACAAACGCAACGCACTTGATTATTTTGAATCTACTAAATGGATTAAAGAAAACTTACCGCTTGCAAAAGTAAGTGGGGGTGTTAGTAATGTTTCATTTTCGTTTCGAGGGAATGACATGGTACGCGAAGCAATACACTCGGCATTCCTTTACCATGCTGTGAAAGCAGGTATGGATATGGGCATTGTGAACCCCGGTATGTTGCAGATCTATGATGAAATTCCGAAAGATTTATTGATATTGGTTGAGGATGTATTATTGAATCGTAAAGACGATGCTACCGAACATTTATTAACCTATGCCGAAACAATTAAATCGAAAGGAAAAGTAATTGTAAAGGATGAAGCATGGAGAAGTTTGCCTGTGAATGAACGCCTCTCTCATGCATTAGTTAAAGGTATTGATGAATATATTGAACAAGATACGGAGGAAGCCAGAAAGCAATTTTCAAAATCACTTGAAGTGATAGAAGGCCCATTAATGGCCGGAATGAGCATTGTAGGTGATTTGTTTGGTTCAGGAAAAATGTTTTTACCTCAGGTGGTGAAGAGTGCGCGTGTAATGAAAAAATCGGTTGCGTATCTCACTCCATTTATGGAAGAAGAAAAAGCGGAAGGAACCAGTGTTGCAGGTAAAATCCTTATGGCTACAGTAAAAGGCGATGTGCACGATATCGGTAAAAATATTGTGGGCGTTGTGCTCGGTTGCAATAATTACAAGGTTATTGATATGGGTGTGATGGTACCTTGTGATAAAATATTGGAGGCTGCTGTGAGAGAAGGCGTAGATGCTATTGGCGTTAGCGGACTGATTACTCCATCCTTAGATGAGATGGTTCATATTGCCAAAGAAATGAAACGCACCGGACTTAAAATACCTTTGCTCATTGGTGGAGCTACGACTTCCAAAGTACATACCGCGGTTAAAATTGCACCTGAATATGAACACCCCGTTGTGTATGTGAATGACGCATCCCGTGCGGTGAATGTACTGAGCAGTATTTTATCTGCAACCGAAAATAATTTTCTAAAAGAGGTAGACAGGGAATACGACAACCTGCGGAAAATGCATGCCAGCAAAAATGCTGAGCAGAAATTTGTAAGCATGGCTGAAGCCCGCCGGAATAAAATGAAATGCGACTGGAGTAAAATAGAAATTGTAAAACCAATGTTGATAGGTAATATTTCTTTACCTTCTTATCCTCTCGCTGAAATTGCCAAGTACATTGACTGGACACCATTCTTCATAGCTTGGGAAATGAAAGGCAGTTATCCGAAAATTTTCTCTGACCCTGAAAGAGGCGTGGAAGCAAAAAAGCTTTTTGATGATGCACAGGAAATGTTGAATAAGATCATCAGTGAGAAATGGCTCTCTGCAAAAGCGGTTGCAGGATTTTATCCTTGCAATTCGGTGAATGAAGACGATATTGAAATTTATGAAGATGAAACTCGTGCAGTTGTAAAAACTGTTTTCCATACCTTGCGCCAGCAGACTAAAAAGCCCGAAGGGCAAGCCAATCTTGCGCTTTCAGACTTTATCGCTCCAAAGGATAGCGGTAAGGTTGATTACATTGGTGGGTTCGCTGTCACGACAGGATTAGGTATTGAAAGATTAATCCGCAGGTTTGAAAAGCAGCACGACGATTATAGCAGTATTATGATAAAGGTTCTTGCTGACCGTCTTGCAGAAGCTTTTACAGAGTTGTTGCATGAAAAAGTTCGGAAGGAATTCTGGGGTTATGCACCCGATGAAAATCTATCGGTACAAGAAATGGTTAAAGAAGGTTACCGTGGAATACGCCCTGCACCGGGTTATCCTGCTTGCCCAGATCACACTGAAAAGATAGAGCACTTTGAACTTTTTGAAATATATCCAAAGACAGGAATAGAACTTACCGATAGTATGGCCATGTATCCTACGGCAGCAGTTAGCGGTTTATATTTTGCTCACCCTGATTCGCATTATTTCTCACTCGGAAAAATAAATAAAGAACAAGTGGAGAATTATGCCAAACGTAAAGGCATGAAGGTTGCGGAGGTGGAAAGGTGGCTCAGGCCGGTGCTGGGGTATTAAAAAGTTTTGTATTTTTATATGAAAGGAAAATAAAATGAAGTTTTTTCTTATTGCAATAACTTTTATTTTATTCAAAGGAGATTTGGTTGCTCAAAATACTGATAGCAATCATCTGGTCCCGAAATACATATTAGATAAAATAAATTCTTTACATCCTAACCTAACACATTTAAGATGTTATTCTAATAAAGATATGTATGAAGTTTCTTTTGAAGCAGATGATTATTTTTTCAAATCTCTTAATTCTTCATTTACTAACTATAGAGATTGGCGAATTGATTCAATTAAAATAGGCAAGAACATGTTTGCCAAATTCGATTCTTTGTACTCTAATGCAAGCTCAATTTCATGGTATAACAAAGATAGCTTATTTGATGTTTCATTTCAATGTAATTGTAAAGAAGGCTATGATAATATTGAGTTTGATAAGAAGGGTAATATTATTAAAAGGAATAGGATGGTAAACTTGGATGAAACTCCTAAGGAAATTACGACTTATCTTCAAAAACATTATTCGCAGTATCTTCTCCCATGTTTTCTTAATGAAGAAATTGATGGGAGAGGCAACGTTAAATACTATGCAAGGGTAGATATTAAATATCGGTTTTGTTCCGACTGTGAATTCTATTGGGTATTCTTTGATAAAGATGGTGTATTTATTTCTGAGAAACATGTTCCCGGAGGACTATAAAAAACCTGTCTTCATATTCCTGTTAATTTAAGCTAATAAAATTGTCTATCTTTATAAATTGTTATTTTATTTTTTCGATATAAAATGACTTTCCCAAAATAACAATGAAATAACAATGCAAGAACAATGGGAAAACAATAAAATAACAATGAATTTTCATTGTTATTTGAGATTTCAAAATTTGCAATACATTGATTATGAATATTTTGAAAAAATAGCTCATTGTTAATTACAATAAATAACAATGAAATTATAGCAATAATTAGTACTTGTTTTTGGCTGTGCAGTAAAATTTTCATGCTCTGTTTCAACCGTGTTTTTCTTCTTAGTAATACAAAGATAAATCACGGAATGTGGTTTTTTTAAAAGTCAATGACTTTACCTACTGGCTAAGGGTGGCAAGTGGAGATTCCGACTCATACCATTTGCCCTTTTTATTGGTTGCATCCCAAATTTTAAGATTTAGTTTGGGGGCTATTTCTTTTGCAAACTCCCAGGCTTCCTTATCGTGAATTGTTTGCAGAAATTTAAGCCGGGTATTTTCTCTGGTAATTAAGTTTACCTGAAACACTTCTTCCCTGTGTTTGAAATCTTGCGGAATTGCACTAGGAGTGCTGGCAAGAAGTGCTCTGAATACTGAGATGTATTGTATTCCGAAAAGTGGCTCCCAATCACCAATATAAACTGGTCCAATGGAAGTATATAGCCTGTATTTTTTGTTTTTAATGTCAATTTCAATGCCCTTTTTATAAGCGAGTTGGCCTAATGCAAATACACTGATAATAATTCCATACCGGACGGAAGAGTAAATTCCAATTAAAATGCCCACGAGTAAAAAGAACCCAACAAGCAGGTAGCCTTTTACGCCCATTTTATTGTATGAATATCTGTAAATATCTTCCATGTTTATTTTTTTTCGTGGGCTGTGGCGGGCTCGAACCGCCGACCTCTGCCTTGTCGAGGCAGCATTCTAAACCAACTGAACTAACAACCCTTATTTTTTTCTTTCAAGCAACGCCCCTGTTAGCGCAAGCAGAATTTCTTTTTCCGGAGTTTTTATTGACGAGAGTGCTTTTTTAGCATTGGTATGATACATTTCCATTTGCTTATTGGCAACCTCTTCCACACCTAAATCTTCATAAATCTTTTTTACCCGTTTCACTTTTTCTTCTGTAGAAATTTCAGTGTTCCCAATTAATACAATGAGTTCCGCTTTTGTTTTTCCCTTAGCTGATTCTAGTGCTTTAAGCAGTAAAAATGTCTTTTTATCCTGAATTATATCACCGCCAATTTGTTTGCCAGTCTGTGCTGATTCACCAAATACATCCAGCATATCGTCCTTTAACTGGAAAAGCATTCCGAGGTTTTCTCCAACAATTTCCATTTTCTTGCAATCAAGCTTTGAAACTCCTGCTAGAATAGCTCCCATTTGCATTGATGCAGAAAATAAGGCTGCCGTTTTCATGCTAATCATTGATAGATAATCTTCTATTGTTACCTTATTTTTAGTTTCGTAATTCATGTCTAACTGCTGTCCCTCGCATACTTTTAAGGCAGCATCATTAAATATTTTAAAAGCTGCCGGTAAATATTTTGCAGGTGTTTTATTTAATTCCTGATACGATTTAATCATCAAAGCATCACCACTGAGAAGAGCAACATTCAAATTCCATTTTTTGTAAACTGTTGGCTTGCCACGACGCAAGGGGGAGTTATCGGTTACATCATCATGAATGAGGGTAAAGTTGTGGAACAGTTCAATGGCAATTGCAGCCGGAATAGCATCATTAATTTTTCCCCCCAGCATTTTGCAGGTCAATAATAATAACGAAGGACGCAGGTTTTTTCCACCTAACCCTAGCATATATCGCATGGGCTCATATAGCTCCTGAGGCTCTTTAGGAAGGCTTTTGCAAAAAGAATTCAGTTCTTTCTTTACTCGTTCCTGTATTGAATCAGGTATATTCACTGAGGATATTTTACAGAATGAACTTTGTATTTGCCAGAACCTTTTTCAGCCCTTCTTCCAGCGAAACAGGATCTCTCGAAAGCAACTTTTTCATGCGGGAAAGGTCAGGTTTGCGGCGGGTCATATCTCCTTCGGGCAAGGGCGGCAGATTTACAATTTTTGATTGTGAGTTGGTGAGCTCAATGATCATTTTTGCAAGGTCAACAATAGGCACTTCATCGTCTCCGCCAATGTTTACAACATCATTTATATAAAGATTGTTTTTGAATGCATTCAAACAAGCATCCACATTATCATCAATAAAACAGAATGTGCGGGTTTGTTTTCCTCCGCCATACAATTCAATAGGTTCATTTTTTAAAGCGCGTGCAATAAATTTCGACACCACAAAATCTTTCGATTGACGTGGGCCATAGGTATTAAAAAACCTGAAAATAGTATACTCTAAACCATATTCCTGTTGAAATGCTTTAAGGTAAGCCTCACTGGCATTCTTAACAATGGCATACGGCAGGCGTGAGTTTAATGGGGTGGTTTCTTCGTGCTGAGGGAAGTGGAATGATTCACCATATACTTCAGATGACGAAGAAAAATAGACTCGTTTTACGCCGCTGTTTTTGGCAAATGATAATAAGTGTTTTATCCCTGAAAGGTCACTCAGCACCTTTACAGGGTTTTCAAGGGTGCGGGTAACGCCAACCACGGCAGCATAATGAAAAACATAATCAAAGGCCTGCGAATACATAATGCCGGAAACATCTCTCCAGTCATTCACATCGCATTTAATAAAGCGCACATTATCATGCTTTGAAACCGGAATTTTATTCAGATTACCTGTTGAAAGGTCATCAACAATAACAACATAGTTGTTTTTATCTGCCGCTAATTTTTCAGCTACCGAGCTGCCTATAAATCCGGCACCACCTGTTACAAGAATTCTATTCATAATTTTTTTATATCATTAACTGGTCTTTAATTTCTTTCTGCGCTCAACATATTTTGAAACAAAAATACTTACTTCAAACAGGACAAACAAAGGTATTGAAACTATTATCTGTGAGGCAACATCCGGGGGCGCAATTAAAGCAGCCGCAATAAGTATAACTACAGCGGCATGGCGGCGGTATTTGCGCAGAAATGCTGAAGAAATAAGTCCGATACTGGTTAAAATGTAAGAAACCACCGGAAGTTCGAAAATAACACCTGACCATATTACCAGCGTGGTTACCATGGAAATGTAATTTCTAACGTCAATAAAATTCTGAACCGTTGGCCCGCTCATTCTGAAGCGACTAAGGAAAGTTACAGTCCATGGAACGATTATGTAGTAGCTGAACAAAGCCCCCATAAGGAATAATAAGCTGCTTATAAGTACAAATCCCCGTGCCGATTTTAATTCTTTATCTTTTAAAGCAGGCTTAATGAATCGCCATACTTCCCATAGCATATAAGGGATTGTAACAATCAGGGCTGCTATAAATGTACCCCATATAGTCATCATCAATTGGCCTGCCATTACTGTATTTATAAGATTTATAGGTACTTGCTGAACGCATAAATCACCACCTAAATTAAATTGCCTTGAAAGATGGCAGAGTGCCCGATAAGTAAGGAAAGTAGGTTTTGTAGGGCCAAATAGAATCTTGTCGAAAATAAAATCGCTGTAAAAAAACATCACGGTAGTTACAACGGTAAGTACCAGAACTATTCTGATAATGTGCCACCTGAGCGATTCAAGGTGGTCAAGAAAAGTCATGTTCTTATTTGTACTAAAGAGATTTTTGAAGCCTTCCAGCATAAATTAAAATCAGATTTATGATTTAAGATTTATGATATTTGTAGTTTCCTCAAATCGTAAATCACCCTTCTTAAATCTTATATCCTGATTCGTGGACAAAAGAACGAAAAAAACCCTTTCAGAAGTAGCAATAATGCTCAGAATACGTAAATATTGTGCGTTGAGGGAGCGAAGTAGTAAGGAAGTGGAAAAAAAACTACTCGATTTGGGTGCGTTTGAGGATAAAGCCGTGCTGATCATCAATAAGCTGCAAGAGGAAGGCTTCCTGAATGAAAAGAGATACGTATCTGCTTATACCAGAGGCAAGTTCAGGAATAAGAAATGGGGAAAAAAGCGCATAGAAATGGAGCTGAAAAGGCAGGGAATTGATAAAGAGATACTCGAAAAAGGGCTGAATGAAATAGAAAGTGCCGATTACCTTCAGACTTTAGATGCTTTACTCATTAAAAAGTGGAAGCAGATCAAATCCAAATCCGGTAACGAAGAATTTTCAGATAGCGACCTATTTTCACCTGCAATGCAGAAATTACTCAACTATGCCACTCAAAAAGGGTTTGAGTATGATGTAATTATTGACAGAGTAAAAAAGATACTCTAACCTTCTAAATCGTACTTCTTATTGAAATTTCACAGTTGGTGCCTTAGATGCAGCAGCATCAGCTTCAAAGTAAGCTCTTGTCTGCATGCCAAACATTCCGGCAAATACATTGCTAGGGAATGTTCGAATGTATGTATTATAGTCCTGAACAGCCTCGTTAAAGCGTTTTCTGGAAACAGATATACGGTTTTCGGTGCCTTCAAGTTGGGCTTGTAAATCCCTGAAATTTTGATTTGCTTTCAGGTCAGGATATTGTTCAACCGAAACAAGCAAACGGGAAAGAGAGGAGCTAACCTGTGCCTGTGCCTGCTGGAACTGTTGCAAACTTGCTGCGTCAAGATGGCTTGGGTCGATAGTAACTTTGGTGGCGTTGGCCCTTGCATTAATTACATCTGTTAATGTTGATTTTTCAAAATTAGCAGCACCCTGAACCGTATTCACCAGATTAGGAATAAGATCCAATCTCCGTTGGTAATCAGTTTCTACGTCATGCCAGGCTTTGGTTACATTTTCATCCATAACTACCATGTTATTGTATTTCCCTCTAACATAAAAATATGTGATAGCAACTAAACCAATAACTGCAAGCAGAACTATATATCCCTTTTTCATAATGTGTTTATTTTATGCAAACGTACAATTTTTTCTTGAAGGGAGTAAATCTCCCTTTTAGATAATGATGACGTCCTACTATGATTATTACCTGATTTTATCTATCTGCTTTTTATTCGAATTAGTTAAAAAGGGGTTTGAATACCCTGAAAAGTATTAGCTTCGAGTCAAATAAAGAAAATGAAAAATATCTATGCAATTGGGCTCGTTTTAGTATCGGTTTTGATGGCCTGCAACACGCAACAGGATAATACGAAGGAAACGGAAATGCTTTTACAAACTGACAAAGACTTTAATACCTATTGCAGCCAGCATGGGGTAAATGCAGCATTCCTTTTGTACGCAGATTCATCTGTTATTGAATCCAGCGAAGGAGCCTTGCCATTAATGGGCATTGAAGCAGTTAAAAAGGCCCAGAAAAGTGACTCCGGAATCAAGCTGACGTGGGGACCGGCGAGAGGAGAAGTTTCCGGAACATTGGGATATACCTTTGGCTGGTGGAAGTTGTCTGCCAAAAGAAAATCAGGAAAAGACACAACCTATTACGGAGATTATGTAAATGTGTGGAAAAAACAAAAGGATGGCACCTGGAAATACCTGATAGATATAGGGAATAACACACCCGTTCCTCCTCCCGGCAAATAAAAGGAACTACAGTGGAATTAAATATCCAGCGATAAACCCAATGTAGCTTGCAAAACACCAACATTCATTTTATTGTTGGTAGGATTGGAGAATGTTTGGGAACCTGATGATTCTACAGTTGTAGTACCTTTATAAGAAATATCTGAACCAACATAATCAATACCTAAGCCGATTCCAATATGGCCAGCAACCATATATTTAATCTTTGCTCCAGCGCAGTAACCAAAAGCATTTCCGGTTGAAAAAGAATTCACAACAGAAGATGTTACGTTGCCTAAAGTTGAACTGGATGAAAGCGTTGGATAACTGCCCGAAACAAGCCCTGCCAAAAGTTTTGCTTCTATTTTAATCTTAATTAGTTTAAATGAAACAAAAGGACCGATAAGGTATTCTGTAACTTTATCACCTCCACTTGTACTATATGTGCTTCCACCCGAACCATTTAATTTTGATACATCAAATGAATTATTGTTAACTCCATATTGAACCATTGCTCCTACTAATGGAATAAACTTAAATCCGGCATAGATATCGTAACATGACCCTAATTTTGCAAACCCATTGAAGGCTGTTCCGGAAGTATTTGACGCGCCATAATCGCTCGATGGAATTGATAAGCCACCATCAATTCCTGCTGTAAATTGAGCATTCATGGCAAGAGAAGCAAGTAGGGCGGGTAGTATTATCAGATATTTTTTCATTGTGTTTTAGTTTTATCAGGAGTTTGAACCTAAGGTTAGTAATGACAAAGATATAACACTTTTCCCGAAATCCACATGTTAGAGTAGGGTGGGTGGGTTTAGTTTAATGGCGAATTATTAGAATTTTTCAAAAACACCCAACCCGAATAGGGCAAAATCGTACTTAACGGGGTCCTTTTTATCAAGTATTCTTAAGTTCTTAGTTAATTCGTCCACGGCTTTCCAGTCATCCTGAAGCCGGGTTAGCAACCCTAATTTTCGGGCAACACGGCCGGAATGAAGATCGAGCGGGCAATATAAAACTGAGGGCGAAATACTTTTCCAGATACCAAAATCAACTCCACGTTTATCATTCCGTACCATCCAGCGTAAAAACATGTTTATCCTTTTAGCTGAGGCATTCTTCTCTACATTGGAGATATGTTTGGCAGTTCTTGAGACGGGATTTATTTCAAGGAAAATGTTTCTGAAATGCTGGATTCCCGTTTTAGCCTCTTTTTTACTTTTTTCAGAAAATACTTTTTCCATTCCTCCGTGATGGCGGTAGATATTTTGCAATGCCACAATAAAATATTCTACATCCTTTTCATTAAATGTTCGGTGAACAAAACCTTCAAATCGTTTCCAATCTTTTTTTTTTGAATGCATTATGAACTGATAGGGTTCACTTTCCATAAGTTCCATCAATCGATTGGCATTTTTAAGAATAGTAGGCCTTTGTCCCCATGCAATTGTTGCAGCAAAAAAAGCAGCTATTTCTATATCTTCTTTTTTGCTGAATTTATGGGGTATGCTAATCGGGTCAACTTCAATAAAAGAGGGACGATTATATAGCTCATATTTTTCATCCAGAAATTCTTTCAAATCATTTCCGGATAAAGCAAAGTGGTTTTTCATGAAACTTTAAATACCACCGTAAATGTAGAGCCTTCGCCTTGTTTCGATTCTACTTTGATTTCCAGATCATGAAAATCGGCAATTGTTTTAACCAGTGCCAGTCCTAAGCCATAACTGTCGGTTTGTGAGGTATTGAATTTTTTAAAACGGTTGAAAATTGCATTCAGGTTTTCCGGTGCAATACCATTTCCGGTGTCCCTTATGTGTACAAGGAAATTGTCTTTTAAAGTTTCGGTTGAAACAATGATCCATCCGTTTTGTTTATTATATTTTACTGCATTATTTACAAGATTAAAGAAGAGTGTAAATAGCAATGAACGGTTACAAGGCACAAAATCAAAATCCGAATGAAACTCCAGGTCAAGGGTGATATTCCTTTCAATCAGGCGGACATCAATTTCCGATTTTACTTCCTGTAAAAGTTCCGAAATCTTAACTTTATCTTCTTTCGGGGTTTGCTGGTTTTCTATTTGGGAAATTAAAAGCAGAGAACGGATAATTTGTTTTAAACGGCCCAATGTCCGTTGCGATTCTATGATTTTTAACTCGGTATCTTCACTTATGTTTCCTGCTTCCAGCATATTCTCGAGTCTGGTTTGCAGGATAGTGATAGGGGTGAGTAATTCGTGGGAAACATTGGCAATAAATTCTTTCTCAATATAAAAGGTGCTTCGGATTTTCCGCATCATATTCCGGATAGTTCTATCGAGATAGCGGAAGTCGGTAGTGTTGGTTTCTACAAGTGTGTAATCAAATTTTTCCGGCGTTCGAATCCCTTTTAACTTGGCCTCAATCTTTTTCAGGGGGCGCAGCAAGTATTGAGTCACAAATAAATCTACCAATACCGTAATTAAAATCAACCCTAACAAAATAAAGAGGGCTACCTTATCTAACACAGCTTTCAGGTCATCCACAAACTGCACGCTTTCACCAATCTCAAGCAGGTAAATCTTATTATTACTTTTAAAGGAATGTTTCAGAATTCTTGCCGTCACAGTGTCACCTTCAATATCCCTGGGCCCTGTTAGAAAGGTATCGGGTATCATGGTTTTAGTAGGTTCTAAAGAAACATACTTTTCTTTAAAGATGGTATAATCAGCATACGTACTGTCGGCATACGTACTGTCCGATTCTTCCTGGATAAACTTGTTAATTCCCATCTTGTTCATAATATGAACAAAATCGGTTTTCCTTTTTTCAAGCAGGTCATCGGTATGATCGATAGCCGCTTCGTAAATAATTTTAGGAACAAAAATTAAAAAAGCACCTACTATCATAATGCGGGAGAGTGCATTAATAAGCGTAAGCTTGTAGTAGAGCTTCATCGGATAATTTGTTTACAGTAAGTTAAGCCGGTATCCGATACCACGCACTGTTTCTATCCAATCAACAGAAGCGAATTGGGATAATTTTTTGCGCAAATTCTTAATATGCACGTCCACATAATTCGAATCGTAATCTACCTCAAGTGCATTATCCCAGATGTGCTCGGTGAGCTGCATGCGGGTTATAATGCGGTTTTTATTTATCAGGAGATATTGCAATATGTCGAATTCTTTTTTCGTGAGACTTATTAAAGTACCTGTGAAATGAACTGACCGGTTTGTAAGATCAATTTGAAACCCGTTTATTTCAACTGTATTTTTTTTCAGCCCATGCTTGCGGCGAATGATAGCCTGCATGCGGGAAGAAAGTTCCAATAATGAAAATGGTTTTGCCAGGTAATCATCAGCACCCAGGTCAAGTCCTTTTACTTTATCATCGGTACTTCCCCGGGCGGTAAGAATTATAATAGCAGCTTCCTGACCTGCTTCCTTAGCTTCTTTCAATAATTGCAATCCTTCATAGTCAGGCAATCCAAGATCAAGCAAAATAAAGTCGTATGGATTTACAAATACTTTTTCGGAAGCTTCTTTACCACTATAGGCAACTTCACAAGTATATCCTTCTTTTTTCAGGTAATCCTGAACCTCTTTTGAGAGTGATTTTTCATCTTCAATGATCAATACATTCATAGTTCGCTAGTTTGAGGTTAGTTCTTTTATAGCCGATATGATTACAGAACAGGCGTGTTTAATTTCTTTTTCCTGAATAATAAGGGGTGGTGCAATACGCATAGCTGTTGGACAGAATAAAAACCAATCTACAATTATACCTTTTTTAAGGCACTTATCTATTGCTTTTTTACATAATTCCTCATTATTAAATTCAACTGCAAGCATTAATCCCATTCCTCTTATTTCTTTAATAGCAGAATGCTTTAGTAAAGTTCTAAATAATTTCTCCTTCCCCGCTGCCGCTTCATAATATTTAGCTTTTATTAACACTTCCAGGGCCGCTAGTCCCGAGGCACAACAGAGTGGATGCCCTCCGAATGTTGTGATATGCCCAAGTGGTGGATTATCGGAAAGCACCTGGATTATTTTCCTGTTTGCAACAAAGCCACCTATAGGTAAACCACCACCCATGGCTTTACCAATTGTAATTATATCGGGAGTAATTCCGAAATGCTCAAAAGCAAATAGCTTCCCGGTACGGCCAAATCCGGTTTGTATTTCATCTGTGATCAGCAGGGCACCGGTTTGTCTGCATTGTTTTTCCAGTGCTTTTAAGAATGATCTCTCCGGAACTCTTGTGCCGCCTTCCCCTTGTATAGGTTCAATAATCACACACGCTGTTTTTCGGGTGATTTTTTGAATAGCTTTTATGTTATTATAGGGCAGAATTTTTATACCAGGAAGCAATGGCCCATATGGAGTTTTTAGAGTATCATCTCCCATTACACTCAATGCACCATGAGTAGAACCATGATATGCGTTTTTAAAAGAGATAATTTCTTTTCTTCCTGTATATTTTTTAGCGAGTTTAAGTGCTCCTTCCACAGCCTCGCTGCCTGAGTTTACAAAATAAACGGAATTCAATGTTTTAGGAAACAGGCTGCAAATTCGTTTTGCAAACTGAACCTGGGCCGATTGTATATATTCTCCATATACCATCAGGTGAGTGTGTTTATCGGCCTGCTGTTTTATGGCTTTAATAACTTCCGGATTTCCGTGCCCCAAATTACTAACCGCTATCCCGGAAATCAGGTCAAGGTATTTTTTACCGTTCGTGTCTTCCAGCCATAAACCCTTAGCCCTGACAATTTCCAATGCAACGGGAGTTTTGCTTGTTTGGGCAAGAAAACCGTAAAAATCTTGTTTTTGAGTCCCCATTTTTAAATAAAAAAACCGGCTTAAAGATACTTCAAGCCGGTTAATTGGTAATTCAGTTTGTTTTTATTTAGGCAGAACTTGTGCTAATACCTGCTGATTAACATTTACGGGATATTTTGCTTTCAGATCTTTCAGCCATTGATCCATTAGGTAATTCTGATAATCGGTTGTTGCCAATCCTCTTACTTCGTCCAGTAATTTAGGCTGAGGCTGAAGGGTTGCTTTCGAATTTACAAAAACAATTTTTCCATCCTTTTCCATATCATTCGAAATGCCTATTGTCCAATTTGCATCAACCATCGGGTTATCGTTCTTTTCAAATTTATTTGAAGCTATAGAAACAGAATTTGCAGTTTTTCCATTGATGGCACTAAGGATTTCCTTGTCCGTTTTTCCTTCTTTTATCATCAATCTAACCTGGGTTGCAATATCTTTGTTGGCACAAGTGTAAATGGATGCATCACAACGCTCTTTCCACATATAATCTGTTTTGTGCATGGCATGGAATTGTTTCAGGCCAGATGTATCCTTCAAAGCTTTGGTCCATACCATTTGGTCGGTAATGTCGAAAAGCATAATACCATCTCTGTACTGCGAAATTTGTTCTGCAAATTTTGGATCTTCTTTTTCAAGGTGATCATTTTTGTATTGCAGAATTTCCTGGCGTACATATTTCGGATATAACATACTAAAAGCATAATCTCCGCCTTTATAAGCCCCAGGCATTTGGTTCTTTGCAACGAACATTGCAAAATCTTCTGCGGTATATGATTTATCACGAAGGGTAAATAAGGGTGATGTATGTCCTTTAGCTTTATCAATTGACCATTTGCCTTTGTAGAATGATGAATCAATTAAACCTGCAAATTCTTTCTTTGCAGCAGGGTATTCGGTAAAATTATATTTCTTTTTTACTTCCGAAACCAATACGTTCACAGATTCATCGGAACGGCTGTCTTTCATAACCCGGGTTGTAATTGCATCTTTAACTGAATCAAAAGGCAGCAATGGTTTTTTGCCTTCTAACTTAATAATATGCCACCCAAATTCAGTTTTAACAGGTCCTGTAACATCGCCAATATTTTTGAGTTCAAACGAAGCTTTTTCAAACTCAGGAACCCTGGCCATACGTCCTACACCAAACCATGGAATAACCCCGCCATGGCGTGAAGAAGATTGGTCTTGTGAAAACTTTTTTGCAAGGTCGGCGAAATCTTCCCCATGCTTAACTAATTGGTAAATAGAATCAACCTTGTCCTTTAATTTAATAGAGTCGGCCGGAGTCATTTTCGGTGTTGTGCGTATCATTATATGTGCCACTTCAATTTGGCCGACATCAGCACGTTTATCTATTACCTTGATAATATGATATCCGAATTGTGAGCGAACCGGCTTTGAAACATCACCTGTTTTGGTATTATAAGCAACAGTTTCAAATGGATATACCATTCCTAAGCTGGTAAAATAACCCAGGTCACCACCCTTTTCTTTCGAATAAGTATCTTCTGAATATTTCTTAGCAGCATCTTCAAAGGTTGTATCGCCTTTCAAAATCTTGTTCCGTATGCCCATTATCTTGTTATAAGCTGCAAGTGAATCGGCAGGAGATGCATCAGTACCTACTTTAATAAGGATATGTTTAGCCCTGATATCCCACTTAGTTCTTTCATACGCTTCTTTTATCAGTTTGCTTTCAACAAGGGTATCCCGCATTTTAGGTTCAGCAAGTTTCTGGCGGTATTCATTCATCTCCTGCTTAAAGGAAGGAGTGGTGTCAATACGTGCATCAATAGCGCAATTTACTTTCAGCCTGAATTCAATGAATAGCTTTAAATAATTATCAAGTGCTTTCGGATTTTTCAATGAATCCTTGGAAAGGTTGTTGTAATACATGGCTTTGAATTCACTTAATGCAACCGGGCGATTGCCTACGGTCATAAGAATTTGCGGATCACTTTGCTGTGCATAAGAACCCGTTGCCAACAAGGATAAAATAGAGCCGAGAATAATGTTACGTTTTATCATGGTTTCAATAAATTATACTTCCGATTTCTAAAAAAGAATCGCAAAAGTAATAATTTTGATGAATTGAATAGGGGAAATGTAAAGCAATCATTTGATAAGGCACTGTATACATGGTTTTTAGGCGGTAATGCAACATAGGAAGAATCAAATAACAATAACTTAGTCCTATATTTGACTATTCATTAATTCACGAATTACGATAACAGCACTACAGAAGTATGTCTACATTAAAATTGCACCGTGCCATTGCCTTCATTGACTTAGAAACAACAGGAATCAATATTGCTTCGGACAGGATTGTTGAAATCTCAGTTCTTAAATTAATGCCTGATGATACCACACAGACAGAGACTTTCAGGGTTAATCCAACCATCCCTATTCCGGCGGAGGTTTCGGCAATACATAGCATATTTGATAAGGATATTAAAGATTGCCCTACCTTTAAACAATTAGCGCCCGAGTTGTTGAAAATTTTGGAACATTGTGATTTGGCAGGATATAATTCCAATAAGTTTGATATCCCACTTCTTGTTGAGGAGTTTCTAAGGGCCGATGTGGATTTTGATATTGAAAACCGAAAGTTTATTGATGTGCAGAATATCTTTCATAAGATGGAGCAACGCACTTTATCGGCCGCTTATAAATTTTATTGCCATAAAGATTTAACAGGGGCGCATGGAGCAGAGGCGGATGTTAAAGCAACCTATGAAGTATTGAGGGCACAGTTGGAAAAATACGATAGTCTGGAAGGGAACGTAGCATTTTTAAGCAAGTTCAGTTCTGCGAATGATTCCGTTGACCTTGCCGGAAGAATTGTAAGAGATAAAAAGGGGATTGAGGTTTTTAATTTTGGAAAGCATAAAGGCAGACCTGTTGCAGAGATATTTAAAAGTGAACCATCTTATTATAACTGGATGATGGACGGAGATTTCCCGCTTTCTACCAAAAGGGTGATAACCAAACTAAGGTTGAAGGCATTTAATAAGTAATGTCTTTTAAATTATAATGGCTACTTGTTTTAATACAAATAGCTATATTCGCAACCCATTTCAAAAAATCGGGCCCATAGCTCAGACGGTTAGAGCAGCGGACTCATAATCCGTTGGTCGTAGGTTCAAGTCCTACTGGGCCCACTTTCAAATGAATAACAAGATCTCCAAAAATATTAAAACGGTCATATTTGACTTAGGCGGGGTTTTGTTTGATATTGATTATAGGTACACTCAACAAGCTTTTATGAAGCTTGGTGCAAAAACAGATTTCCACACGCTTTATTCCCAACAAAAGCAAGCCGGTATTTTTGATGAGTTTGAAAAAGGAAATATTTCTCCTGCCCAGTTCCGTGATGGATTAAAGAAATGGCTGCCCGACAGTATAACGGACGAACAGATTGACAATGCCTGGAACGCTTTATTGATAGGATTTCCGTTGGATAAAGTGGAATTACTTAGCAGTCTGAAAAAGAAATATAATTTATTCCTGCTTAGTAATACCAATGAAATTCATTTGCCATTGGTGTTGAATATGATTGATGATGCACATGCCCCCGGGCAATTAGGAAAATTATTTATCAAGGAATATTACTCCTGCCGAATGGGTTTACGTAAACCTGAGAAGTTAATTTATGAAAGGGTTTTAAATGAAAATAACCTTGATCCTTCCACTACATTGTTTATGGATGATATACCCCAGAACCTTGAAGGTGCACAATTGGCAGGTATTCAAACGTTACATTGCACTACAGAACTTAGCCTTAAAGATTATTTTGGAGAATAGGGTTTACCCTACCTGTCACGTACTGGCTGATTCTGCCATTCCCACTTGGGCCCAAGTATTAACCATTTATCCTTAATTCGGATAAAGGCATACATTTTAAGGTTATAGTGTTTCTGTTCCTTAGTTATAACATCAATTTCAGCCCCACCTTTAATAATGGTTGTACTTCCCTTAAATTTTTTTGAAGGAACGGTATCAATTTTAAAAGTGCATGTAGACAAGTCAACATTATCTTTGCTTATCATTTCCTGCAAACTTTTAAGTGATGTTTTATAGGCAGGAATAATTTTATGTGTCAATTCTTGTCTTGCACGGTCTACCTGTTTATCAACCGTGGTTGAGGTGTCAGGAAACTCTTTTGCAATTTCAGTTGCAGCATAGGTAATTTCTTCATCTGTAATCAGGTACTGCATCATACCTGTGTCATGTTGGGCAAAACTTTTCAGAAAAGCATTTGCCAATTCTTGTTCAGTGGCAAACCTTGATAGCTGTTGGTCATTTATTTTGGTGGCTTCCTTGCTTCTTGTATTACTACAGCATACGGCCAAACAAAGCGAGGATAATAGAAGTGTATTTTTTATAAAGTTCATGAAGGTTAAAGAATGTTTGAGTTTGAACAAATGTAACTTTATTTGATTTCCAGATATAATCTGCAATTTGATGGTTGTGGAGCTCAAAAACTTATCCTTGTAGGCAAAAACTTGAATATTGTGAAAACAATTTGCTGGGAAAGGCCCGTCCAATAAAGAAACCGGAGCATAAAAAGATTCCAATTTAATAATAAAGGCAAACTATTAGAATTTAGGGTTTTTGTTATTAAAACTCATACTAGCATTAAAATGGTATTAAAATTTGCAATTTTATTACACCAATGTTAATTGTGTATTAAGAATCGCTATATTAGCGGACAAATGTCATAAAAATGCATCACCATGAAAAAAACTCCCCTCGTACTAGCTCTCCTTCTGACAGCCTCAACATTAATGATGAAGGGTCAAAACGTTGCGATAAATACCACCGGTGCGCTTCCTAATGCATCTGCAATACTCGATTTAAGCAATTCTTCCAGTATGGCTTTTCTGCCTCCACAGGTGGCATTGACAAATATAAACACGCTTGCACCTGTACCTGCACCGGGCCCTGCCGGTTTGGCAGTATATAGCACAACAGCACCAGTAGGCGGTGGTGGTATAGGCCTTTACTTTTGGGATGGTGCTAAATGGAATTACTTATCTACCGGTGCTGCTTCAACAGGTTGGGCAGTTACAGGTAACGCCGGGACTAATCCTGCTATTAATTTTGCAGGAACGTCTGATCCACAACCATTTATTGTTAAAACCCAAGGTGTTGAACGTATGCGTTTCCTTGCAGGCGGAGGAGCTGGTATTGGAACAGCGACTCCTTTGAGTGGGGTTGACGTTAACGGTAGCATGGGTATCGGTACTTATGCCGGAACTGTAGCTGCTCCTGCAAACGGTGTGATTATTTCAGGAAAGGTTGGTATTGGAAATAGTGCCCCGGCTGCAAATGCAATATTAGACCTTACAAACACCGTATCTCCGAAAGGTTTCATGCCTCCACCAATGACTACGGCACAAAGAAATGCTTTAGTAGGCCCTACTGGTCTTATTATATTTAATACTACTACTAATTGTATTGAATATTATAACGGAGTAACATGGCAGCAGATAGCATGTCAGGCTTGTACTGCTCCACCTGCGACCCCTGGGGTTATAACTGGCACTATTACTCCTCAAATAAGTTCAACTTATACATACACTATCGCATCCGTTGCCGGTGCCTCATCTTATACATGGGCAGTAAGTGGTGTGGGTAATTCTATTGCCTCGGGGCAGGGAACAACCTCTGCTGGTATTTCTTTCGGTGCAACGGTGGGAACCTATACTATTACAGTTGTCGCCAATAATGCATGTGGTTCCAGTGCTGCTTCAAGCCTGGTGGTTAATACAACAAACTGCTTGCACGGTACAATATCTTTTGCCTATTCAGGAGCCACACAACCGTGGACTGTTCCGCCGTGTATTACTTCTATTACAATAACGGTAAAAGGTGGTTCCGGAGCGGCCAACATAGGTAATACTTCTACGGGCGGATTGGGTGGTACATCTGTCGGTACGCTTACGGTTGTGGGAGGCCAGGTTCTTCAAGTTAATGTTGGAGGAGCAGGTAGCGGAACAGCAGGCGGTTGGAATGGAGGCGGTGCCGGTGGTTTGTATGGTGCTTGCGCAGGTGGTTCGGTAAACCAATATGGCGGCGGCGGCGGCGGCGAAACAGATGTTCGTGTAGCTCCGTATGCAATTGTAAATGCAGTTATAGTTGCCGGCGGCGGCGGCGGCGGCGGCGGTGATAGAATTGTTGGACAAGGTCCGGGTGCGGGCGGCGGCGGCGGCGCAGGCTGGTATGGCGGCGGCGGCGGCGGTGCTTATCAGGGCGGAGCCGGCGGCGGCGGAACACAAATAGCAGGTGGTGCTGCTGGTGCCACAGGCTTTGTAGGCTATGCCTGTGAAATTGCTTCTACTCCAGGAACCCAGGGTATTGGAGGGGTTGGAGCATATACAACTACGAATGGTCAGGGCGGCACAAATACCGGTGGAAATGCCGGAGGAGCAGGTGGAGGAGTAACCGGTACAGCTGGTACTGCTACACTAGTTAATTGGCAAGGCGGCGGCGGCGGCGGCGGCTCTTCCTATATTGGAGGTGTTACAGCGGCTACTACAACATCCGCATCAAATGCCGGAAATGGTTCTTGCACTATTGTTTATTAAAATCCCGGCTTATGAAAAAATTGATGATTTTAACTGTATGCCTTATAGGGAGCACATCTTTATTTGCCCAGCAAGCGGATACCTTGAAAAGTAAACAAAAGGACGATGGTACTGTAAACATTACTTCCTCCGGCAATAAAGGCAATCATATTATTATTGCTGATGATGGCACTGTTGTCGGGAAAAAAATGGAAGTACATGATGCATCTGTTACAGTACAAGACACTATAACTATGAATGGGAAACGTGCTGTTGAATTTGAAGACGGCACGTGGAAATATTTGGGTGAAGGGAATAACCCAAGTAACAAATAAAAATCGCAATCATTCGAATAGATATTAATACTGCTGATTTTTTAGGCAAATTTACCCCGAGTAACGACTAAGTTTTCGGGGTTAATTTTTAGGTTTATCCGATAATTTCCTGACAAAGTTCAACCAGTACACCATTGGCACTTTTAGGATGAACAAAGCAGATAAGTTTATTATCTGCACCTCTTTTTGGTTGTTCAGATAATAAAGTAAAACCAAGTTTTTTTAAGTTTTCCATTTCGGCTACAATATCGTCGACCTCAAAAGCTATGTGGTGAAGCCCTTCTCCTTTCTTTTCAATAAATTTAGATATAGCACAATCAGGTGATTTGCCTTCAAGTAGTTCAACTTTACTGTCTCCGGTTTTAAAGAAAGATGTCAATACCATTTCTGATTGAACTTCCTCACTTTTGTAAGGTTTTATACCTAATAGGTTTGAATAAAGATCATTTGCCTGTTCAATATTTCTTACTGCAATTCCTATATGTTCTATTTTCTTTATCATATCTATATTTTGGTTTTTATCATAAATACAAAAATCATACTATTTTTTGGTTTTTGTTATGAAAACTTAATTAACCTTAAATGAAGCTACTTTACGGTGAAGGAGCGGTTTATTGATTTAAGTCATTTTTAAGGGTAGCCATATAAATCAGTAAATCAATAGTATACTTTCTATATTTCAATAGTTTATGGAACTATTACACGATTTTCTTATTTTGATATTCTATGTTAGAAAGGAGATTTTATGTGATAATTAAGAGAGTATATAAATATATTATATAATTTGGCAGCATCATTTTTACCTCTTTAATACCAAAGAGTCTTGCTTTACCAACAAGAAAAAGTGAATTGAAATTTTGGTACCCTAATAAACAATAATTAAATTCAAATTTAAACTCTTTCACTGAATCTTTATTTACGCAGTA
>CAIPDV010000063.1 GCA_903863935.1 uncultured Bacteroidota bacterium
CAGGAAGATTTGGGAGTCCTGTTGAAATATTATTCCAAGTTACTCCACCGTCTTTTGAAGCATAAACTTTATTTCCTGAAGAATAACCTGTGAATGTTACCCAGAGATGAGAAGGATTTTTAGAATTTATTCCAATGGAGGATATAGATGCTGATGTTACTGGAAGATTTCCCGTAATATTTGTCCAGGCATACCCCCCATCATCCGTAAACTCAAGAATGTTTGATTGGGCTGCATAAATAACGAAGTTGTTTGAAGAATCTACTGCTATCGAAGTGATAGAACCTGTACCTCCCCATGAACTAATTTGTGCCCAGGTAACTCCCCCGTTAATAGATGTCCAAACATCAGAAAGTCCAGCATAAAGGGTTAAAGGATTAACAGGGTCTTGCATCCACTGAGCGACATAAGGACCTTTGACAGAAGGCCCGTTCATTGGAAGACCACTTATTATTTTGAACCAACTATTTCCACTATTGGTAGATTTCCAAAAATTTCCACCATGTGTTTCCGCGTAAAAGGTATTGTCATTGCTCCAATCAATAAAACAAATTGTGCCATCACCTGGAAAAAGTTGCGACCAAGGGGATGAGGACAAATTAATACCATTGTCTTGCCAGCCTGTTATCCATGTGCCTGCTGTTGTTGCTGAGGGACCAATGGACCATTGCTCAGCAATTTCAAGATTGCTACTAATATCCGTCCATGTAGTGCCACTATTTAATGTGATAGATACACCCCCATCAGTTCCTGCAACGTACCCTTCAGAAGAAGTGCCAGGAATAAATTGAATATCGTGAATATCGGCATGGACGTAAGGAGCAACACTATCTTGCCAAAATGCGTTCATTGACCATGAGACACCGCCATCGGCAGATGCCCAAATACTAACGCCTCCAACGAATACAGAATCCCTGTAAGTTTGGGAGACCGCCATTGAAAGAGTATATATGCCTTGTCCTCCATAGTCCTTCCCCGTATATGAGTCATCGAGCAGGTTTGGAGCAGTTGATTGTGTTGAAAAGGTGACGCCGTGATCTACAGAACGATATAATCCATTGTATCCACCGTTGCTGGTATTACAAGCAAGTACATAAACTACAGTAGTATCCGCTTGTGTTACACCAATCTCATATCTACTTACATTAAAAGATGAAGGCAAGCCTGAAGTTATTTGGGTGAAACTTATTCCATTATTATTTGAACGATAAAAGCATGCGCCTTTATAGTCATGATAAGATGTGGCAGCGTAAATAATAGAAGGATGACCTGGTTCAAATTCGATTGAACGGAAAAAACCAGTTTGCGTTTGAGTCCAGGTCGCCCCTGAATTGGCACTCCGCCAAATACCAAATGTGGTCGCGGCAATGATAATTGATGTGTCATTGGGGTCAATGATTAATTCATTTATTGACATCGTATCTTGACCGGACAAGGAAAGTGGATAACTCATGTTTCCAGCAGGAGACCAGGTTACACCACCATCGTATGTTTTCAGAACCCCTATAGTGGACAGAACCTTCACATAAGTAACAATGCCATCACCATCACCAGTAGCAAGATACATTATGTTAGTCTTTAACGGATTAATAGCAATATCGCTGGTTGCCAAATCACCAATTTGGTCCGTATTTGATGACCAAGTGCTTCCTCCGTTGGTGGTCACCCACAACCCACCAGTTGCTGCACAAGCATACATTGTATTGTTGATTGTTGGGGAAACTCTAACCCGGTTAACCCGCCCAACTCCTCCCAATCCATTGTAAGGCCAGTCAGAGTAGTAATAAGAATTGTTATTTGGAATGGTGGTATTCCCCTCGTATGACCAATTTGCTGAGGATTGCGCAAAAGAACATGGAATGCCAAAATGGAGAAGGAAAAGGCAGAAAATATATTTTTTCAAGACAAATAAATTTTAATCGAAAATTTAATATCAATCTTTGAGAAATCAAAAATAATGATATTTTTCTCATTAACAAAGTAAGACTTGAAGAAATACGTTAGGTCTGCTATTTTACTCCATTTGTTCAATTTTGTATTATCTTGAAATGCATGCTAACATTGGCTTCCAAGAAGCATAGTATAAAAATATAACAATATGAAAAATAAGTACGATACATCGGTGGTTCATTTATACTCGTCGGGCAACGAACAGCTATTGCCGGAAGAATTCCGAAAACAAATCCCGTACTCCACTATTTCCACATGGAGAAAGACCAACAACCAGGATTATTTAGGATATGAGTTCAGAAGTTTCTTCGAGGACGTAAGGGTTACAGCATCTATCAAAACCGAAAACGAAAAACTGAAAAGAATCCTGCGCGGAATTACCAAATCATGGATTATGTTTTCGCCACAGGTGGAGGGGATTGTGAAGACTGCAAAGAAGGATAAAGAATTGCAGAAGAAAATACTGGAATGTATTTTTCTGCTCAAAAGAGATATGGGTTTGAAAAGTGCCTTAAGATTCTTCGGCATATCAAAAGGCACCTATGACTTATGGCTGCTGGAACACAAGGTGCATTGCCTGGATTCATTCGTGGCGTTGTGTGCGAAAAGACATCCGCATCAACTTCGGTTGAGAGAGATAAGGAAAATGAAAAGGATGCTCACCGACCCCTCCTTTTCACATTGGCCGATAGTTTCCATTGCTAACATGGCGCTGAGAAAGGGTAGCATCGTCGCCAACATAGATTCCTGGTATAAATACGCCAAGATACTTAATCCATGGCGAGAGAAGCCGGTTAAAAAGACCGTAAAGACACAAGGCATCGTGTCAAAATGCCCCAACGAATACCTGCATGTTGATACAACATTCTATCCAATAAATAGCTCCAAAACTTTAGTCATAGCTTTCGTTATGGATAACTACTCCAAAATGGTACTCGGCTATCAGGTTGCAGATAGTATCAGTTTTCGGGTGGTGAAAGAAGCGTTGGCAAAAGCGGTTGATACCATAAGCCAGCAAGAGAGCCTGTGTGAAAGTTATTTAGTTACGGACGGTGGAACAGAGAATAACAATAAGCACATAGACGAATTCATATCAGAAGTATCAGGGCATAAGATTACGAAAATAAGGGCGCTGAAGGACATACGTTTTTCCAACTCGCCGGTAGAGGCCATACACAGGATAATGAAGGGCCGGTATTTGAGGAACCGTGAATTTGTCAGCATAGAAGGATTTACGGATTTTTTGAATTGGGCCGTCACGGATTATAACAACGTGCGACCCCACTACCGTCGCAAGCCGTTCACACCCGAAGAAGTATATTTCAAAAAAAGCCTGGATTTTAACGTACACACCAGGATAAGAAAAGCGATAAAAAAACGAATCAACCGGAATAGATGCTCGACATGCACGGCGTGTTGCACCGAAACGAACCGAATGTGTTCGGTAGCATTATGATTATCATATCATTTTAATGCTATATTTGTTCAACTCAATAGGGATCTGGAATGTGAAACCTACGATAGACCGTAGTTTTTCATTTCCGTTTTACGGGAGAGAGGTGTAGTTGGAGGCGGTTAATTCAGTTGGAAAAAGAGGGAAAATTTCTCGAAAACAGGTGTGCGATAGGTGTGCACTTTTGGTGCGCGATTTTGCATCCATTTGTTGAGTTTTGCACGATTTTGTCATGATTTGCATAGCATTGTAGCCTGAGCGTAGTGCTTAAAATCCTGTATTCATTGCGAATGTGCGGGTTCAAGTCCCGCCCGGGGTACGTTGGTAATCAGTGCGTTGACGGCTAATTAATCGAGGAAGATTTGTCCCACTTTTATTTAGGTGTGCACTTTAGGTGTGCACTTTTTGCTTCTTTGCATATTTCTCTTCGTTCCCAATGGAATTTCACTCACTTTGTAATAATGGGGTATTGGAGCAAAACTTGTTCTAATAAAACGCGTTTTCTCCTCGTCTACCCACCTATGAAACTATCAAAAATGGTAGTATCGGGTGCAGATAAGCAGTCAGCGCTCTCTGATAGATTCTAAAAACCTGCGATTATAGAAGCCCTTTACGTGTAAGATTTCAGCATGTAAAAGATTGTCAAAGGCTGGTTGGTTTCTCAATAGGGATACTAACTGATCAATCGCTTTAAAATCTCCGTCGAACGCCGCTTCATCAACTTGCCCACCACTTAAGATTTCCGCTATTTCTTTCCTTGTTAGCATTTTGCCGGAAGATTTAAGTCCCTCCAGTGTTAGCCTCAATCGCATGTTCATTTTGAATGGCATTTTGGGCTTCTCATTGGCATGTTGTTCTTTCAGTGCCTTCTGTTTTTTTCTGTCTTTTTTATTTGTCATTTTTTTAAAATTTTGAGATTATTTCTGATTCGTACAAATTTTCGGATTGATAATTTTCGGATATAATGCGTGGTTTAGTTTAAAATATTTCAAAATCATTTAAACTTCCTGCGAGGAAGGCACTGGATACGTAGTGGGTCTTAAGGGTCTGATTATTGCTGTGTCCCGTGAAAAGCCCTGTTTTATCACCAAGTGCCAGAACCATTTTAGTAATGAATGTTTTACGTAAGCATTTAAATTCGAGTTTTCTGTCAGAGGCCTGTTTAATATAATGTGCAAACCCGCGGGATAGAGAATCCATCATATACCTGCTATTGGTTCCATCAGGGCGCTCAAGGATAAATCCTGTTGTGGTTCTCTTATCTTCGTATCCAAGTTCTTCTAAAAGGGCCTTTAAACTTTTAGTCACAGGTACAAATATCACCCTGCCTGTATCTGTGCCATTAGCTATGCGATTTACTTTCAGATTTTGCACCCTGATAACTAAAACGCCAGGTTCCATTTCAATAATATCAGACCAACGGACAGTAATAAGGTTTTCTCTTCTCATGCCTGATTCAACAGCAAGCCTGAACCCTGTTTTTAGCCAAGGCTTATATACGTCCCTTGTTTTTATCTTATCCCTGTATTTCCCGCTTTCATTAGAAACTACTTCCAGTAAACGTTTAAATTCGTATTTGGTAATGATGCAGGGTTCTTTTGATTCCGTCCTCAATTCGACATGAGCGAAAGGGTTATTAATCTGCTGATCTTTTACACGGATTGCCCAACTCACAAAGGCCTTCAAAGCCCCAATATGTTTCGCATAGCTGCGCAGCCCAAGACCAAGTTTGTGAAGGTAGTTGTGGTATATCCCTACTTCGGTGTCGGTTAATTCATCAAGACGAAAAGTGTCAATAGGATACCCCTTTTTCTTAATGGAAATGATAAACCTTTCGATTGCCAATCGACAATCGCCAACGTATTCCTTGCTACGCTTGCGCATCAGGAAGTCTGGTGTGTTTGTACCGGATAAAGAATTTAAATATTGAACCGCAAAATCCACTAACGCTTTTGGGGATATTTCTTGTATTGCCATAGGCAAGTAATTATTTTTTTGGAGTTCCTGCTTGAACTTGTTAAGTTCTGCAATGGCCCATTCCAAGGAAGTATTAGCTGGTAGAACTTTAGATATGCGTTTCCCATGGTTCATGGGAACGCACACTAAAAGGCAGTAACGGTGCTGATTCTTATTAGGGCACGAAGTAATATTCTTCCCTGTTGAATGGCAGATTCCGCTGTTGGATATTTCCCATTTGCAGCTCATGCATTTCAGCCTGATTCCTTTTATTTTTTTGGGTGGTATCAGCATTTAAAAATTATTGTTAAGCCGAATGTATATTGTTTAAAAGACGGGTAGATGCTTCGCTGCAATCATTTTTAGCAGAGCCAATTCTCTTGCGTTTGGAAGAAGAATTAGTCTCTTTAACGTACCGGCATTAAATTCAAATCTGTCACTTATCCGGTTTTACAATAATGAGTTAAATACGTATGAATTACATAACTTTTTCCAATAGTTATGTAATACCATTCCACATAAAGAGATGCACCTTTGCTATGTCAACCATAGTATGCTTATAAACATAAAATTC
>CAIPDV010000064.1 GCA_903863935.1 uncultured Bacteroidota bacterium
ATTCGTGAATGCAAAATATTCCGCATTGTTAAACACATCTACAGAGGCAAACACAAGAATTATGGTCTGGCCTGGAATGTCGTTGCTCGATTAGTTAATTTTAAAAATCAACATTTATTTAGGAAAGATGTCTAATGACTTGTCGGAGCCCGACATGCAATTATTTATTAACACTGCCATTCTATAAAACAGTATATAAACACACTCAAAACTTCTCTTAACTTTGCCTGCCCGAATAAATAGGCGGGTGCCATAATGGATATATCAGTAGTAGTACCTTTATACAACGAAGAAGAATCGCTTCCTGAACTTTGCACCTGGATTGACAAGGTGATGAAGGAGAATAGTTTCTCTTACGAAGTCTTGCTAACCGACGATGGCAGTAAGGACAATTCCTGGAAGGTAATTGAATCAATTGGTGCTTCAAACCCGAATATGAAAGGGATTAGACTGAGAAGGAACTATGGCAAATCCGCCGCCCTGAATGTGGCTTTTAAAAAAGCCGAAGGCGACGTAGTAATTACCATGGATGCTGACTTGCAAGACTCTCCCGACGAAATTCCTGCACTTTATAATTTGATTATGAAAGATGAGTTCGACCTCATCTCGGGCTGGAAAAAGAAACGCTACGACCCTATAACCAAAACAATTCCCACGAAACTCTTTAACTGGGCTACCCGCAAAATGTCAGGCATATATCTGCACGACTTCAACTGCGGTCTTAAAGCATACAAAAACATTGTAGTAAAGAATGTAGAAGTGCATGGCGAAATGCATCGCTATATTCCCGTTATAGCAAAGTATTCCGGGTTTACCAAAATAGGGGAGAAGGTAGTAGAGCACAGGGCTCGTAAGTTTGGTACAAGTAAATTCGGCATGAGTCGTTTTATCAATGGCTTCCTCGACCTTATTTCCATTGCGTTCATTACAAAATTCAGTAAAAAACCAATGCACCTTTTTGGAATTATAGGTACCGTATTATTTTTAATTGGCTTTATTATTGCAGGCAAACTGGCTTACGATAAAATATTTCTTAATATGGTTAAAATGACCGAGCGGCCTATATTTTACTTTGGTTTCCTTGCTATGATACTTGGAACTCAGTTTTTCCTTGCCGGTTTCCTTGGTGAACTTATTTCGCAGGGGCAGAATGACAAAACAGTGTACCAGGTTGCTAAAACGGTAAACTAGCTATGGACATAAAATCGGTGAAATTTGATTGCAGGCATTTCAGGAGTGATATACCTTGCAAACCCAATAAATTAAGAGGAAAGAAATGCACCTGCGATGAATATATTCAGGTTTCGCACCAGATATTGATAATTAAGCTTGGTGCCCTTGGCGATGTGATACGCTCGACAGCCTTGCTTACAAAGTACCGTCAGTTATACCCCAACGCCCATATTACATGGATAACGCATTCCCCCGATATCCTTCCCCACGATGGAAGCATTGATTTGATTGGGAAGTTTGAGTATAAAACCATGCTTCCGATTCTAAATAAGGAATTCGATATTGCAATAAACCTTGATAAAGATAAAGAAGCGTGTACCGTTTTAGCGCAAGTAAA
Source organism: uncultured Bacteroidota bacterium (assembly GCA_903863935.1). Lineage (GTDB taxonomy): Bacteria > Bacteroidota > Bacteroidia > JABEUT01 > JABEUT01 > JABEUT01. The sequence continues at coordinate 1,571 of CAIPDV010000064.1, forward strand.
GGCAAAGAAAAAATATGGTTACACATGGGCCGATGCCCGCCCGGATGAACCGTTCGGACGGGGGCATATTGCAGGCTGCAATGCAGCCGCTGACCGCAAACTGGTGACTGGCTTTTTTGATGATGAATCGAAAGCCAACACCAAAAGTTATCCGCAGGAGATATTTGATATTTGCGAACTCGATTTCCAAAAGGAAGAACCAGTTTTAAATGTGAATTCGAAATTGGTTGACAAATGGAAATCACTCAAAGAAAAATCAGGAGGTAAAAAAATAATAGGTCTGAATACAGGCTGTGGCCCTCGCTGGGCAACCCGTCTGTGGGCAAATGAAAACTGGCATAAGCTGGCTTTTGATTTGCAAAAAGCAGGTTACTATCCTGTTTTTTTAGGTGGACAGGATGAAGATGAAAAGAATAAGTCCTTCTCACAAATAACAGGAGCCTACTACCCCGGTCATTATTCATTGGAAGAATTTATTGCCATCACAGCTAATTGCGATTTGATTGTTACCGCTGTAAGCATGATGATGCACATAGCCATAGGTCTGAAACGCCCGCTGGTGCTGTTCAATAACATTTTCAATAAACATGAATTTGAAATGTACGGTCGTGGAATTATCGTAGAACCTACAACAGGTTGCGATGATTTTTACGGAAATACATGTACTCGTGAACGATGCTGTATGAACGATTTGCCTGTGGAAATGGTTTTTGAGGCTGTAAAGAAATTAGTCCCATAGGGACAGCCTTATGGTAGCAAAAAAGGGCAGAATAAATATTATAAGTCCCAAAGGGACGGCCTTTTGGCAAGTTAGTAAGGTCATCACTCCGGGATTTTTGAAATGTAAAATTCATGGATTTTTCTACCAAACGGTCATCCCTTCGGGATTATTGCGCTAATTCCAAATATCTAATTTTATGGCAAATACGTATTCACAATTAAACATACATTGCATATTTGCTGTGAAGGGTAGAGAAAACTTCATTACTAAAGATTTTCGGGATGATTTGCACCGTTATATGTCAGGAATACTAAAAAATGATGATTCATATCCCCTTGCAATAGGTGGCTGGCTGGACCATGTTCATGTATTTTTTGAATTACAACCGACTATGTCGATTGCAGACCAGATGCGTATGTTGAAAGCAACTTCCTCCAAATGGATTAATGATAATAAACTTGTAAAAGGAAAATTTTATTGGCAGGAAGGATATGGTGCGTTTTCTTATTCCCGTTCACAACGTAATTCGGTAATAAAATACATTACTCACCAGGAAGCACATCATAAGAAAAAGACATTCCGAGAGGAATATTTGGAATTGTTGAATAAATTTGAAATTCCTTTTATGGATAAATATGTTTTTGAATTTTATGAATAATACAGAATGGCTTTTTAAAAGGTCGTCCCTAAGGGACTTTAAAGAAACATATTATTTTTTTTCTACCATAAGGACGCCCCGAAGGGGCTTGCCATTTATACCTAATCTATGCGTATAGCCTACCTCTCCACTTTTTACCCCTACAGAGGTGGCATCGCCCAATTCAATGCTGCCCTTTATCATGCTTTAGGCAAGCGGCATGAGATGAAAGCCTTCACTTTTACCCGCCAATACCCTGAATTATTATTCCCTGGAAAGACTCAATATGCTGAAAAGGGCGATAATGAAGGGGATGTAAATGCAGTTCGGGTATTGGATTCTATTAATCCATTTACGTATGGAAAAACAGCCAAAGCCATATTGGCGTTCAAACCTGATATGATGATCACCAAATATTGGATGCCTTATTTTGGGCCATCATTAGGAACGGTGTCGGGAATTTTGAAAAAGCATGGGGTGTTTAATGTGAGTATATTGGATAATGTAATTCCGCACGAAAAGAAATTTTACGATAATGCACTTACAAAGTATTTTGTAAAGCGAAATGATGCATTCATGGCTATGAGCAGGAGTGTGGCAGATGATCTGCTTACCTTCAATCCTAAAGCGAATTACGCATTGCATCCACACCCGATATTTGATTTTGGGGAGAAGATTGACAAACAGGAAGCGAAGAAAAAACTGGGGTTAAATCCCAATGAATCCTATTTGCTTTTCTTTGGATTTATCAGGCGATACAAAGGGCTGGATTTGTTATTGGAAGCCATGTCTGATGCCCTGATTAAGAACAGAAATGTAAAAGTTATTGTGGCAGGGGAATACTATGAGGACGCAACGTTTTACAACGATAAAATAAAAGAACTCGGAATAGGAGAGAAGGTGGTTTTAAGAACCGACTACATCCCTTCCGACATGGTGAAATATTATTTCTGTGCGGCTGATATGGTTGTTCAGCCTTATAGAAGCGCGACACAGAGCGGTGTTACTCAAATAGCCTATCACTTCGAAAAACCGATGCTGGTAACCGATGTGGGCGGACTTTCAGAAATTGTACCCGATGGAAGAGTGGGTTATGTTGTTCAGCCTAATTCTACTGCCATTGCGACTGCCATCAATGATTTTTACGATAACTCCCGCGAGGCAATTTTCTCATCAAACATTATTGAGGAGAAAAAACGTTTTCAATGGGATTCCTTTGCTAAGGCTATTGAGGGGTTGTATAAGAAAAGATGAATATTAATCTTTAACCTTTACTCAATAATAAACCTTCCGCTTCCTACCAGTTTTCCGGTTTCAGATAATACTTTGTAGAAATATACTCCCTTTGTATTATTGCTTAAATCTAATTGAATAGATGAACTGGTTAAAGAAGTTTTTAAGACTCTTTCTCCAAGTTCGTTATAAACTTCAATAGTTGATTTTCCATTAATACCGGATAACTGCACAGTGAATTTTCCATTGTTTGGATTTGGGTAAAGCGTTACATCCGTATTAGTTAAAACCTGACTTGCAATTCCTGTGGTTGTTGGTACTGTTATCATTCGAACCCTTGCATTCACAACATCTCCAAAATAAAAATTACCAAGCGGGTCAGTTGCAACCTGGAAAGCATAATTAAATTCTGCAGCGGTCGCAAGGCCCCCGTCTCCGAAATATCCGGATACTCCATTTCCTGCAACTGTGCTGATAATACCTGAAGTGTTCACCATACGGATATGTTCCTGATCGCCGATATATACATTTCCGAATGGATCAACACAAACCCCTGTAGGGCGATTTAACTCAGCTGCGGTAGCTTGTCCTCCGTCCCCACTATAACCTGAAACTGTTCCAATTCCTGCAAAAGTGGATATGATACCGGATGTATTTACCATTCTGATTACATAATTATCAATGTCGGCTATGTAAATGTTTTGAGCTGCGTCAATTGCAACATTGGTTATATTATTCAGTTCTGCCGCTATAGCTGGGCCACCATCTCCACTGAAGCCACGGATATTATTCCCTGCAAAATTGTTAATGATACCTGAAGTGTTAACCATTCGCACATGGCTAAATGATTCATCGGCTATGTATACATTACCATTGGAGTCGGCAACTACTCCCGAAGGAGCATTTAATTCAGCAGCGGTAGCAGGGCCACCGTCTCCACTATATCCACCAAAACCGTTACCTGCGATTGTAGTAATTATTCCCGAAGTGTTTATAATTCTTACCCTTTGATTTCCGAAATCGGCAATAAATATATTACCATTTTTATCGGTACATACGCCCTGATCATCTGTTAATTCAGCTGCTGTTGCCTGTCCTCCATCTCCCGAAAATCCATTCACGTGTATTCCCGCAATGGTAGTTATAACACCCGATGAGTTAACCTTTCGTAAAACATAGTTCGACTCATCACATATATAAAGGTTGTTGGAAGCATCTACCCAAACTCCGCAAGGGCCTTTTAATTCGGCTGCGGTAGCTTGTCCGCCATCACCGGAATAACCGCCAATTCCAATTCCAGCATAGGTGCTTATGTTTTGTGCGAATGTTATTCCACTTGAGAAAATCACTAGGAATGCAGCAAGTTGTAATGAGTATCTATTTTTCATAGAGATATTTTTTAGTTAATAAACCCTGAACAAAGAAATCAAAGTTAAAAATAAATATAATATCGGATTTGCCTGCAAGATCAGAACTTTACTTTGGCTAAATAAGTGCTTGCAACCCCACTATCCTTGCATACAGCGGTTATATATGCATAACGGTCTTTAACTGCCATACTAGCATGGAAGTCTATTATTTTATATTTACCGGAACTCATTTTACTGATGAGTTTTTTATCTTTAAATAGGTTAAATGCAATTTGGTCCGAATCCGTATAGCTGCATGTACAATACTTACCATTGGATAAGGAAATAACTTTCGGGAAACTGAATATATCGCCGTTAAAATGCTTGGTGTAAAGGGTGTCAAAGTTTTTATCCAGGTATGCTATCATATTCCGGTTTCCTGAATAATGTGCAATACCGGCCATTATATAATTGTCGCCATCTTTAGCAATACTATAACCCCAATTTTCATCATTTTCCTGTTGAGTGTCCCGTTTAAACTCATACGACTTTGTTTTTATAAGTTTGAATTGCTTATCCGTTTCCATAATGAAAAACTTTTGACCCATGGCTATTCCCATTTCGTTACTCATAGCTGTGCCTGCAAACACAAAACTTGTTTCTGTTTCAATAACATCATAAATAAGATTGGCAGGTGCAATTTTAGGTGCGTTGGCATTATAAAGAGGTTTTAAATGCAAGAATTCGTCTGTTTTGCTATGGTCTATTTCTACCATTTCCAGGGTGGTGTCTTTAATCGTTTTACCGTTTTTATTTATGAGTAAGAAACGGTCATGAGTATCATCATCTGTTAGCCCATAGTTAAGCGGTACTTTCTTGATCATGGAATGGGCGACTATTAATAAGTTTCCATCCTTCGTTTCAATCATTTTTTCGGGAACGGAATTGTATTGCGAGGAATCAATCTTTTGCCAGATCATCTCCAGATTTTTATTCAGCATAGCTGAATAAACACCCTGGGTTCTGTCTCCTTCATAGTTTTCCTTCCGGTAGCGGGTTACAAAGCCTGTTAATGCAATATTGCCATCCTTTGTAATGCATAAATCTATTCCTTCTATTGCCCAGAGGAAGATTCTTTTAGTAAGCTTGCCTTCGTTGTTTATTTTATACAGATATAAATGTGTGCCTTCCGGAATGGTAGTGTCGGCATATTTATAATCATCGCCTACTTTTTTAAAATAGGCGAGGTTAGTTTCGCACCGGCCTGTAATATAGCTATTGCCTTCTTTATCAACTGCAATGGCATTTGGCCGGAACTCCGCATATAGGCTTCCAAAAGTTTTTTCATAAACAATACTTTGCCCGTTGGTTTTAATTACAAATAGTAAAACACCAATAATAACAAGGACTCCGACAGAGATTAGTAGGTTTTTTAGTTTCATACAACAAATGTATCTTTTTAATGATTTGAACATACTTGTTGTTTATTAGATAGGATATACTAATTTTGCAGCCGCTTTAAAAAAATAACATTCCCCGATAGTCCGCCTTTGGCGGATTGGTTAGAGCATCTGATCCGCCTAAGGCGGAAGGGTAATCGGTTCAAAAAAATACTCAAAATTAGAAGTGCCATGTATTATGTATATGTTCTGAAAAATAACATATCAAAACATTATGTAGGGCACACTAATAATATTGAAAGAAGGATTATAGAACATAATTCAGGTATGAGCCCTTATACAAAGAATAAAGGTCCGTGGGAAATTATTTATACAGAAACTTACGAAAGTCGCGGTGAAGCAATGAAAAGGGAGAAATTTCTAAAATCGGGAAAGGGGAGGGAGTTTATAAAAAGCATACAATTCTAAATCTTCTATTGCTTATTAGAAAGGATATACTAATTTTGCAGCCGCTTTAAAAAAAATAACATTCCCCGATAGCTCAGTTGGTTAGAGCATCTGACTGTTAATCAGAGGGTCACAGGTTCAAGTCCTGTTCGGGGAGCTTAGGTAATTAAAGGGTTGAGGGGTACTCAGCCCTTTGTCATTTTTGCAAAGTGCAAACAAAAGTACAAACAAACCTAAAGATATTTTAAGCCTATTGCCTGAAATAGCCCTGCCTTACCTTACTGGTTTCAATTTATTAGTTGGGGGTGTAAAACCCGAAATAAGTATCTTTTTTTGAATTTCAGACAAATTATCTTCATACCCCACCAACTAAGAATTTTTATGAACTATACTTCACTTTTTTGCACTTTTTACAATAATATGGGTATTTCAGTTCTTATGTCTGAGACATACATAACCTTTCACAATCTACTGACTGGTTTTGAAGTATTCTTAACCGCTTTGCTTCTTTTATTTTGAGTTTAATCCCAAGTTCTTCATAATTCATTCCTCTTAATGCCTCATTTGGTGTCAATGTTTTAAGTATTGGCAGAAATAAGTTATTGTTATATTTTACCATTTCGGGTAGTAATTCCTGCAATGATTCAAAGTTTTTTGGTGCAAACTTTTTTAAAATCACGTACTTAAATTTATTGTTCCACCGCTCTATCATATTATTACTGGTTCTTTTCTCGTAACTTGCTACTATCTTTTTTATCTTAATCCGCTTATCGCTTTTTAATAACTCCATTACATACCCCTTATTTTCGGGACCGTCATCACAATATAATTCAAAGGGCTGGTTATACAGGCGGTATTTCATTAGGACCCTTTTTAGATTGTCGGCAACAATTTCCGATTTACTGGAATAGGACGGTACAGCCCCTAAGATATTACGGGAAAAATTATCCATAATAAAATGCACATATATCCGCTCTCCATTCTTACAAGTGATTCTTGTACTATCCATGTGTAAAATTTGAAATGCTCTTTTTGCCCTGATAGATATGGTTTCTCTTTTTTCAAGTTCAAATACTTTTGGGGTCCCGCTTATATCCCTGCAATACTTATAAAATGTGTGAACAGAAACATACAAATCCTTTCTTCGGGCAAGTGCCCAAATATGATTGCGGGGTAAATTACTGTAATTAGGATTAAATAAATAATTCCTTAACCGCATTTGCTCCGCTAAACTTAATTGTGCGGGGCAAGATAAGAAACACCGCTTTGTAGTGGAAAGGGTGCATTTTTTCTCTTTGGTCCAACGGGATATTTTTTGACTGGATATTTTTAACCGCTTATTTATTGTCTTTGGCGGTAGAAATTTTTTTGCCCTTTCGTATGCCAATACTACCTTATCTTTAGAGTTTTGCGCCATACTCTCCCTTTCGCCTGATGAATCTATCATATCGTTAAGGCAATTTACAAGAATGAGTAAACCCCTGCAAGCGGCAACAGAATCCTTAATAATCA
>CAIPDV010000065.1 GCA_903863935.1 uncultured Bacteroidota bacterium
AACCCCAAACCCCTGAAGGGGCTTTGAGTAGTGCTATTCAAAGCCCCTTCAGGGGTTTGGGGTTGATAGTAAATTAAAAAAATCAAATTGATATATTACCTCATAATCGTAGTTTCGCTTATTCTCAGTAATATTGCATTAATTTATTAACGTTTAGCATGGCAAAAACAGCACTTCTAACAGGTGTTACAGGACAGGATGGCGCGTATCTCGCTGAATTTCTATTGAAAAAAGGATATACCGTTCATGGTGTAAAGCGCAGGAGTTCAATGTTCAACACGCACCGTATTGACCATTTATACAAGGATGTACATGAAGGGAGCTCGAAATTTTTCCTCCATTATGGCGACCTTACCGATTCCACCAATCTGATTCGTATTGTTCAGGAAGTAAAACCGGATGAAATATATAACCTTGCTGCTCAGTCGCATGTAAAGGTATCTTTCGAAACACCTGAGTATACAGCCAACGCCGATGCGCTTGGAACATTGCGCCTGTTGGAGGCCATCCGAATTTTGAAGCTGGAGAAGAAAACCAAATTCTACCAGGCATCAACCTCTGAGTTATATGGAGAAGTACAGGAAATCCCTCAAAAGGAAACCACTCCGTTTTATCCACGCAGCCCATATGGAGTTGCCAAGCTCTACTCCTACTGGATCACCAAAAACTACCGCGAAGCATACGACATATTTGCCTGCAACGGAATATTATTCAACCATGAAAGCCCGGTACGCGGAGAGACTTTCGTAACACGTAAGATTACCCGTGCCGCAGCCCGCATAAAATTAGGATTGCAGAAAAATCTGTTCCTTGGAAACCTGGATGCCGAAAGGGATTGGGGCCATGCCAAAGATTATATTGAAGGCATGTGGATGATGTTACAACACAGCAAAGCCGATGACTATGTGCTGGCAACCGGCAAAAAAATATCGGTGCGGAAATTTGTGGAAATGGCCTTTGCCGAAGTGGGTATAACCCTGCAATGGAAAGGCAAAGGAGTAAATGAAAAAGGCATTAATAAAAAGGATGGCAAGGTGCTGATTGAAATAGATGCACGCTATTTCCGTCCTACTGAAGTAGATTTATTGATTGGTGATGCAACCAAAGCTTATAAGACTTTGGGATGGAAACCTAAATACACTATTGCTGACCTTGTAAAGGAAATGGTAGCATCGGATGTGAAACTTTTTAGCAGAGATAAATACTTGCTGGAAGGTGGGCATGAGATCATGAAGTTTAACGAATAAAAGTCAATGGAACGCGGATGACGCGGATTGGTTATGATAAACACAGATAAAATCATTTTTAATCTTAAGCAATCCGCGTCATCCGCGTTCCATGTAATTAAAAGTTCATAAAGTAAGTGGAAAAGAACGCCAAAATATATGTTGCAGGCCACCGCGGAATGGTTGGTTCTGCTATTATCAGAAAGCTTCAGCAGCTTGGATATACTAATATTATTACTCGTCCGTCTGCTGAAGTTGACCTGAGAAACCAACAACAGGTATTTTCGTTTTTTGAACAGGAAAAACCTGATTATGTTTTTCTTGCTGCTGCAAAGGTGGGTGGTATTTATGCCAACAATACTTATCGCGGAGAATTCCTCTACGATAACCTGATGATAGAATCAAATATCATTCATGCAGCGTATGTAAATAAAGTGAAGAAGTTGCTCTTTCTGGGTTCTTCCTGCATTTACCCTCGCATGGCACCACAACCTCTGAAAGAATCATACTTGCTTACCGGAGTTTTGGAATACACCAACGAACCGTATGCCATTGCCAAGATAGCAGGGATAAAGCTTTGCGAGAACTACAGGTTGCAATATGGTTGCAATTTTATTTCGGTTATGCCAACCAATTTATATGGCCCGAATGATAACTACGACCTTAATAAATCACACGTTCTTCCTGCATTACTTAGAAAAATACATACAGCTAAAATAAAAAATATTCCGACAGTAGAAGTTTGGGGTTCGGGCTCACCTTTGCGCGAATTTTTGCATGTAGATGACTTATCAGAAGCCAGTTTGTTTCTGATGGAAAATTATAGCGAATCGGAATTAGTTAATATTGGAACCGGAACTGAGATAACCATTAAAGACCTTGCTCTTTTAATAATGCGTGTAGCCGATTACAAAGGCGAAATAATATTCGATAGCAGTAAGCCTGACGGCACTCCCCGCAAACTAATGGACGTAGGCAAACTCACAGCCCTTGGCTGGAAAGCAAAGATAACACTAGAAGAAGGAATACGGATGGTGTATAAGGATGTGGAGAAAATGAATTTCGAAGAATAACAGTCGCCACAGATTACACAGATTTAAAACATTTGCCACTAAAGCACAAAAACACGAAAAATGCACAGAATAAGTTTAGTGAACTTTTGTGATTTAGTGTTTTCGTGGCGGAAAAGTAAATTTCTTTTTGCCCTTTTATTGGGACTTGGATTTTCACAAATAGTATTTGCCCAAAATAAAAAAGCAGACTCAAGTTCGATTAATCTTAGAACTTCAAGAGTTGACGATATAGGAATGGTTTATTGCTTAGATGCACAGAAAATCACAGCTCGTTCGAACCAAGACACTTACTCCTGGTTCCCTCCATCCAATCTCTTTTTAAATCAGGAGTATAATGCAATAATAGGTTGGAACAGGGAACTAAATACTCCGAAAGATAATGTCTTCACTGGATTTAAACCAATAATGCATAATGAAACATCTAGGTACTCTAAATATGACTTCAGTAAAGATATTGATACTTCTGATTATATAATTTACCCTAACTGTTGGAAACACTCTTTGCTCTACCGCAAAGTCTATCAGGAAAACCTTTTCATCATTCGCGATTCAGCGTCTAAATTTTATGCCACTATTGACCCACTATTTAATTTTCAGGCGAGCATGGACCACACGGATTCCGATAAAAAATATACGCAGAATACACGTGGTATTTTAATACAGGGAAATGTTGGAAGTAAATTTGCTTTTGCCAGTATTTTCTGGGAAAACCAGGCAAGCCTGCCATATTATTTAAGGCAATATGTAAATGATAATTATGTTATTCCGGGTAACGGAAGGCCCAAAGGGTTTGGAATTAACAGCTACGATTTTTCTACATCAGAAGCCTATCTGACTTATGCATTTTCGCAGCATTTTAGTATTCAAGGAGGTTATGGCAAAAATTTTATTGGTGATGGATACCGCTCATTGCTTTTGTCTGATAACTCTTTTGTCTATCCTTATTTGCGCTTTACAACTACCTTCTGGCATATACAATATACTAATCTCTACACTGAATTTCAGGATCCATTTACAAGTTATGCAACTACGGTTGGTAATGTTGAAAACCTGATTCAGCGTAAGGCAGGAGCATTTCAATACTTGAGCTGGAATATTGTTCCGCAGGTGGAGTTCGGGCTGTTTCAGGGGTTGATATGGACCGCAGGCGACCAATATAACCACATGGCTTTTAACTTTAATTATTTCGACCCTATTATTGGTGTTAATGCCGCAACCTACGGACTTGGTAACACCAACAATGTATTACTGGGTTCAACAATAAACTATAAAATTTGCAAGCATGTAATGACCTACGGGCAATTGCTGGTAGATGATTTCCCACAAAACGGAAATATCCACTCCTTCTATAACCGCACCGGTTACCAGTTAGGCGCAAAGTATTATAACAAATATGGTGAAGTGCAAGTAGAATATAACCAGGTGCGCCCTTACACTTACTCCAGCAGCGATTCCCTACAAAATTATTCCCACTACGACCAAAGCCTGGCCGACCCGCTGGGAGCCAACTTTAAAGAATTTATAGCAATAGTGAATTTACGGTATCATCACTTTTCCATCCATCTGCAAGGCAACCATGCCATGGAAGGCCTTGACTCAACTAAGACAAACTACGGCAACAATATGTTTCTGCCCGACAGCAAACCTACACTCCCTTCCACCAATGTGCAAATGCTTCAGGGTGTAAAGAGTACGTTGAATTATATTGACTTTCATATTTCCTATTTGATGAACCCTCGTACCAATATGAACTTCACTATTGGTATATCCCGCAGAACGCTTACCAACAGCCTGAACAACCAACCCAACATGACATTGATATACGTTGGTTTCAGAACAAGTATAGAGAATTTTTATACCGACTTTTAGCGGAGCCCGACCCTGCCCCACTCTCACCTCTCCCCTAGAATGGAGAGCGTATCAGTTTCCTATCTTCGACCTTACTGCTTGCACGAACTTGGTTGCTCAATCATTTTTTTACTTATTTTTGAAATTAATAAAATATAATTAAATCTCAATAAATTATTCACCATGAAAAACAGAGTCGCATTTTTATTTTTGTTTGCAGCGTTAATTGCCTCGCCATTAATACAGGCTCAAACCCCTGCAACTCCTATTGATGCCCGTACACTTAAAACCGATGCTGACTTTGCCAAATACGAAGGAAAAGTGAAAGAATATGTTAGCTGGTATATTAAAACTGCTGTGGATAAAGACACTACCTTACATAAACAAATTGCAGGTTTCCTTGTAGCTTGGATTACCGGTGCACCTAATGTAAGTGTTGCAATAGGCGGAGTTGCAATGCCTATTATAAATGAGAAAAACGACAAATACAATACCGACCTGCTGGTTGCATATATGGGAGGAATAACCGTATATGAATTGAATAACCCAAAGGACAAAGACGAAACCAATATTCAAATAGCAGGTGTGCAGGCTGTGCTTGAACTGGCAAAAAACAACAGCACATTGCTGGCAAATTCAGAGGCGGTAAAAAAATACAAAGGCATGGACAATGCTGCGCTAACCAAATGGGTAAAAGAAACCCTGGCTAGCTCAAAGTAAGCGGTATTTATTTCTGAATAATTGGCAAATACCTATTAAAGACCACCATTAAAAAAACAATAATTCCTCTTTTCATCCCCTTGAAATTCATATCAAAGATAAAAAATAATAGGTTCCCTATTAAAATCTGTTTCGTGGTATTTGCCACCCATTTGTGTGGCAAATAAATTATATGTCAGTACCCCCTTGGCACTGACATAAAAATATAGCCTTTAACGCATTGAATATCTTTATTTTATAGCTATATGTCAGTAAAGTGAAAATTGAAATTTACTGACATATAATCCATTTTGAGCCACTAAAAAAAGAGGCATAATTTTCTATCTGGCCACTGACTACTGACCACTGATAACTTACTACTTAAGGTTTTTTAACAATAAAACAGGGTGTTTTCGGTTCTGTTTTGTAGATTTGCAGGCTATTTCCCAATTGTATCCCTATTTATCTAATGAATAAACCTGAAATAGATAAGAATTCTGTGCCCAATCATGTAGCAGTGATAATGGATGGGAATGGGCGTTGGGCAAAGCAAAAAGGTAAGAACCGGTTGTTTGGGCACCACAATGGTGTTAAGGCTGTGCGCGAGACTATTGAAGCTGCGGCAGAGATTGGGGTTAAGCATGTTACACTCTATGCGTTCTCCACCGAAAACTGGACCCGTCCGAAAGAAGAAATTAATGGGTTGATGGAGTTATTGGTATTCACTATCAATAAGGAGATAAAGACCCTGATGGAGAATGATATATCCCTCCATGCCATTGGTGATTTAAAGAGTCTGCCATCGGCTTGTTACAGGGAACTGATGAAGGCTATTGAGAAAACGTCGTCTAACAAACGCATGAAACTTATCCTCGCTTTAAGCTATAGCTCCAAATGGGAAATAATGAATGCCGTTCGCGCTATTGCCAAGGATGTGGAGGAAAAGAAAATAGCATCCACCGCTATTAACGAAGACCTCTTCAACAGCTATCTCGATACTGCCCCCTACCCTAACCCTGAGCTGCTTATCCGCACCAGCGGAGAGCACCGCATCAGTAACTTTTTACTCTGGCAAATTGCATACGCAGAACTATATTTTACCGAAAAACTTTGGCCCGATTTCAGGAAAGAGGACTTTTATGAGGCTATTGCCGATTATCAGAAACGTGAAAGAAGATTTGGAAAAACAAGTGAACAACTAACTAAAATGTTACAGTAATTTATGTCAAAAGGAACTTATAAAATCTTCTTGTCCCTTGTTTGCGGGCTCATTTGCCTGTTCACTTTTTTGAATGTGAACGGACAAAACCACCCGGCTAAAAATAATGCACGCAAGCATAAATCAAATATTGACTCAACCCGGATCAAGGATTCAATGGCTAAGATGGCTATGTATATTCATGTGCACGATTCTATAATGGCAAAATACAAGGCCGATAGTACTACCCAGGCTGCCATTATGAAGGCTAAGCTCGATTCTGAAAAAATAAACCCGAATATTCCCCGCGAATTTGAACTGGCTGAGGCTCCAAAAGTAGTGGGCGCACAACACATGGATGTGGCAGTATTGCTGCTCATTTCAGGACTCACCAAAGGAGATAAGATTCAGATACCGGGAAGCAAGATTACAGATGCTATTAAAAACATTTGGAAACAAGGTCTGTTTGAAGACGTTCAGGTATATGCCGAAAAAGTAGAGGGGAACAAAATTTACATCACCATTCAGGTAGTTGAAAAGCCAAGGTTGTCGAAATACACCTTTATTGGCTTAAAAAATTCCGAAGCTAAAAAGCTGAAAGAAGAACTTAAACTGGTTAGAGGAAAGGTTGTAACCGATTTCCTGCTTTCCGATATTAAGCAAACCATTATTCACCACTTTACCGAAGATGGGTACAACAACGTAAAGCTTGAAATTGAAGAAAAACAAGATACCAGTTTTGCCAATTCGGTTATGCTATTCATAAAGATAGACCGTGGTTCACGTATTAAAATCCAGGATATTATTTTCCATGGTAATACTTCGCTTACCGCCGGACAATTGCGCAGGGCGATGAAGGAAACCAAACGGAAAAGGCTAACCAGTATTTTCAAAAGTTCGAAATTGATTCCGGATAATTATGCTTCGGATAAAGACAAGATCATTGAAAAGTATAACAGCAAAGGTTTCAGAGATGCTAAAATTGTGAAGGACACCATATATAAATCAGACGTACCAAACCGAGTGGCTATTGAAATTACGTTGAATGAAGGTAACCGCTACTATTTCGGAAATATTACCTGGATTGGGAACTCCAAATATCCTTCTAAAGTACTTTCCAGCATTTTGGCAATTAAGAAAGGGGATGTGTATAATGCATCCATGCTGAATGAACGCCTTACCATGAACCCAAGCGGAACCGATATCAGTTCCCTTTACATGGATAACGGTTACCTCTTCTTCCAGGTAAACCCGGTTGAAGTAAACGTACACAACGACACCATTGATCTTGAAATGCGTATTTATGAAGGTAACCAGGCCCGTATTAACAACGTAACAGTAACTGGTAATGACAAGACCAGCGATAAAGTTATCATGCGCCAATTGCGTACCCTTCCGGGCGAATTGTTCCGCCGTTCTGATATTATCCGTACCCAACGTGAGTTAGGTGCTTTGGGTTATTTCGATCCTGAAAAGATGGGCATCACTCCGGTTCCTCATCCGGAAGATGGAACCGTAGATATCAATTACAATGTAACTGAAAAATCGGCCGATCAGATTGAGCTTTCCGGTGGTTGGGGCGGTGGATTAGGTTTTGTGGGTACTGCGGGTATCACACTCAAAAACTTCTCGGCAGCCAATATCTTCCATAAGGATGCATGGAGACCAATCCCTACCGGTGATGGAGAACAATTAAGCTTGCGTTTCCAATCGAATGGATTACCTTACCAATCGGTTAACCTTACTTTTGTAGAACCTTGGGTTGGTGGACATAAACCCAACTCATTAAGTACAACATTCTTTACCACTACCGAAAGTAACGGTTTGCCTTCAAGCAGCCCATCCCGCCAGGCAATCAATATTAAAGGTGTTTCTGTAGGATTTGGTATTCCACTCAAATTCCCGGATGATTTCTTTACCTTGTTCCAGTATATCAACTACCAGTATTATACAGTCCAGAACTATGGAAGTTCCTTCATTTTTGCAAACGGGTATGCTAATGCCATCAGTTATAAATTACAATTGATACGTAACTCAGCCGACCAGAACATATATGCTACCTATGGTTCCACAGTTAAGTTATCAGGCGAATGGACCCCTCCATACTCCTCGTTTAACGGAAACCGCAACTATGCCGATGAATCCCCTGAAACACGTTACCGGTTCCTGGAATTCCAGAAATACAAATTTACAAGCACCTGGTATACCGAAATTACCAATTGGCAGAATAAGGAGTCAGAAGGCAAACTGGCGCACAACATAGTGTTATATGCCAACGTAGGCTTCGGAATCATGGGCGACTATAACAGTACGCTTGGTTACTGTCCGTTCAACCGTTTTTATATGGGTGGTAGCGGGTTAACAGGTTATTCCCTTATTGATGGAAGGGAAATTATTGCCATGAGAGGCTATAACGATGGTTCACTTTCACCTTCTACAGGTGCAGTATCCGTTGCTAAATACTCACTGGAATTGCGGTATCCAATATCGCTTAACGCATCGGCCACAGTGTATGTACTTGCATTTATCGATGCCGGAAATACCTGGTCAACCGTACAACAATTTAATCCGTTTTCAGTTTACAGATCTGCAGGGCCTGGGGTGCGGATATTCCTCCCTATGTTCGGATTGTTAGGATTTGATTATGGATGGAGATTTGATGATGTACCCGGAAACCCAACTATGCCGCGCAGTCAATTTGTGTTTACAATAGGTAAGGATTTGGGAGAATTATAAAAAATATTAATTTCGCACGCACTTTTGATAGAAGCAGTAAATAATTGCAATTAAATGAAAAGTAAGGTCATGAGAAAAATTTTGTTGACAGCAGTTCTTGCCACAGGAATACTTGTTGCATCTGCACAGAAATTTGCCTACGTAGATTCTCAGTATATTTTATCGAAGATACCGGAATATAAGGCTGCACAAGATCAGATAAACCAAATATCCATACAATGGCAGAAAGAAATTGAAGCCAAATATTCTGAGATCGACCAGCTTTATAAAGCCTATAAAGCCGATGCAGTTTTGCTTACCGACGAAATGAAGCAAAAACGCCAGGCCGAAATTGAAACAAAGGAACAAGCTGTTAAAGACTTGCAAAAACAACGCTTTGGTGTGAACGGCGATCTTTTCAAAAAACGTCAGGAACTTGTAAAGCCAATACAGGACAAAGTTTACAACGCTGTTCAGGACCTGGCAGAAAAATCTAACTTAGCCGTTATATTTGACAAATCAAGCGATATGACTATGCTTTATTCCAGCCCAAAATACGATAAGAGCGACGAAATTCTTAAAAACATGGGCTACAGTACGGGAGAAGAGCACCAAACCAAGAAAAATTTTCACCACTAATCAATAAAAATCAATTCAATTTCCATGAAAAAAACAATAAAAGTCCTTTTAATTGCAGGCTCTACCTTATTTGCTTATTCTGCCGGAGCACAAAAACTTGCACACATCAATCTGGATTCTCTCCTGAGATCTATGCCCGAAACTGATTCTGCACGTAAAGTAGGTCAGGCTCATTACCAGGAACTTGAATCTGAGGTTGAATCCATGCAAAAAGAATACCAATCAAAGGTTGATGAATATAAAGCGCATGAAGCATCCTGGACCGCTTCCTTCAAGGCTTCCCAACAAGATGCCATTAACCAGATTGGCCAACGTATACAGTCATTTCAGGCGTCTGCACAAACAGATATCCAGAAATTCCAGGATTCAATTACCCGCCCTATTATTAACAAGGCAAGAGCTGCCATTAATAAAGTAGCTAAAAAGAATATGTACAAATATGTGTTTGATACAAGTTCAGGAATGGTTCTTTTCTACGAAGAGTCTGACGACATTTATGCTCTCGTATCCGAAGAACTTGGCATTAAACCAAAGAAAGCCGGTAAGTAATATTTTCTTTAATTTATAAATCACATGCCTGAATCGGTAAACCTAACGGCTAATCAGCCCATCGGTATTTTCGATTCAGGTATTGGTGGTTTAACAGTAGCACGTGCTATTAAAGATAAGCTTCCGCATGAGAAGCTTATTTATTTTGGAGATACCGCCCACCTTCCTTACGGAGATAAATCACCTGACTCTATAAAATATTATTCCATTCGTATAGCCCAGTTCATGCTCGACCATAAATGCAAGATGATTGTTATTGCATGTAACACGGCATCGGCACTAGCTTACGAAGCGGTTAAGGATTTTGTCGGCAAAAGAGCTTTGGTAGTTAATGTTATAGATCCGGTAGTCGAAAAAATTGCCAAGGATAAAACATTAAAATCCATTGGTGTTATTGCAACTAAAGGCACCATAAAATCGGGCATACACGCAAGTAAAATAAAGAAAGCAAACAGCAATCAGAACGTTCAGGGTATTGCAACGCCTTTGTTGGTGCCTATGATTGAAGAGGGATTCTTTAATAATAACATCAGTAGGAGTATTATAGCATCCTATTTATCACGCCCAAAAATCAAGAATATTGATGCCCTTATACTAGGCTGCACGCACTTTCCCCTTATACGGCCGGAAATAGAAGAATATTATAATCACAAAATTCCACTGATTGACGCAGCCGACGAAGTAGCCATTCAGGTAGAACATCTTTTGAAGAAACACAAGCTTCTTACCCCCTCAAAAAAGAAACCGGTCCACCAGTTTTACGTTTCAGATTTTACCGATGCTTTTGAAAAGAGCACCCGCTTCTTTTTTAGTGAGGCCATCAGGCTTCATGAAGCAAGGATTTGGAAGTAGGGCAATGGCAAACGGATGACACGAATTGGAAGGATATTCACTGGATTCTTTCGAGTTTTTATTAATCCTATCTTTGTACCAGAATGATGAAATTAAATATCAGCATATTTATAGTCATGTTGGCTTTTAGCGCAAATGTAAAAGCTCAGTACAAGCCATTTAAAGCAGATAAGATTAAGGATTCACTATGGATTAAACAATTATTGGAAGAACGCCATCAGAAAAATTTAATTCAAGGCCAAACCACACTTACAGATGCGGCAATTTATAGACAGGGCAAGGTATTTTACAGCCCTGATAAATACCTTCGAATGGCACAACTCAAGGGAATATATGACTTTAATGGCACTCGCGAAGTGACATTTTATTTAACAGTCCTCCAGTTTAGATCTGGCAAAAATATAATTGAGAAAACTTTTCACGGTGAAAATAATGTACTTGAAAATCCAATAATAAATATTTACAGGTTGCCCGGTAACTTTGCAATGCTTGCAACAAGATTTTGTAGTGCATGTTTCACTATTCCCCGACAATCCATTACCAACCATAGTCACCATAGGCTGTGCAATAAGTGCTGAGAAGTAAAAGGCTAATATGGTTGCCAGAATTTTCATTAATACAAAGTTAAGCCAAATAAAACTGAAAAGCATGAGGGTGGTCATGAAAACATGGGAACAGGGTATATATCAGGTAAATTAAAGAATGTTAAAATAATAAAACCCCGCCATTGGCGGGGTTTATAAATTGAATACTTAGAGAATTATTTACGCATTCACGGTAGCAGTGGCTTTTGGCGCAGCTTGCAGCACTTCGGCATTGGCGCGGTTTGCATACTGCTCAAAATTCTTAACGAATGCTTTTGCAAGATCATTCGCCTTGGCATCATAGGCATCCTTATCTTTCCAGGTGTGGCGCGGGTTAAGCAGTTCAGACGGAACACCCGGGCAAGCAGTTGGTATTTGCAGGTTGAAGATTGGTAATGTTTCAAACCTTTCCTTAGCCAGTGAGCCATTCAATGCAGCGGTAATCATAGCACGGGTGTATGAAAGTTTCATACGGCTTCCTACTCCATAAGGTCCGCCGGACCAGCCTGTGTTAACCAGCCATACATTAGCCTGATGTTTGCCTAATTTCTTACCCAGTAATTCAGCATATTGAATAGGATGCAACGGCAAGAAAACTTTTCCAAAGCATGCGGAGAAAGTCAATTGTGGTTCTGAAACCCCAACTTCTGTACCTGCAACTTTAGCCGTGTATCCCGAAATAAAGTGGTACATGGCCTGTGGTATGGTGAGCTTTGAAATTGGAGGAAGTACTCCATAAGCATCGCAGGTGAGGAAGAAAATATTTTGAGGAATTCCTCCAACCGATGGCTCAACAGCATTGCTAATATGGTGAATGGGATATGCGGCACGGGTATTTTCAGTTACTTTTATGTTATCATAATCTACTGTTGAGGTACCCTCATAACAGCGGGTGTTTTCCAATAGTGCCCCAAACTTGATGGCATCAAAAATTTCAGGTTCTTTTTCCCTCGAAAGATTTACACATTTTGCATAACATCCACCTTCAAAATTAAATACTCCTGCATCTGACCAGCCATGTTCATCGTCACCAATCAGGCCACGGTTCGGGTCGGCTGAAAGGGTTGTTTTACCTGTTCCGGAAAGTCCGAAAAATATAGCTGTATCTCCCGCCTTGCCAATATTTGCTGAACAGTGCATGGATAAAACACCTTTATCTACTGGCAGGGTATAATTCAATAAAGTAAATACTGACTTCTTAATTTCACCGGTATAAGCCGAACCACCTATGATAATTTGTTTATCGGTGAAGTTCAGCATGGTGAAATTATGTTGACGGGTGCCGTCAATTTTGGCGTCAGCCTTAAAGCCCGGTAAGCAAATAATATGCCAGTCAGGAGTAAAGTGCTCTAGTTCTGCCTTGGTAGGACGTAAGAACAAATTTGTTGCAAATAAGTTAGCCCAGGGAGTTTCAGTTATAACACGCACTTTTAAGGTATATGCTGGGTCGGCACAAACAAATGCATCATGAACATAAATCGTTTTTCCCGAAGCATAATCAATCATTCTTTTCCTGAGAGCTACAAATTTGTCTTGTTCAAAAGGGAAGTTTACATCACCCCACCAAACGGTATCTTTCGTAATGTTATCTTTAACTGTAAACTTATCTTTTGGAGAACGGCCAGTGAATTCACCGGTATCTACCATCAGGGCACCGCAATCATTGAATGATCCTTGTCCCAGTCTGATAGTTTCTTCAATCAGGGCTGAAGGAGAGAGATTCCAAAGAACATTTTCGGTTCCTGAAAAGCCTAATCCTGTTAAGGATGCTGATTCCGGTTTAATGCCTGTTGTATGCTTCATGTTATTTTGAGTTTTGAATTCTTTTTAAGTTTAATCGCCTTATTTAAGGTTATATATTTCAGAATATTTTTCGGTGGCGTAATCCATAAAATAGTTAAAGTTTAATTTTTCACCCGTTACCTTTTTACATAACTCTTCGGCCGAATAATATTTGCCGTGTTTGTGAATTTTCTCCCTGAGCCATTCTAACAACGGGAGCAAATTACCATTTTCTATTTTATCTTCAAGTGACTTTACCTCTTTTTTTGCAGTTGCATAGAATTGGGCTGCATAAAAACTTCCTAATGAGTAAGTTGGAAAGTAGCCTATGCTGCCATGCGACCAGTGAATATCTTGTAATACCCCTTGGGCATCATTCGGAACTTTAACCCCTAAGTACTCTTTGTATTTAGTATTCCAATAAGCAGGCAAATCCTTCACCTGAAGCTTTCCTTCCATCAAAGCCTTTTCTATTTCATAGCGGATTAGGATATGGAAATGATAGGTCAATTCGTCAGCCTCTGTGCGAATAAAGGATGGTGTAACAATGTTGGAGGCCTTCCAGAATTGTTCGGCAGAAATATCATTTAAGTTTTCAGGAAAATATTTTCGGGCTAACTTAATATTCGCTTTCCAATAAGGTAATCCTCTTCCAACCATATTTTCCCAAAGCCTTGATTGCGATTCGTGAATTCCAAGTGATACAGCTTCGCCGGATGGCAAACCATATTCGCTTTCAGGTAAACCCTGCTCATAAAGGCCATGTCCACCTTCGTGAATACAACTCCAAATCATCGATTTGAAATTATCTTCCGAAACACGGGTTGTTACCCTTACATCTTTCGCACTAAAACTGGTGGTAAATGGATGGGCTGATAAGTCCTGCCGACCTGCTTCAAAATCAAAATGCATTTGCTTTAACAATTCGATACCAAAATCCCATTGTTTATCCTTGGGATAGTGCAAATACATGAACTTATCATCGTTTTGTTTGGCAGCAGCCACCTTCTTTACAAAAGCAACTAACTGACTTCTCACATCTTTGAAAAGAATATCCAAATCCTCTACTCTGGCTCCTGGTTCATATTGGTCGAGCAGGGCATCGTAAGGATGTTTTTTATACCCTAATATTTCTGCTTCTTTGCGTTTAAGAGCAATCATCTTAGTAAGATGAGGGGCATAAAGTTTGAAGTTATTTTCCTTTCTGGCCTTTTGCCAGGCCTGAAAACATTCCGACTGTGTTTTGCTTAGTAACTCAACAAATTCCCGGGTATATTTCTTTTGACGTTTGTAGTCTTTTAAGGTCTGAGTAACGTTTCTCTTCTCTTTTTCCGATAGTTTCTTAGAGTTATCATTTAACTTTTTCAGGGTTTTGCCAAACTCTTTATCGGTAAATTGTTCATGAATCATTCCCGACAGGGTAGAGATTTGCTGAGCACGGAAACCCGCCCCTTTTTCTGGCATATAGGTTTCCTGATCCCATCCTAATACGGCAGTGGTATAGCCAAGGTCAGCTATTTTGGTAAGGCGTTCTTTATAGGCTTTGTATTTCATTATTTTGTGGGAGGGTTAGTAGGAGGAATATCTTTCTCCTTGAATTTGAGGGCTGAAATGAATAAAGTGAACCATCCGCCTATTAAACATAAACCCCCTAACGGGGTAATTGGGCCAACCCAATTCATGTTGATCTTCAGGAAATCACCTAATACAAGCAGGTATATTGAACCTGAAAACAAAACAATGCCCGTTATCATTAAAAAAATGAGCGGTTTAAAGTACATGGGGAACTTAAGTTGAAGGGCAACTATAGCAATAATTGCAATGGAATGCAGCAGTTGATAATGCACAGCCGTTTCGTAAGCGTGAAACATTTTTTCGCTTATCACTCCCGATTCGACATAGTGGTTAACTGCGTGGGCACCTAATGCACCGAGAATCACCGCTATACAACCAGAAATACTTGCAAATACCGTTGCCTTTTTCCGCATGGTTTTTACTTAGGGGTGCAAATGTATAATAAATAGCCAAAAATGGAAGGAAAAGGTTATGAACAGTACTCAAGAGAAAAAGAATTTGCCGCATAATTTTTTGACCTAATTTTGAACCATAAAATTAAGTGAATATGGACTACGCAAATAAAATAGATTCAGTAACAAACGGATTCAAAGATAAGTTCGGGAAGCTTACTGCCGAACAATTGAATTGGAAACCCAATGAACAAACATGGAGCATTGCTCAGAATATGGACCACCTTATTGTAATTAATGAAACCTATTACCCGGTAATAAAGTCAGTCAGACAAGGAACCTATAAACTTCCCTTTATGGGGAAAATAGGTTTCATGGTTAATTTTTTCGGCAAGTTCATATTGAATTCTGTGGAGCCAACAAGGAAGAAAAAAATAAAAACATTCCCAATTTGGGAGCCAATTAAAAGTAATATTGCCCCAGATATATTAAACAGATTCGAGAAACATCAGGAAGAACTAAAACAATTAATATCAGGCAGCAAAGATTTAGTGGAGAAGGAGGTTATTATATCTTCTCCTGCCAATAAAAACATAGTTTATAAACTAGGGACAGCATTCGACATAATAGTAACCCATGAACAGAGGCATTTGGAACAAGCAAAAGAGATTTTAGCTCAACTAAAATAAGTTGTCAGTAATTTCCGGAAAAATTCACTTGCATAATTTTTAAGCGTAACTTTGGGACTTATGCGCATCAACCATCTTTCGCTTATAAATTTCAGGAATTATCAGCACATTGCACTCGATTTTTCCGGTGGAATTAATTGCCTCTTAGGACATAATGGTGCAGGTAAAACCAATCTGCTGGATGCCATACATTACCTTTCCTTCTGCAAAAGCTATTTCAATTCCTACGATAACCAAAACATTTTGCATGAAGAAGAGATGTTTGTAATACAGGGTTTGTTTGAAAAGGATGGTAATAAAGAAGAAATTTATTGCGCCCAAAAACGCAACGAGCGCAAACAATTCAAACGGAATAAAAAAGATTATGATAAGCTTTCAGAGCATATAGGTTTGTTGCCTGTTGTTATGATCACTCCTTTGGATTCTGAGTTGTTATATGACGGCAGCGATATACGCCGCAAGTTCGTAGATAGCATCATATCGCAGGTTGATACCAATTATCTGAACGCACTTATTGAATACAACAAGGCCCTGCATCATCGCAACGCCACTCTTAAGCAATTTCAGGAAAGCAAAACCTGGGATGATACACTTATTTCCATGTACGACGGAATTTTGATCAGCCGAGGTAAAGCCATATTTAAAACGAGACAGGATTTTACCAAAGAGTTTTCACCTTTATTTTTGAAAGCATACCTGGAAATTTCGGGAGAGAGCGAACATGCCCATGTAGAGTATTCATCAAATTTATTCGAAGGCGATTTTGAAGGCTTGCTGGCACAGGCTCAACCGAAAGATAAAGTGCTTACCTATACTTCGACCGGTATTCACAAAGACGACTGGATTTTTTGCATGGAAGGTAAATCACTTAAAAAGTTCGCTTCGCAAGGACAACAAAAATCTTTCATTATTGCATTGAAGGTGGCGCAATACCGTTATCTGAAAAAACAATATAAATCGGCACCAATACTTTTACTCGATGATATTTTTGATAAGTTGGACGATACCCGTGTAAATTGCCTGATAGATATGGTTTGCGGAGATGAGTTTGAACAGGTATTTATTACCGATACAAACTTGTTGCGGATGAAAAAACTGTTAGAGAATAGGGAAAAGGATTATAGACTATTTCCAATTGCTGGAGGAATAATTCAAGAAACTGAAATTGCAATGGAACGCGGATGACGCGGATTACTTAAGATTTTATATGATTTTGAAATTATACATATCAGCGTTAATCATAAACAATCCGCGTCATCCGCGTTCTATCGTATGAGCTATCGGAAAACAAATACACAAAAGTTAGGTGACGCCATTAAGGAAATGCTGCGCCTGGAAGGCATTGATGAAAAGATTGATGAGCACCTTCTTATACGTTCCTGGGAAAAAACCGTTGGGCCACTTATATCAAAACACACAACCGAGATTTTTATTTCGGGCAGAAAACTTTTTGTAAAAGTAGATTCCTCACCCTTAAAACAGGAACTCGCTTACTCCAAAACCAAACTCATGAAAGACCTGAACGAACAGGTGGGCAGGGTGGTTATTGAAGAGATTGTGCTGAAATAGAAATATTTTTTATTTGAAATAATTAGGTGTTCCCTTATGAATTATATACAAACAATCCAAACAGAACCATTAAAGGAAAGATACGAGAAGAGTGATTTGCTTATTCCCAAATACCTAATTACTGAATCCGGAAAGATTAATATTTACTATGCTCCATTCGAATTTATCAATATTGATGCTTCAATAATAATTGTTGGTATAACACCGGGGTGGACCCAAATGGAAAAATCATTTAGAACCATTATACACAATTTACACAAAGGCAATGACTGGAATACCGCAATAAAAGAAGGTAAAAAGGAAGCAAGTTTCGCTGGCTCTATGAGAAAGAATCTTATAGCTATGTTAGATGAACTAGAACTAAATAAGAAGCTAAAAATTGAATCTACATCTGAACTTTTTACAACTCATAGTTCAATTGTACATTCTACTTCAGTTTTAAAGTATCCCGTTTTTATAAATGGGGAAAATTATACAGGAAAAAACCCAACTCCCATTGGTAATTCTTCCCTTTGGAGTTTCGTTAAAAATAATTTTGTACCTGAAATAAATTCGTTTAGAAACAAACTTATAATTCCTCTAGGTGTGACAGTATCAGAGGTTTTAAAAAAGTTGATGGCTGAAAATCTGATAAACAGTAATGTTCTATTAGAGGATTTTCCTCATCCATCAGGGGCTAACGGACATCGAAAAAAACTTTTCGAGGACAATAAAGCAAAAATGAAAGCTCAGATTATTGAATGGCTCTTATAAAGAATATTCTTAATTGGGCCGATCAATCCACCCCACCATAAATGGCGGGGCTAATGAATGAACTATAACGTTATTAATTTTTTTGTAATTAAAGGGCTAAAGCCCTGCATGTGGCTTCATTCATTAGCCCCGACCTTTAGGTCGGGGAATAAAAGACCCACCAAAATTTGGGCTTTAGCCCTGCTAAATAGTTCATTATTTTCCCAAGTCATTGACTTTCTCAAAAACAACATTTCGCGCACTATCTTTGTGATATGAAAACAATGCCGGAAGATTCGAAAAAATTGATTTTGGAAACATCTAAAATTCCTAAAAAGCACGTTTTTATAGTATTTAACTATGGGATTTTTTATAACAGTCTCATTTTCTGAATACATTAAAAATAGCTCTCATAGTTATTTTATAGTTATTCCATAGTATTTCTATAGTATTTTCATAGTTAATTTAACAAGACCAATCCATAAAAAAAGATAGCTTTACACTATGAAATTCGATTTCCCTAACGTATTATTTGGTGTCTTATTAATTACCTTTTTGGGAATACTCTGCCGGATAGTCCTTGAATTTAAAAGCGATGCCAAATACCTTTTATATGTTTTCGGGGGACTGGCGTTTGTAGCGTTATGGCGCGATAAATACCGCCTCACCCAGCTATTCATGGGTGCCTTCTTGGCGGTAATTGTTTATATAATTATTACGACGTGAAAAAATTATTTCCTCTCTACAACAAATTTTTTGTTGATGGACGAATTTGAATTATATATCTTTAAAAAGTAAACACCGTTTGAAAGAGAGCTTACATCAATAGTGTATGTTTTTCCTTTGAATTGGCCTTCTGCCAGCTTACTTCCCAATAAATTATAGATTGTATAATGCAAATTATCCAAACCTGTATTTATCGAAACAGTAATGGAAGAATTGGTTGGATTAGGATAAATATTACAATTGTCAGTGTTGAGTGTAACAGGTGTAATTCCTGTAAAATAATCGGATGTGATAATATAACTGGCTCCAATGCTATTGGCAGGATCGCTCTGCACAGCAGCACTACCACCTACATCCCCTATAAATTTTTTATTGTTTGGGGCGAAAGAACCATGTCCGTTGATATGGGTATTGCCAGTCCAGTAGGAACATAGTGTATCATTGAAATAGGTAAACCTGATTTGATTTGTAGTATCTGAATTCATACTCCACCAATCATCACCCCCTTTTGAACTTCCAACAGTGTTATATAAATTGGTCATCCAAAGAATATGTTTACCATCGGTACTGTAAAAAGCATGTTCGGTATAAGGATAGCTATGAGCCGTAGAGGTCATCTGTTGTATATTATTACCCATTGTATCCATGGTATAGATCTGATCATCCAGAGGCCAGAACTGGTTATAGCAACTTGCGAAAAGTATTTTACTTCCGTCAGGAGACCAGCCATACGATTCATTAAAAGCCTGTGTTCCACCGGGAGTAATAACTCTTACATGTGTTGAGTCTATATGCGGACCGTTAACGGTATCATCAATAAATGGCGCAATCTTTACAACCCAATAACCAAAATTTTGTTTTGATACAAAAATATTTACCGAGTCTGTCATTTCATCCCATTGAATTTCCTTTCCATCGGGAGAGAAATAGGGTTCTATCATAGCACTATGGCTACCCGTGCTTGGCAAGGTTGTCAAACGCCACGCTTTACTTCCATCCATTTTCATAACCCAGAGATCATTGTACATTCCAATTCCCGGAATTGAGTTAGCCGAAGTACCCGAATGGATAGCCTTTTCAGCCATAAAAAGGATGTATCTTTTGTTTGGGGAAAAAGCAGGATTTGCATAATTTTTTCCCGGCAGGAATGGTTGACCGCAGGTAAAACAACGTTCATTTATCATCGTATTTCCCGGACCGACATTTGCAAGGTAAATTCCCCAATAACCATTTGGTTGAAGTAAATTATAGGCTACCAATGTGCTGTCGTACTGGCACCAAGCAGATGATTCAGCAGAATCCCGAAATTTGGTAACGGTTATATTCGGACGTTGTGCTGATGCAGTTTGGATTTCTGAAAACAGAAATAGAATAAATAGAATGGGAAGACATTTTAACATGGCGTTGTTTTCGCAAAGATACTCCAGTTTGGGTTACCGCTCTATCACAAGTTTTTTCACCATCGCTCCGGAAGCATTGTCAATCCTGACAAAGTAAACCCCGGTTGAAAACCCAGCAATATTTATTTCAGCTAAGTTCCTATTGCTTTGAATACTGTTCTTGTACAGCACTCTGCCATCCATCGAAAAAATTTCAACATTAGAAATTGCCGTTGTATTTAATTTAATAAATATCTTATCTGATGCCGGATTCGGATAGATCAGCATATCTCCATTTGTCGCAATTTCATTAACCACAGTAGTAGTTTTACATGGCGGATTTGGCGAAACCGTCATTTTTCCATTTGCCACATAACGTTGCATAGCCGGAATTGTTCCCGTACCTAATGCTATTGGAGGACCTACTGTTGGCGGATATGGAGAGGAACTGAATATATCAGTGAAGGTTGTTCTATAATAAGATGTATCTACAAGACTATTCGTTCCAACGGGAGTAATTGTTCCTAAAATATTATTACCATATTCATAATGATTTATCCCAGCCATAAAAAACAAGCCATGAAATAAACTGTTGTCGGTGGTTTCATTTCCTACCCAATTAAGAGTATCGGACAACACGCTTGCACCTGGCGTCATTAGGATGCCATATAAAGCGGCACGGTTCCGATAGAAGGTTGTATACGGGCCTGTCGGGCCCCAGGTAGAGTCAACCATAATCGTGTTTCCAATATTTCCTTCAAATAGATTGGAAAAAGAATAATGCCCATGGCATGTATAATCGGCTCCGGCATCAGTCGGGAACTCAACACGATATTCATTTATGGCGTAATTATATCCCGCAACATTTCCGTTGGCACCTTGCTTTACTATCACAGAGTGTCGTAAATGATTGAACACATTATCTTCCACAAGACATTGCCCGGTATGCTGTATCATCATTACTCCATAGCCACGTGTGCTTGTTCCATCATAGGCATACGCATCGTGAAAATAACATCCGGTAATTGTGATTTCCGAACACACATCCATTGATACATGAGCACCAACACTATGGCTGCTCTCTACCCCTTTCACCCAGCAATTGCGGGCATTCTGAAAACTTATCTGGTAGCCCGAAGCAGGCATAGTTGCATCGGTTCGTGTAATATTCAAATCTTCTATTCCTACAAAAGTACGGGGTACCCATTTCCTTATCTGTGGCGTAAGTGAAGGGGTATACGCAATTCGCAATGGATTTTCAAAGGTGATCTTGTTTCCATTAATTGCAGTGATGTGTATAATTTGTCCCACACAATTTACAGCCCATGACACCGGAACCGTATTCCATTTACCATTGGTCTCTTGTATTTCGGCATAATCGCCTACATTAAATCCGGCAGTGCTTGCAACAACAATTACCGTGGTGTCTTTAGCGAAACCTGAAATAATATTTTGAAATGGATTAGTCACGCTTGCTTGCGCATCTATGCAGTCAATAGCTGATCCACCCATATTAAAAACAAGCTGTGCTGAATCGTTGCAATCGCCACGCAAAATAACACTATCGGGCAGATTAACAGTAGATTTAATAAGATATTTTCCCGGGGGGAAATAAACAATTCCGGCATGTCCGCTTAAAGAAGAAATGGCACTTGCAATTGCACTTGCATCGTCATGGATACTGTCGCCATAGGCGCCAAAACTCATCACATTAACTTCGTTTGTAATAACCGGATTATTGGTTGGAGCACCTGCGCCCGACCATTTTACTTGCTTATTTGCTGGAATAACTTGCGCTGCTGAAATTGCAGTAATAATTATTGCTGAAAGAAATACGAAGAGTTTTTTCATCCAATTAAATTTCCGGCAAATATAAAAGGATTATTTACTCCTTCTCAGTATACAGCTTAAACCCCTTTCCGTGTATGTTTATGATCTGCACTTTAGGATCCTCTTTCAGGTATTTGCGGAGCTTGGTAATATATACATCCATGCTGCGGCTATTGAAATAACTATCGTTTTGCCAAATTGCTTTCAACGCAAAATTACGGTCGAGTACATCGTTGGAATGCATACACAGCAGCTTTAATAGTTCTGCTTCTTTGGTTGTAAGTTTTTCAGATTTGCCTTTAAATTCCAATGAAAGATTTTTGTAATTAAAGTGATATTGACCTACCTGGAATTCTTCTTTTTCTTCACCTTGAGGCTTCATGCGGCGCATTACCGCCTGTATGCGTAATAACAGTTCTTCGGTATTGAATGGCTTGGTAATATAATCGTCAGCACCTTTGTTAAAGCCTTCAATAATATCTTCCTTCATTGATTTGGCAGTAAGGAAAATAATCGGGATGTTTTTATTGATCATCCTGATTTCCCTGGCAACCGTGAAGCCATCCTTTTCAGGCATCATAATATCGAGTATGCAAATGTTATAGGTCTTCTTCGAAAAAGCATCGAAAGCCTTTTTACCATTGTCGCATAGTACTACATCAAACCCTTTTGCAGAGAGAAAATCTTTTAATAAAAGCCCAAGGCTTTCATCATCTTCTGCAAGCAGTATCTTTGTTTTTTCTTCAGGCGTTGTTGTCATGATCTATTGAAGGTTGTTATTAAATGGCAAATATACAAGGAAGGTGCTTCCAATACCCAATTCACTTTGAACATCAACATGTCCGCCATGCTTTTCAACTACGGCTTTCACATAGCTAAGCCCCAGTCCAAAGCCTTTTACGTTGTGAATATTCCCGGTTGGCACGCGGTAAAAAGTTTCAAATATTTTTTTCTGGTCCTCTTTCTTTATTCCGATTCCATTATCCTGAATGGATAGTGTGATCCCCTCTGAAGTGCTATGGGTAAAGACTTTTATTTTCGGTGCTTCCTTAGCATATTTCAACGCGTTATCAATCAAATTATAGATAATATTTCCCAAATGCATCCGGTCGGCAAAAAGAGAATAACGCTGCGCATTCAATTCTGTTGTGATTATGCCTCCTTTATTTTGTATTTGCAAGTAAAGACTCTGAATAACATCATTAATAATTTGGTGCACATCACATTCTTGAATCTTGAATTTCAATTCGCCTTTATCAAGTACGGCAGCTTGCAGAACATTCTCTACCAGCCCGGCCAACCGCTTGTTTTCATCTTTTATAATCTTCAGATAACGGTCCGTCGACTCTGGCGTTTTTTCAATCGTTTTATCGCTCAAAACCTCTCCTGCCAGGCTTATAGTAGAGATTGGCGTTTTAAACTCATGGGTCATATTATTGATAAAATCATTTTTTATTTCGGATAGTTTTTTCTGTTTGATAATTGTAGAAATTGTGAAATAAAATGCTCCTATAATTAATACTATTAATATGATTGAACTCAACAGTGTAACCTGAATACTATTTAGGTTATAAGCAGCCTTTGTGGGAAACCAAAGTGAAAGGAACCTTGGTTGAATGAATACATTCTTCGGAGACAAATTCACCTTATATGGTGATTTAATAAATTTAGAATCCGCTACATTTTTTGCACCTACAACCACAGTATCCGAAGTTGAATTAAGCACCCCGAACTTAAATGGAATATGAATATTTTTATCGCTCAGGGCTTTTGTTACAATTGAATCGAGTTGAGCAGTATCAAGATGCGGTGAAAAATCGTGATAGACATTGATACTTACCAGTTCATCAAAAATATCGTTCACCACATCGGAGCGGTGCATTATAAATTGGAGTTTCTTATCCAGCGAATCGGAGTTTTTTCCTTCAAACTTTACACCCGAACCAAATTCGCCCTTTGGCATAGTATCGTGCGTGAAATAGCTATTACTTATCTTACCCGTTTCTATACCATTTGAATCCGTGGTAAGTTCGGTGAAAACCCTGACATTGTAGTTATTGCTATGGGTAATTACGAACCCATTCCTGTCATGTGCTGTGTCTTTTGATACCGTATTTACGGTTTGCTGGGCAGAGTCATTTGGTGACAGCCACCGTATTGCCTGCTTCCTGAAATTGAACTTTTGGGTAAGTTTTGCCGCTGTAGATGATTTTTCAACCCGGTAAACCACATCGTTCATAGCCTCAATGACATCCTGATCAAAATGCTGCTCACTAAGCCTGATAGTGCTTCGTATCCAGTATATTTGAATGCCAATAAGGGCTACCAGAATAAGGCCTACCATAAGGCTTAAAAAGAGTAAACTACGTCGGTTCATGTGTGCAAAGATAAATAACCTAGGCCCAATCGTTAAATCAGACCGAAAAAATATTACCTTTGCGCCCCTTCAAAAAGAAAAAATGGTAGTACCGGTTAAATTTTTCTCAGGAAGTTCGAGCCAGGACCTCGCGCACAAAATAGCTGAAAGCTATGGGCAGCCGCTTGGCAAGATGACTGTACTTCGCTTTAGCGACGGGGAGTTTGAGCCTTATTATGAGGAGAGTATCCGAGGCAGTTCGGTGTTCCTCATCCAATCTACCAATCCTCCAATTGAGCACTTTTTTGAACTTTTATTGATGGCCGATGCCGCTAAGAGGGCTTCAGCCAAACAAGTAGTAGCCGTTATGCCTTATTTTGGTTTTGCAAGGCAAGACCGTAAAGACAGGCCACGTACAGCTATCGGAGCTAAACTGATGGCCGATTTGCTAATGACTGCAGGGGTTACCCGCATCATTACTATGGATTTACATGCCGATCAGATACAAGGGTTCTTTAATATTCCGGTAGACCATCTTTATGCATCGTTCATCTTCATTCCTTATATTAAAGAGTTAAATCTTCCTAATTTAACCATTGCCTCTCCGGATGTTGGCGGTTCAAAACGTGCAAGTGCTTATGCCAACTATTTGAAAAAGGAAATGGTGATTTGTTATAAGCAACGTTCCAAACCAAATGTGGTTGATAAGATGACCGCTATAGGTGATGTAGAAGGTCGTGATATTATCCTTCTGGATGATATTGTTGATACGGCAGGCACCCTTACCAAAGCTGCTGATATGCTTGTGGACATGGGCGCAACTAGTGTTAGAGCACTTTGTTCACATGCGGTTCTTTCCGGCAAAGCTTATGAGAATATTGAGAAATCAAAGCTTACCGAGTTGGTAGTTACCGATACCATTCCGTTAAAGAATCCAAACCATCCGAAAATAAAGGTACTGACCTCAGCTCCTTTATTTGCCGATGTAATTAATAAGGTTAATAGTTTCGAATCCATAAGTTCTAAATTCGTTTTTTAAATCAAGTAATAAAAATCCATACTTTCATGAAAACACTCTCCATAAGCGGTTCAGCCAGAGCAAACACAGGTACAAAAGATGCCATTAAAATGCGTAAAGAAGGCAATGTGCCATGCGTATTATATGGTGGTAAAGAACAACTGAGCTTTTTAGTAAATGAAAAGCAATTTGCCAAATTGCTTTATACTCCAGATGCATATCTTGTTTCTATTGATGTAGATGGCAAACAAGCAAAAGCTATTGTGCAGGACGCACAGTTTGATAAGATTTCCGACAAGATCCTTCATGTTGATTTTATGGAAGCTGTTCCCGGTAAATATCTTACAGTTAAGGTGCCGGTTGTAACCCACGGTTCACCAATTGGTGTTAAGAAAGGTGGTAAACTGCAAACCAAGATCCGTCGTTTGACTGTAAAAGGTTTAGTTGATGACCTTCCAGATCATATTACACTTGAAGTAGCTCACCTGGATTTAGGTCAGTCAGTACTTATTAAGGACCTAAAGAATGAAAAGCTGAAATTCCTTGATCCGCAAAATGCTGCGGTAATTACAGTACGTATTACACGCGAAGCGGAAGCTCCTGCTGCTGCGGCTACTACTGCTGCAACCCCTGCTGCCGGTGCTGCTGCTCCTGCTGCCGGTGCTGCTGCTGCTCCAGCTGCTGCCAAGAAGGACGAAAAACCTGCCGCTAAGAAATAGTTAGTTCTTAAAGTTTAAAAAGTTCATAAAGTAAAATTCAATTTTTTACCTTTATGAACTTTTTTCTTTATAACCTTTCTGCTTTATGAATTCGTACCTGATAGCCGGACTTGGAAACATTGGTGATGAATACGATCATACCCGCCACAATATCGGCTTTGAGATAGTTGATGCCTGTGCTGCCAAATGGGGCGTAAAATTTGACAATAACCGCCGCTACGGTGCAATTGCAGAACATACCCTTAAAGGTAGAAAAATCATCCTGCTAAAGCCTTCAACGTATATGAACCTGAGCGGAAAAGCTATCCGCTATTGGATGCAGGAAGGCAATGTACCCATCTTTCGGTTGTTGGTTGTAGTTGATGACCTTGCGTTGACTTTCGGCACCTTACGGATGAAAGGAATGGGCAGCGACGGAGGCCACAACGGACTAAAGAACACCCAGGAAATACTTCAATCTTCCAATTACCCGCGCCTACGGTTTGGTATTGAGAATAACTTCCCGAAAGGCGCACAGGTTAGCTATGTACTGGGAAAATGGAGCGAAGAAGAACAAAAGGCATTACCGGAACATATTACAAAGGCGGTAGATGCCATAGAAGCCTTTTGCCTGATTGGGCTTGAAAGGACCATGAATTTCCATAATACAAAGGGGAAGTAATAAGTCCAAATAACCACTAAGACACTTAGTTTCACTAAGGAACTATTGGGTAGAAGTTTTTATTACTTTTGTTATACTCCCAATGTTTGAACAAATAAAAGAAGTTTTCAGCCGGTTCACTGTTCTTTCTCCAAAGGACTTACTTCAACTTGCATCTATTGCAAAAGTGAAAACAGTAAAAAAAGATGAGCATCTTGCATTGATTGGAGATTTGAATTACAATGTTTCAATTGTAGTTAAAGGTTTATTCCGGCATTATGTAATTGATGAACGAGGTACGGAAAGAACTTTACTGTTCGTTCCCGAGAAAAAAGCAACAACCATTATTGACACTATTTTTCATAATAAACCTTCAACGGAAAATATAGTGGCAATGGAGAATTCAATTACTGTAAGGTTTGATTATAGGCAGTTTGAAAAGTTGGCAGCCAATAATATCCGGTTGTTGAAAGTCCAAAATCAAGCCTTAAAAGAAATTATAACAGCAAATGTTGAGCATATAAAATTACTTAACCTTCTTACACCGGAAGAACGTTATGCTTACTTCTGTAAAGCCTTTCCCGATTTGGAGCAGCGAATAAAACAAAAACACTTTGCTTCTTTTCTTGGGATTACACCAACCTCCCTTTCGAGGATCAAAGGACGTTTAGTTCAGGAATAATTTCATTCCCATCGGAAATTGCCTTAAGGCAATTTTTATCTTTTAGTAAAGCCACATATTTGTTCTGTTATACTCCTCTACTCGCGACCTACCCCGGCAAAAAGTTTATTAAGTTACTCTGAAAAAATGCGCAAATTAATTTTACTGCTAATTTTCATTTTTGTTTTTCAATTTGAAGTTTTCTCGCAGAGTAACCACAAAATTGATTCGCTTGTGAAGGTTCTTAAAACAGAAAAAGAAGAT
>CAIPDV010000066.1 GCA_903863935.1 uncultured Bacteroidota bacterium
GCTCAGTAAGACTGAAGGTCCAAATAGGGGTATAGAACCCAATTCTATACGGGGCTTTGGTTCACCTTCAGTCTTACTTAACCTTTCTCTCAAAAATAATAATTCCCTAAATAAAGCGCAAACCTAAAGTAAAGGGGCTTTGAATAGTGCTATTGCACTTGACTTTAAAGCCCCTTTAGGGGTTTGGAGCAGGGTAAGTATAAAAACAAAAAATCCTCCCGAAAACTCGGGAGGATTTTAGAATTAACCATCAAACCTGGTCATGAAAAAAATCAATTGCTTGTTTTAATAACGAGCTCTCGATTTTAATATTGTGCGCTATTTATAAGCCACTGCTATAACGGCTGTTCCATTTAATAATACAGCATTTGAGCCATTATATGCCAAACAATTAAAGGCAACCTTCAGCATTTTTGTAGATTGATTATTTGAATTAGACTGGTAATCTGAAACCGAGGTTATCTTGAAACTGCTTGTTCCCGGCTGCGCCGAATTTTTTGAGGTATAAACAACTCCGTTGCCATCCGTATACACAATGGTTATCTGTGACAGGGCAAGGGAATTTGTTGTTGTAATAACCTTGGTTGGTGCCGACATGGAATAATCAAAACGGTTAAATTGAGGGTCAACTGTATCTAGAATTATATGATTAAAAGTGGCTACTACTCCTTTATTATCCGTCACGTTTAACAAACATGAATATGCATGGTTTTTAGAATGAGCCGTATCAAGCGGGTTCAAATACGTATCGCTAAAAGTTGCTGA
Organism: uncultured Bacteroidota bacterium; assembly: GCA_903863935.1. GTDB lineage: Bacteria > Bacteroidota > Bacteroidia > JABEUT01 > JABEUT01 > JABEUT01. Next base: position 766 of record CAIPDV010000066.1, read on the forward strand.
TGTTGAATTATGACCATTACCCAACACCCATAAATATGTATATGGTTTAGTTCCACCGGTAATGGAAGAAGTTAGTTTAATCATTGTAGAAGAATCACCGGTTCTGGAAAGAATTGTATCGGAAATAGAGTCTATTAAAAGCGGACTCGACTGATTGGTAATATTAAAAGTATTGCCCATATATACAGGCCCACTTGAAAAGTTCACAAGCAAGGATGTATTGTAACTTCCTTTAAGTGCATAAGTATGTGTGGGTGCAGCCAAAGAAGAAGTGCCTCCATCGCCAAAAACATAATTATATCCGGTTGGTGTTCCTGAGATAATTCTCGGCGTAAAAGTTACTTTATAGCTGGTATCACTAATGCTTGTTATCCCTTTATTATAAGCATAAGCTATAGAAGCAGAAAGTGCAGAATCGATATGCGATGAAACTGACGCATTGGCTTTTGATGACCTATAATCATTAATTATTATCTGAATACTGTTCTTATTCGGAGTCAATGCATTTTGCAAGGTGCCAATAAAGCTATAAACTCCCGATGTATCTTGAGAATACGAGGAATACATATAATAATTATTAAGCCCCGCCTGCCAGTTTACGTTACTGCTTCCGCTACCTGTACTTATAGCGGCTTCAAAAGAAAAAACAGGCTGGTTTACCGTTGAATTTGGAGGCAATTGTTCCTTTTTGCAGGTACTAAATAAGATGCCTGTTACAACAAAAAGAGCTATTTTTTTTAGCGTATTCATAGTTCTATTTCACTAATTGATAAGAGAGGAACAGTCTGAAACCACTGTTTCTTTCATATTGATTGACGCCGGGGAATGAATTGTTTTCAATATACACAAGACCATTATAATACTGGGCGCTTATTCCGAAACGTTCAGTAAACATATAGGTGCCTGTAAGTATAAGTTGAAAATCGTAATTGGAGAATCCTTGTGTGTAGCCATTTTGAGTTTTGCTGGTCATATTTGATTGTTGACCTAAGTAATTTTCGTTGTAAGAATTTAATGTGCTTGATGTTGTAAGCATCCATAAATAATTTAACCCAAGATTTGCGCTGAGTTTTTCAGTAAAATGATATTGAAATTCTACCGGAATACTGAGGTAGTAAATTGTTTTAGGTGTTACACTTGTAATGGTTGCATTAGCTCCGAAATCATATTGTGTTATACTGCTGGAGTAGGTCTTGTTCAACTTAGTTAATTCTGCATATCCAACTCCGGCTGAGAGTGCAACTTTTTTAGAAAAGAAATGGGCATACTCTATACCACCCATTGGGGTAACTCCCGATGCCTCTTTTCCATCCGTATTGTTCCACCCAAAAGCATAATTAACTCCTGCATACGCTGAAATTATATTGGCAGTATAGGGGCCAAAGTTAGGTGTTGTGCCCGGAAGCATAGGTGGTGAAATATGGCTTGTGTCAATTGTTGCTGGCTTTGAAACCTTACTTGTTTCAGTGTTACTTGTTGTAATTTTGCCAGATGCCGGAGTAGCACTTGTATTGTTTTTATTCTCAGCCTTATTATTTAACTGCGTTGAACTATTTACTTGTGGTGGATTATTTACTTGTGCTGAATTATTATTTTCCGGAGCGGGGCTTAAAACATTATCAGCAATTTTTTTATTGTTTTTATTGTCGGAGATTACAACAGGTTGAGATGTATTTTGCTCCGGTGTATTCACTGCGTTATTATTTACAGTTTGATCCACTACCCTATCGTTTGAATGCGTTTGAATGGGCTTGTGCTTTTTACCTGTATTATCGACAGAAGCAACAACCACCGAAGCAGAATGCTGTTTCTTTTTTGATTTAGTTTTCCACCCTTCTCCCTTAGCCAATAATGATAGGCGTCCATTTGACACTTTGGATGTAGAAGATAAGCTCTTGGGGCTGGAGTGTTCATCCGTGCCGGAGTTCTTCTTGACAAAAGCAGTTGGCACTGATGGGGACGATTTTTCAATATTTTTATTGTCCGTTGCTTTGTCCTGATCCGTATTGTTTTGTTGTAATGTTGTATTTTGATCGACTGAATTGTGCTGGATATCCTGCTTCGTTATAACAACATTCGGTATTGTTGAATGGTTTCCTGTTATAAATGGAATCATTATTGCAGCACCGGCAATAAGTCCGGCAGAAAAAACGAGAGAAAATTTCCTGATTGTACTCCATTTTTGCTGGCGAATAATTAAACGCTCCGCTTCATCCCAATTCAGCTCATCGAAAGGGAAGTCCCTCTCCGAGAGTTTGGAATTTATCAAATCGTCAAATTTTTCTTCTTCGTTCATATCTTACATGGCTTTCGCCAGTTTTTCTTTTAGCTGCTCCCTCGAATTATGTAAATGCCATTTGGATGTCCCCTCACTGATTCCCAACATAATTGCAATTTCTTTATGTTCAAACCCATCAATCACAAACAAATTAAACACTTTTTGGCTAACCGGAGGCAGTTCCATTATCAGTTTATGTATCCTTTCCGCATCCATTTTTGCTATTGCATTGTTTAGTTCAACCATGGGGGTTTGATCTGCAAAGTCAACTACCATTCGCATGTTGTCTTTCTCCTTTTTTTGTTTGCGGTACTCATCAATCAAAACGTTGACCATAATTTTTCTTATCCAGGCTTTAAAGGGTACATCGGCCCGGTATTTTTCCATGTTATTCAGTATCTTCAGATACCCCATGTTTAAAGCTTCGTTTGCCTCTTCATAAGAATGTGTGTACCTTATACATATACTCATGAGATAACGAAATACCTGCTTATAAAGCTCATACTGAGCCTTCCTCTCCTTCCGGATACAAGCTGTTATCAAGTCAATTTCTATGTTCATTCAGTTGACTATATCCGGCGAATTTTAAATACTAGTACGCCCGAATTCAATTAAAGGTTGGGTACAAACTGCAAATTACTAAAATAATTCACATCCTACTGAAAATCAACAGCAATTTTTGCTATTGATTAAGCGTTTTCAGGCTTATGGCAGCCGATAGTGCGGCGGTTTCGGTTCTTAAAGTCTTTTCGTTAAGACTTACAGGAATAAAACCATTTTGAATTGCAAGCTCAATTTCATCTTTTGTAAAATCACCTTCAGGACCAATTAGAATGAGGGCATTTTCGCCCGTTTTATAGACAGATGAAAGCGTGCTTCGTTTGCCATCCGCACAGTGTGGAATAAACTTTTGTCCCTTAAATTGGGAATAGTTTTTGATTAGCTTTTCAAACGAAATCAATTCTTCAATAACAGGAAGGTAAACTCGCCCCGATTGCTTCATAGCTTCCACCGCAATTTTGTTAAGCCTATCTGTTTTGATAACCCTTCTTTCAGAAGTCTGGCATTCAACAGGAATAAATTTTGTGAAGCCAACTTCGGTAAGCTTTTCTATCAGCCATTCCATACGCACCATGTTTTTGGTGGGGGCAACGGCAATTATCATTTCCCAAGTCGGCGAAGATTCTTTATGATGCTCAGCAATTCTTAAAACGCAAGCTTTGGGATGGGCATTTTCAATTATTGCGTTAAACAGATTTCCTTTGCCATCTGTAATTTCAACTGCATCATTTTCCTTCAAGCGCAAAACGCGAACGCAATGCTTGGATTCTTCCTCATCCAACTTGCATGTATCTCCTGATACTAATGGAATGTAGAATCTGTGCATTACTTTATAAACTTTACGAATTTTATAAACTAGAGTTTCAGAACGGCCATGAACGCTGATTGTGGGATTTCCACATTACCAACTTGCTTCATGCGTTTTTTACCTTTCTTCTGCTTTTCGAGCAGTTTACGCTTACGGGAAATATCTCCGCCATAACATTTAGCGGTAACATCTTTTCTTATGGCACTGATATTTTCGCGGGCAATAATTTTGGCTCCTATAGCGGCCTGTATAGCAATCTGGAATTGCTGACGTGGTATAAGTTCTTTTAATTTTTCACAAATTTTGCGTCCAAATTCCTGGGCATGGTCACGGTGAATCAAGGCTGCAAGAGCATCTACTAATTCTCCATTTAAAATGATATCCAACTTAACAAGTTCAGACTGGCGATAATCAATAGGGCTATAATCAAAAGAGGCATATCCTTTGGAAATGCTTTTCAAACGGTCGTAAAAATCAAATACAATTTCAGCAAGCGGCATTTCAAAAACCATCTCTACACGGTCGGTGGTAAGATAATGCTGGTTTTTAATAAATCCTCTTTTTTCAATGCACAGCGACATAATAGAACCAACGAATTCCGTTTTGGTAATAATATTGGCCTGTATATATGGCTCCTCCACATGGTCGAGCATAGTTGGGTCGGGCATATCGCTGGGGTTGTTTATAACCATCATCTCGCCCTTAGTATCATACGCTTTATAGGAAACGTTAGGAACAGTCGTGATTACATTCATATTGAACTCCCTGTCCAAACGTTCCTGAATAATTTCCAAATGCAACATTCCCAAGAATCCACAACGGAAGCCAAATCCTAATGCGGCAGTAGATTCGGGTTCATAAACAAGTGCAGCGTCATTGAGTTGCAGTTTACCCATTGCACCGCGCAATTCTTCGTAATCATCAGTATCTATAGGATAAATACCAGCAAACACCATTGGCTTTACTTCTTTAAAGCCATGGATTCCTTCTTTACACGGATTGGCAACACTTGTAATTGTATCACCGACTCGAACTTCTTTAGCTGCTTTGATACCTGAAATAATATATCCTACATCACCTGCGCTTACTTCCTTGCGTGGTTCATAAGCCAACCGTTGTACACCTACCTCTTCGGCAATATATTCGGTTTCTGTGGAGACAAATTTCACCAATTCACCCTTTTTTATAGTGCCGTTAACTACCTTATAGTAAGCCACAATTCCACGGAAAATATTAAATACTGAGTCAAAAATTAATGCCTGCAATGGTGCGTTAGGGTCACCTTTAGGTGCCGGAATACGATCAATAATAGCCTCTAAAATTTCGTTCACACCTTGCCCGGTTTTACCACTGGCTAGTAATATCTCATCCCTGCGGCAACCAATAATCTCTACCATCTGGTCCTTTACCTCTTCAATCATGGCATTGGGCATATCCACTTTATTTAGAACAGGTATAACCGTAAGGTCATTATCGAGAGCTAAGTATAAGTTTGATATGGTTTGTGCCTGTATCCCCTGAGTCGAATCAACCAAGAGCAAAGCCCCTTCGCAAGCTGCAATAGAGCGGGATACCTCATAGGAAAAATCAACGTGGCCGGGAGTATCAATCAGGTTAAATATAAAATCCCCTTTGGGGCTTTTAAAATTCATTTGAATGGCATGGCTCTTAATAGTAATACCACGTTCCCTTTCAAGGTCCATATCATCAAGGATCTGGGCCTGCATATCACGTCCACTGATGGTCTTGGTAAACTCCAACAGCCTGTCAGCCAGAGTACTTTTACCATGATCAATGTGTGCAATGATGCAAAAATTACGTATATTTTCCATTTTAGACATAGGGCATATTCAATCGGGCGGCAAAAATAGCCTATTTTTTGCAAGAAGAGACAGTAATCCAATAGCAGCCTTGAAATATCTTATATTTGCATAACAATTAACCTCGTTCATGAGCACGGCAGAATTAAAACACACCTTATTTAAAGTGATTGATGCCATTAATGACAACAATACCTTAAAGGATATCTATTCCTTTGTTTCTAAAAAGGCGGATGCCGATTTTTGGGATAGGCTTTCAGAAGAACAGAAAGTTGAAATTGAAACTGCACTTAAAGACTTAGATGCCGGAATGGGTATTCCGAATGAAAAGGTAATGTCTCAATACAAAGGCAAATACCTGTAACCAATTTTCATGCGGATGAAATCAAAACTGAAACCGCTATTCTTAATTCTTTTAAGTTTTTTACTTTTTTCATTTGTTGGAAATAAGCATAAAAATGATCTTGAATTAAAACACCTGAAAGGGAAAGTGAAACTTGTAACGGAATATACGTATTCTGTTGCAAAATTTAAAAATAAATATCAGAAATATAACCTTGATTGCACGATGGAATTCTATTACGATACAAATGGAAACTTGGTATACTTTTTCATGCCAAGCGACTATAACCCGTCATATAATGCTGAAGCTACTTATAAGCATGATAGTTCTGATAGGCTAATTGAGGCGGATGGGTATACTCCATATGGAGGAAATTATGTCATTAAATATCTCTATGACTCGACAGGGAACGAGACTATGGAAAATTATGTCAATTCAAGAATAACGTCTAAGAAAAAAACAACCCTTATTTATGACAATAACGGCAAAGAAATTGAAGAATGGATTTACCATAACGATTTTATCGGAAAAAATAAAACGATTGTTTATACATCGGAAGCGGACAATTTAGTAGAGAAAATAAAATATAAATTCAATGAGAATAATGACATTATTGAAGAAAATCATTTTCATCCTTACGACAGTTCGACAAATATTGTGACATATAAGTTTGAAAAGGCAAAAGCCGACACTTCTCAATATTATTATGTTTATTACTATAACTCAATTGGGGAACTCAAATTTAAGAAGGATTATTTTCCTGTTCTGCTGGATGAATACAAGAATTGGGTTAAGAGAGTACAATACAGTAAGGATATTCCGTATTTAATAATTGAACGCACCATCGAATATTACCAATAGTTCTTGTTCTGCTAGCTTCCCTATCTTTGTCCCTGCTAACCATATTCCCTTTTTATGAGCACACCCAAAGAGCCCCTTCACTTTTATACCGATTCAGGAATTGAGATAGAACGCTGTTATCCACCTATGGCGGGAATTGAAAATGAACAACCGGGTGTTTTTCCTTTTACCCGCGGCGTGCATCCTGATATGTACCGCAGCAAATTATGGACCATGCGACAGTATGCAGGTTTCTCTACTGCGGAAGAATCAAATAAGCGATATCACTATTTACTCAATAATGGCACAACTGGCTTATCTGTTGCTTTCGATTTACCCACCCAAATGGGTTATGATTCTGACCATGATTTATCGGAAGGTGAAGTTGGGAAATCAGGTGTGGCTATAGATACCTTAAGAGATATAGAAATTCTTTTTGATGGCATTAAGCTGGAAGATATTTCCACGAGTATGACGATTAATTCCACGGCATCAATTTTATTGGGAATGTATATAGCTCTTGCCAGAAAGCAGGGGGCAGATATAAAAAAGATTTCAGGTACTATTCAAAACGATATTCTGAAAGAGTACGCTGCACGCGGGACTTATATCTACCCTCCGACTCCATCCATGCGCATTATTACCGACATTTTTGAATATTGTGCTAAGGAGGTTCCAAAGTGGAATACAATTTCCATATCCGGATATCATATACGGGAAGCGGGTTCCACCGCTGTGCAGGAATTGGCTTTCACACTTGCCAACGGACGTGAGTATTGTCGTGCTGCATTGAAAAAAGGATTAGATATTAATGTATTTGCCAAACGGCTTTCCTTCTTTTTTAATGCGCATAATAATTTGTTTGAAGAGGTGGCCAAGTTCCGTGCGGCAAGAAGAATGTGGGCGAAAATCACGAAAGACCTCGGTGCAACAGAGCCACAGGCGCAGATGTTAAGGTTCCACACACAAACCGGTGGCTCAACGCTAACAGCCCAACAACCATATAATAATATTATCCGTGTGACTATTCAGGCAATGTCGGCAGTGATGGGCGGAACACAATCACTGCATACCAACGGATTCGATGAAGCACTTGCCTTACCTTCGGAAGATGCAGCACGGTTAGCAATTCGCACCCAGCAAATAATTGCATACGAGAGCGGTGTTCCTAATACAGTTGACCCTCTTGCAGGCTCTTATTTTATTGAAACCCTCACCAATCAAGTAGAGAAAGGAGCATGGGAATATTTAGACAAAATTGAAAAAATGGGCGGTGCAGTAAAGGCTATTGAGAATAGTTACATACAAAATGAAATTGCATCCTCTGCCTTTGAATACCAGGACAGGATTCAGAAAGAAGAGAAAATAATTGTGGGTGTAAATAAATTCCAGGTGGAAGAAAAAATGCCTGAAAACCTTTTGCGGGTAGATGATTCCATCCGTCAGTTCCAGATTGACAAACTGAAAAAAGTAAAAGCCGAACGCGATAACGAAAAGGCTAAAGCCTGTCTGGAACGTTTAGCTGCCGAAGCAAAAACCGAAACGAACTTAATGCCTGCTATTGTGGATGCCTGCGAGAACTATGTTTCGCTTGGCGAGATTTCAGATACTTTCAGGAAGGTTTTTGGGACATATAAAGGTTAATGCCCCAAACCCCTAAAGGGGCTTCCAAACGTCATTGCGAGGAACGAAGCAATCTCAATTAAGCAGAGACTGCTTCGTTCCTCGCAGTGACGGGGCTCCGCTATTCAAAGCCCCTTTAGGTATTTGGGGCTAATGGATAATACCTCTCTTTCAATATTCCTATATGGTGAACCGTATGCCCAACTATTGAAAAGCCAAGCGACACAACAGACATATCTCCCGAAGTCATTTTTCCTTCCCTCACTAGCATTTCGGGGGTAAAGCTTTTAAAAAGCCTTATAGAAGATTCTCTTACTGAATAAAATTCATCCAGCAATTCATCTAAGTCTCTTTTGATAGCCTCGGCTGTAACCGCATAGTCGTTTTCTTCAAAGGGAGGCAAAAGTGTTTTGTCATTTCTTGCAAAGCGCATGGCACGGTAGGAGAACACTCTTTCTGCATCAATGATATGCTGGATAATATCCTTCACAGTCCATTTGCCGGGAGCATAAACTTTATCTCCTAAAGCAATGAGTTTATCCCTTTCTGCAAGAATAAAAGACTTGCCGAATTTTTCTAATGCTTCGGTCAATTCAATATCTTCTACCTTGTTGATGTAAGTATCGTAATGGTTAGGGAGGTTTTTTATGTCGGAGCGTTTCATAAGTAGTGAATTTATTTCACTACAAATCTAAGAGAATTCTAAATCCACCCCAAAATCAAATTCGGGAACAACCCGAACAGCAGGGTTAGAATGGTAGTGATGATAAGCACCGTCCGGTGTAAGGGTCCTACTTTAATCGGAACAAGTTGTTGTTCGGGTTTAAAGTAGATGGCAATGATTACTCTAAAATAATAGTAAATACCTACTAAAGCTGCAATCACTGCAATCAAAACCAGTAATGTATTTCCGGCATTAATGGCTGTGAGGAAAACATAATATTTTGCAAAGAATCCTGCTGTCGGTGGGATACCCGCCAATGATAACATGGCAACAGTCATTGCGAAGGAGAGCAAAGGATTTGCTTTTGACATGCCCTCGAATGCGGAAATATCTTTGCTGCCTTTATGTCTTGAAACAATAAATAAAATTGTGAATGCACTAATACTTGAAATGGAATATGTGAAAGTATAATAAAGGATTGCCGATGTTGACGCAGCACCCATAGATACTACTGCTATTGCAATGTATCCGGCATGAGCTACACTTGAATAAGCAAGCAAACGTTTAACACTTTTCTGGCGGACCGCACTAACATTACCAACAAACAATGTAAGAACAACCATCCACCAGAGGACATCGGTCCAATGGCCAGTAACTCCAGCAAAGCAGGTTGAGAATAAGCGGAAAAAAGCAGCAAAAGCGGCAGTCTTTACCACCGTAGCCATATAAGTTGTTACTGTGGTTGGGGCACCTTCATAAACATCCGGGGCCCAAAAATGGAATGGTGCCAACGATGATTTGAAAGCTAATCCTATCATTAACAAAAGAATACCTGCAATTACTAAACCTGAATCGTGATTGGCCGCTACTTGAGTGTGAATTGAGGCTAAATCAAATGAACCGGTTATACCATATATCAATGTAATTCCGAATAGCAAAAATCCAGTTGCAAAGGAACCCATAAGGAAATATTTGAACCCTGACTCATTCGACATTACATTGCTCTTATCACTTGCTGCAAGCACATAAACGGAGACTGACAAAATTTCTATCCCCAAGAAAAGCATTGTTAGATTGGAGAAAGAAACCATTACCACCGCCCCAACGAGCGAAAAAAGTATCAATGCAAAATGGTCAGTAACACTTGTCTCCTGCAGGAAATAATTTTTCGCCATCATAAACCACAGGAATGCAATTATTAAAATTGCACAGGAGAAGATAACAGCATAGTTATCAAAATTCATCATTCCAAGAAATATTTGCGGATGATTGTATTCCTTTGCAGTGAAAAAGAATGCTCCTCCCAGTCCCAATAAAATCAATGGAAACAACGCTTTCCTGAACCGGAATATTTCGGCGAAGAGTGCTATTATTCCTAATGCGGAAAGTATTATTAGTGTGTTCATACTCCGCTTAACAATTTTAAAATTGCAGGTTCACTCACTTTCAAAAACAAATTCGGATAAATACCAATCAATATTACCATTATTACAATTGGGATAAGAACAGATTTTTCAACCCAAGTCAGGTCAGTAAATTTATCCGTTTCAAGGGATGGTTCATTTAACATACTGCGTTGATACGTGCGAAGCATATACACTGCCCCAATAATAATTGTAAGTCCTGCAACAGCTCCGGCAATATTCTGGAATTTAAATACTCCGCTTATTAATAAAAACTCTCCTGGGAAACCGTCAGTCAAAGGGAGTGCCACCGCACCCAGCATGATAATTGCAAACACGGTCGCTAAAAATGGGGCCTTTAAACGAATACCACCCAGCGAACCAATGTCTCTTGTTCCTGTGCGTGACTGAATAATATCAACAATAAAGAATAAGCCAACCACATTCACACCGTGGCTCAGCATTTGAATAATACCGCCCTGCAAACCCTGTTGGTTAAAGGCAAAAATACCCGCTGCAATCAATCCTACGTGGGAAATGGAGGAGTAAGCAATCAGGCGTTTCATATCCCGTTGGGTGAAAGCAATTATTCCTGCATATACTACACCGGCAACCGAAAGCCACAAAACATAATTTGCATTCTGAGCCAAACCAAGCGGAAGCATTGGTATCATCCAGCGGATCACTCCATAAATACCCATCTTGAGCATAATACCTGAAAGCATCATAGTGCCTTGTGTTGGCGCATCGGTATATGTGTCGGGCTGCCATGTATGCAATGGGAATATTGGCATTTTAATGCCAAAAGCAAGGAAGAAAAACCAGAACAAAATGCATTGCGCATGTGCGCTAAGCGATCTTCCTGCGGCATATAGTGCTTGCATGTCGAATGAATGTTGTACCGGTGTGTGCAGGTACAAGTAAATCAATCCTACCAGCATGAATAAGCTACCTGTCATGGTATATATAAAGAACTTCAGCGTGATACGTACACGATCTTTACCACCCCAGAGCAGACAGATAAAGTAAATCGGGATAAGGGCAATTTCCCAGAAGATGTAAAATAGGAACCCATCCATAGAAACGAAAACTCCAATTAGAGCCATCTCCATAAATAACAAGAGAGAATAAAACGCTCTCGGGCGTGGTTCGTTCTTGCGAATAGAGAAAATAATTAATGGGGTTAAAAACGTGGTAAGCATTACCAATAAGATAGAAATGCCGTCAATGCCCACTTTGAAATGTATACCAAGAGAAGGTATCCAGGCACAATCCAGCACATATTGGTATTCTGCGGTGATTGGGAAAGTGATGAACAGGTATAGCGAATATGCAAATACTATAAGTGAAGATAAAAATGCAAAACGGTTACCATAACGGATAGGTATAAATAAACCAATTACAGCCGTACCGAATGTAAATATGAGTAGTGCAATAATCGGCATACTTACATCAGCTTAAAAAAGATTATTAATGCAATACCAACAACCATTGCCAGCAAATAAAAATCCACGTTACCGGTTTGTACAAACCGCATAAGCCCACTAACCCAATTGGTGAGCTTACCCGAGGCATTTACAATTCCGTCAATAAATTTATTGTCGACAACATTTCCAAGGAAGCCCGAAATTTTATCGAGCGGTTTAGTAATGAGTGCGCTGTAGATTTCATCCACATAATATTTGTGATAGGACATATTTTGAAGGAATGGAAGCCTCGTCCCTTCGGATACAGGCACCGTTTTCTTTTTCACATACATGTTCCACGCAAAGAAAATAGAGATAGCCGCCGCCGCAACTGTAATGCCCATCAAAGCAACTTCCGAAAGAATTTGTGAATGCTCCATTAATAACATTTTTGCATACGCATCATGGAAAACCGGTTCAAGGAACTTATCAAAATTAGCGGAGCCACCTAATGATTCAGGCACTCCTACAAACCCACCGATTGTGGAAAGGATTGCAAGAATAATTAATGGAATGGTCATTACTTTAGGAGATTCATGGGCATGTACTTTGTGTTCATCTCCCCTATAAGTGCCATAAAATGCGAGGAACAAAAGCCGGAACATATAGAATGATGTCATCATGGAACCAATTACACCAAGCACCCAAAAAACCATACCTGCCGAAAATGCGTGACCTAAGATTTCATCTTTGGAGAAGAAACCTGAGAAAGGCGGGATACCTGCAATGGCAAGCGTTGCAAGCAAGAAAGTAATATGTGTAATAGGCATCTTCTTACGTAAGCCTCCCATGTGGCGAATATCCTGTTCACCAGATAAACCATGAATAACACTGCCTGCGCCTAAGAATAATAATGCTTTGAAAAATGCATGTGTCATAACGTGGAATACGGAAGCAGAGAATGCGCCTACTCCAAGTCCGAGGAACATATAACCTAACTGGCTAACGGTTGAATAAGCAAGAACTTTTTTAATGTCGTTTTGGGTGAGTGCAATTGTGGCAGCAAACACGGCAGTTACAATTCCCACAACTGCAACAACTAACATTGATACCGGTGACAAGGCATACAAAATTCCGGAACGGGCTACCATATATATACCTGCGGTAACCATGGTCGCAGCATGGATAAGGGCAGATACGGGAGTAGGACCTGCCATTGCATCAGGCAGCCAGGTATAAAGCGGAATCTGTGCGCTCTTACCCATTGCACCGACAAACAATAATAAAGTGATGGTAGTAATCATTGTATCGCCACTCATCAGTCCATTGGCCTTTGTAAATACAGTATGATAATCGGAACTTCCGAAGGTGATAAACAATAAAATAATTCCTAATAAAAATCCAAGGTCACCGATGCGGTTCATAATGAAAGCCTTTTTGGCTGCATCGTTATAGGCTTTGGTTTTAAACCAGAAACCGATGAGTAAATAAGAGCAGAGACCAACACCTTCCCACCCTACAAACATGAGCAGGTAGCTTGAAGCAAGCACCAATACAAGCATAAAGAAGATGAACAGATTTAAATAGGCAAAGAAAATATTGTGCTTTTCATCATCGTGCATGTAGCCGATGGAGTAAACATGAATTAGGAATCCAACTCCTGTAATAATCATTAGGAATATAGAAGAGAGCGGATCGAGCAAGAAAGTAAATGAAGCGGAGAAACTGCCAACATTGATCCAGGGAGCCAGTTGAACTTCTTCTGTTTTTCCGGAGATGTTCATAAATACACCCAAAGCAAGTCCGAAAGAAATAAGCAACATACCGCAAGCAATAACAGCAGCTATATTCTTCGGCAACTTCTTATTCAATAAGCCGAGAATGATGAACCCTGCAAGTGGAAAAAATGGAATTAAAGCGGCATACTGCAACATATCTCTTTATCCTTTCAATCTGTTTAACACATCAATATCCGTGGACTTTGTATTTCGGTAAACCACCACCAAAATAGCAAGCCCCACAGCAATTTCTGCGGCGGCAACTGCCATAGTGAAGAATACAAAAACCTGCCCTTTAGCATCGTTATGATAGGCTGAAAATGCAACCAGTAAAAGGTTTACTGCATTCAACATCAATTCAATTGACATAAAAATAATAATGGCATTCCGGCGGAACAACACTCCCATTACACCTATACAGAACAATATACTGCTCAGCAGGATGTACCAATCTAACGGTATGGTTTTTAAATCTCCCAACATTACTTAATATCTTTTTTACCTAACATTACTGCGCCCACCATAGCGGCTAAAAATAATATAGCTGACACTTCAAAGGGCAATAAAAAATCTTTGAATAATACTTGTCCCAAATTTTCAATATAGCCAGTGTTTTGTGCAAAGGGTTTAATTGTCATAGTGTCTGCTCCTTTCAAGGAACCTACTAAAACGATAAGCAAAATTCCTGCCGCAATTACAGCAATCAATTGCCTTAAAATACTTTTATGAGGCTCTGTTTCTTTATTCAGATTGAGCAACATCACCACAAAGAGGAACAATACCATTATGGCACCGGCATACACTATAATATTTACAATTGCCAAAAACTGAGCGTTCAATAAAACGTACTCACCTGCTATGGCAAAAAATGTAAGTACCAAATACAAAATACTGTGAATTGGATTTTTGGTAAACACCACCATTAATGCCGATAGAATAGCAAATACACCAAGAATTATAAACAAATACACCGTCATTACTTCAGTGATTTAGTATTTAGTTTGTTATGGGCAAACTCCGGATGAGTTTTAAATTCCCTGGTTTCTTTGGTTTCACGAACCGAAACATCGATTGGTTTATCAAGAGGGTCAACTAATATATCTTTTCCGAAAATGAAACTCTTACGCAGATAGCCTGAATCAATAATTCTATCTGTAAGAAATATCGCTTCTTTAGGGCAAGCTTCCTCGCATAATCCACAGAAAATACAACGAAGCATATTTATTTCATATACTGAGGCGTATTTTTCTTCCCTGTATAAAGCTTCTTCTCCTGGTTTTCTTTCTGCCGCTGTCATGGTGATAGCTTCAGCAGGGCATGCCACGGCACAAAGTCCACATGCGGTGCATCGCTCCGCTCCATTCTCATCGCGCTTTAAAACATGCTGGCCACGGTAAACTGGAGCCATTGGGCGTGTCTGTTCAGGGTATGAAATGGTAACTTTCTTTTTGAAGAAGTGATTTAGCGTAATCCTCATACCACCCAAAATAGCAGGCAGGTAAAGCTTTTCAACAAAAGTCATCTTTTTGTTGCTGGCTACTTTGCTTCTGGTAGTGAGTGATTGCATCTCTGGTTATACTTGGAATTTCGGCGCAAAGATATTCTTTTTTATACAGGCAAAAAGCGGGTAAGATAAAATGTTATTTATGATATTAATCATTAAGCCCAATTTCTTTTGCCAGAAGCCGGAAACAAAGAGGATTACCCGATATAAAAGATTTAATTTTTCACAAGTTTTAAGCCATTAAATATGGCTTACTGTATTTAACAATGTACTCAGCACCGAAAACACGATAAATAACACACTGGTTAGAAATGCTGCACGCCTGTGCCTTGGGTCCGTGAGTGCATAATAATCTTCCATAATGAATATAAGGCGGGTAGGCATATAAAGAACAATAGCATAAACCGTTAAACACATAGGGTATCCAAGTATATTTACAATAGTTCCACGGGTACCTAAATAGGGAGCAAATGAAGGATGATCCCTCAATAATCGGGTAACTGCAAGTTGCCATACTACCGTAAAGAGTACCGATGTTGTTAAAGTAAGAATTACATTCGCTATTCTATCTACTAGTATTGACGGTGGTTTGGGCTCATCTAAATCCCAGTTATCCTTTTTATTGGGCGTAAAGAATAGTAATTTATAGGCCACAACAGCCCACTTAACAATTAAAATAGTTACCAAATATGGGAATAAGGGTGAATCTGCAGGCAGGGCAGGATTGATAATTCGCAACAACCAAATTCCCGGAACAATACTATACAAAACGGATGCCCCTATCATAAATGATTCTGCAATACTAAGACAGCCCATCTTTTTAGAGAAGTACTCCTTATGCTGATAGATATAATACTTAATGGTTTTAAACTTGATGAAATAAGCAGCAAAATCGAGCAGCAAAACACCAATCAAAAAATAGGCGAACGGTGGATTCGGCTCCACAAAACTATTATCAAAATATTTATCGGATTGCTGAAGCAGATACGTTCCGAAATAGTATCCTATTATCCAAAACAACAATAGAAAAATCAGGTTTCGGATAGCTCCTTTATAATCCTTGAGTATTGCAACGAAAGAAAGAAGATTAAATATCCCAGGATTAATACCCATTCTTTATTGGTTTAATTCATTCACTTTCAAAGCGAATAAAAAAACAAATGTAACAGATTATGGAAATAAAAACGAGGAAATATTTACCGATGAATCAAGGTAAATCTAAATGTCTTTTAAACTTTATTTATGGAGAACCAGAATGATAAATCCGGTAATTGCCATATTAAATATGGACAATGGAATTAAAATTTTCCAACCTAAATTCATAAGTTGGTCGAAACGGAAACGTGGTATTGTCCAGCGTACCCACATGAAGAAGAATATGAAGAAAAATATTTTGGCAAATAAAAATACGACTCCTAAAATGGCCATAGTATTGGGCGATAAACCTAACCTGCCAATGAATGGCATATTATATCCTCCGAAATAAAGCGTGGACATAATAGCAGATGAAATGAACATATTTATGTACTCTGCGAAAAGATAGAACCCAAGTTTCATAGAACTGTATTCAGTGTGATAACCTCCAATTAATTCTGAATCACTTTCAGGAAGATCGAAAGGGGTGCGGTTTGTTTCTGCAAAAGCACAAATAATGAAAATTAAAAAGCCTAATGGTTGGTAAACAATATTCCAATGCCAGCCTGTTTGTGCCGCTGCTATTCCTTTTAAACTCAGTGTTCCGGTGGTCATTACCAAAGCAATAATTGCAAGCCCCATGGCAACTTCGTAACTTATCATTTGCGAGGAAGCCCTTAATGCTCCCAATAAAGAATATTTATTATTCGAAGCCCAGCCTCCAATCATAATTCCATATACTCCTATTGAAGTTACTGCCATTACATATAGTATACCTATATTAATGTCGGTTACTTGCAGAGCGAAATCATGGCCCGCAATATGTAATGAAGTTCCCCAAGGAATAACTGCGCCAGTAATACAGGAGGTGAACATGGCAACACTAGGACCGAGAATAAAAAGGAATTTATTCGAAACCTGCGGAATAATTTCTTCTTTCATGAACATCTTAACCCCATCGGCAACCGGTTGTAGTAAACCAAAAGGTCCGGCACGGTTCGGGCCGATACGGTCTTGCATAAACGCTGCCACCTTGCGCTCAGCATAGGTAGAGTACATAGCTATAACAAGCGAGATGAGAAAAACCAGTATCACCAGAACAGCCTTATATATTATGAAGAGGGAAAGAGTCATTCTTGTAAGTGCTACTTTTTTGTTTTTGGAGCCGGAAGTTTCGGTGCTTCTTTTTCAATCATCTTATGGTCAGTGAACTTGCCTAATTTCAATTGTTCTTCCTTCTCATAATGATTAGCTGAGATTACCGAATGACGGTCAATATGTGTAGGTTTCTCAATTACCCAGTCCGAAGCATTCTTCTTGTCGAAACGGCATTCGTTGCAGATAAAATCAATGGCTTCATTGTTTGCGTCTTTACGAGCGGTTACTCTAAGCACTTCTTCGCCTTTCATCCACAATGCAACTTTACCACTGCATTTTTTGCAGTCGCGATGGGCATCCATAGGCTTGGTGTACCATACACGGCTCTTAAAGCGGAAAGTCTTATCGGTTAATGCTCCCACAGGGCATACGTCTATCATATTCCCCGAGAACTCATTATCAATATTATTTTGAACGAAAGTGCTGATTTCAGCCACATCGCCACGGTTCATTACGCCATGAACACGTTTAGGGGTAAGCTGTTCGCCTACCTTCACACAACGGTAGCAGAGTATGCAACGAGTCATGTGCAACTTTATCTTATCACCGATATCTTCCTTTTCAAATGTGCGGCGTGGAAATTCGTAACGGGTTTTCGCAAGGCCGTGTTCATAACCCAAATCCTGCAATTTGCATTCTCCGGCCTGATCGCAAATAGGGCAATCGAGTGGGTGATTGATAAGCAGGAATTCTACAACCCCTTTGCGGGCTTCTGCAACCTCAGGCGAAGTAGAACTCAAAACCACCATTCCATCCTGAACTGTTGTTGAGCAGGAAACCACTAGTTTAGGCATAGGGCGAGGGTCTTTGGCAGAGCCTGCAGCCACTTTTACCAAACAGGTACGGCAATAACCGCCTGTGGTTTTCAGTTTGCTGTAATAGCACATGGCGGGAGGCACAACCTTGCCGCCTATCATGCGGGCTGCATTCAGAATAGTGGTGCCCTCAGGCACTTCTATCTCTATACCGTCTATCGTTACCTTAACCAAAGCTTAAATTGTAAATGGTGAATTGTAAATTGTAAATTAAGCGGCGCAAAGTTATTCTTTTTTGTAAACGCAAAAAGAAGACAGGAAAAATTGTTGGTATGATATTAATCAGGCTTGGGGATTATCATTATATTTGAATGGATAATGATGTTATGAAATACAAGAAGACAGAACCGATAAAAGGAGTTATTCCAAGAGAACTTGATAGTGGTGTGGCAGAACTGCTTGATAATTTTTCAAGAGGGATTGAAGAATGCGTAAATTTTGGTTCCCATATTCTTAATTGGGATGCAAAAATAAAAAGAGGGGGTGATGAAAATTTCCCCCCAGCCATGTTATTCCGACATTTTCTGGAACTTATCGATTCTGTATCTATACTTGTAAAAAACTCTTCTGTCGATCCATGTAAATTAATTTTGAGAGGCGCTTTGGAGGTTTATTTTTCCCTCGAATATATTTTTGAAAAAGAGACAAAAGATAGATCAATGGCATTTTTAGTATGGCATAATCATAAAAATATTAAGAGATACAAAAGTTTTGATCCAAATCAGGAACAGGGGAAACAAATGCAGAATTCATTTAACAAAGACAAATTGATTAATGGCATTAATCTTAAGAATAACCCTAAAATACAACAATCAATAGCTAATCTAGAAAGATTACTTAAAACTGAAAAATTCCAAAAGGGAGAAGCGGAATATCAACGTCTGAAAAATGCTGGAGAAAAAAATCCACCATGGTATAGGCTTTTCAATGGGCCTAAGAATATCGAGGAACTTGCAACCAGATTAAACTTGGCTGGACTTTATGAAATGTTTTACCGTTACTGGTCAGGTCCTACACATGGAACAGATATAATTCAAGGCAAAGCTTTCGAGAACCCATCGGGAGGGACAGACATTATTCAAATAAGATATGCTAAAGATGCTCAGGCAGTAACAAGCCAGTCTATGATATTACTCATTAAGGTATTTAAGCTGTATATTAGTAATAGAATTCCAGAGAAGCAGCAGGACTTTAATAGTTGGTACATTGCCTCAATCCGTGATTTTTTCCAAAAAATATGTAGTTCTGAACAACTCTTAAATATTCATAGATAACTTTGAAGAGATAATCAGAAACTATCCTAATTCCAAATCATTTATACCTTTGTTCTGATATGAACAAAGTCTGGTATGCATCAAGCGGTAAGTGGTTTAAAGAAGATGGCGAGTCTATGTTTTTCAAGCCCTATGATTTTAAATGGGCGGTAGATATTGAAAATAATTGGCCGGAGATAAAAGACGAGGTTCAGAATTTGGTAAAGGAAACCGATAAGGAGTTTACCTCTAATAAATATGTGGGCCTAACACAAGATGATTCCTGGAGTTCCTATACTTTTCTTTTCTGGCAGATACGGGTTAAGAAACCACCTTTGGGTGAGCGTTGTCCTATATTATATAGGTATCTCCAACAAGTTCCGGGGTTGGTTTCATTTTCGTTAAGCCGAATTGCTCCTCAAACAACTTTGAAAGAACATAGAGGTGATACTAATGCCGTAATGCGTTGCCATTTGGGTATTGAAATTCCTGCCGGATTACCTGATTGCGGTTTGCAGGCTGGTTTAGAACAGCAAGGCTGGGGAGAAGGTAAATGGTTATTCTTTAATGATGCCTACAAACACTCGGCCTGGAACAATACGGACAAAAGGCGTATCGTTATAATAATGGATGT
Source organism: uncultured Bacteroidota bacterium (assembly GCA_903863935.1). GTDB lineage: Bacteria > Bacteroidota > Bacteroidia > JABEUT01 > JABEUT01 > JABEUT01. Next base: position 20,788 of record CAIPDV010000066.1, read on the forward strand.
CATTCGGCCGGAGTTTCTTTATAAAACAAAAAGCATTTGTGCCAATATTCGTGCAAGGCACTTTGTTTTGCAGATTACCAATAAGGTCAAATTCTTAAAAATATTAGGGCCGGTATTTAAAGCGCCGTGCTTTGGCGTGATTTATGTAATTACGTATTTGTTCCATAACCAGAATCTCTAAAGTACCCAGTGAGATTGTCATCCTGAGCATGGCGAAGCCCGCCCGTGCCGGTACGGACGGGGATCTGAATTTTAAAACAGATGCTTCCTTCGTCAGCATGACAAAGTCATGGGAGTAAAATAACGAGAATTGTATTTTTTACACCACGATGCTTGTCATTCCCATTATATTTTTACTTTTACGCTTTCGATTCCTAATTACTAATTTCTAATTCCTAATTAAGAAAATGTCACTCTGGAGAAAAAAGTCAATTAACAAATTATTACTCGACGCTGAGAATAATACCAATGGATTAAAAAAGACCTTATCCGCTCCTTCACTTGTTGCATTGGGCATAGGAGCAATTATTGGCGCAGGTTTGTTTGTACGTACCGCCGCCGCCGCAGGTGAAGCTGCGGGTAATGCTGTAACCATATCCTTTCTTATATCTGCTGTTGGTTGTTTGTTTGCCGGCTTATGCTATGCCGAGTTTGCATCCATGATTCCTATTGCAGGCAGTGCATATACCTACGCATATACTACTATGGGCGAATTAATTGCGTGGATAATTGGGTGGGCACTTGTGCTGGAATATGCTTTGGGAGCTGCAACCGTTTCTATTGCATGGAGTGAATACCTGAATAATTTGTTTAACGGAGCAATACCCTATCAGTGGTGTCATTCGCCGTTTGAAAAAATTACGCTGGCAGACCACACAGTAGTTCATGGACTTATTAATCTTCCTGCGCTATTTATACTTCTTGTTCTATCGCTACTTCTTATAAGGGGAACATCTGAAAGTGCGAAAGTAAATGCGGTTATCGTATTTGTAAAAGTTGCCATTGTCTTGGTTTTTATTACAATTGGCTGGAAGTTCATGAACGCTGCAAATCATACTCCTTATATTATTCCGGATAATGCTCCCGATGTAAAATTGCCGGATGGTTCAGTCCACCATTATACCGATACCTGGCAACATGGTTGGCTCGGTATATTACGCGGAGCAGGGATTGTGTTTTTTGCCTTTATAGGATTTGATGCCGTATCAACAGCGGCGCAAGAAACAAAAAACCCTAAGCGGGATATGCCTATCGGGATACTTGGTTCGCTGGCAATTTGTACTGTTCTTTATGTAGTATTTGCACACGTTCTTACCGGTGTTGCACCATTTACTGACTTTTTAAAGGCAGGTAAGGAGGCTTCTATTTCGTATGCAATTCAAACATATATGCCGGGCTTCGGATGGCTCGCTACGTTGATATCCATTGCTATTCTTGCAGGATTTTCATCTGTTATTTTAGTGATGTTGTTAGGACAGTCCCGAGTATTTTATTCCATGTCGAATGATGGTTTGCTGCCAAAAGCTTTCTCTGAATTACATCCCAAATACAGAACACCTTATAAATCAAATCTCATGTTATTTGTGTTTGTGGGATTATTTGCTGCCTTTGTTCCAGGAAGTGTAGCAGGTAACCTTACTTCTATAGGAACGTTGCTGGCATTTGTATTGGTTTGCGTGGGTATCATCATTCTTCGCAAGAAGGATCCAGACCGTCCACGCCCATTCAGAGCACCAATGGTTCCGCTATTCCCTATTTTAGGAATTATAGTTTGCGGAGCTATGATCGGCTCCTTAGGTGCAAGTACACTTATTACAGCTTTAGGCTGGATGCTTGTCGGACTTGCCGTTTATTTCCTTTATAGCCGCAAACACAGTAATCTGCATACGCATCATTTGGATGAGATGCCGCCTCCGAAGGAGAACATATAGCTGTCCTTGTTATTCTGAACGCAGTGAAGAATCTGTCTTCAAAAACAGATCCTTCGTTCCTCAGGATGACAAAGTCAATGGCTTAGTAAAGTCATTTATCTTTATTTTTTTAACTCTCCTTAACATCTAAAAAATCAGGGATAGTGGCAAACATGTATCTTTGAGCCTTATATAATAAACACATGTTTCAGGTAAAACCTATTATCATAATCATCCTGTTGGCTACTATAGCCGGCCTATGGAAAATATTTGAAAAAGCCGGAGAAAAAGGTTGGAAGGCCTTAATACCTGTCTATAACTATTATATATGGCTGAAAATATTGAGACGCCCTTGGTGGTGGATCTTTATCTTTCTTATTCCTGGTGTTGGCTTTATGTTAATGATGACAGTAAGCGGAATAACTTCTTCACGCTTTCCAAGAAACAGAAATATAGATATTCTAGTAGCTTTTATTACCTTAGCATTTGAAGCAAGTGTATTGTTCCTTTATATACCCGGAGCGGGATTAAGCAGGCCATTAACCTTAGGTTTATATGCCCTTTGCGCCTATCTTATTTATTCTACCGGAAATCCGTTACTTAAAATTCTTTCCAATAAAAAAGCCAAGGTAGCACCTTACATGCATCCTGCTTTGGTTATGATTGTTACCGGAATCTTATTCTTTGTATTCCTACCTATTTATGGTTTTAGCAAAGCTGCTTTTCAGGCAATTATTCCGGAACAGGACAAAAAAGCAAAACCTTCTGTTGCCCATGAATGGACCGAAGCTATTGTATTTGCAATAATTGCTGCAACAATTATCCGCACATTCTTCTTCGAGGCATACACTATCCCTACACCATCCATGGAAAAATCACTAATGGTTGGGGATTATCTTTTTGTAAGCAAAGCAAGTTACGGAGCACGTATTCCAATGACTCCTATTGCCTTTCCGTTTGCACACAGCAATATGCCCGGCAGTAATCTAAATTGCTATGTAGATTGGCTTGATTATCCCGCTATACGCCTCCCCGGATTTACGAAGGTTCAACGGCATGATATTGTCGTTTTCAACTTTCCGGAGGGAGATACAATTACGGCTAATATTGAAAACCCAAGTTATTATTCACTCTGCCGGACCAATGGAAGGGATAATATTCTTTTTAACAGGCCCCTAAGCTATAATGGGAGGGATACATTGCCGGGAAGTATAGTGGTAAGACCGCTTGACAGGGAAGAAAACTATATTAAGCGTTGCATTGGAACACCGGGTGATAGCTTAAGCGTTCGTAACGGGCAGGTATATATTAATGGAGTTTTGGATGAAATACCAGGCGAATCGCAAATGAAATATGTTATCCGTTCCAAAGAACCGCTTGGTCAGGGCGTATTTAAAAAGCTTGATATTACGGATGATGGTTCAAATATATACCGTCAAATTGGCTCGCACTATTTCTATGATATGAACCTTACTAAATCAAGCCTTGACAAGTTAAAACAGTTTCCTGAGGTTGATTCGGTTATTGCAGATATAGCTCCACCTGGCAGTGATTCACTAGAAATTTTCCCATTCTCATCGCACTATAAATGGAATGTAGACAACTTTGGTACACTCTGGATTCCTAAAAAAGGGGTAACAGTTAAACTTGATATAAATAATCTGCCATTATACCGGAGATTAATATCTGTTTATGAAAACAACCAGCTTGAAGTAAAAGGTTCGTCCATTTATATTAACGGTACGCTTGCAACAAGCTATACCTTTAAAATGGATTACTACTTTATGATGGGTGATAACCGCCATAATTCTGAAGATTCAAGGTTCTGGGGATTTGTTCCGGAAGACCATATTGTGGGCAGAGCTTCCTTTATATGGATGTCGCTTAAACAGAATGTTCCTTTCCTGAATAGATTCAGAGTGGAACGTTTCTTCACCTTTGTAAGTCCTGAGGGCCTATCCAAGTCCTATCTTATACCGGGCCTGTTAATTATAATACTGGCAATTGGTTATGGTTCTGTAAAGAACCGCATGAGAGAAAAAAAGCTTAAGAAAGCAGGTAAATCCGATTCAAAGTAAGCCTTACGTAAAGGTCATTTCAAGACAAAAAAATATTCCATTTGAATTAACAAATGGAATACTTTTTATTGTACTAAAAATTATACTTATTCAGCGGCAGCTGCAACCGGCTTAGCATTTGCAGGAGCATTAGCCACTTCGGTTTCGTTGTGTTGTTTTTCTTCAATACGTGCTTTCTTGCCTTTCGCCTGACGGATATAATAAATCCGGGCTCTGCGAACCACACCTTGTTTATTCAGTTCAATCTTGTCAATGAATGCTGAATTAACCGGAAATACACGTTCTACTCCAACACCATTGGATATTTTACGTACGGTAAACATGGCAGAAGCACCTGCTCCACGACGTTGAATAACAATACCCTGATATTGCTGAACACGTTCTTTATCGCCTTCCTTAATTTTATAGTGAACTGTGATAGTATCACCTGCTTTAAAATCAGGTAGTTGCTTCTTAGGAGAAAGCTTTTCTTCAACGTATTGTATTAGGTTCATGGCTGTAGATTTTTTAAAAGGGCTGCAAATGTATGAATAAAATTTGAAAGTTGAGACCTGAAAGTTGAAAGTTGCGTAAATTTGTAGGGAATATTCGGTAATGAAGATTAAAGTAGGTGATACTGTGCGCTTTTTAAACGAAAAAGGGGAAGGAATTGTAAAAGAATTCCTATCCTCAGTGAAAGCCCGCGTAGAAATAACTCCCGGAATAGAAATTGATGTCCCGATAAAAGAACTTGTAGCCTTACCCCCTATTTCACTGAACAGTATAAGGGTTTCTCATAAAGATTCCCCGAAAACTCAAAAAATAGAAACAAAACCTTCCAAGCCACATGCCAAAGACGAGATGTTTGTGGATTTGCATATTGAAAAACTACAGGAAGACCATTATGGATTGACTAATTCCGAAAAACTGGATATTCAGGCCAGGCACTTTCGGAAAAAATTGGAAATGGCCATTAACGGGCACTTTACCAAAGTTGTATTTATTCATGGAGTTGGTAATGGAGTGCTTCGGCAAACAATTCGTGACCTCCTTAAAACCTATGAGGGTATTGAGTATTCCGATGCATCTTACCAAAAATTTGGAGCAGGAGCTACTGAAGTCAGGATTGTTTCAAGGAATAAAAGCAGGGGAAGCATCTGACGAGTTAAAAGTTATGAGTTATAAGTTTTATTCCAAAGTTAATTCGGTCCTAACTAATAACTTATAATTCATAACTACATTAATACGCTCTCACGTTCTTTCCTTCCATAAAGTTAATGAAGGAACGATTCACAACTTTATTACCTCCCGGAGTAGGATAATTACCTGTAAAGTACCAATCACCTTTATGGTCTGGAATGGCTTCATGAAGGCCTTCAACTGATTGATATATGATTTCAATATCAGCCTTAATATCATCCGGACGAAGTAATTCGGTTATCTTTTTAGATATCTGTTCAGTTGTGAATAAGTCGTACAATTGCTTAACAAGGTTTACTGCCTTTTCCATCGGGAGTTCGTCCATTGCTTTGGCTTTTTCATAGATCTCTTCCAGTAAATTCTCACGGAATGATTCTTTCAAAAGGGCTACCATAGCCTGGAATGCAACTAGATCGCTTAACTTGGCCATATCAATTCCATAGCAATCGGGGTAACGTATCTGTGGAGCGGACGAAACCACTATTATCTTCTTTGGACTTAACCGATCCAGTATTCTGAAAATACTTTGCTTTAAGGTTGTACCCCGAACAATAGAATCATCAACGGTTACAAGCGTATCTATCCCACGTCTGATTACACCATACGTAGTATCGTATACGTGTGCGGCCTTATCGTTACGGTTTACATCATTGGTAATGAAAGTACGCAACTTGGTATCCTTTAATGCAATTTTTTCGACGCGTGGATGGACTGATAAAAGTTTCTTTAGCTTTTGGAAATCTGATCCTGATTGCTGAATTTCTGACGACTGACCACTTAGGACTGAAGACTTTATTTTATCCAGTTCGTTCTCTTTCGCCTTATCTAGATAATGCTCCACCTCTTCCACCATACCCAGGAAAGCCACTTCGGCGGTATTTGGAATGAATGAGAATACCGTATTCTCTAAATCGTAGTTGATGGATTTAAGAACCGATGGGGCAACAATCTTACCCAGGTTCTTTCTTTCCTTGTAAATATCCTGGTCGTTACCACGCGAGAAATAGATACGCTCAAATGAACAAGCTTTTTTCTCTCCGGGTTTAAGAATCTCTGTTTCTGAAACCGAACCATCTCTTCTGATAATAAGGGCATGACCGGGTTTTAATTCCTTTATTTCCCTTGTCTGAATATTGAAACCAGTTCTGAGTGCCGGTCTTTCTGATGTAGCAACTACAATCTCATCATCATGATAATAGAATGCAGGACGAATGCCATTCGGATCCCTTAATACAAATGAATCTCCATGTCCGAGTAATCCGGCAATAGTGTAGCCACCATCCCAACGCTTGGCTGCATTGTGCAGTATCTCCTGCATATCCAGGTTTTGCGCAATTAATGAAGATATTTCCGGGTTGCTATGACCAGCTTGTTTAAACCGTGCAAACAAGGTTTCGTTTTGCCTGTCGAGGAAATGGCCTATCTTTTCAAGTATGGTAACGGTATCTGTCTTTTCACGCGGATGCTGGCCCAGGTCAATCAATTTTTGGAATAGCTCGTCAACATTGGTAAGGTTAAAGTTTCCTGCAATAACCAGGTTTTTGGTAAGCCAGTTGTTCTGGCGTTTTAAAGGATGACAATATTCTGTAGCATTCTTGCCATAAGTGCCATAACGAACGTGCCCTAGTAACAACTCACTTATAAACGGAACATGCTTCTTGAGCCATTCCGGATCTTCTGCCTTATGCGGTTTATTTTTCTGAACATCTGCAAGGCGATGGTTTATCTTCCCGAAGATTTCTTCCATTGCGTTTTGCGAGGCTGACCGCATGCGGTATACTACAGGGCTTCCCGCAGGCATGTCAAACTTTACTCCCGCCACACCCGCTCCATCCTGACCACGGTTATGTTGCTTTTCCATAAGGAGGTAAAGCTTATGTATACCATAGTAGTGCGTTCCGTATTTTTCTTTGTAGAAACTGAGGGGTTTAAGCAGTCTTATAAGGGCTATTCCGCAGTGGTCATGAATTTCGTCGCTCATGGAGGTTATATTGGGATGCAAAGTTAGGCATTCGCCACATGATATTGCCTTAAACTAGATTAATTTTTGAGTTTTCTGCTGGTTATTGGCCGTCCATTTTTATGGAAACCAAGTAACCATGGTTTATTTTGAGAGAAATTGAATAATGGAAATCAATATATTTGAACTACTAATAAACCGGAGATTTTGAAAAAACTATTTTACCTTTTCTTTCTTTTTTTTATTGCCATTAATACTGCCACTGCCCAGAAACGCTTTTTCTCATTGCACGATACCGCTTTTGAGTCCTTCAGTGTATTACGAGCCAACGATATTTCATTCCTTCCGGGAACAGATTCTATTTTAAAAAGCAGTGCTAAATTCCTGAATTCTTTTGCTGCATTTTTGAAAAAGAACCCTCATCTTTTAATTCAGATTACACATTACAACTTTGCCCCTGCAATTGACACATTACTCTGCCTAGAAAGGGCTGCTGCCGTTTGCACTTACCTTGAACATAAAGGAATTGAGCATGAACGATTAAGAGCAAAAGGTTTCGGAGGAAGAAAACACCGCGAAAATTTTGATAATTATGATTCTGTTAAGGCTTTTGCCGAAAAGAAAAAATTTTCCAGTGTAACTAATCTGGAAATTTTGTTGTCTGATTACCAACAACTTTTTAATTGGGATGATAGTACTTTTGTGGTTGGCACACATAGGTATATCCATTTTTATTGCCCGGTTGACGGCCCTTATCCTGCTTGTTTAGATAGCTTAATAAGGTTCCTGTCAAATCGTCCAAAAATAAAAGTTAAAATAGCCTGTTATGATTATCGGGATGCAGATCATGGATGTCATATTTCAGGTAACATTAACAGAATTCTTACTAATAAATCAATTGATCCTTCTAGATTTATTGCAATTGATATGGGTTATAAACCTTACTACACAAAGGAAATGGAAATAGAAGCCGATAAATCAAAAAACAGGAGTGCCTTTATGGATGAAACAAGGCAGGAAATTATTATTCTTGAAAAATAGTTTATTTACCAATACTTGTAAATATATCTCGCTTCTACCGTAATCAAAGTACCGTCCTTTTCCTTATATTCATTCAGCAAGCAGAGATGTTTTGCTAAATATGTATAGGTATGTATTCTGTTCTGGTCATCATCATAATCTGAAATTTCATCTCCGTCATCATTAAAATACTGCCTTTCGTAAACATAATGGGAGTTACCATAATACAAACCTATTTTTTCATTATCGTTTAAGCGCAATGAACCTATACCTACATTTTCTTCATACATAAGATGGGTATAAATCTTCTTCATTGTATAGTCGGAATCAACAAAATGTTCCTCTTTAATTAAGCTGTCATTAAAGTAATATCGCCTCAATAACAGACTCCCTTTTTCTTCGTCGTAAGCATTATAGTAGCGGATTTTATAAAGAATAGCCACTCCATTGGCTGCAACTAGTTCTTTAGCCTTACCGTGCGAATCGTAGTTAAATTGAATGTTTACAACCGTTTTAGAAAATGGACTTGATACAATTACCTTATCAATTCTTCCATCTTTATTATAACTAATATCATAATAATACTCTGATTCTGTGGTATCATCAAAAGTATCACCATAGTCATGGTAGTTAACAATTCTGATAATCCATCCTTCAGAATCGTATTTATATTTTTTCTTGTATGATTCCTTGTTCCTTGTACTTCTGTTTCTAATATCTCTGGTGGTATCCTCAATTACTCCTAATCTATATTTCAGTTCAATTGCAATATGGTTATCAATCTCTGATGTAACTAAACCCTTTTTGTTGAAAAAAAGAAATCCTGTATCCTTAACCCACCAATGCCATCCTGTTAAACCTATAATTTCTTTA
>CAIPDV010000067.1 GCA_903863935.1 uncultured Bacteroidota bacterium
AAAATTTCGGTCAACAAGACCAAGCACGTTATCTGCAATCACTTTTGGCTTGACATGCTCATGAGAGATTACACAACCGCCGTACTTCTCAATGTTCTGAAAATATGCCACGAAACAATGCATAAACTCCCATATATCAATGTTAAAGAAGCACGTAAATGAGGCGAGACTGGGTGAATGAGGTTTGTTCTTCAGGACTATCATTTGGTTTTTATTTCTTGCCCATTCTTTTGGGAAAATTTCGTTCATCGGTATTGCACTGGCATATTCTGGGTAAAAAGTTTCACGACAGGTTCCATCCGGGCTTTTGTACCCCATTGCTAAGGTAGATGCCGCTAAATCTTTTTGCGGCATAATATCAAGATACCGGGCGAGTATTAATAGTCGTGTTTTATAGATGTTTCCCATTTCTAATTATTGTTTTGTTCATCGTTTATTTTACCCAGGAAGTAACTGACCAAATGAAAATTTTTGCCACAGATTACTACATTAGTTTTGGAATCATAAAGAACCCTATCTCCTACTTTGAAGCCAGAATCCGCTTTGTCTTTGATTAATCTCTTCCATTCTTCACCATCTTGGAATCTGTTTGTTGCACTATCTGCCGGTAGCTTTACTACTTCTCCGTAACACAAGTTGTCTATACTGATGTTCTCCGGGAATTTTAATGGCTTGACGAGTGCGTTATGAAATAGTACCAAACTACTCATCGTGCTTTGTCGGACTATTTTGGTCTGCCCTACCTTGTTAGGTAGGGACTGCTCTTTATTTTGCATGCAAAATGTGTTTTACTTTTCTTCAATAGGCACCGGTAATTCCAGAGCCTGTATAGTACCAATTTCATTTCCGGCAATTCCTTTTATTGAGCCATACATGTGAATTGTGCTTTGCAAAACACGATCGATTTGTTTCTGTCTCCGCTTCCATAACATAGTCATGCTGCGTTGTTCGCCCAGAAGCTCGGTATTCATCTGCGTGAAGGCTTCAACAATTGCTGTAATTTCAAGTTGAAACTCCGCCCCACACAGGTAATCATACAGCATAGACATTTTTTCACCCTTATTAATTTGGGAAGAAAAGGCATTGTTAATCTTTATTAGCGATTCTCTTAATGCCAGAACCAATCCTTTATAATCGTTGAAGGAACATATCCACACCCCATTTCTGATTCCGATTTTATCAATATCTTCTGGCATTGCTTCTGTGACTATTACAAGAATATCTGCCTTAGCAGATACCGCATCCGATTTCAATTTTAAAATCCACTCATCGCTGAACGATTTCGTTCGCTTGCTTTCAAAAATTATTTTTCCACAGTCATTGCCAATTTTATTTCTAACTGTGAATATTACGTCCGCCCCCCTAACCCCTTTGCCTACAGGCTCAGTGAGATCGTATGGATACGCATTACGCAAGTATTCTTCAATCGCCAATTCCTGAACTTCACCTTGTATCTGCATGCTACCCTGTTCAAGTTTGCGTGTCATATCCTTCAATTGACCATTTAATGTTTCAATAACATGGTCTTTTTCCGAGAACTTGAGCTCATTTTCTCTATCAACCAGGGAACGGATTTTTATCTTTTCTTCTTTTATCATACCGTTCAGTTTTTCCTCTGCTGCCGCTTCTATCTGCTCTTTGAGTTCTTCTTTTTCTCTTTTAACTTTTGAGAGCTCGGATTTCAGCAGGTTAAGTTTATTTACCTCCTTAGTCTTCACATCAAGCTGTTCCTGATAAGATTGAATTTCCGCAGCCGTTTCTTCTGAAACCTGGGTTCTGATTTTCTTTTCCATCTTCGATTTCTCAGTTTGCAACTGCTTTCTCACGCCTTCTTCAATAGTCACGGAAATCTTACCTTTTTGTTTTTCAAGTTCCTGGAGTTTTGTGTTGTACTCTTTGCCAATTTTTTCCTGCAACTGATGATATAGTATGTCATTTACATCAATGGCATGACCGCAATTTGGGCATTGTATATTCTGATTCTCTTTTGTCATTTATTAATTATTTAAAGGGTTATGTTTTATATATGGTTAATCCAATTACGCCACCATTTTCATGCCTGCTATCTGGTAAATGATGCTCTTGACTGCAAGAATTATCAAATGCATCCCGTAACTGCCTTGGGCTTTAGCAAACGTTCTGCTTGTGCCGGGATAAAGGTTACGGTAAATGCCATCTATGGTAAATTCTTTAATTCCGGTATCCTGATAAATACCACCTTTAAATACTTGCAGCATATCAATACTTGTTAGCCTGCTGATAATAGAATTTACAGCCGTTGCATTTTCATAGTAAATTGCAGATAAATTCAGCAAGAATTCCTCAATCTCCATCCGGTTGAATACCAGAATTGGCTCATCAGGAAATAAGGAAAGGTCAAACATGAGTGCTTCCAAAAACTCCTTCCTTTCATCTTCAATGTCTTTCGGCTCTGCATGGTAATCAAATTCCAACACTTTCTTATTTGCGTGGTCGCAGTAGTGCATAGAATACTGCTTTAATCCGGCTATATCTATATCCAGATAGTAAATACCATTTGAATCTTGCAGGGAATCCAACCAATTGCGAAGTTTATACCCATGGATAGTTAATTGTTCTGGGCTTTTCTTTTTAGCCTCTTTTAAGGTCTTCATAACAGGAAAATTATTGATTGCATTTTCCGTCCCTTTGTTTGTTTTAACTTTGACAGTTTGCATGACTTTTGTTATTTTGATTATTAATTAGTGAATTATTTTTCATTGCCAGCCTCAATGAAGGTAAAGCGTGGAATAGGCTGTCCACAGCAGTGGTAACGCTATCATGCTGAGCAGAGAATGCTCTGATAACCTTATTATCATTAATATGTTTATGTATTATTGGATTGTTTGAATAGTGCAAGGCTAATTCCATCCACTCTATTGCCCGACGGCTTTTATCCCGTGCCGAATCACGGCTACATTTATATAGCCGGGCAATTTCAGAAAATGGGAGCCGTTGCTTGGAATAGAAAAAGCGAAATACTAAATCAATAGTAATGGTTAGACTCTTATGCTGCCTATTCAAGGGTGTAATACTTAAAGGGCTTACTACTATTCTACATCTTTTACATCTGTATTTATATTCATCCGGAACCCGAACATAATATATGTTCACTGGAACATCACAAATACAACGACCTGCCTTTAACATCATTATTTCTGATGCCTTATTAAATACTGCCTCCGAGTTAGGGAAAAGCCCTTTTAAAGTATTTACTCCTTCCATTTGTAGGTTTATGACCCGATTGATGTTATTTCTTTTTTTCATTTGAAATGCAAATATAGTACGTTATACGTTACAAGTAACCTAAATGTTACAACTTATAACATATAATATGTAACCTAAACTATACAGGGAGTTTAGGAAATAACCAAAGAATTTTCTTAACTTTGCCTTGCTATGAAAGAAAAATTCAACGAGGCGTTAGGAAAACGAATTAAAAAAATTCGCAAGGATAAAGACATTTCAATGAATGCACTTGCTAAGACTATCGGGAAAGATTACCATTCAATTCTACGCTTGGAGCAAGGCAAGGCTAACCCTTCCTATTATTATATTTATGAAATTGCCGAAGGCTTGGGTATTACCATGGATGAATTAGTAAAAAGACTTCCATAAAATATGAAAAAGGACAAAGCATTAAAAATACTCGGCTCCCAAATTCGCCAAATCAGGGAGGAGAAAGGATTAACTCCAGATGAGTTAGCTTCCTCCATTGGAAAGCACCGACCTGCAATTAATCGTTTGGAAATGGGGCATGTGAATCCTTCAATGTATTTTATACGTGAGATTGCTGGTGGATTAGGAATGAAGTTGGATGAATTGTTAAAAGGACTTAATTCACTTTAGTATGGCAGTTACCATATCGGCTCCGCAAAATTACGATGTTGATAAGGTTGCGAATGCAATTGCAATAAAATTAGGCAGTCCCGAAAGATTTAAACTTCTCGGAGTCGCTCTTACGGATGTTGATGAGCCTACTTTAAAATGGAAATATGATGAACAGTGGAAAGAGATAAGATATTATGAATCAACTCCTAACGAAGATTTAGCACGCCAACTTAAAGGAAAATTATGTTCTAAAGGCATCAAAAATTTGGAGGATGACCCATTAAATAGTGGCACTAACAATTGCAAATATGTATTTGTTAGAACTCTTCTTTTAACAGAAGTTTCGCAACCGCTATATGGGGGTTGAAATCAGGATCGATTTTTTTTATAGTTTCTTCATAATCCATCCTTGCTTTATTAATAATGCATTTAATTTCAAAAAGTTTACATTTATCTGAAAAGACAGAACTGATAAGAATTTCTCTAATCGCTAAAATCCGAACAGAGTCTCTGGTTGCATATTCTCTCATTATTTTGGCAGGGCTCATTTCTTGGGTGCATTTGTAAAATATTATTCTTTTTTATCTGCCATAGATGGGTCTTTCCTCGCAGTTTGCGGCTCCGTGGATTGTTCTTCAATTGTACCTGGTGTATCATCGCCAGTTTTTTCAGGATTAATAAGCCTCTTTTCCAATTGCTCATATATTTCGGTAATTATTTCACGAACAAGTTTCCGTAGCCGAATATCTGTTTCCATACTACTATTTATTAATAAATAGTAGCGAAAATTAAAAATCAGGTTCCGGAAAGAAATTTATTTCAGCCACCGAATAAATGAATATATTTGATATGCTGTTTTACACCCTCTAATGTACAGAATTGGCTCAAGACGTTAGTGGTTGTGATTTGCCGCCGTAATGTATCTTTGAAATAGTTCGCACACTTCATTCGTGTAATAGCTTTATAATAGGCATGTTGTGATTTGCCGCCGTAATGTATCTTTGAAATAGTTCGCACACTGTTGGGTTAAAAAACTTTCGCGCAAAAGGTGTTGTGATTTGCCGCCGTAATGTATCTTTGAAATAGTTCGCACACTATCCAATTCTTTTAATAATTCTTCTCTTGTGTTGTGATTTGCCGCCGTAATGTATCTTTGAAATAGTTCGCACACTATAAGAGGACGAAGGGAGACAGGATATTCAGTTGTGATTTGCCGCCGTAATGTATCTTTGAAATAGTTCGCACACTA
>CAIPDV010000068.1 GCA_903863935.1 uncultured Bacteroidota bacterium
CAGAAAAATGAGAGCCTTGTAAGGCGAGTAACGGTTTTGGGACACGTGGACACTTGGACAAGGGCCGAATGGACAAAGGACGAAGGGACAGGGGGACCCCTTGCTGGTCCAACCAGCACACTATGTAGAATTTTCCAGATAAAATATTTCGTAACTTAACGAACACATCTATATTTTTGGCTAATAATAGGGCTTCTCCGCTGTCTTAGCATTTATGCCCTATGAGCTGCAAGGTGCTAAAGTTAGCCCTAGAAATACCGTTTAGTTACGATTTGTCCCCGTCCCTTTCATCTAACGGCCACAGATACTAGGACCGATTAAGAGTAAAATCAGATTTTGTTTTCAGCCGTTATATCGGATATTTATTAATAAAAGCATCATGAAAAAACTTATACTTACCAAGAATCAAGCCAATTACCTACTCCATAATATACCAGCTGGCCACGTGATAAGAATAATGGTTAAAGACTTAGATACAATTCTCGACTGGGACCCAATAACAGAAATTGAAAATGTTAGCGGTGGAACGGTTGATACCATTTCCCAACTACCACAACAAAGTGTGCAAGGATTCACAACAACACAATAAAATACTAAGGTTATTAATTCAAGGTAGAACGAATCTGGCCAACCACCTTATTGGCTATTTTTTCAGCTTCACCCCAATCAGTTAGTTGAACTCCAGCCGACACACCGCTGATTATTAAATCTGTCTTATTCGGCTCCATTTCAATAATCGTACAGGTTAATTTCTGGCCTTTCCATGTAAACATGGAGCGACCAGTTTCAAATGATATAATTCCACTATCCTTTTGAGAATTGGAAATACTATATCCCAAGGTAGCAATCGATGATAAACATGAATTGAATACCTTGTCTTTTGCGTGGTTAAACGAAGATTTTACTGATGTTGCCATATTGAATTGATTTTGATTTGAAACACAAATATAAATAATTCGCCATATATGGCGAGAGTGGATTAATATTTCCACTGACTTTTATCCTATGCCAAAGGATAAGGATATACTAGTTTCAATAGGTGATTACATTGGTAAAAAAGCTAAGGCCAAATTCAAAAGCAATGTTGAATTTGCTAACGTATGCGATGTGAATGAAAGTACAATCCGAAGAATCTTGCGGGGTGAGCAAAATATTTCAATTAAAGTCCTAAAGCGTATTTGTGAAGCCTTAGAAATTAATATTTCTGACTTACTAAAGGAGATAGGTTACTAGGGTCCTTTTTATATTTCTACCTTTTACCATTTAGAATTTTAAGTCCCTTTGTAATGTACTCGCTGGCCTCAGCCACTTCATTCATCGTGATAGTTCCGCCTTTAGTTTGAATGAACAAATCACGTATATCAACGTCCAGAGCCTTGGCCAATTTAACTAGAAGGTCCATGCTGGGATAATATTTCTCCGAACAAATATTACTTATAGTGGTTTCAGTTACCTTGACCTTAATAGCCAGTTCACTTCTTGAAACACCTCTCAGGTTCATAACTTCTTTAATTCTCAGGATTGCCATATTTTGTATAAAAGGGTGCTAAGATACTAAAAAATAGCGTACAGGTACATTTGTTAATAAATAAGTGATGTTTTACTTACACATAATGTATTTATGCTTATCTTTGTGTCATAATAATTAAGTTATACTTTTAATGGAAACACAAACCGCAACAATCGCAAATGAAATTATCAGGCAAATCAATGTAATTGATAGAATGGCTCTCATGGCTTGGGGAGCAAGAAGATTTCAAGCTCTCCCTGAAAGCAAGGAATTTCAAGGTGGTATCAGGTTCATTGTAAATGGCAAAAAACATAAAGCACTGGTGGCCGTTGAACTCAGATGGGTTGACGATTATACCGTTTCATTCCTGAACATGAAAGGTGAAGTAGTCCATAAATGCGAACAAGTATATTGTGATATGCTAGTTGATATTATTGACTGGGTGGAAGGAAAATAGAAAACAAAAGAATAGAATGTACTTAAATAGTAACTTGCAAAAAACTAATAACTAACCAAGGCGAAAACTTGCAAAATAAATGCAATCAATTTTACATAATGGTCGAAAAGCTTGATTCTAAAGGGAGAACCCCATCGACTCCAATAGATTAAGAGTCTTTTGCTCTACCAGCTGAGCTACGGAGTCAAAAAGGGCTGCAAAGATATTTAAAATGAGTTATTGAGAAAGCCTTATTTTTGTGTTATGTTAAAAAAGGGCATACTATCTTTATCTATTTTAGGCCTTATTTGTATTACCATTGCTATGAAAGAGGGGATTCCAAACAAATCGATTAAATATGTTGCATTAGGAGATTCCTATACCATTGGTGAAGGGGCTAAACAAGGTGAAGCATTTCCTGATCTATTAGTCAAACACCTGAACGACAGTACATCCATTCATATAGATTTAGTGGCAAATCCTTCTGTTACCGGATGGACCACTGAAGATTTAATTGAAAAAGAATTATCGGTTTTTGACAGTTTTAAGCCAGATTTTACTACCCTTTTAATAGGGGTTAATGACTGGGTTCAAGGAGTTGATTCAGCCACATTTCACAAAAACCTGAATTATATTATTGACCATGTTCTTTCTACTAAAAGCAAACTAATACTTATAACCATTCCTGATTTTGGGGTTACACCTACAGGTAAAATGTATAGTAATGGAAGAGATATCAGTAATGGAATTACCGAATTCAACAACATAATTAAGGCTGAAGCCAGTAAACGAAATCTACCTTTAGTGGATATTTTCCCCGAAACTCAAAAGATGAAAGATAACCCAGACCTTATTGCTCATGATGGTTTGCATCCGTCTGCAAAGGAATACGCTCTTTGGGAAAAGCTAATCTTTCCTGTTGCTTATAAGCTTTCGAAGGGCTGAAAACGAGGCGATTTCTATCAATCAGTACTTATTTTAAGGTAAGTGACTATATTTAAACCCAATTAAGACTTGCCGTCATGCAAAAACATAATTTAAATACTACCCGAGCTGTCATATCTATAAAGAATATGATTAGCAACAGTTGTGTGAAAATTGTAAAACAGGAATTGGAAAGAACAGGCTTCATTGAAGTAATAAATATTAAACTTGGCGAAGCTGAGGTGCAATTTGATTCGCAGGTTATAAACCTGGAGGTGATCAATACCATTCTGAAAAGAGAAGGGTTTGAACTGGTGAATGATAATGCCAGCAAGCTGGTGGAAAGAATAAAAAGCTGCATCATTCAACATATCTTTTTCGGGAACAATGCAAATTCCATTATCCGCAACTCTGACTATTTGAGTGAAAGCCTCGGGCATCCTTACTTGCACCTTAGTAAAGTGTTTTCAGAAAAAACAGGAATGACCCTTGAGAAATATATCATCCTCATTAAAATCGAAAAAATAAAAGAACTGATAATGTACGATGAGCTTACATTGAGCGAAATTGCCTACAATCTAGGGTATAGCAGCATCCAGTATTTAAGCAATCAATTCAAGCAAATTACAGGGTATACCGTAAGTGAATATAAGGCACTGAATAAACATGACCGGAAATCGTTGACCAACCTTGCAAATTAAAATCTTATAACTTATTTATTTTAAACCATAACAACTTCTCTGATGATGTAATATACTTTTGTATCGTAAAATTGAACTATTAATTATAGCAGTCATGAAACTAAAAAAGAACTTAGCCCTTAGCGATTCAGGCTTTGTGTTTGATCCAAGCACAGGCGATTCGTTTTCGACCAACCCGATAGGGCTCGAAATTATAAGGATGCTCAAAGAAGGCAAAAATGCCAATGACATCAAAAATCATGTAACCAAAACTTACATGACAGACGATGCTTCATTTGAAAAAGACTATTACGATTTTGTAAACATGCTTACCAAGCATAACCTGGTAGAAGGTGGTGAAAAAGAAAAAAATTAACATAGCTGTAACTGGCCTCAATGCTATTGACAGCCCTGGCCCGGGAGTGCCTGTTATCAGGGCACTCAGGGATAGTAAGTTATTTGACGTAAGAATAATCGGCCTTTCTTACGAATCGTTGGAACCGGGTATTTACATGCACGACATTGTAGATAAAACCTATCAGATACCATTGCCGTCTGCCGGAAAAGCAACACTAATGGAACGGTTGAAATACATAAATTCCATTGAAAAACTGGATGTGATTATCCCTAATTTCGATGCGGAATTATTCAATTTCATCAAGTTGGCAGATACGTTGAAAAAGGAATTGAAGATAAATGTTTTCTTACCTACCCTGGAACAGTTTGAAGAACGCCATAAATCAAATCTTCCTGAATTTGGCAAAAAACATAAAATTAAAATTCCTCATAGTAAACTCATATTTAATATAAAAGAGATTCCTTCACTACGTAATGAATTTACTTATCCGGTGGTGGTAAAGGGTAAGTTTTATGATGCGTCTATTGCCTACAGTCCTGAACAGGTTGCTACCTATTTCAACAAAATAAGTGCTAAATGGGGATTGCCTGTTATCATACAAGAATTTTTACACGGACAAGAAGTAAACGTGACTGCCATTGGCGATGGCAAGGGAAATACCATTGGGGCAGTGCCCATGCGTAAGCAATATATTACCGACAAAGGCAAAGCATGGTCAGGTATTTCAATAGACGACAAGAACCTGATGAACATGACCCGCAAGCTTATCAAATCTACCAAATGGAGAGGCGGAATGGAGCTTGAAATAATAAAAACCAGCGAAGGCGATTATTATCTTATTGAGATAAACCCCCGTTTCCCTGCCTGGGTATATCTGGCGGTTGGTTGCGGACAAAACCATCCGGAAGCATTGGTAAGACTTGCCCTGGGCCAAAAAGTGGAGCCCTTTAAAAAATATGACATTGGAAAATTATTTGTCCGCTACTCGTGGGACATGATAGTGGAATTAGATGAATTTGAAAAAATATCAACCTTAGGTGAACTATAAAAATTAATTATGAGTGCAAAAAAATTGCAGTATGAACGCCCGGTCATTCAAAAGTTGAATGTTGGATTGATGAATAAATTCGGCACTCGCACCGAATACACTCCACTTACACACATTGACGGTAATTCAGTAAAAGATCTTCTTGGAAAATTTGGTTCTCCTCTTTTTGTCATTTCAGAAAGAACCTTGCGCCGTACTTTCCGTGAGGCTAACCGCTCCTTCAAAACCCGCTATCCGAAAGTACAGTTCGCCTGGTCATACAAAACAAATTACATGAATGCCGTATGCAATGCTTTCCACCAGGAAGGCTCATGGGCAGAAGTGGTTTCCGGGTTTGAATATCAGAAAGCATTAAACAACGGAGTACCGGGTAATAAAATAATTTTCAATGGACCGGATAAAACTGAAGCGGAGTTGAAAGTTGCTATTGCCAATAATTCAATGATCCATATTGATCATTTGGATGAATTGTATCTCATTAAAGAAATTGCCGTTGAAAGCAATAAAAAACCACGAGTTGCTATTCGTGTAAATATGGATACAGGCGTTTATCCTATGTGGGACCGCTTTGGATTTAATTATGAAAACGGTCAGGCCTGGGATGCTATCAACAAAATTATGTTGAATGACAAAATGGAATTAGTGGGTCTGCATAGTCATATTGGTACTTTTATGCTAACCCCAAGTGCATATGGAATGGCCGCTTCCAAACTCTCTC
This sequence comes from uncultured Bacteroidota bacterium, assembly GCA_903863935.1. Classification (GTDB taxonomy): domain Bacteria; phylum Bacteroidota; class Bacteroidia; order JABEUT01; family JABEUT01; genus JABEUT01. The sequence goes on from CAIPDV010000068.1 coordinate 5,675, forward strand.
ACCTCGCATTGGAAATAAAAAAGAAGTACAAGAAAAATATTCAGTACATTGACATGGGCGGTGGATTTGCTTCTAAAAATACCTTAAAAGGCTCGTACCTACAGGGGATTGATGCCTCGCCTACTTTCGACCAGTTTGCAGAAAGCATTTGCACTGCCATATTAAATGCAGGTTTTACTGAAACAGATTTACCTCTTCTAATCCTTGAAACGGGCCGTGCACTTATTGACGAATCAGGATACTTGCTTGGTACGGTAGTCTCCAACAAACGTTTATCGGATGGAAGACGCGCTACCATCCTCGATTTTGGGGTGAACATTTTATTTACCTCATTTTGGTACGACCATAAAATCAGCCCTGCACAGGAGTTCAGCCAATATACTGAAGATGCCGTTTTATATGGCCCGCTTTGCATGAATATTGATGTAATCCGGGAGAATATTACCCTGCCTCCTCTTAAACGAGACGACCATGTGGTGGTGCATAGCGTTGGAGCTTACAACATGACTCAGTGGATGCAATTTATTGCCCTGCGCCCTGCCATTGTAATGATAGACATGGAAGGTAATTCGCATATCATTCGCAAACGTGAAACACTTGATAGTATCGAAAAAGATGAGATTGTTCCAAAGTACCTCAAAGATTTTAAATTATAATACCCATTAACGCTTGTGATAGAAAGGTTAAAAATTTTCAGAGATAGTGTTGCCGGCAGTTACAGTCAGGTTTTCTTTTCAGATAATCGGTGGTTTGCCTTGTTGTTAGGCATCTCTACCTTTGTTGATCCATATATCGGCATTAGCGGATTTACCTGTGTAATTTTTGCGGTCATACTTGCAAATCTGCTTGGCTTCAACCCTGCTTTAATAAGAAGTGGAACCTATACTTATAATGTTTTATTGGTTGGATTAGCTATAGGGTTTTATTTCAGTTTTAACCCTGCATTCTTCGTTATTTTGCTTCTCTCATCATTCCTAACATTGATGGTGAGCGCATGGCTGGCTTCTTCTCTGGGTGCAAAAGGAATTCCCTTTCTTAGTTTGCCTTTTATTATTGGCACATGGGTAATGCTACTTAGTACACGCACTTTTCAAACTGTAAAATTAAGCGGGCGCACCGCAGGCACACTTTCTCACTGGGGAAGTTTTGCAGGTGCATCACTTGTTTCTATTTACCACAAAACTGCTTCTTTTATACCGCACCTTGCGGTTATCTACTTCAAATCTATCGGCGCAATTTTCTTTCAATATAATATTATTTCAGGTTTGCTGATAACAATTGGGTTACTGGTTTGCTCCCGAATTGCCTTTTCACTTTCTATAATCGGATTTATTACGGGTTATTTTTTCAGCTACTTTATTCAGGGCGATATGTCGGAGCTTGAATATAGCTATATTGGTTTTAACTTCATTCTTTCTGCCATTGCCATAGGAGGATTTTACTTTGTTCCTTCAACCCGTTCTTATATTCTCGCCATTATTTCTGCCCCTTTAATAGTGCTGGTGATTAGTGGCCTAGGGACCATATCATTTAGTTACCAATTACCGCTTTATTCGCTTCCGTTCAGTTTTGTAGTAATGCTGGTGATTTTTGTTTTTGCCAACCGTTACACCATCTCAAGTTTGCATTTGGTAGAGTACCAGAAGTATTCGCCCGAAAAGAATTTATATGCCCACAATAATAATATGGAACGTTTTAAAAACGATACCTATGTGCACATCCATCTTCCTTATTTTGGTGAATGGATGGTTTCACAGGGACATGATGGAGAAATTACCCATAAGGATGAATTCCGCCATGCCTGGGACTTTGTGATTACTGATGAAAATAAAAAAACCTACCGCCAGCCGGGCGCTGATGTGAAGGATTTTTATTGCTATGAAAAACCAGTGTTGGCCCCTGCTGCTGGGTTGATTGTTTCCGTTGAAGATGGAGTGGATGATAATATTGTAGGTGATGTGAATGTAGACAAAAACTGGGGCAACACAATTATCATAAAGCACACCGATTACCTGTTCAGTAAATTAAGCCATATTAAAAAAGACAGTTTTAAAGTAAAGAATGGTGATTATGTAAAAAAGGGCGATTTACTTGCATTATGTGGCAATTCTGGTCGTTCTCCAGAACCTCATATTCATTTCCAATTGCAATCGAATGCCTACTTGAATGCAGGTACAATGAATTATCCCATCTGTTATTACCTCACAAAAGAGAATGAAAATTATGTGTTCCATTCCTTTGACAACCCACAAGAAGGAGAAACTGTGTTGAAGGCCACCCCTACCCCATTAATAAGTCAGGCATTCCATTTCATTCCGGGGATGAAAATGAATTTTAATGTAAAAAGAGGGAATGAAAATTCTACTGAAAATTGGGAAGTTTATGCCGATTCGTCCAACCAGAGCTATATCTATTGCAAGACTACAGGCTCTATTGCTTATTTTACCAACAATGAAACGCTGCACTATTTCATAAGTTTTAAAGGAGATAAAAATTCACTTCTCTATTACTTTTATTTAGGAGCACATAAAATACTTTTGGGATACTATAAAGGAATTGAAATTAAGGATGCTCTACCCGTTTCGAGTTTTTACGGTGGTGTAACTAAATTTTTACAGGATTTCACAGCACCATTCCATATATACCTTAAAGCGAATTACACTGCCCGATTCGGCTCAATTGACAACGAGCAAACCCCAGGAAATATTAGGATTAATACAATTGCAAAAAAAGGAAATGGCAGCAATGGAAATGGGAAAATTAACTTTGAAATGGAATTAACAGGTAATCGGATAAGTAAGTTCACGGCTAACCATAACGGACAATGCATCACTGCAGAAAATATAGCTTAATTCTTGGCTGCGTGCTTATTTTGTGCTCAGTTCTGCGGGCGCAGGATACCATGACGACGGCTGGTGTTGAATCACAGACCTACTCCCTTTATCTCCAAAAAAACTGGGATGAGTTGATAAGTTATGGGAATTTGGCTCTGGATAAAGGTTTTGATTATTATTATTTACGCTACAGGCTTGGAGTCGCTTATTATTCAGAAAAAAAATATCGTTCTGCCCGGGTTCACTTTGAAAAGGCCAATGCATTTAATTCTGCGGATGAAACAATGGAATATCTTTACTATTGTTACTTATACACCGGCGAATATGAAAGGGCCAGGTGGATAAGTAAATCATTCTCGCAGGAGGCAGTCGCATACACTGGTACTGATAAACTTAAATCTTTTTCGTTTGCTACATTGGAAGCAGGCATGGGTACTACAGACAGTACAACACAGTTCAGTAATTATTATTACGGACAAGTGAGTGCCGGCTTTTTTGTGAGAAACAGATTTTCAATGTACAATGCACTAACCTATTTCACTCAGACTGACTTCAGAGGAACAACCAATCAGTTTCAGTATTATCTTAACAGTAAAATTCCCTTAAAAAAAGGATGGACTCTTTCAATGGGACTCCAACCTATTATAAGAGGATATGCTGCTAAAACATACACTACTGATTCCATTGGCGTATTGGCTCCATCAAAAATCCCACCACATATGAGAGATTCCATGGTTTACCGTGACACTTCAATTACTTCCACGGGAGCAGCACAAACCAAATTTAATTTTGTGGGAGCTATTTCGCTTACTAAAACTATTTCCAATTTTGATATTACATTTGGTTCTGCTATTGGTGCCTTTGATAGCACTACTCAATACGAACATTATTTAGGCATAACCTACTACCCTTTTAGCAACCGTTTATTTTACATTACTGAAACAGGCTTTCTGCATACAGAAAATCACTATTCAAGCACGCATACAAGTTTAGTTTCAACATTAACTTTATGCCCATCTGAAAAACTTACACTGTCAGCTTCTTATCTTGCCAATACTGGAGGCAATTTAATGGAAAGCGACGGATATATTGTAAGTGGCACTCCTGATTTTACGGTGGCACGTCTTTCTTTACTTGCCAGCTTAGTCGTTTCAAAAACAATGAGTATTTATGGCGTTTACCAGCATCAGGACGATATAGAATTTCATCAACACTGGCCTTTTTATTATAACCTTTTCGTAATCGGAATTAAAATCATACCAAAATGAGAAAACTAAAATCAATTATTGCAGGCGGAGCAATCATCTTTATGACTGTTACCAATTCTTTTTCCCAGGGTTCAACTGCCGACGCGTTTTCAAAGAGTTATCAGTTGGAAACCAAATCGGATTTCAAAGGTGCTATTGAAGCCCTGAAAACAGCTTACGACAAATCGTCCTACGAATTGAACTTACGCATGGGCTGGCTTAATTACAAAGCCGGCTCCTATAAGGAATCGCAAGGTTATTATCAACTGGCTATTGATTTAAAACCCAATGCCATTGAAGCTAAATTCGGGTATGTATATCCTGCCTATGCATTGGGAAACATGAATGAAGTGGTTGCCCAATACAATAAAATTTTGGTTATTGACCCTCAAAATACTACAGCCAATTACCGCATGGGTATGATATCATATGATAAAAAAGATTATCAAGTTGCATATAAATATTTTAATAAAGTTGTTAACCTTTATCCGTTCAGTTACGATGCATTGATTATGTATGCGTGGTCTAGTTATCGGATCGGCAAAAAGGATGATGCAAAAGAATTATTCAACAGGGTTCTTTGCCTATCCCCTGGTGATAAATCAGCGTTGGAAGGATTAGCAGCGGTGAAGAAATAGAATTGAATTTCTACTTGCTTTTTAGTAATAGTTTCTCTGCTACCTGTCCGAATTTCCAAACATCCTCAAAAGAGTTGTAAAGCGGAACGGGTGCCAGCCTTATTACGTTGGGATTTCTCCAATCGCAAAAAACACCGGCCTTGCCTAATGCATTGTAAAAATCTTTTCCAATTCCGTGAGCTATAATGGAAAGTTGGCATCCTCTTTGATTGGGATCTGTCGGAGTAATTATTTCAAGTTTTAACTTCCTGTCTTTTATTTTTTCATTGATACCTCCAATTATGAATTCGAGGTACCCTGTCAGTAACAGGCTTTTTTTGCGTAGTGGAGCCATACCGCCTGCCTCGGTGAAAATATCTACGGAGGCTTTATGGGCAGCCATTGATAAAACTGGTGCATTGCTTAACTGCCAGCCTTCTGCGGTATCCATAGGGTCAAATTTTTTGTTCATGATGAACCTGGATTTCTTATCATAACCCCACCATCCACCTAACCTTAATAATTTTTTATTTTTTATATGTTTTTCGTGAATGAACGCTCCGGCCACAGCACCCGGGCCTGAATTGAAATATTTATAAGTGCACCAGCATGCAAAATCCACATTCCGATCGTGTAGTTTCAATTCAATATTTCCTGCGGCATGGGCTAAATCGAATCCGCACATTATACCTGCTTTATGCGCTGCTTCAGTAATTTGTTTCATATCAAGCACCTGACCTGTCAGATAATTAAGCCCTCCGAAAATAACGACAGCTATTTCGTCCTTATTATCCTTAATCGTTTTTAAAATATCTTCAGTTCTCAATGTGTTTTCTCCCTTTCTTGGAGCTACTTCAAGAATTGCATCCGTAGGATCAAATCCATGTAATTGCGCCTGGGTCTGCAAAGCATAATTATCCGATGAAAATGCATTTGATTCACACAAAATTTTGTATCGTTTTCCTCTGGGCTGGTAAAATGAAACCAACAACAGATGCAAATTCACTGTAAGCTGGTTCATAATAATTACCTCGTTTTCCTTTGCTCCCATTAATTTGGAAACAGGTTTCGAAAACATTTCATGGTATGAATACCAGGGATTGCGCCCTTCAAAATGTCCTTCGGCTGCCAATTTTGCCCAGTCTTCCAATTCAACTTTTACATATTTCTCAACGCTGGCAGGTTGCAGACCTAATGAATTCCCTACAAAATACAAGGCATCATTACCCTTGAATTGTGGAAATAAGAATTTATTTCTGAAACTTTTTAACGGATCCTTTTTATCCAGTTCCTTAGCAAATGCAAGTGAGTTAGTATATTTCATCAATGTGTATTTTTAGATGCTACCCGTTTCACCACATACATAAAAAGACGTGGAAACAAGCGGCTGAATGTTATTGCAAGCAGTTCCTTTCCTCCAATAAACACTTCGTCCTTATTACTTCGTATGGCATTAATAATTCCACGGGCACATTTTTGAGGGGTTATTCCGTTTTTCTGGCCTTTGTCCATTTTGCCGTATCTTTTCCCTTCGGCGTCAAGCGCATTTATTGAAATGTTTGTCTTTACATATCCCGGGCACACTACAGTTACTCCAATATTTTTCCTAAAAACCTCAATTCTCAGAGAATCGAAAAAACCATGCAAAGCATGCTTGGAAGCCGCATACATCGAACGCTCCGGAAGTGCTATTTTACCCAACACGCTGCTAATTGCAACAATGTGCCCGGATTTTTTTTCGAGCATTATAGGCAGTCTTGATGCAGCAATCGTTACCGAGTCACCCTACGCATTGCCACAAAATGTGCAGTGGACGGAGCTCTATAAAGAACCCATGATATTGATATCCCCTGCCACGGAATCCAAAAGAAAATTGCCAGCCAAAGTTTCCTACTCCGCTCTACCATTCATACGTTTTGAAAGAAATACCTGGACGGGTCACTTGGTTGACCAAACAATACGGGTAAATAAACTTTCAATCATTGAAGGCATGGAACTCAATTCAGTTGAAGCCATTATTGAACTGGTACGACAAGGTCTCGGGTATTCCATTGTCCCAAAATTAGCAAATATTTCCTGGGCTAGTGACAAGCAACTCAAAATTCAAGAGCTGCCAGGAAAAGCTATCTTCCGAAAAGTTGGATTACTCGAACGAAAAAAACATGGGCGGCAAAATATTACTTTAGCCATTAAGAAACATTTTTTATCAAGCCTATCCAAAAAGACTTAAGCAAGATTTTATATGCCCGCTTACTCATACATCTAGACTAAGCTTGCGCTTGCTCAAAAGCAGTGAGTGCATCAGCCGCATACACTAAAGAAGGTCCGCCGCCCATATAAGTAGCCATACCTAAGGTTTCAACTATCTCTTGCTTTGTGGCTCCTAGTCTCACTAAGGCTTGAGTATGAAAGCC